>CAZWUR010000087.1:0-15429 GCA_964637205.1 uncultured Rubrivivax sp.
GTGCGCGGCTACAGCACCGAGGCGGTGACCGACACCATCCTGCGCCGCATGCCCGACTACGTGAACTACATCGTGCCGCAGTTCGGCCGCACGCATGTCAACTTCCAGCGCGTGCCGGTGGTCGACACCAGCAACCCCTTCATCGCGCGCGACATCCCGAGCGCCGACGAGAGCCTGTGCGTGATCCGCTTCGCGAACCCGAAGGGCATCGACTTCCCCTACCTTCTGAACATGATCAACGACTCGTGGATGAGCCGCGCCAACACCGTGGTCGTGCCCGGCGGCAAGATGGAGCTCGCGATGCAGCTCATCTTCACGCCCTTCATCTGGCGCATGATGGAGCGGCGCCGGCGTGCGCTGGGGGCGCTGTGATGGGCGCGAAACCCATTCAGGCGCGGATGGCCGACGCCCTCCGCATGCTGGCCGTCGACGCGGTTGAAAAGGCCAAGTCCGGACACCCCGGTGCGCCGATGGGCATGGCCGAGATGGCGGTGGCGCTGTGGCACCGCCATCTGAAGCACAACCCGGCCAACCCGGCCTGGCCCGACCGCGACCGCTTCGTGCTCAGCAACGGCCACGCGTCGATGCTGCTCTACGCCTTGCTGCACCTGAGCGGCTACGAGTTGCCGATGGCCGAGCTGCAGGCCTTTCGCCAGTTGCACAGCAAGACCCCGGGCCACCCTGAGGTCGGCCTCACGCCGGGTGTCGAAACCACCACCGGCCCGCTCGGCCAGGGTTTTGCCAATGCCGTGGGCATGGCGCTGGCCGAGACCCGGCTGGCCGCCGACTTCAACCGCGGCGGCCACCGCGTGGTCGACCACTTCACCTGGGTCTTCCTCGGTGACGGCTGTCTGATGGAAGGCGTCACCCAGGAAGCGGCGTCGCTGGCCGGCACGCTGCGCCTGGCCAAGCTGATTGCGCTGTACGACGACAACGGCATCAGCATCGACGGCCATGTCGAGGGCTGGTTTGCCGACGACACGCCCAAGCGTTTCGAGGCCCTGGGCTGGTCGGTGATCCGGGCGGTCGATGGGCACGATGTCGACGCCGTGGACCGCGCCATCGCGGCGGCCAAGGCCCAGGCCCTGCGCGCCGACGGCAAGCCCACGCTGATCTGCTGCAAGACCGTGATCGGCCGCGGCGCGCCGAACAAGGCCGGCAGCCACGACGTGCACGGCGCCGCGCTCGGCCCGGCCGAGGTGGCGGCGACGCGCGCGGCGCTGGGCTGGACGGCGGCACCCTTTGAACTGCCCGACGACGTTGGCGCGGCCTGGAACGCGGTGGAAGCCGGCACTGCGCACGAGCGCGACTGGCGGCGCCGCTTCGAGGCCTACCGCAGCGCCCACCCGGCCGAGGCGGCGGCGTTCGAGCGCCGCATGGCCGGTGCGCTGCCCGCGCACTGGTCGGCGCAGGTGGCGGCCGCCTGCGCCGCCGCCGCAGCAGCCGTCGAGCCGGTGGCCACGCGCAAGGCGAGCCAGAACGCGCTCACTGCGCTGGCGCCCAGCCTGCCCGAGCTGTTCGGCGGCAGCGCCGACCTCACCGGCTCCAACCTGACGAACTTCAAGGGCTGCACGCCGGCCGGCCGCGACCAGCCGGGCAACCACCTGAGCTACGGCGTGCGCGAGTTCGGCATGGCCGCGCTGATGAACGGCATGGCGCTGCACGGCGGGCTGATCCCCTACGGCGGCACCTTCCTGACCTTCAGCGACTACAGCCGCAACGCGATCCGCATGGCCGCCCTGATGCAGCGGCGCGTGATCCACGTCTTCACGCATGACAGCATCGGCCTGGGCGAGGACGGGCCCACGCACCAGAGCGTCGAACATCTGCCCAGCCTGCGCCTGATCCCCGACCTGGACGTCTGGCGGCCTGCCGACGCGCTCGAAACCACGGTCGCCTGGGCGCATGCGCTGGAGCGCCACGACGGCCCGAGCGCGCTGTGCCTGTCGCGGCAGAACCTGCCGCGACAGCTCGACGACGCGGCGCGTGCCGCCGAGGTGCGGCGTGGCGCCTATGTGCTCAGCGAGGCCGAGGGCGCGCGCGCCGTGATCCTGGGCACCGGATCGGAGACCCAGCTTGCGAGGCAGGCGCAGGCGATGCTGGCGGCCGAGGGCATCCCGGTGCGTGTGGTCTCGATGCCGAGCAGCAGCGTCTTCGACCGCCAGGATCCGGCCTACCGGGACCGGGTTCTGCCGCCCGACCTGCCCGCCGTGGCCGTGGAGGCTGCGCAGCCGGACCTGTGGCGCAAGTACGTGGGCCGCCGCGGCGCGGTGGTGGGCATGGCGGGCTATGGCGAATCGGCCCCGGCGCCGGCGCTGTATGCACATTTCGGCATCGGCGCCGAGGCCGTGGCCGCGGCGGTGAAGCGCCTGCTGGCATGACCGCCAGGCTGGCCGGCCGCGGGACCGGCCCGCAGCCCGTGCTAACCTGCCGGCATCGCATTCGACGGGCCGCCGCGGCAGACGCCGTGGGTCGGCGAATCGGCCATCGACGCCAGCACACTGCGCCGCCCGGGCATCGTTGCACGGCGGCGCGGGTGGCGCTACAACGTGGGTGGCCCCGGGCGGTCTGCGGCCGGCGACCGCGCGATCGCCGACCTCGGGCCCTGTTTCAGCCAGGAAAGGAGACCGCATGAGCACCATGAGGCTGCCCCGAAAGGGCGTTTTCCCCCTCCGCGGGACGACGCGCGGCGTCAAGGGGGCACGATGACCACGCTCAGGGCCCTTCTCTGGGACGTCGACGGCACGCTTGCCGAAACCGAGCGCGACGGGCACCGCGTGGCCTTCAACCAGGCCTTCGAAGCCATGCGCCTGCCCTGGCGCTGGGACGAAGCGCTTTACGGCCAGTTGCTCAACGTCACCGGCGGCCGCGAACGCCTGCGCGCCGACATGGCCGGCCGCGCCGACGCCCCGGTCAGCGCCGGCGAGCGCGAGGCCCTGGTGACCGAACTGCACCGGCGCAAGACCGAGATCTACACCGCGCTCGTGCGTGAAGCCGGGCTGCCGCTGCGCCCCGGTGTGCTGGAGTTGATCACCGAGGCACGCGAAGCCGGGTTGCGCCAGGCCATCACCACCACCACCGGCCGCGCCAACGTCGACGCGCTGCTCGGCGTGCATTTCGGGCCGCGCTGGCGCGAGCTCTTCGAAGTCGCCATTTGCGGCGAGGACGTGAGCTGCAAGAAGCCCGACCCCGAGGTCTTCCAGCGTGCGCTGCAGGCCCTGGGCCTGGGGCCGCTGGAGGCCGTGGCCCTGGAGGACTCGCCGGGCGGTGTGGCGGCGGCGATCGCCGCCGACGTGCCGGTGGTCGTGCCGCGCAGCGCCTATTTCGCGCACGCAACGATCGAAGGTGCGATCGCGATGGGCCCCGGCCTGCACACGCGCGACGGCTGGCGCCCGGCCCTGGCCGGGCCGGACGGCCCCGTCACGCTGGACGATCTGCAGGCCTGGCACGCGCAGATGGACAACATTTCCCAGTTCGGCTAGGCCGCCGGCGCGACGGCCCTGATCGGGCGTCGCAACTGCGAATGAGGGGGCGTGCGGGACGGGTTTGCGGTTTCAGCGGACAATACGCCATCCGTCCCGGCCCTGCGGCCGGTCCTCCGCCGTTTCCAACCACCATGGCCACCAAACGCGCTACGACCCCCGCCGATTCCTCCGCACCCAAGCTCCGCCAGACCCAGGCCGAATACACCGCGGCCCGGCCGAACGCCGAACCCGGCGTGAAGCCCATGATGTCGAGCTCGAAGATGTACGTCTGCATCAAGTGCCACGCCAACTTCAAGACCGGCGAGGGCAAGCCCGATCCGCGATTGCGCGGCCTGGGAAAATGCAACAACTGCCTCGGCGTGACCGCCCCCGCGGATTGACGCTGCAGGCGCGCTAGCATCGGCTCCGCCTCGTCGTGGAGACCCGCATGCAAACGCCCCTGTTCCCGGCCGAATCGATTGCGGCCTGCCGGCCTGCCGGCATGGCCGCGGCCGAGTGGCAGGCGCGCGTCGAACTGGCGGCCTGCTATCGCGTGTTCTTTGCGCGCGGCTGGGCTGAAGAGATCTTCAACCACATCACGCTGCGGGTGCACGGGCCCGGCGCGGCGACGGCCTACCTGATCAACCCCTTCGGCCTGCACTACGGCGAGGTCACGGCGCACAACCTGGTGAAGGTGGACCTTGCCGGCCGGCCTCTGCACGACACGCCGTACGGCGTCAACCGCGCCGGACTCGTGATCCACAGCGCCATCCACGCGGCGCGCCCCGACGCACATTGCATCGTGCACACCCACGACCGCTACGGACTGGCCGTGGCCTGCAAGGCCGAGGGCCTGGCGGCGGACAACTTCTACGCCGCCTTTCTGGACGGCCGCATCGCCTACCACGACTTCGAGGGCGTGACGACGAGCACCGCCGAACAGCCTCGCCTGGTCGCCAGCCTGGGCACCAAGCCGGTGATGATCCTGCGCAACCACGGCCTGCTGGTGGCCGAAGCCAGCGTCGCCTCGGCCTTCTACTGGTACTACGTGCTGCACAGCGCCTGTCATGTGCAGGCCCTGGCGCATGCCATGCCGGGGGCCACGCTGCCGCTGAGCGACGCGGCGCGCGCGATGTCTTCGCAAAATGTGCAGGACAGCGACCCGCAGGGCGACCTCTATCCCAAGGTCTTCGGCGCCGCCGTGCGCCGCGCCGGGGTCACGCTCGAGACCCTGACCCGTTGACCGCACGCCTGTCGCCGGCGGCGTTTGCAACGCTGCTGCTGATCGCGCTGATGATGGGCGCGAACCATGTCGCCGCCCGCCTGGCCTTCGACCATGGCGTGGACGTGCTCACCGCAGTGACCTTGCGCAGCGGTGCCACGGCCATCGTCGTCGGTGTCCTGGTGCTGCTCAGCGGGGTGCCGCGCCGGCTGTCGGCACGCCACCGCCGGGCCCTGCCCGCGATCGGGCTGCTCGTCGCGCTGCAGAGCTTCTGCATCTATTCGGCGGTGGCGCGGCTGCCGGTGGCGCTGGCCCTGCTGGCCTTCAACACCTATCCGCTGAGCACCGCGCTGTGGGCGCGGCTGATCTACGGCCATCGGCCCGAGCGGCGTGTTCTGCTGGCCATGCCGGTGCTGCTGCTCGGCCTGGCGCTGGCGCTGGATGTCCTGGGCGCCGCATCCGGGCTCGGCGCAGCGGCGCAGTGGGGACAGATCGGCGCTGGCGTGGCCTTTGCGCTGGCGGCGTCGTTCACCTTCGGCCTGGCCCTCGTGCTCACACAGCATGAAGCCGGCGATCTGGACGGCCGGCTGCGCACCGCGACGACGATGGCGATGGTCGGCCTGCTGGCCGGGCTGGCGGCGACGGCGCAGGGCGGGTTTCATTGGCCGCAGGCCACGCCGGGCTGGTGGGGGCTGGCGCTGCTGACCGGGCTCTATGGCACCGGGATCACGATCCTGTTCACCGTCCTGCCGCGCCTGGGCGTGGTCGGCAACTCGGCGATCATGAACGTCGAGCCGGTGTTTGCACTCGGCCTGGCCTGGGTCTTCCTGAACCAGTCAATCGCCCCCGTGCAACTGCTGGGCGCCGCGCTTGTGGTGTGCACCGTGATCTGGCTCGGCCTGCGCCGCTGAAGCACTTTCTCAGCCGCGCAGCGTTGCCTGCGCCAGCATCGCCAGCGCGCCGCCATCGTCGAGCGCCCACAGTTGCGCCACGGGACCATCGACCCGGCCGCAGAGTTGCAAGGGCCGGCCGTCGAAACAGGGGCGCAGCGCCTGGAAGCGAAAGTCCAGGAGCACCGCCGCCGGATGCGCACGCTGCAGGCGGTCGAGCAGCAGGGTGGCGATCAGCGGCCCGTGCACGACCAGGCCCGGGTAGGCCTCGACCTCGGTGACGTAGCGCCGGTCGTAGTGGATGCGGTGGCCGTTGAAGCTGAGCGCGCTGTAGCGCAACAGCAGCACCTCATCGGGCAGCAGCGGATCGCACCATTGCGCCTCGGCCGGTGCCGGGCGGGGCTCGGCCTGCGCTTCGCCAGGAACGGGTGCCGGGCGGTAGACGATGTCATGCCACTCGGTCAGCGCCGGCCCGTCGGCGGTGCACAGTTCATGGCGCACGGTGACGAAGACCAGCGGCCCGCGCCGGCCGCTCTTGGGCTGCACCGACTCGAGGGTCGACCGCCGCGTGACGCTATCGCCGACGCGCAGCGGCGCCTGGAACACGAAGCGGCTGCCGGCCCACATGCGCCGCGGCAGCGGCACCGGCGGCAGGAATCCGCCCAGGCGCGCATGCCCGTCGGCACCGATGTCGCGCGCGCGGTGCAGCGGCAGGAAATACAGCCAGTGCCACAGCGGCGGCAAAGTGCTGCCGTCGTCGAAGGCCTGCGGCGCATGGTCCAGCGTCGCGGCCAGGGCGCGCGGCGGGGTCGGTCCCAGGCGTTCGGTCGACTGCTCGTGGCGGCCAACCCAGACTGCCGGGTCCGGATCGGACACCTCGCGCGACATCAGAAGCTCAGCTTCAGCGCCGCCCCCGCGGCCCAGCCCGGCGTGCGTGGCACGCTCTCGTCGGCACGCGGCCAGAAGTGGCCGACCAGGACTTCGCCGAGCAGCCAGTCCTTGTACAGCGGCTGCTGCCACTTGGCCTGCAGGCCGTAGTCGGTCAGCCCGACCCCGGTATGTTGCGCGGCGGTGGCGATGAGTTCCAGCGACGCCAGCCGCTGCGACCCGAAGCGCTGGTAGGCGCCGAGACTGCTCGAGACCTCCAGCCGCTTGCTCGCCTGCGTCACCGTGCCCGAGGTCAGCCAGCGCACGGCCAGGTCGGGGCGCACGGCGCGTTCGACCGACACCGCCGTCGTCGAGCCCAGATGGTCGTCGACGGTCCAGAAGAAGGTCTGGCGAAAATCGGCCAGCTTGCGCGCGCCGAGTTCGATCGGGCGCCGATAGCGCAACTGCACATAAGGCTTCAGGCCGCCGCGGAAGCCGACGCGCAGATCGGTCGACTCCTGCAGCAGCACCCCGATGCCGGCAAAGAAGCGTGTGTCGTCGTGGGTCTCGGTCTGCAGGCGCTGCGCGCGCGTGAAGGCGCCGGGCTGGTCGGTGATGACTTCACGCGGGTTGTCGCGGCCGACGAAGACATAGGCCGTATCGCGCAGATTGGGCAGGGTGAAGCGCGCATTGAAGCGCAGCGACACACTGTTGTCGTCGGGTGGATGGTGCAGCAGGCTCAGGCTCAGCCGCCCGTCGTGCACGCTGCCACCCTCGGCGAAGGGTTTGTCGCCGAACCAGCTGTCGACGCCGCGCGCCAGCCACAGGGCCGTCTCGCGCACGCTTTCGCGGGTGGCTTCGAGCGCGCCGTCGACCGCCGGCTTGCCCGCAGCGTCAGGCGTCGTCGATTGCGCGCCGGCCGGCAGGGCCGAAAGGCACAGGATGGCGCCACAGAAGATGCGAATCATGTGCCATCGTCGCACGGCAGGTCGAAGATGACCAGGGATGCCGGGGCCCGAAGCGCTGCGTGCCGGGCCGCACCCCATGGGCGCAGCCGCTTCATGGCGTGATCCCGTGCAGCCCGGTGAAGGCGGCCAGCAGCAGCAAGGCCCAGATGCCCACCACCCAGGGGCGCGCAGCGCCGAGCGACCGGGCGATCTCGTGATTCGCGGCCTCGTCGGGCGAGCCCCGCAGCAGTTGCGCGAAGGCGGGGCCGAAGGTCCGCATGCGCCTGCGGATCATGAGGCCGCAGAACACCGTGGCCGCAAAGGCGGCCAGCTTCAGCGCCAACCAGGGCGCGGGCTGCGCCCAGGTCTGCGTGAAGCCCATCAGCGCCACCAGCAGCAGGCCGGCCACCAGGGCCACGCGCCAGGCGAAATCGACGCGCACCAGCATCATCTGGCCCGGTCGGTGATGCAGCGCCAGCACCATGCCCAGCCAGGCCGCGCACAGGCCCCAGGCCGCGGCCACGGCCGCCGGGGGCAGCGCCAGAAACCCGATGGCCACGGCCAGGTGCAAGCCGCTGGCCACGGTCAGCGGCATGGCCAGGCGCGGTGCCAGGTCGGTGGCAAACATGATGCGCGCCGCCGTCACGCGCGCCTCGGGCGAGAGCTCGCGCCGCACCACCAGCCCGGCCGAGTAGAAGGTGCCCAGGTCCCCGCCCAGCCAGTACACGAAGCACAGCAGGTGCAGGAGTTTGAGTGCCGCGATCATGCCGACCCGACCCCGGGGCGCACGCGGTGGCCAAGGTGGCCGTCAAGCCGCCGCGTCTGCATTGCCACGCTGGCGCCGCGCTTGGGCCGAAAGATCCGATCGTTCATGTGCTTCCTTGCCTGCATGTGTCGGTGGGTCGTTTGCAAGAGTCTTGCCATGCCGTCCGGAGGCCAGACAGCCCGGTCAGGTGGCAAATCCGTCGCTGGACGCCCTACTTGAAACAAGGCCGACGTTGCTGAAACGCGCACGCTCGTCGCGCGTTCGGCGCCACCTGCCCGGGCGGTGGCTACGCCCGTCGATGCCCTTGCCACGCGGCTGAGGTCCGGCCGCAAGGGCATCGGGGCGGGTCATCCAGGCGCTCGACGACCTCGGGGATCACGTCGCCGGCGCGTTATTGGCCGCCGCGCCGCCGACGAACACCGGCTCCAGTTTGGCCACCGGGGCCAAGCCGGGCGCGCAGCCCGAAGCGCGCTCGACATCACGTCAGGGCGGGTCGAGCATGGCGCCGGAGTTTATGGGGGGGCGGGCCACGGGCGGGTGCCGCTAGCATGGCCTGATCGCCCATCGACCACCATGCCCGGCCCCGACGCAGACGACATTCACTTCTTCGGCAGCAGCGCCTCGATCGAGCAGGCCGAGTCCGTGCTGGCCGACCCCAGGAGCGACGCCGCAAGCACCGCCGACGCAGCCCTCAAGCTGGCCTGGTGGCTGCGCCAGCGCGACACCCAGGCAGCGCTTCGCCACGCGAACGCGCTGCAGGCCGGCCCTGCCCAACCCCATGTGCAAGCCCGTCTGGCGCTGGTGCGTGGTGAAGCCGCGCTGCTGTTCGACCGCCTGGATGAAGTCGACGGCCACATCGCGGCCGCGCGGTCCGGCTTTGCCAAGCACCCGCAGGGCCTGGGTGACACGGCACTGCTCGACGCCGCCCTGCGCGACCAGCAGGGCCAGGACCGCGCGCTGCCGTTGCGGCAGGCCCTGCGGCACTTTCAGGGTGCGGGCGATACCGCCCGCCAAAGGTTGGCATCGACCTGGCTCGCCTGCCTGGAGGCAATGCAGGACCCCGAGCGCGCGCAAGCCGATTGGGGATCTGCCCTGGACGATGCCGCCGCCCAGCACGAGCCCGGACTGTCGACCTTCGTCGAAGGCGCACGCGGCTCGATGGCCTGGCGCCGTGGCGACCCGGCGGCGGCGATCGAGTGTTATCAGCGGGGTTTCGAGGCGGCGCAGGCCTGCGGCCAACTGCAGTCGGCGATCACCCTGGCGCTCAACACCGGCATCGCGTTCAGCACCCTCAACGACCACGAAGGTGCGCTCGACTGGGCCGAACGCGCACGCCGCATCGTCGAGCCGACCGGCTGGCCCTACACCACCGGCTGGTGCCTGATGCAGACCGGCTCGATGCTGCTCAATCTGGGCCGCGCCCAGGCCGCGTACGACCTGCTGCACGCCAACATGGCCTTGTTCGACAACGCGCAGGGCTCGCGCAACCATGTGCTCGCCTGCCAGGTGCTGGGCGAAGCCTGCCTGGAATTGCAACGCCCGGACGACGGGCTGCGCTGGTTGCATCGGGCGTTGCACGGCGCACGCCAGGCGCCGTTTCCCGACATCGAAGTCGGCAGCCTGCGCTTTGCGGCGCTGGCCGAGTCGCGGCTGGGGCACGTCGACGCCGCGATCAAGCTCGCCGGCGAGGCCCTGGTGCAGGCCGAGTCCCAGAGCGACTGGTCGCGTCAGGCCACCATCCACCATGTGCTGGCGGAAATCGCCCGCGAACACCGGCTGCCCTTGCCCGACGGCAGCACTGCAGGCAGCGCCACCATCCACCACCTGCTGGCCGCGCTGGACTGCGGCGCACGCATGCCCGGCTTTGCGGCCCCGCCCGAGTGGCTGGAGGAACTCTCGGTCGCGCAGCAGGCGCAAGGCGACCTGGGTCTGGCGCTGGACAGCGAGCGGCGCGCCGCCCAGGCACGCCAGCGGCAGCAGGCCCGGCGCAGCGACGAACTGGCCACGGCGATGCTGGTGCGCCACCGCACCGCTCAGACGCTGGCGGAGGCCGAACGCCAGCGCGCGCTGGCCGAAGCCAGCGGGCTGCGCGCCGAACTCGTCGCCAGCCAGGGCGCGCTCGAGCAGGAACGATTGCAACGCATGCTGCTGCACGCCGGCAAGCTGGCGGCGCTGGGGCGGCTGGCGGCCGGCGTGGTGCACGAGATGAGCCACCCGGTGGGCACCGTGGCCCTGCTGGCCAGGACCTTGCAGGTGCAGTTGGCGAAACGGCCCGACACGGTGCCCGCGCTGGGCGACGCCGCGACCACCCTGGTGGGCGAAAGCCGCCGCCTGCTGCATTTCGTGACCCGGCTGCGCGAGTTTGCGCGCGCCGAGCCGCTGCAGATCGAACCGCATGACCTGAACATGGTGCTGACCGACGCGCGCCAGTTGTTCGAACCAAGGCTGACGGTCGAAGGCATCGCGCTCGAGGTCGCATTGCCGTCGGTCACGGTTGCGGTCGACCCGCAACGGCTTGCGCTGGCGGTGGCCAATCTGGTCCTCAACGCCGCCGACGCGCTGGCCGGCCAACCCGGGCCCCGAATCTGGCTGCACGCGCGCGCCGAACGCTCGCGCATCGAACTGCATGTCGACGACAACGGGCCGGGGCTGTCCGACGAGGTTCGGGCCCATCTGTTCGAGCCGTTTTTCACGACCCGGCCGGAGGGCCTGGGGCTGGGCCTGATTCTGAGCAGCGAATCGCTGGCGGCGATGGGCGGGCGGCTCAGCGCCGGTCAGCGCCCTGGCGGCGGTGCGCGCTTCACGATCGAGTTGCCGCTTCAGGATCGCCCGAAGGCTTGACCGGCCGGCGCGACAGGCCATGCTGCTTGAGCTTGCGGTACAGCGACGCCTGCGACAGCTCCAGCGCGTCACAAACGAGGTCGATCCGGCCGTTCGAACGACGCATCGCGTCGTCGATCAACAGCGCCTCCAGCGACGCCAGCGTGGCCTGCAACGAGCGTGAATGCGGCGCTGCAACAGCCTCGTCGGCCAGAGGCGGCAGCCCCAGCATCTGCCGCTCGGCCGCACTCTTGAGCTCGCGCACATTGCCCGGCCAGGCGTGCAGCAGCAGCCGGTCCGGCAGCGGCGGCAGTGGGGCGTCGGGCGCGAGCTGGAAGCGCAGCATGGCGCCGCGGCAGAAATACTCGAACAAGGGTGCGATGTCCTCGCGCCGCTCACGCAACGCCGGCAGCGACACGGATGCCACGTCCAGCCGGTAGAACAGGTCGGCGCGGAAGATGCCTTCGTCCACCAGCGCCGACAGCGGCCGGTTGCTGGCCGCCACCACGCGCAGGTCCACCGGCCGCAGCTCGTTGCTGCCCAGGCGCTGCACCTCGCGGCCCTGCAACACGCGCAACAGCTTGGCCTGCAGCGCCGCTGGCATGGCCTCGATCTCGTCCAGGAACAGGGTGCCGCCGCTGGCGTGCTCGATGCGGCCGACGCGGGCGCGCACGGCGCCGCTGAAGGCACCACTTTCGTGGCCGAACAACTCGTTCTCGATCAACGTCTCGGGCAAGGCGGCGCAGTTCACCGGCACGAAGGGGCCGCTGCGTTCGCTGAAATCGTGCAAGGCGCGCGCCACCAGTTCCTTGCCGGTGCCGGTCTCGCCCTGCACCAGCACGTCGACCGGGGTCGGTGCGATGCGCAGCACCAGCGCACGCAGCGTGCGCATCGGCGCACTGTCGCCGCACAGCACCGCCGACAGCGCCGCGCCGTCGGCCAGCCTGGAGCGCAGGCCGCGGTTCTCGCGCGCCAGCTGCACCTGCTGCGCGGCGCGCCGCACCAGGTTGTGCAGACGCTCCGGCCCGAACGGCTTTTCGATGAAATCGTAGGCACCCAGGCGGATCGCCCGCACGGCGCTCGGCACGTCGCCGTGGCCGGTCATCAGCACCACCGGCAGGTCGGGGTCGTGCTGGCGGCTGGCGGCCAGCATGGCCATGCCATCGATGCCGGGCAGGCGCAGATCGCACAGCACCAGGTCGCACTGATTCGCGTGCAGCCAATGCAATGCGGTCTCGGCTCGGTCGAAATCGTGCACTTCAGCCTCATCGAGGCGCAGGCTGGCGGCCACGCCGGCACGCAAGGGCGCGTCGTCCTCGATCAGCAGCACGCGGGCGTGGCCCTCGTCCGGGGGCATGTCGGTCATCGGCATCCTGGGTTTGCCGGCACAGCGTAAGGGCTGCCGCGGGGCCGCACAAGCCACCTTGGTCCGAGTTCTCAGCGTTGAGAAAAAAGCCGGCGGCGGTTCTCGACTGTGCGCCATTCGAGATGGCCGCCGGGTCGCCATCGCTTTTGAAATCAAGTACTTGCGTGACCCGGAGCGGGCCGCCGCCGTTGGCACGGCGCATGCGTGCAAACAATTCAAACCGAATGGAGGTTCACCATGAAAGCGCTTCATCGCATCGTGCCTACCCTTTTCGCAGCCATGTCGGCGGCCCTGCTGACGGCCTGTGGCGGCGGCGAGGTCGTTGTCGATGGCAGGGAGGTGAAGACGGTCGGCATGCAGCCGCTGGGCATGGTGCTGCGGCCCGACGAAACCGACATCGTGCGCATGATCGGCAACGCCGACGGCGGACAGCCGAATGCCCTGGTGGCCGCCTACGCCAGCAGCTGGGTCGACGTCGACCTCGGCATGCTGCCCTGCGCCGTGCCGGCGCCCGACTGCGGCATCGACGAGGTGCATGCGCTGGCTGGCGAAGAACCGCGCGAAGGCGACCAGTTGGCGGTGGCGTTCACCTTCGACCCGGGCAGTCGCACGTCCGGCATGTCGTCCTATCTGCCGGTGCATGCCTTTCCGTCGACACCGTTGACGGCGCCGCCGGTGGTGCGCTACGCCGCCGGTGGCGACCAGGACGGCGGCACCAGCATCGCGCTGGACGCCGATGGCAACGCGTGGTTCTGGGGCTTCACCGAATCCGGTGCCACCGGGTCCGGCCGCAGTCATTTCCCGAAGCCCTATCGGCTGCCTTTCGCCCCCGGCCCGGGGCCGCTGGTGGCGGTGGACGCGAGCCTGGACGTGGACGGCTACGGCACCCAGTTCGTCGCCCTGGCCGCCGACGGCACGGTCTGGAGCTGGGGCCGCACCGCGCTGGACAGGGAAACCCCGAGTGCCGAGCCGCAGCAGGTGCCCGGTCTGGACCGCGCGATCGCCGTCGCCGCGGGTGCTCGGCACGCACTGGCGCTGCGCGACGACGGCTCGGTCTGGGCCTGGGGCGACAACTTCGCCGGTCAGCTCGGCAACCGTGAGGACGGCCCGCTGCCGCGCCAGGTCGTGGGCCTGAGCAACATCGTCGCCATCGCGGCCGGTGCCCACCATTCGATGGCCCTGGACAGCGACGGCAGGGTCTGGGGCTGGGGTTACAACAACCGAGGCCAGACGGGCGACGTCGACGACGACAGCCTGCGCACGCCACGCCAGGTGGCCGGTCTGGGCCCGGTGCGGGCGAGCGACGCCGGCGACAGCTTCTCGATCGCTCTGGTCGCCGGCGGCACGGTCTGGGGCTGGGGCGACAACACACGCCTGCAGTTGGGTCCCGATGCAGCCCGAAACTGCAAGGTTCCCGACGACGGCCCGTGCAGCGCCACACCGCGCCGGGTCGGCGGCGAGCTGCGCGTCGTCGACCAGATCGCCGCCGGTGCACATTTTGCGGTGGCGCGCATTGCCGACGGCACGGTCTGGGCCTGGGGCGACAACAGCTACGGCCAGCTCGGTGGCCTGCCCGGACTGGGCAGCGCCAACGCCGTCCAGGTGGTGGGCCTGCCGCCGGCCATCAACATCGCCGCCGGTGCGCGCCATGCGCTGATGATGCCGGTGGCCGAGGCCTGCCCCGCCGGCGACGGCCGCACCGGCGGGCGCCTGATGGCCTGGGGCGACAACTACACCGGCGAGCGCGGCGACGGCACCGCCATCAACCACGTCCGCCCGACCCCGGTGCTGACGCTGGGCGACGACGACCGTTGCGCCGCCACCATCGGGCGCCGGCTGGTGGTGTTCCTGGGCGGCATCGCGCACGGCAGCGTGACCAGCAGCGCACCTGAGCTGAGCTGCCAGTCGACCCTGTGCTGGCAGACCGTGGCCGACGGCAGCGATGTGACGCTGACGGCGCAACCCGACGCCGGCGCCGCGCTGGCTGACTGGCGCTGGGATTGCGCGGCCGCTGGCTCGGCGCCGCAGGCCACTGTGTCGATGAACACGGTGCGCCACTGCAAGGTCCGCTTTCAGGACGCCACCGGCGCGGCCACACGCGCGCTGACGATCGAGATCATCGGCGAAGGCAGCGTCAACAGTTCGCCCTTCGGCATCGACTGCGGCAGCGACTGCCGCGCCGAGTTCGCCCCCGGCACCGCTGTGGTCCTGTTCGCCAACAGCGCCACCAACTCGCGCTTTGCAGGCTTCGAGGGCGACGAAGGCTGCAGTGACCGCGTGGTGATGGACCGGGACATGCGCTGCGTGGCACGCTTCGAGCCGGTCGGCGGCGGCAACCTGCTGACGGTGCAGCTTGCCGGCGGCAACCCGGGCGCCGGCCACGTCACGGTCCAGGAGCCCCACACCGGCATCGACTGCGGTGAGGACTGCAGCGAGTCCTACCCCGCCGGCACGCTGCTGTTCCTGGTTGCCACCAGCTCGACCTCGCCCAGCACCTTCTTCAGCCACTGGACCGGTTGCACCGACACCCTGGGCCGCGACGGCGACACGACGTTGTGCATCGTGCTGATGAACGGCCCACAGACGGTGCAGGCCCACTTCGAGTGACGCCGGTGCACCCAGCTGGGTGAAGGGGCACCCGTGCGTCGATCAGCGCGTCCGGCCTCGGCCGGCTGCGCTGCGTCCTGGACATCTGGGGCCACGTCGCCAGGTCAGCCTGGCGGCCGCCGATCGCTGGCTCAACGAGCTGGCCGCGGCGTTCGACAGGCTGGCGACGCAGCCGATGACGGGTCGGGCTCGCCACCGATCTCAGAAGCCTGCCGTTCACACGCCAGGTCGTCCACCAGCTGCCGCTGCACGATGGCATCGACCTCGTGCGGGTTCTGCACAGTGCGCGCGACGTCGATGGATCCTGGAAGGCGAACCGCAGTCGTCGCCGGCGACCGCGCATCTACGTTCAGTTCCGGTCCGTGCGCTGGCCGACCGGGGAAGCAGCAAGGCAGCGGCACCCTGCAGGCGTCGAGTGTGCAGGCCCGGCCATTATGAGAAGACGCTGGTTATGACAAGACCATGGAAGACGAGCGACGG
>CAZWUR010000088.1:0-4939 GCA_964637205.1 uncultured Rubrivivax sp.
CTGCGCGCGGCCAGGGCGCTGCGCCGCGCAATGTCCTCCATCAGCGCCTCGGCCAGGGCCTCCAGGTCGGCCAGCCGTTCACGCAGCGGCGGCAGGCGGATCGGCATCACGTTGAGCCGGTAGTACAAGTCGGCGCGGAAGCTGCCGTCGGCCACCATCGCCGGCAGATCGCGGCTGGTGGCGGCAAGCACACGCACGTCGACGCGCTCGACGCGGTTGCTGCCCAGCGGCTCGACCTCCTGCTCCTGCAGCGCGCGCAGCAGCTTGGCCTGCAGGGCCAGCGGCATGTCGCCGATCTCGTCGAGAAACAGCGTGCCGCCATGCGCGAGCTTGAACTTGCCGTCGCGGCCCTTGCGCTCGGCGCCGGTGTAGGCGCCGGGTGCGACGCCGAAGAACTCGGCCTCGAGCAGGGTCTCCGGCACGGCGGCGATGTTGACGCCGACGAAGGGCATCGCCTCGCGCGCACTGGCGGCGTGGATCGCCTGCGCCAGGACCTCCTTGCCGGTGCCGGTCTCGCCGAGCAGCAGCACCGTGGTCTGGGTGGCGGCAACGCGCCGGGCCTGGCGCTTGACCTCCATCGCCGCCGGGCTGCTGCCGATGAAGCTGGCGATCGTGTAGCGCGGCCGGCGCTGCGCGGCGAGCTGCGCATGCGCCGCGTCGCGTTCACGCTGCAGGCGGCCGAACTTGGCGACCAGGGGCTGCATCGTCGACTCCGGGTGGTCGAGCAGGACCATGCCGACGGCGCCGATCACCTCACCCGCCGCGTCGCGCAGAGGCAGCCGGCTGACCAGGAAGGTGCCCGCCTTGTTGGTCAGCAAGTCGACCAGGATCGGCTGCCCGGTCTCGATGACATGCGCCATCAGGGTGTTGGGCACCACTTCCTCGACGCGCCGGCCGACGAAACTCGCTTCGTCATGGCCGAGCGCCGGCAGGAACTGCTTGTAGCCCTCGCTGATCCAGACGATGCGGTGCCGGCGGTCGACCACCATGGTGCCCATCGCATTCTTCGCCAACAGCTCGAACATGCTGCGCGCGGCCAGCTTGAGCAGGCCGTCGGCGTCGGCCGGCAATACCGGTGGCTCGCGCTGCGGGCTCATGCCGCGTGTTCCAGGGCCTGCAGCGAGGCCACGAGGTCGCCGAAGCGCTCACCCTGCACGCTGACGTGGCGGCGCAGCGCCTCGGCCGCCACGCCGGCGTCGCCGCCGAGCAGCGCGGCCACCACCGCCTCGTGTTCGGCGTAGGAATTGGCCATGCGGTCGCGCACGCGCAACTGCAGACGGCGATAGGGTCGCAGCCGGCGCTGCAGCGCAACCGCCTCCTCGGCCAGAAAGGCGTTGTGGCTGCCGGCATAGATGGCGCCGTGGAAGCGCTCGTTGCAATAGAAATAGGCGTCCGGATCGTCGCGCGCCGCGCCGCAGGCCCGGTGCGCGGCGGCCAGTGCCTTCTGTTCGGCGGCCGTCATGCGGCGCGCCGCCAGCCGCGCGCACATCGCCTCGAGCTCGGCCATGACCTCGAACATCTCGAGCAGGCGTGCCGGCCCCAGGCTGGCCACCACGGCGCCGCGCCGCGGCCGGATCTCGACCAGCCCGCCCGCGGCGAGCTGGATCAGCGCCTCGCGCACCGGCGTGCGTGATACGCCGTACTGCGCCGCCAGCGCCAGCTCGTCGAGCGCGCTGCCCGGCGCCAGCTGGCCGGTGGCGATCTGCTCCTCGATCTGCTCGCGCAGCCGGTCGGACATCTTCACGGACACCTCGGCGGGCCGGCAGGACGCCGGCATGGACTCCCCGTTATGGTATCCACCAGCAGCGTGTTTGCGTAATTTCACTACAGTCTTGTATACGCATGGCGCGCCTATCGGTCACTTCGGGGGCGTGCCGCTTGTCGTCCACCGCGCTCAACGGAGACTCCGTCATGATTCGTCGATCCCTCGCCACGGCCTTGTCGGGCCTGTGCATTGCCGCCCTGCCTTTGACCGCCGTCGCCCAGACCGTGCTCAAGGCCTCCCACCAGTTCCCGGGCGGCAAGGGCGACGTGCGCGACGAGATGGTGCAGATGATTGCGCGCGACGTCGCGGCCGCCAACGTCGGCCTGGAGATCAAGGTCTTCCCCGGGTCCAGCCTGGTGAAGGCGAACGAGCAGTGGAAGGCCATGCTCAACGGCCAGATCGACATGAGTTCGTTCCCGCTCGACTACGCCGCCGGCTTCCACCCGCAGTTCGGCGCCACCCTGATGCCCGGCCTCGTGAAGGGCCATGAACACGCCAAGCGCATCAATGCCAGCCCCTTCATGGCCGACATCCGCAAGGTCATCGAAGATGGTGGCGTCAAGGTCCTGGCCGACGCCTGGCTGGCCGGCGCCTTCGGCGGCAAGGAGAAGTGCATCAAGGCCCCGGCCGACGCGGCGGGCCTGAAGATCCGCTCGGCGGGCTCCACATTCGCCGAGATGTGGGCCGGCGCCGGCGCGTCGATCGTCTCGATCCCGTCCAACGAGGTCTACAACGCGCTGCAGCAGGGTGTGGCCCAAGGCACCGACACCTCGTCGGGCAGCTTCGTCTCCTTCCGCCTGTACGAGCAGCTGAAGTGCCTGACCGCGCCCGGCGACAACGCGCTGTGGTTCATGTACGAGCCGGTGCTGATCGGCAAGAAGAGCTGGGACCGGCTGAATCCGGCGCAGCAGAAGGCGCTGATGGACGCGTCGAAGAAGGCCGAGACCTACTTCGCCAAGGAGTCCAAGGGCCTGGACGACAAGCTCGTCGAGGCCTTCAAGAAGAACGGCGTGCAGGTCGTCGAGATGAGCGATGCCGATGTGGCCGCCTGGCGCGACGTGGCCGCGAAGACCTCGTACAAGAATTTCGCCGAGAAGGTGCCCGGCGGCAAGGAACTGATCGAGAAGGCGCTGGCCGTGAAATGACCCCCCCGCGAAGCGCCTTCGGCGGAGCGCCCCTGGGGGGGTGCCGCCAGCGGCCCGGCAGAGCCGGCTCCTCGGCGGCCGCGGGTCTGGGGCACGGGCCGGTCGACGTCGCCGCGCGAGTCGCCCTGCCGTGAGCGTGTCGGCCTCGCCGGCGCCGAACGCCGCGCCCCTGCCCGCCTGGGTGGCCGCCGTGCACGCCGCCTCGCGGGCGCTGGGCGTGTTCTCGGCGGCGCTCATCGCCTTGTCGGTCGGCGTGATCTGCCACATGGTGTTCGTGCGCGCGGTGCTCAATCAGTCGTCGATCTGGCAGACCGAGTTCGTCACCTTCTGCCTGATCGGCGCCACCTTCCTGGGTGCGCCCTACATCCTGCTCACGCGCGGCCACGTCAACGTCGACGTGCTGCCGCTGATGGCCGGGCCCGGCCTGCGCCGGGTGCTGTACCTGCTGGGCAGCGCGGCGGCACTGCTCTTCTGCGCCGTGTTCCTGTACGCCGCGCTGCCCTGGTGGCATGAGGCCTGGACGAGCGAAGCGACGACCCCGTCGATCTGGCGCGTGCGCCTGTGGATCCCCTACCTCGCGGTGCCGGTGGGCCTGGGCCTGCTGTGCCTGCAGTTCCTGGCCGATCTGTGGCTGGTGCTCACGCAGCGCAACCATCCCTTCGGCCTGGCGCCGGAAGACGGGCTCTGACATGCCGCCCCTGGCCATCGGTCTGCTCATCTTCGTGATCACCATCGCGCTGCTCGCCACCGGCATGCCGATCGCCTTTGCCCTGGGCATGACGGCACTCGGTTTCATGGTCTGGTTCGACGGCTGGAACAGCGTGCACTTCGTGCCCGAGACGGTGTTCGCGGGCCTCAACGACTTCACCCTGGTGTCGCTGCCGATGTTCATCATCATGGGCGCGGCGGTGGCCTCGTCGCGCGCCGGCAGCGACCTCTACGAAGCGCTGGCGCGCTGGCTGCACCGGGTGCCGGGCTCCCTGGTGATCAGCAACATCGGCGCCTGCGCGCTGTTCTCGGCCCTCACCGGCTCGTCGCCGGCCACCTGCGCGGCAATCGGCAAGATGGGCATCCCCGAGATGCGCCGCCGCGGCTACGACGCCGACCTGGCCACCGGCGCCATCGCCGCCGGCGGCACCCTGGGCATCCTGATCCCGCCGTCGATCACGATGATCCTGTACGGCATCGCTTCGGAGACGTCCATCGGCCGGCTGTTCATCGCCGGCATCATCCCGGGCCTGCTGCTGACCGCGCTGTTCATGGCCTGGGCGCTGTTCCTGAGCTGGAAACGCGGCACCGTGCTGGTCGACGCCGACCGCATCTACTCGATGAAGGAGAAGCTCGAGCTGCTGCCCAAGCTGCTGCCCTTCATCGCCGTCATCGTCGGCGTCGTCTACGCGCTCTACGGCGGCATCGCCACACCCTCCGAGGCCGCCGGCGTCGGCGCGATGCTGTGCCTGGTGATGGTGATCTTGATCTACCGCGTGTGGACGCCCAAGGCGCTGTGGCAGATCATGCGCGACGGCCTGCGCGAGTCGGGCATGCTGATGCTGATCATCGGCGCGTCGATCCTCTTCGGCTACATGATGTCGTCGCTGCTCGTCACGCAGTCGGTGGCCGAGGCGATCGGCGAGATGCAGGTCAACCGCTGGGTCGTGCTGGCGGCGATCAACCTGATGCTGCTGGTGGCCGGCATGTTCCTGCCGCCGGCGGCGATCATCCTGATGACGACGCCGATCCTGATGCCGGTGATCACCGCCGCCGGGTTCGACCCGATCTGGTTCGGCGTCATCCTGACGATCAACATGGAGCTCGGGCTGATCACGCCGCCGGTGGGCCTGAACCTGTTCGTCATCAACGGCATCACGCCCGACATCAAGCTGCCGACGATCCTCAAGGGCGCCCTGCCCTTCATGGGCTGCATGGTGGTGGCGATCCTGATCCTGTGCGTCTTCCCCGAGCTCGCCACCTGGCTGCCGCAGAAACTCATGGGCTAAAGGTGACTCGGCCCCCACGCTCTCTGCGTTCG
>CAZWUR010000088.1:5039-15314 GCA_964637205.1 uncultured Rubrivivax sp.
CTGCCCCCCGAGGGGGCCGTCAGTCCCTTCGGAACGGCCGGGCGGGACTGACATGACGCCCCCACGCTCTCTGCGTTCGCTGCCCCCCGAGGGGGCCGTCAGTCCCTTCGGAACGGCCGGGCGGGACTGACATGCTCCAGGAAATGCGCAGCGCCGCCCGCCGCGTCGGCGGCAACCGGCGCCTGCGGGCCCTGCTGCAGGCCTGCGAGCGCCTGCTGTCCGAGCGCGGCGAGGCCAACAGCGTGGCCATCGCGCGCGACCTGCTGGACAGCTACGAGCAGCTCGACGACGCCCTGCGCAGCGCCTTCTTCGCGCATCTGGCGGCCGATTTCAATCCTCAACCCCAGGCCCTGCTGGCCGCGGCTCAGGCTTATGTGCAGGCCCCCGACGCGGCCACGCTGGCCGCCGTGATGACGGCCGCCGAACCGCCGCGCCAGGAGCTGCTGCGGCGGCTGAACCGCCTGCCGGGCGGCACGGCGCGCATCGTCGCGATGCGGCGCGCGCTGCTCGAACGCCTGTCCGAGCAGCCGGAGCTGGCCGCCGCCGAGGCCGACTTCCACCATCTGCTGTCGAGCTGGTTCAACCCCGGTTTCCTGCAACTGCGGCGCGTCGACTGGCGTTCGCCGGCGCAGCTGCTCGAGCAGTTGATCCGCCACGAGGCGGTGCACGCCATCGACGGCTGGGACGACCTGCGCCGCCGCCTGCAGCCCGACCGGCGCTGTTTCGCCTTCTTCCACCCACAATTGCCCGACGAGCCGCTGATCTTCGTCGAGGTGGCCCTGCTGCCGGAGATGCCGCCGGCGATCGCGCCGCTCATCGCCAAGGCCGACAAGCCAGCCCCGCCGCAGACCTTCAAGGTCGCGGTCTTCTATTCGATCAGCAACTGCCAGCCCGGGCTGAGAGGCGTGAACCTGGGCGACTTCCTGATCAAGCGCGTGGCCGGCGCGCTGCAGCGCGAGCTGCCCCAGCTCAAGTCCTTCTGCACCTTGTCGCCGATCCCCGGGTTCGTGCACTGGCTGCGCGGCGGCGCCGACGTGCCCGGCCTCGGCCGCGCGCGCGCGCAGCGCCTGGCCGCGGCGCAGGAGGCACTGCGGTCGCATGGCGGCGCCGACCTCGTGGCCCTGGCCCATGCGAGTGCACTGCGCCGGCTGCCGGCCGAAGGCATGGCGGCGCTGCAGCAGCTGGCCACGATGTACCTCGCCTGGGCCTCGCCGACGCCGGCCGGCGACCCGGTGGCGCGCTTTCACCTCGACAATGGCGCCCGGCTCGAGCGCCTGAACCCGATGGCCGACCTCTCGCCCAAGGGTCTGCAGCAGTCCTTCGGCATGATGGTCAACTACCTCTACGATCTGGACCGGATCGAACGCCACCACCAGAAGTTCATCGACGGCGAGGTGGCCCGCGCGCGCCAGATCACCGCCCTCCTGTAGATTGCCTCCGCCCATGTCCTCGCAGAACCTGTACAGCGCCCTGCGCGCCGCCTTCCCCGCCGACCTCGACCAGGTCGCCATCGAAACCGCCGACGGCCCCGGCGCACCGCTGCTCTATACCTGGCGCGACCTGGAACGCGGCAGCGCGATGATCGCCAACCTGCTGGCCAGCCTGGACCTGCCGCCCGCCAGCCGGGTCGCGGTCCAGGTCGACAAGAGCGTCGAGGCCCTGATGCTCTACCTGGCCGTGCTGCGCGCCGGCCATGTCTACCTGCCGCTGAACAACGGCTACCAGTCGTCCGAGATCGCCTACTTCGTCGGCAATGCCGAGCCGGCGGTGGTGGTATGCACGCCCAAGGCCTTCGGCTGGGTGAGCAAGATCGCCTTCGGCGCCGGCACGCCGCATGTGTTCACGCTCGGCGACGAGCGCAGCGGCAGCCTGCTCGAGCGCGCGGTATTCCACGGCGATGTGCAGGCCGTGGTCGCGCGCAAGGCCGGCGACCTGGCCGCCATCCTCTACACCAGCGGCACCACCGGGCGAAGCAAGGGCGCGATGCTCACGCACGGCAACCTGCTGAGCAATGCGCGGGTGCTGAAGGACTACTGGGGCTGGAAGCCGGGCGACGTGCTGATCCACGCCCTGCCGATCTTCCATGTGCACGGCCTGTTCGTCGCCAGCCATGGCGCCCTGCTCAACGGCAGCCGGATGATCTGGTTCGGCAGGTTCGACCCGAAGGCCGTGCTGGCGCGTCTGCCCGAGGCCAGCGTCTTCATGGGCGTGCCCACCCTGTACGTGCGCCTGCTCGGCGAGCCGGGTCTGGACCGCCAAGCCTGCCGCAACATGCGCCTGTTCATCAGCGGCTCGGCGCCGCTGCTGATCGAGACCTTCACCGCGTGGCAGCAGCGCAGCGGCCACACCATCCTCGAACGCTACGGCATGAGCGAGACGGTGATGCTCACCAGCAACCCCTGCCATGCCGCCGACGGCGAGCGCCGCGGCGGCACGGTGGGTTTTCCCCTGCCCGGCGTCGGCGTGCGCATCGTCGACGACCGCGGCCTGGCGCTGCCGGCCGGCGAGATCGGCAATGTCCAGGTCCGGGGCCCGAACGTCTTCAAAGGCTACTGGCGCATGCCGGAGAAGACCGCCGACGAGTTCACCGACGACCTCTGGTTCCGCACCGGCGACGTCGGCCGCTTCGATGCCCAGGGTTATCTGAGCATCGTCGGCCGCAGCAAGGACCTGATCATCTCCGGCGGCTACAACGTCTACCCGGCGGAGATCGAGTCGGTGCTCAACGAGCTGCCGGGGGTCGGCGAGTCGGCCGTCATCGGCGTGCCGCACCCGGACTTCGGCGAAGCGGTGGTGGCGGTGGTGGTGGCGCGCGCCGGTGGCCCCGCGCCCGAGGCCGCGGCCCTGATCGCCAGCCTGAAAGGCCGCATCGCCAACTTCAAGGTGCCCAAGCAGGTCTTCGTCGTGCCCGAACTGCCGCGCAACACGATGGGCAAGGTGCAGAAGAACCTGCTGCGCGATCAGCACCGGGCCCTGTTCGGCGGCTGAGGCGCCTCAGCCGCGCCCGACGAAGGGCATGCCGGTGGCCATCACGGTCATGAAGAGCACGTTGGCCTCCGGCGGCAGGGCCGCCATCTGCACCACCGCGCGCGCCGCGTGCGCCACGTCCATCACCGGCTCGGGCCGCAGGCTGCCGTCGGCCTGCGGCACGCCGGTCTTCATCGGCTCGGTCATCTCCGAGGCGGCATTGCCGATGTCGATCTGGCCGACCGCAATGCCATGCGCCCGGCCGTCCAGCGCCGCCGCCCGGGTCAGGCCGGTGATCGCGTGTTTCGTCGCCGTGTAGGCGGCCGAGTTGGGCCGCGGCGCATGCGCCGAGATCGAGCCGTTGTTGATGATGCGGCCACCGCGCGGCGATTGCACCTTCATCGCGCGGAAAGCCTGCTGGATGCACAGGAAGGCCCCGGTCAGATTGGTGTCGACCGCCGCACGCCACTGCTCGACGGGGAAATCCTCCAGCGCGATCCCGGGGCTGAAGATGCCGGCGTTGTTGAACAGCAGGTCCAGCCGGCCGTAGCGCGCCTTGACGAGGGCGAACAGATCGGCCACCTGCTCGGGCTGCGTCACATCGGCCGGCGCGGCCAGGGCCCGGCGATCGATGTCGCCCCAGGGATCGCCGGCGAGCACAATGCCGTCACGCAGCGTCTCGAGGCGGCGGCCGCTGTAGACGACGCGCCAGCCGTCGGCCAGCAGTGCAGCGGCGGTGGCGCGGCCGATGCCGCTGCCGGCGCCGGTCACCAGTGCCACCTTGTCGTGCGGCTTGTCGTTGGTCAAGATGGGGCTCCCTTTCTGGCGTTAGCGTGAGCCTCAGTCTGCCATTCCTGCCCAAGACCCTGCCGATGACCGATCCGACTACCGATGCCGACACCGTCGCCCGGGCGCTGCACGAGCACCCCGTGCTGTCGCAGCTGGGCAGTGAATTGCTGGCCGAGATGCTGCCGCAGTTGCAGCTGCGCCGGCATGCGCAGGGTGAGAACCTGGGCGAAGCCGACCTGCCCGGCCTGCGCCTGGGTCTGCTGGCCTCGGGCCGGCTGCGGCTGTCGGCGATGCTCGCCGAGGACCCCGACGGCGCCGAGGACAGCGACGCGCCCGGGACGGGGGACGGCATTGCCGAGACGCTGATGCTGGAGGCGCCGGCCTGGTTCGGCGCCGGCGTGATGCCGCGCGAGACCCTGATGGCCTGGCGGATCGAGGCCGCGACCGAGGTGCTGGTGGCCTACGCCGCCCCGGAACTGGTGGTCTCGCTGTGCGAGCGCCGGCCCTGGCTGCGCCTGGTCCTGGCCGCTCCCGCGGCCGCCGACCTGCCCTACGAAGCGGCGGACCCGCACCTGAACCTGATGAAGACGCCGATCCACGCGCTCATCAAGCGCGAGCCGGTCACGCTGGCGCCGAAGACCTCGATCCGCGACGCGGCGCGGCTGATGCGCGACCAGCGCGTCTCGTCGGTGCTGCTGGTCGAGGACGGTCACCTGTTCGGCCTCGTCACCGACCGCGACCTGCGCAACCGCGCCATCGCCGAGGGTCTGGACACGTCGCGCGCGGTGATCGACATCGCCACCGTCGCGCCGCTGACGATGCAGATCACGCAGCCCGGCTTCGAGGCCCTGCTGCTGATGGCGCGGCACAACATCCACCATGTGCCGGTGATGGACGGCGCCCGCGTGGCCGGCATGATCACCGCCACCGACGTCACCGAGCAGCACAGCACCTCGGCCGTGTTCCTCGCCGGCGACATCCACAAGCAGACCACGATCGAAGGCCTGGTGGCCTGTGCCGCCAAGGTGCGCACCCTGCAGCAGCATCTGGCCGCGGCCGGCGCCAGCGCCTACGCCACCGGACACATCATCACCGCGATCACCGACGCGCTGACCAGCCGTCTGCTGCATCTGGGCGAAGCCAGGTTCGGCCCGCCGCCGGTGGACTTCGCCTGGGTGGCCGCGGGCTCGCAGGCGCGCAGCGAGCAGACCGCCAAAAGCGACCAGGACAACTGCATGATCCTGGACGACGCCTACGACGCGGCCGCCCATGGCGCCTACTTCAAGGATCTCGCCACCTTCGTCTGCGACGGGCTGGACGCCTGCGGTTATGTGCACTGCCCCGGCGAGATGATGGCGATGACGGACAAGTGGCGCCAGCCGCGCCGCGTCTGGGCCGAGTATTTCCGCAAGTGGGTCGACACGCCCGAGCCGATGGCGCTGATGCTGACCTGCGTCTTCTTCGACGTGCGCACGGTGGTCGGACAGGCCGGGCTGCTGGAGGGCCTGCGCAGCGAGGTCCTGCGGCGCACCAAGGACAGCCGGCTGTTCCTCGCGCACATGGTGGGCAATGCGCTGACGCACCAGCCGCCGCTGGGTCTGTTCGGCGGCCTGTTCGGTGGCCTGTCGACGATCCGCAGCGGCGAACACAAGGGCACCATCGACCTCAAGCACAGCGGCATCGTGCCGGTGATCGACCTCGCCCGCGTCTACGCACTGGCCGCCGGCCACGACGCGGTGAACACGCATGACCGCCTGGCGCACGCCGCCGACAGCGGCGAGATCAGCCCGCAGAGCGTGCACGACCTGCGCGACGCGCTGGAATTCCTCTCGGCGTTGCGCATCCGCCATCAGGCACGCCAGATCGCCGCGGGCACGGCGATCGACAACTACCTGCGGCCCGACGAGCTGTCGAACTTCGAGCGCGGGCAGCTCAAGCACGCCTTCGGCGTCGTCAAGCAGTTGCAGGACGTGCTGGCGCAGCGCTACCAGGGCGCGCGGCGCTGACGCGCCGCGGCGCCACCCGGAGCTCTTAGCGCCAGCGGCCCGGCCCGCGCATCAGCGGCAGCAACTCAGACGGCGGCGTCACCGTGGCGTCGAAGGGATGCGTGCGCCGCCCGCCGAGCCGGGCCAGGATCTTGCGCACGTACAGCCGCGTCTCGGCATAGGGCGGCACGCCGCGGTAGCGCTCGACCGCCGCCTCGCCGGCGTTGTAGGCCGCCGCGGCGAGCATGATGTCGCCCTCGAAACGCGCCAGCAGCCAGCGCAGATAGGCCATGCCGCCGCGGATGTTCTGCGCCGGATCCATCGGGTCGCGCACGCCGAAGCGGCGCGCGGTCGGGGCGATCAGCTGCATCAGCCCGATCGCGTTCTTCGGCGACACCGCCGAGGCGTCGAAGTTGGACTCGGTGGCGATCACCGCCAGCACCAGGGCCGGGGCGAGCCGGAAATCCGGCGCGACGAGGTCGACGAAGCGCACGATCGGCGCCGGCGCCTGCGGTGGTGGCGGCGGCCAGGGCAGTTCCACCGGCGGCGCCGGCGCGGTGCCCGGCCGCGCCGCCTGCGGCAGCGCATCGTCGGCTTCCGGCGGGCGCAGGCAGGGCGGCGGTGCGCCGCGCGGCGTGCCCATTGCGCGCAGCATGTTCTGCGCCTGCAGCATGCCCTGCTCGGCGGCCGCGGCGAACAGATGTGCCGCCTGCGCGTCGTCGCGCTGGATGCCGCGGCCGTTGCTCAGCATCCAGGCCAGGTTGAACTGCGCCTCGGCGTCGCCATAGCGCGCGGCCCGGCAGTACAGCTCGGCGGCGCGTGGCGGATCGCGCTCGACGCCGTCGCCATGTTCGAGCGCCAGGGCCTCGCGGCGCCAGCCTTCGACCTGCACCTCGAGCACCGGGCCGCGCTCCGGCGGCGGCACCGGATGCGGCTGAAGTTCGTCCAGGCTCAGGCTCTGCGCCAGGCCGGGCAGCGGCAGCGCCCACAGCAGCGCGATCATCCAGGCGGGTCTGCCGGCGATGTGCATGGGTGCAAAGCATAGGCCAGCCGGGGGCGCCGGGGCGAACCGTCAGGCGGGCCGGTCGGCCAGCGGCAGCGCCAGGCACAGCCGGGTGCCGCCCTGCGGTGCCGGCAGCGGCCGCAGGCTGCCACCGTGCAGTTGCGCGACGCGCTGCGCGATCGCCAGGCCCAGCCCGCCCAGGCCGCCGCCCGCGCGCCGCGGCGGCGGGTCGCGCACGGCCTGCCCGGCGGCCAGACGCGCCTGCAGCGCCGTGGGCAGGCCGGGGCCACGGTCCTCGACCCAGACCTGGGCCGCAGCGCCGTCCCGGCGCAGCTGCACCTGCACGTCGCCGGCATGGCGGCGGGCGTTGTCGATCAGGTTGCCGAGCGCGCGCTCGACGAGCTGCAGGTCGCCGTCAACCTCGAGCGCCCCGGGCGGCGCGCCGACCAGGCACACGCGCTGCGCGCCGCCGGCAAACTGCTGCACCGTATCCATCACCAGCTCGTCGAGGCGGAAACGTTCGCGCCGCGGCAGCGGCGCCTCGCCCTGCAGCGTGGCCAGCTCGAAGAGCTGCTGCGTCAGCCGGCGCAGGCGCTCGCTCTGCGCCAGCGCGGCACGCCACAGCGGCTCGGACGCGGTGGCCGGGTGCGGGCTTGCCAGCGCCTCCAGTTGGCCGTGCAGCGCGGTCAGCGGCGTGCGCAGGTCGTGCGCGATGCCGGCCATGGTCTCGCGGTGTTCGTGCATGCGCTGCCGTTCGGCGGCGGCCTGGCGCTCGATGCGCGCCGTCAGCTCGCCGAAGGCGCGCTCGAGGGTGCGGATCTCGTCGCCGCCGGCAGCCGGTCCGCCCGGCGCCGGGTCGCCCTGGGCATAGGCCTGCATGCGCTGCGCCAGTCGGCGCAGCGGCAGGGTCAGACGGCGCAAGAGCAGCGCGCCGGCAAACGCGGTGCCAACCCCCACGGCCAGGCCGATCAGCCCCGCGGCCAGGCCGATGCGCTGCGCCGGCCAGGGCGCGCCGCCGTCGAGCAGCACATAGAGGTAGCGCGCCGGCCTGCGCCCGGCATCGGCGTCGAAAGTCGCCGCGCTGAAGATGCGCCCTCGGCCGCTGCCCATCGGGTCGGTGCCGCGCAGGGGCAGCGGCGCGGCGCGCAGGAATTGATGCACCGGTCGCAGGTCGACCTGGGTGGTGCGCACCATGCCCGGTTCGCCCAGATAGTCGAGCACGCGGCCGTCAGCGTCGAGCACATACACCTGCACCCCCGGGTTCACCGACTGCAGCATCGCGATGACCGGCGCGCGCGCCGCCGGGTCGGCCTGCGCCAGGGCCGGCCAGCGCTGCGCGATATGGCGTGCCAGCCCGATCGCGAGCCGCTGCTGCGCCTCCTGCGCATGGTCGACCGCCAGCCGCTGCGCGAGCAGCGCGCCGGCCGCGCCGAAAGCCAGCAGCAGGGCCGCCAGGGCCAGCGTCAAGCGACTCGACAGCGACGCCGCCCGCCGCATCAGTGCACCGCGGGTTCGTCGAAGCGGTAGCCCACGCCCCAGACGGTGACGATGCGCCGCGGCTCGCGTGGGTCGTCCTCGACCTTGGCGCGCAGGCGGTTGATGTGCGAGTTGACGGTGTGCTCGTAGCCGTCGAAACCTTCGCCCCAGACCTGCTGCAGCAGCTCGCCGCGGCCGAAGGTTCGGCCGCGGTGGCGCAGCAGGAAGGCCAGCAGGTCGAACTCGCGCAGGGTCAGCGGCAGCGCCTGACCGTCGCGTTGCAGGCTGCGGCGCAGGGTGTCGAGCACGAAGGGCCCGAAGCGCAGCTCGGCCAACTCGGCGGCGGGTGCGGCCAGGCGCTCGGCGCGGCGCAGCAGGGCGCGCACGCGAGCCACCAGCTCGAGCATCGAGAAGGGCTTGGCCAGGTAGTCGTCGGCGCCGAGCTCCAGGCCGAGCACGCGCTGCGTCTCGCTGGCACGTGCGCTGAGCACGATCAGCGGCAGCGCCGGGTACTGCTGGCGCAGCTCGCGGCACAGGTCCAGGCCGTCGGCGTCGGGCAGCATCAGGTCGAGCAGCACGGCGCTCCAGCCGCCACGCGCAAAGGCGGCGCGCGCCTGCGCGCCGTCGGCCGCGTGCTGCAGACGCAGACCGGCCTGCGCCAGGTGCAGGCGCAGGGTGTCGGCGATCGCGGCGTCATCTTCGACCAGCAGCAGTTCGCAGCCCATGCCGGCGATTTCAGCCGCCGCCGGCGTCGCCGTCCTCACGCGCAGATCACGTTGTGGTCACACCCGCCTGCGCCGCCGCGCCAGGCCCCCCACGCCCAACAAGCCGGCCGCCATCAGGGCCCAGCTCCCGGGTTCGGGTACGGCGGCCACCGCGAAGCCGATGCGATAGACCTCGTCGTCGGCCGCGAGGCCGCTGTGGAATGCATAGCCGGTGGCGGTGGTCAGGCCGTTGAAGCCGGCCAGCTCACCGAAGTTCAGCGCCACCACCGAGTTCTGCGGGCTGCGCAGGTCGTTGTTGCCGACGAAGGCTGCGGCCGCCGGGTCGAAGACCTCGCTGCCGGCGTCCCAGATCTGGCGCGCCGTCTGGCTGATGCTCGCGATCTGCAACTGCCCCGCGGCGTCGAACAGGCGGTAGGCCATCGGTGCGTCGTTGCCGATGAAGAAGTCGTTGCTCGGCACGACCATCGCCGCGAAGCTGAAGTAGGGGTTCTGCAGGGCATCCACCTCGAAGCTGAGCGTAGCCGTCTGGCCCGGCTGCAGCAGGCCGCCGAGGGTGCCGCGCGTGGCACCGGGGTCGGCGGCGGCGAAGTCCGCCTGCCAGTCGACGCCGGCGCCGCCTTCGGCCACCGAGACGATGGTCGGGGCGGCCACGCTGCCAAGATCGAAGGCATCGAAGCTGCCGCTGTGGAAACCCAGATGCAGCGGCGCAAAACTGATGCTGTCGATGGCCGAGAGGTTTTCGACCGTGACCTCCACGGTCACGGCCGCAGCGGGCAGGCACAGGGCCAGCGCGGCGCACGCCAGTGCGCCGCGCCGGGCGGCCACGGTGGGCTTGAGTCGGGAAATCATGGCAGGGTCTCCTTCCTGGGTCCGGCTGCATCGGCGGGCAGCCTGCCCGCCGTGCACTCCATCCTAGGAAGCCGGTCTCGCCAAATCCTCACCGGGAGATCCCGCCGCCGTGAACCTTGGCGCCTGGACACATCTTTGTGCAAATGTTATAATTCAACGTTGATTCAACTCAGTTTCACACCCTGGCCAAAGGTTTTCTTCGACGTCGCCCCCGGCAGCGTTTGCGGTTCCCTGGTCCCGGGCGTCGGCCTGCCGACGCCGGACGGGCGTGAACACGCACAAGGAGCGAGACGGATGGCCAAGGAAGAACTGATCGAGATGCACGGCAAGGTCGACGAGGTGCTGCCCGACTCGCGCTACCGCGTGACGCTGGACAACGGGCACCAGCTCGTCGCCTACAGCGCCGGACGCATGAAGAAGTACCGTATCCGCATCCTGGCCGGCGACAACGTGTCGCTGGAGCTGTCGCCCTACGACCTGA
>CAZWUR010000089.1:0-15112 GCA_964637205.1 uncultured Rubrivivax sp.
AAGATTCGCGAGATCGCGATCGACGCCAAGGTGCCGGTGCTGCAGGCCCCGCCGCTGGCGCGCGCCTTGTTCACGCATTGCGACGTCGACCAGGAGATCCCCGGCCCGCTGTTCGCCGCCGTGGCACAGGTGCTGGCCTGGGTCTTCCAGCTGCGTGCCGCGCTGGCCGCCGGCCTGCCCCTGCCCGACGCCCCCGGTGCGCTGACCGTGCCGCCCGAATTCGATCCACTGAACAAGTCACGCCCCGGAGCTGAGCCGTGAACGCGCTGATGCAACGCATGAATGCCCTGCTCGGGCCGCATGCCGGCAAGCTGGCGGCCGGCATGGCGCCGTTGTTCGTCGTCATGATGCTGGCGATGATGGTGCTGCCGCTGCCGCCCTTCATGCTCGACTTGCTGTTCACCTTCAACATCGCGCTGGCGCTGATGGTGATGATGGTGGCGGCGAACATGGTCAAGCCGCTGGACTTCGCGGCGCTGCCGGCGGTGCTGCTGGTGACGACCCTGCTGCGCCTGTCGCTGAACGTGGCCTCCACCCGCGTCGTCCTGCTCGACGGCCACAACGGCCCGGGCGCGGCGGGCAAGGTGATCGAGTCCTTCGGCCACTTCCTGATCGGCGGCAACTTCGCGGTCGGCCTGATCGTGTTCGCGATCCTGGTGGTGATCAATTTCATCGTCGTCACCAAGGGCGCGGAGCGCATCGCCGAGGTCGGCGCACGCTTCACCCTCGACGCCATGCCCGGCAAGCAGATGGCGATCGACGCCGACCTGAACGCCGGCCTGATCGACGAACAGGAGGCCAAGAAGCGGCGCGCGGAGGTCGGCGAGGAGGCCGACTTCTTCGGCAGCATGGACGGCGCGAGCAAGTACGTGCGCGGCGACGCGATGGCCGGGCTGCTGATCCTGATCATCAACATCGTCGGCGGGTTCATCATCGGCATGGTCACCCACGGCCTGTCGGCCGCGCAGGCCGCCGAGAGCTACATCCTGCTCGCGGTGGGCGACGCCCTGGTGGCGCAGATCCCGGCGCTGCTGATCTCGGTGGCCTCGGCGATGGTCGTCTCGCGGGTCGGCCGCGAGCAGGACATCGGCAGCCAGATCCGCGGCCAGGTGTTCCAGTCGCCCAAGGCGATCGGCATCACCGCGGGCATCGTCGGTGGTCTGGGCCTGATCCCGGGCATGCCCAACCTGGTGTTCCTGATCATCGCCGCGGCGCTCGGTGCCCTGGCCTGGTCGCTGATGCGCAAGCAAGCCCTGGCCGCCGCGCAGCCCGAGCGCAAGCCCGGCGAAGACGACGCGCCGATGGCCAGCAACGAAGCGAGCTGGGACGACCTGACGCCGGTGGACACCCTGGGCCTGGAGGTCGGCTACCGGCTGATCACCTTGGTCGACAAGGCGCGCCAGGGCGACCTGCTCGGCCGCATCAAGGGGGTGCGCAAGAAGTTCGCCCAGGACGTCGGCTTCCTGCCGCCGTCGGTGCACATCCGCGACAACCTCGAGCTCAAGCCCAGCATCTATCGCGTCACCCTGCGCGGCGCCGTGGTGGGCGAGGGTGAGGCCTTCCCGGGCCAGCTGCTGGCCATCAACCCGGGCGGCGCGACGCAGCAGCTTCCCGGCCAGAAGACCATGGACCCGGCCTTCGGCCTGCCGGCGGTGTGGATCGAGGAGCGCCACCGCGAGACGGCGCAGATGGCCGGATTTACGGTCGTTGATTGCGCGACCGTCGTCGCCACCCATCTCTCACACTTGATGCAGATGAATGCCGCCAAGCTCCTGGGACGTGTCGAGACGCAACAACTGGTCGAACACGTCACCCGGCTGGCCCCCAAGCTGATCGAGGACGTGATCCCCAAGATGGTCGGAATTGCCACCCTGCAGAAAGTCCTCCAGCTCCTGCTGGAAGAGGGCGTGCACATCCGCGACATGCGCTCGATCGTCGAATGCCTGGCCGAGCACGCCGCCACCGCCACCGACCCGGTGGAGCTGGCACGCCGCATCCGTGTGCACCTGGCCCCGGCCATCGTGCAGCAGATCTACGGGCCGGTGAAGGAGCTCGACGTGATCGCGCTCGACCCTGAACTGGAGCGCCTGGTGACGCAGGCGCTGACCTCGCCGCATGGCGCCGCGCTCGACCCCGGCGTGGCCGACTCGCTCAGCCGCGGCGCGGCCAACACCGCACAGAAGCAGGAAGACCTGGGCCACCCGGCCTGCCTGCTGGTCCCCGACCTGATCCGCGCCCCGATGGCCCGCCTGCTCAAGCGCGCCGCGCCGCGCCTGAAGGTGCTCGGCCACAGCGAGATCCCTGACACCCATTCGATCCGCATCGGCTCGATCATCGGGAGCACGACATGAACGTCAAGCGTTTCACCGGCCGCACCTCGCGCGACGCCTTGATGCTCGTGCGCCAGGCTTTCGGTGACGAGGCCGTGGTCGTCTCCACCCGGCCCTGCCCCGAAGGAGTCGAGGTGCTGGCGATGGCGCCCGAAAGTGTGCAGCAGCTCGAGCGTGTGGCCGCCAGCGTGCCGGCGCATGTGCCCGAGGCGCCGCCGCGCAGCGCCGCTGCTGCCGTGCGCAGGCCGGCCCGCGCCAGTGCGCCGGCCGCGCCGGCCAGCATCGACCAGGACGTCGAGCAGCTCGCGATGAGCACGCTCTCGTTCCAGGACTATGTTCGCGATCGCATGCTCAAGCGACGCGAGCAGGAACTCGTCGCCCAGGCGCCGAAGTCGCCGCCGCGTGCGCCCGCCGAGCCGGTGCCGGCGCGCGCCGCCCTGCAGCGCCGCGAGAGCCGCGAAGGGCGCGAACAACGCGACCTTGCCGAGACCCGTGAGCCTCGCGATCTGCCCGGCCTGCACGACAGCGGCCTGGCGGCGTTCGACGATCGGGCGATGACGCCGAACCTGGCGCCGGCACGGGCCGAAGCGCCGCGCCGCGAGGCCCAGCAGCCTCTGCTCGACGAACTGCGCTCGATGCGCGGCCTCATCGAGCAGCGCTTCGGCGCGCTGGCCTTCATGGAAAAACTGCAGCGCCAGCCGCGCCAGGCCGAGCTTTCGCAGCGCCTGCTCGACATCGGTTTTTCACCGCAGCTGGTGCGCAAGCTCGTCGAGGGCCTGCCCGAGAGCGGCGATCCGCTGGCCTGGGCCGCCGGGGTGCTGGAACACAATCTGTTGACCACCGAACAGCAGGGTGCGCTGGAGGACCAGGGTGGCGTGTTCGCCCTCATCGGCTCCACCGGCGTGGGCAAGACCACGAGCACGGCCAAGCTCGCGGCCGCCTTCGCGACCCGACATGGCGCGGCCAACCTCGGCCTGGTGACCCTGGACGCCTACCGCGTGGCCGCCCACGAGCAGCTGCGCACCTACGGGCGCATCCTCGGCGTGCCGGTGCACACCGCGCATGACCGCGCCTCGCTGGAGGATCTGCTGGACCTGCTGTCGGCGAAGAAGATGGTGCTCATCGACACCGCCGGCATGGCCCAGCGCGACACCCGCACGCGCGAGCTGCTGGAGATGCTGTCGCACCGTTCGGTGAACCGGCTGCTGGTGGTGAATGCCGCGCAGCAGGGCGAGACCATCGAGGACGTGCTGGTCAGCTACCGCGCCGCCAGCTGCAAGGGCATCGTGCTGTCCAAGATCGACGAGGCGGTCAAGCTCGGTCCGGCCGTCGACGCGATGATCCGCCACCGTCTGCCGGTGCTCGCGGTGGCCAACGGCCAGCGCGTGCCCGAGGACTGGCATCGCCTGTCGGCGCATGCCCTGGTGCAGCGCGCGCTGCGCGGCGGCGGCAGCCCGGCCTGGAAGTTCGACGCCGGCGATGTGAACCTGGTGTTTGCCGGCATGCCGGCGATGCACGCCGCCGCTGCGGCGGCTTGAGGGCGGTGACGATGCGCGACTTCTACGCCAGCTCGGCCACGATGCCGCTGGATCAGGCCGACGGCCTGCGCCGGCTGTTCGCCGAGGCTCGCCCGCGCCGGGTCGTGCCCCTGGTGGCGAATCCGCATGTCGCCTTCTCGGGCGCCGTGATCGAACGTCTGGCTGCGGCCTTTGGTGCCGCCGGCCGCCACACCCTGGTGGTCGATGCCGCCGACGACGCACCGACGCCCCAGGAACTGGCCCGCGTGGACCTGGCCAGCGCGATCGAGCCGCTCGGCCCCGACGTCTCCTACCTCGCCGCACGCGGACTGCCGCTGGCCTACGTCGACACCCGAGGTTCGGCTTCGGCCCTGCTCGATGCCCTGGCCGATGCCGCGCCGCAGGCCGATGTGGTGCTGGTGCACGCCAGCGCCGGCGACCTGGCGCGGGTCTTCCAGCGCCGCGCCGCGCGGCCGATGGTGATCGGCGCCGACCACCCCGAAAGCATCAAGCACGCCTATGCCTCGGTCAAGCTGCTGGCGCAGCGCTGCACCTTGATGACCTTCGACCTGCTGCTCGCGGCGGCGCCGGGCAGCCGGCGCCTGCAGCACATCGCGGGCAGCCTGGCCGGCACCGCCGACGGCTTTCTCGGCAGCCTGATGCAGGCCTGGGCCGTGGTCGACCCGGCGAGCGCGCCTGGCGCCCGGCCCCAGGCCGACCTGCTGCGATTGGTGCAGGCCCAGCTCGCCCTGGACGGCGAGCCGCGACTTGACCGAACGCCCCCCGGCCGCCCGCGCCAACAGCGCCTGGCCGCGGGCTGAATACCCGAACCGAAGACCGACCGAGATGAAGGCTGATATCGCCATGTACACCGCCAAGGGACAGCTCGACCCCAACTCGATGCTCAAGCAGTACAGCCCCCTGGTACGCCGCCTGGCGCACCAGATGATCGCCAAGCTGCCGGCCAACATCGAGCTCGACGACCTGATCCAGGTCGGCATGATCGGCCTGTCGGACGCGCTCACCCGCTTCGACGCGGCCCAGGGCGTGCAGTTCGAGACCTTCGCCACCCAGCGCATTCGCGGTGCGATGCTCGACGAACTGCGCGGCAACGACTGGATGAGCCGAGGTGACCGCCGCCATCAGCGCAGCATCGAATCCGCGGTGCACAAGCTCGAGCAGCGCCACGGCAGGGCGCCCAACGAAAGTGAGATCGCCGACGAGATGGGCCTGTCGCTGCAGCAGTACCAGGACCTGTTGTCGAGGGTGCGCGGCACCCAGCTCATCCATCTTGAGGACATGAGCGGCGACGAAGGCGACAAGGACTACCTCGACCGGCATGTGGCCGACGCCGACGCCAACCCGATGATGCGCCTGCAGGATCAGCGCATGCGCGAGGCCCTGGTCGAGGCCATCAAGAATCTGCCCGAGCGCGAGCAGTTCGTGATGAGCATGTACTACGAGCAGGACATGAACCTGAAGGAGATCGCGGCCGTGCTCGGCGTCACCGAGAGCCGCGTGTGCCAGTTGCACAGCCAATCGATTGCCCGCCTGCGCACCAGGCTGCGCGACTGGTGAGGGCAGGGGCGATGCTGGGCCTGATGCGTTCGCGGCGCACCGAGCGCGCACCTGCGCCGAGTTTGGCGCCGCCCGTGCAGCCCCTTGCTGCCGACGCCAGCCAGGGTCTCGTCGCCCTGATCAGCCGCCATGCGTCGACGATGGGTCGCGAGGCGGCCGAGGTGCGCGGTGCGATCGACGATGCATCCAAGGTGGCGACGGCACAGGCGCAGGCCCTGCATGCCCTGGCCGACGAGGTGCAGCAGGTCACGCAGGCGCAGTCCCGCATCACGCAGCGCTCGCGCGACAGCCACGAGGCGGTGGCGCGCGCCGGCCAAGCCGTGCAGGCCGTCGGCGACGAAGTCAGCGGCATCGTCGACACCTTGCGCCAGGTCGGCGATGCGGCCCAGGAGATCACCCAGGTCGCGCTGCAGACGCGGCTGGTGGCCTTCAACGCCTCGGTCGAGGCCAAGCGCGCCGGCGATGCCGGGCGTGGCTTCGGCGTCGTGGCCGACGCGGTGAAGGACCTGGCGGCGCGCGTCGAGGCATCGTCGAAGGCGATCATGGGCACCATGGGCCAGCTCGACACGCGCATCGCGGCGCTGGCGCGCGAGATCCAGACCCGGCCCCAGGGCGCGGCCGGCGGCGAATCCGGCGCCGTGCAGGCGGCGCTGGACGAAGTCCGCGACGTCGTCGCCGGCATCGACGTGGCGGCCGGGCAGAGCCAGGCCGTGTGCAGCGCACTCGATGCGCGCATGCGCGCGCTCGAGGCGCAAATGCAGCGCAGCACCCAGCAGCTCGACGGCACGCTCGGACGCACCGAGACCTTTCTCGAGGTGTCGGAGCAGATGATCGAGAGGGTGGCGGGTGCCGGCATCGAGACCGAGGACACGCCCTATATCCAGGCCGCCCAGCAGGCTGCCGCACAGATCGCCGAGCTGCTCGACGAGGCACTGCGCAGCGGCAGGATCGACGCCACGGCACTCTTCGATGAACGCTACGAGGCGATCGCCGGCAGCGACCCGCAGCAGCACCGCACGCGCTTCGTCGAGCTCGCCGAGCGCCTGTTTCCCGCGGTACAGGAGCCGATGCTCAAGCTCAGCGGCAAGGTGGTGTTCTGCATCGCCGTCGACCGCAACGGCTACATCCCCTGCCACAACCAGGCCTACAACCACCCGCAGCGCGCTGGCGATACGGCCTGGAACACGGCACATTGCCGCAACCGGCGCATCTTTGCCGACCGCACCGGGCTGGCGTCGGCGCGCAACCAGCGGCCCTTCCTGCTGCAGACCTACCGTCGCGACATGGGCGGCGGGAATTTTGTGGTCATGAAGGAAGCGGCGGCGCCGATCGGCGTCGCAGGCCGCCACTGGGGTGGCCTGCGCCTGGCCTTCAAGTTCTGAGGCTCAGACCGAGGCCGGCTGCAGCGGCAGGGTCAGCATGAAGCGCGCGCCGCGGCCGGGTTGACCCTCGGCGGCCACCGTGCCACCGTGCCGCTCGACGATGCGCTGCACGATGGTCAGCCCGATGCCGGTGCCCTGATAGTCCTCGTCGCCGTGCAGGCGGCCGAAGGGGCGGAACAGGCGCTCCGCCAGCGCGGCCGGGAATCCGGCACCGTTGTCGGCCACCGTCAGCATCAGGTGCTCGCCGTCGATCCGGTCGAGCCGGACCTGCACCCGCGGCGCGGCCTCGCGCCGCGTGAACTTCGCGGCATTGCCGAGCAGGTTCTGCAGCACGATGCGCAGGGCCGCCACCGAGGCGCGCAGGCGCATGCCCGGGGCGACCTGCCAATCCACCGGCGCCTCGCGCGGCAGCACCGGCAATTGCGCGATCACGTCGACGGCGAGGACCGACAGATCCAGGTCCTCGAAGAGCATCGGCTGCACCGTCGAGCGGGCCAGCGCGAGCAGTGCGTCGACCGTGTCGCGCATATGGCGCACCGCCTGCAACTGCAGCCCCAGCAGCTGCATCTCCTCGGGGGCCAGCCGATCGCCGGCCTTGCTGACCAGCAGATGCGCCAGGCCCTGCACATGGCCGATCGGGGTGCGCAGCTCATGCGCCAGTTCGCGCGAGAAGGCGTCCAGGTCGCGGTTCATGCGCACCAGCGCCTGGGTGCGTTCGTCGACGGCCTGCTGCAGGGCCTCGCTGTGGCGCAACATCAGCCTTTCGGCCTCGCGCCGCATCGTGATGTCGCGGCCGACGCCGTGGTAGCCGATGAAACGCCCCCGGCCGTCGAAACGCGGGATGCCGCTGAGCGAGACGATGCGGCGCCGTGCGCCGTCGAGGTCGATGTCCATCTCGACGTCGCGAAACGGGCGCCGGGCCGTGATGTCATGACGGTGTTCGTCCCAGCGTGCGGCCGGCATCCCGTCGGGATAGGCCTCCCAGGGGGTGCGTCCGTCCAGGGCCTCGGCCAGATGCGCGAAGCGGCGCGCGACTTCGGGCCGCGAGGGCTGAATGCGATGCGCGGCGTCGGTTTCCCAGTAGTAGTCGGACGCCAGTCCGGCGAGCAGGGTCCAGCGCTGTTCGCTGGCGCGCAGCCGCTCGTTGGCCAGCCGCCGTTCGGTGACGTCGCGGCCCACGCCTTCGTAGCCGCGCAAGCGGCCTTCGGCGTCGCGCCGCGGGCGGCCGCTGATCGAGACCCAGACCGACGCTTCGCTCTGGCCATGCGGACGCAGCCGGAACTCCAGGTCGCGGAAGCTGCGCCCGCCATCGAGCAGGGCATGGAATCGCTCCCAGCCGTCGGCCGGGGCCTCGAAGGCCGTGATCTGGTCGTGGCGCCGGCCGATCAGCGCGTCCGGCCGCAGACCCTGGGACGCGATGAGAGGGCCGGCACCGGACATCCAGGCCAGGCGATGCAGTGCATCGGTTTCCCAGTACCAGTCGGCTGCCAGGTCGGCCAGGGTCTGCCAGCGACGCTCGGATTCACCGAGCACACCCTCGACCCCGGTGGCCAGCGCGTCGAACGCCGAGGCCGCACCCAGACGGTGATCGCGCAGTGAACGCACCGCGTCCTGCCAGGCGCCGCTCTCGAGATCCGACGACACCTGGCGCGCGATCCGGCGCAGGTGGCCGTGCTGGCGCCTCAGGTCCCAGGCCGCCCAGCCCAGCAGTGCGGCCGCCGCAAGGGCGGCGAACAGCAGGGCGGTGCGGGTGCCAGGGGCCAGCGCAGCGTCGATCTGCAGCACCGCCGGCAGGCTCAGGCCGAGCGCGCAGACGACCAAGGCCGCCGTCGCCAGGAGCAGCCAGCGCTCCGGCGTGCGGCGGTTTGATGATCCGCAGGATCCTCCTGCCCGGCCCGTGCGCGGTGCCGGCTTCGATGTACGTCCCAACGTCGCCCGATGGTGGATCGCGGGGTACATGGCCCCACGATTCGATTCAATCCCGAAACCGATTGTGACCGGCCAGCGCGCGGACGGCGATTCCGTCGGCCGACCGCGTGACGGAATTCACGGCGCGGCAGGCGCGCAGCGGCTTCAGGCGTGAGTCTGGCCGCTGGACGGTGGCCGATCGGCCAGGCCGCCGGCGGCGTAGACCGTGGCGGCAGGCGAGGGCAGAAGGACGTCGATCGCGCGGTCGAGCGATGCCGTGGCGCGCGCCAGGATCTCGCGCTGGGCGGCCACCTGGGCGCCGGCATGCATCAGCCGCTGGCGCAGCGCGGCCGGGATCGGCCCGCGGCGCGCGGCGCGACCGAACAGGTCGACCGCCGAGGACAGAGCGCGGTGCAGTTCGCCGGCCTCGTGTTCGATGCGCGAGGCGTCGCGATCGCGCAGCGCCTCGGCCAGCGCGGCCAGGCAGGTTTCGAGCGCCGCCAGCGGGCGCTCGAGCTCCTGCGTGGCCTGCTCAAGCGCCAGCATTTCAGAAGGTGTGCTGAGCATCGAGGGGGTGGCGGCGTCAGCCGCCGGTCTTGCCGAGCAGTTCCTGCGCGTTGGCGATCAGCTTGTCGGCGATCGCCTCCGCATTGACCTGGTAGTTGCCGTCGCGGATGGCCTGTGCGATGCGCGCGACCTTGGCCTCGTCGAAACTGGCTTCGCCGACGCCATCGCTGCTCAGTGCGGCGGCCGTGGACGACAGGGCCACGGTGGCGCTGGCGCTGGCGCGGCCGGCGGCCTCGCCCTTGCGCTCGGCGCCGGCGGGCGCAACACGATCGACACCGGCGGGCTTGTTCTCGAGAGGACCGATCTTCATGGCTGACTCCAACGGCGGCGCCCTGGTGGGCTGTGCCGGCTTGACATGGACGTGCTATCGGCAGTCCAGGTTGCGGACTTTAGTGGCAAGTGCAAGAAAGTGGTACCGGACCCCGGACTGCGGGGGTCGAGGCGGGCGGTGCTGCGGTTCACAGCGGCAGCTCCACCCGGCGTTCGGCCACGGCGGTGCCGGTGATGACGCGGCCTGCGGCGGTGCGCACCCGCACCGACTGGCCGTCCAGGCCGCGACTCAGGGCCTGGCCCTGGGCGCTGACTTCGTAGCCCGGCCCGAGGGCCACCACCTTGACGGTGTCGCCGGCGTCGAACCACACCGGGCGCTGCAGGTCGGTGGCCCGCAGCGGGGCACCCGCATCCAGGCCGCGGCCCAATTTGCGGCCGATCAACTGCCCCGGGTCGAGCAGGGGCGGCTGGCGCTGGGCGGCCCAGTCGACCTCGGCCTCGCCCAGGTGTTCGGGTGCGAGTTCGGTGCCGGCGGGCAAGGGTTCGCGCAGCACCGGGGCCGGTGCCAGCACGCGCACCTGCACCGGCAGAAAGACGTTCCAGCGGGTCGGGCCGTCGGCGCAGCGCAGGCCGACCCGGGTGCGGCCCCAGGGCCGGCTGCTGCTGGGCAGATAGGGCTCGATGCGTGTGCAGGGTGCCAGGCGCAGGCGCGGATCGAGCTGGCCGAGCTCGACTTCCAATCGCCAGGGGCCAGCGCTGGCGGCGCCGGGGTCGGCGGTCTCGGCGCGCTCGCGGGTCCAGGCCTCCAGCGCCTGGCGCAGTCCGGCATTCAGCGGCGAGTTGTCGTCAGCGGCCAGGGCCGGGGCGGCCAGCATCGCGGCCAGCACGGTCGGCAGCAGGTGCAGCAGGCCGCGGCGCAGGAGGGGGGTAGGGGTTCGGACCATCAGGCTGCCACTTTAGGGCGGCGGCATGCGGCGGGGGCCTGGAATTGCGGCGCTTTGATGCCGCTGATCGGCGGACTGCCGACCCGGCCTGCGCCGAAGAATCGACACCCATGACCTTGGCCCCAAGCCGTCTGCCGCCACCGACCCCGAGCCTTCAATGCGGCACCGCCGCCCGGAGAGCCCCATGCTGAACCGCCTGAGTGCCTCGATCGACTTCCAGTCGCAGGCCCTGCTGCTGCGTTCGGAGCGGCAGCGTCTGCTGGCCAGCAACATCGCCAATGCCGACACGCCCGGCTACCAGGCGCGTGACTTCGATTTCCGTTCGGCGCTCAGCGCCGCCACCGCGTCGGCCACCGGGGCCAGGCTCGGCGACCCGATCGCGCGCGGCGCCAGCGGGCTGGCCAGCGCGCCTTCGCCGCTGTCGCCGGCCCTGCGCTACGCCACCCCGGCGCAGACCAATCTCGACGGCAACACCGTCGACATGGACCGCGAGCGCGCCAGCTTCGCCGACAACGCGGTGCGCTACGAAGCGACGCTGAAGTTCATCAACGGCAGCCTGCGCACCCTGCACGATGCGATGAAGAGCCATACGCAGGGCTGATCGGCCCGCGCACCAGGAGCTGAACCATGAGCCTGTTCTCCGTCTTCCAGGTCTCCGGCAGTGCGGTCAGCGCACAAAGCCAGCGGCTCAACGTCGTTGCCTCCAACCTGGCCAACGCCGACACCGTGGCCGGCCCCGACGGCCAGCCCTACAAGGCGCGCCAGGTCACCTTCCAGACCGTGCTGATGGGCGAGGCCGGGGCCCCCGACGCCGCCGCCGGCGTGCGTGTCTCGACGATCAGCGAAAGCGCCGCCGAAGGCCGCCGCGTGCATGACCCGAAACACCCGGCGGCCGACGCCGAGGGCTACGTGACCTACAGCAACGTCAACCCGGTGGAGGAGATGGTCAACATGATCTCGGCCTCGCGTTCCTACCAGAACAACATCGAAGTCATGAGCACCGCGCGCTCGCTGCTGATGAAGACGCTGCAGCTGGGCCAGGGTTGAGGACGCCTGAACCATGAGCAGCACCACCGCCATCGACGGCTCGGGCAGCAGCCTGAGCGCCGCACTGAACACCGGCAGCAGCAGCGAGGACGGCGGTGCCGACCGCTTCCTCAAGCTGCTCGTCACGCAGCTGCAGAACCAGGACCCGCTGAACCCGATGGACAACGCCGAACTGACCTCGCAGCTGGCGCAGATCAACACCGTGACCGGGATCGAGAACCTGAACAAGAGCGTGCAGTCGCTGCACGCCAGCTTCATGCAGTCGCAGGCACTGCAGGGCGCCAGTCTGGTGGGCCGCGACGTCACCGTCGACGGCAACCAGTTCACCCTCGTCGGCAGTCAGCTCGAGGCCGGCTTCACGCTCGCCGGCCCGGCCGACGCGGTGCAGGTGGACGTGCTCAACCCCTCGGGCCAGGTTGTCGACACCCTGCAACTCGGTGCCCAGGACAGCGGCCGCCAGGGTTTTGCCTGGGCGCCGCCGGCGGGTAGCGACAGCGCCGGCCACACCTTCCGCGTCAGCGCCACGCTGGGCAGCGCCAAGGTCGACAGCAGCCCGCTGATGCTCGACCGCGTGACCTCGGTCGGCCTGGATGCCAGCAGCGGCCTGGTCCTCACGCTCGAACGCAGCGGCAGCGTGCCCTACGGCGACGTCGTCGCCCTCAACTGATTCTCCTTCGCCAAGGAAGCACACCATGGGATTCCAGCAAGGCCTTTCCGGCCTGAACGCCTCGAGCAAGAACCTCGAGGTCATCGGCAACAACGTCGCCAATGCCAACACCTATGGCGCGAAGGTCGCGCGTGCCGAGTTCAACGACGTCTACGCCGCGGCGCTCACCGGCGCCGGCACCACGCCGATCGGCATCGGTACCAACCTGTCTGCGGTGGCCCAGCAGTTCACGCAGGGCAACATCTCGCCGACGTCGAACCCGATGGACATGGCGATCAACGGCGCCGGCTTCTTCCAGGTCAGCGACGGCGCGGGTCCGGTGTCCTACTCGCGCAACGGGCAGTTCAAGGTCGACCGCAACGGCTTCATCGTCAACAACAACGCGCAGCGCCTGATGGGCTACCCGGCCGACAAGCTCGGTCGCATCCAGCCCGGGCAGGCGAGCGCGATCCAGTTGCCCACCGGCGGCATCGACCCCAACCCGACGCAGCGCGTGCTGCTGGAGATGAACCTCGACGCGCGGCTGGGCACCTCCAATCCGGCCGTCGTGGCGCGTGAGTCCGCGCAGAGCAGTGCCGATACCCTGGCTTCGCAGGCCAGCGTGTCGGTGACGGCGGCCAACACCGCCTTGGCGGCGATGAGTGCCGCGCTGCCGGTGACGGTGCTGACCACCGCGGCCGTGGCCGCGTTCACGACGGCGCGCGACGACGCGGCGGCGGCCGCCGCCGCGTCGGCCACCGCCGCGTCGGGCTATGGCGCCGCCGACCAGGCCACCAGCAGCGCCAATGCCGCGACGGCGCAGGCCAGGGCAAACACCGCCAACACCTCGGCACAGGCCGCCCTCATCGCCATCGACGCGGCCTTGGCGGTGGACCCGGCGAACCCGACCCTGATCGCCTCACGCACCGTCATGCAGCAATCCGCCGCCGCCGCCAGCACGGTCGCGGTGCAGGCGAATGTGCATGTGGCGGGCGTCGGGGCCGTTCCCGGTGCCGCCGCCGGCCCGCAGATCAGATTCGACGATGCCGACACCTACAACAACGCCACCTCCGTGACCGCCTATGACCCCAAGGGTCAGGAAGTGGCGGTGTCCTACTATTTCCAGAAGGGCGGCACCGACGTCTGGAACGTCTACGCCACCGCCAACCGCAGTTCGGTGGCCGGCACCGACGCGCTGCCGCAGCCGATCGCCACGCTGCGCTTTGCCGGTGACGGCAGCAGCTTGATCTCGCCCATCGGCCCGGTGAGCTTCAACATCCCGAAGTCGACGAATGATGCCGGCGCCGAGACCATGGCCATCATCGGCATCGAACTCGAGCTCGGCGGCGCGACCCAGTTCGGCTCGGCCTTCGGCGTCACCGACATGAACCAGGACGGTTTTTCGGCCGGCCAGCTGACCTCGATCGCGGTCGAGTCCAACGGCATCATCTCGGCGCGCTATTCGAACGGTCAGTCGCGGCCCGCCGGCCAGATCGAGATCGCGACCTTCCGCAACCCGCAGGGCCTGCAGCCGATCGGCGACAACGCCTGGGCGCGCAGCTATGCCTCCGGCGACGCGGTGGTCGGCGTGCCCGGCGACGGCAACCTCGGCGTGCTGCAGGCTGGCGCGCTGGAGGAGTCCAACGTCGACATCACCGGCGAGCTGGTCAACATGATCACCGCGCAGCGCATCTACCAGGCCAATGCGCAGTCGATCAAGACCATCGACCAGGTGCTGCAGACGATCGTCAATCTCCGCTGAACATGATGAGGCCCCCGAGCTCACTGCGTTCGCTACCCCCCGAGGGGGCCACGGCCTTGCTTGGGGCGGCCCGGCGCAAGGCCGCTTGGGTGGAGCCCCCGAGCTCACTGCGTTCGCTGCCCCCCGAGGGGGCCACGGCCTTGCTTGGGGCGGCCCGGCGCAAGGCCGCTTGAATCATGGACCGCCTCATCTACCTCTCGATGGCCGGTGCCAAGGCCACGATGCAGCGCCAGGACGTGCTGGCACACAACCTGGCGAACGCGTCGACGAACGGCTTCCGCGCCGAGCTGCACGCCTTCCGTGCCGTGCCGGTGCAGGGCGACGGGGCCAGCACCCGCGTGTATGCGCTGGAAAGCACGCCGGGCTACAGCGACCAGGCGGGTGTGATGCAGAGCACCGGCCGGCCGCTGGACGTGGCGATGAAGGGCAATGCCTGGCTCGCCGTGCAGGCGCTGGACGGCACCGAGGGCTATACGCGTGCCGGTGCGCTGGACCTCGACGCCGAGGGCAATCTGGTCACCGCCACCGGGCTGCCGGTGCAGGGCGAGGGTGGGCCGATCACGGTGCCGGCCGGCGCCGCGGTGACGATCGCGCCCGACGGCAGCGTCAGCGCCGCGCTCGGCAAGGCGCCGCCGCAGCTGGTCGGCCGGCTCAAGCTGGTGACGCCCGAGGCGCCGCTGAACCGTGGTCTGGACGGCCTGTTCCGCGCCGCCGAAGGTGACCTGGCAGGCGACCCGAATGCCCGCCTGCAGGACGGTGCCCTGGAAGGCAGCAATGTCAGCGCCGTCGAGACGATGGTGGCGATGATCGCCGCCGCGCGCCAGTTCGAGCAGCAGATGAAAGTGCTGCAGGGTGCCGAGCAGCGCGACCAGACCGGACAGAAGCTGCTCGGCCCGCCGATGGGCATGTAGTCGGCGCGCTTGCGCGCGATCCTTGAAGAGCGCCGCCTTCGCGGCGCTTTTCCGTGGATGGGCGGGCTCAAGTCCGCGCCAACATCGGCGCAGGACATCTGGACAGCCCCCGGGAAACGTCGGCGACGTTTCCGCCCCCCGCGGGGGGTGACAGGACTTGGGGCGGCCCGGCGTCCTGTCAGGAGAACCCATGATCCGCTCCCTGTGGATTGCCAAGACCGGCATGGAAGGCCAGCAGACCAAGCTGGAC
>CAZWUR010000090.1:0-14595 GCA_964637205.1 uncultured Rubrivivax sp.
TGCCGATGCCGGGGATCATCGTGATCAGGCCGCGCGCGATGTAGCCGATGCCGATGGTCAGCATCACGATCGAGAACTGCGGCTGGCCGAGGATGGGCCGGATCACCGCACGCTCGGCGAGCATGCCGAATGCCGCCATCGCGGCGATCGAGCTGATCACGGCCAGCCAGAACGGCCAGCCGAGGAAGGTCATCAGCGCCAGGCCGCAGAAGGCGCCGAGCATCATCAGTTCGCCCTGCGCGAAGCTCACCGTCTCGGTGGCCTTGTAGATGAGCACGAAGCCAAGCGCGATGAGGCCGTAGATGCAGCCCTGCGCGACACCACCGATGATCAACTGGACCAGTTGCAAACCGTCTCCCTGCGCGGCTCCGATCGGGGATCGATCGAAAACGGCGGGCGGATGCTAGCCCGCGTACCGCGATCGGGCACTTCAGGGAAACGCTGACGCCAGGCCGACCGGAGCCCCGCGCCCGCGGGGTGCCAGGTCAGAACAAAGCGTCGCGGTCGACGCCACGCCGCACCAGGCGGCGGCGCAGCTTGAGCAGCGATTCCTGCTGGATCTGGCGAATGCGCTCGCGCGTCAGGCCCAGGCGCTCGGCCAGGTTTTCGAGCGTTTCCGGTTCGCGGTCGGCCAGGCCGTAGCGGCCCGCCAGCACCTCGCGCTCACGCGCGTCGAGGCTCGACAGGCCGTCCTCGAGCAGCCGCCCGGCTTCATGGCTGAGCGTCAGGCCGAGCGGGTCGATCGCCTGCTCGTCGGCCACGCTCTCGAGCACCGAGTCGCTGCCGTCGCGCTCCACAGGCGCGTCGAGCGACGAAGGCTGCTCGGCCAGGCGCAGCAAGCGGCTGACCTCGAGCACCGGGCGCCCCAGGCGTGCGGCGACCTGCTCGTCGCCGATCGGCGGGTCAGCGTCGTCGCGATGGACGGATTCCGCCTCCAGCGCACGCCGCGCACGCAGCACCTGATTCAACTCGCGCACGACATGCACCGGCAAGCGGATCAGCCGCGCCTGGACCACGATGGCGCGCTCGATGCTCTGGCGGATCCACCAGGTGGCATAGGTCGAGAAGCGAAAACCGCGTGCCGGCTCGAACTTGGCGGTGGCATGCATCAGGCCGAGGTTGCCCTCCTCGATCAGGTCGCCGATCGGCAGGCCGCGACCGGCATAGCGCCTGGCGATGCTGACCACCAGGCGCAGATTGCGCTCGATCATGCGCTGGCGGGCGGCGAAGTCACCGTCACGGGCCTGGGTGGCGGTGTGCTGTTCCTCGTCGGCGCTGAGCAGGGGTGCGCGCCGGATGTCGCGCAGATAACGCTGCAGAGCGTCGCCCGACTCCGGCTCGACTTCAGGCAGAACCGGCAGGTCCGCTGCATCCGCTGCCTGCGCATCGTCCTGCGCGCCCGCCCCGCGCGCCTGGCCCGGCTGCAGGCGGTCGCGCGGTTGCGGCTGCATGGCCGGCTCGGTTCGGTGCCGTCGTGCGCTAGCGCGCCGGCAGGTAGCGCGCCGGGTCGACCGGCCGCCCCAGGCGCCTGACTTCGAAGTGCAATTGCACCCGGTCGGCATCGCTGGAACCCATCTCGGCGATCTTCTGGCCGCGTCGCACCACCTGATCCTCCTTCACGAGCAGGGCCTGATTGTGCGCGTAGGCGCTCAGGAAGGTGGCGTTGTGCTTGACGATGACGAGATTGCCATAGCCGCGCAGGCCGGACCCGGCATACACCACGCGCCCGTCGGCGGCCGCCAGCACCGGGTCGCCGGCCTTGCCGCCGATGGCCACGCCCTTGCTGCGCGTTTCGTCGAAACCGCTGAGCACCGGGCCGCTCGCGGGCCACTGCCAGGTCAGGTCGTCGTCGGGATCCTTGACGTCCTTGCCTGCCGCGGCCACCGGCGCTGCGGCCGGCGCGGACGCCGCGCCAACGACGGCGCTGCCGCCGGCCGGCAGCGGTTTCACATCGACACGCGACGGGGGCATCAGGGGCTGGGCCACCGGGGCGCCGGGCGCCGCCTCAGGCGGCACAACACGCAGGACCTGGCCGACCTCGAGGGTGTTCGGGTTGTCCAGGCCGTTCCAGCGCGCCAGATCGCGCCAGTTCTGCCCGCTGTCCAGGCCGATGCGGATCAGGGTGTCGCCCGGGCGCACGACATAGGTGGCGGCCGGCCTGGCGGCGGCCGCACTGTCGACCACGCTGGGCGCGACCACGGGTTCGGCCGCGGAGGCCGGCACCGATGCCGCGGGGGCCACAGCCGGCGGCGACGCCGCGGTGCCGCGCTCTTCCACCGGGGCCCGGTGTTTCGGGGACGTGCAGGCGGCCAGCAGCAGGACCGCCGTGGCCAGGACGATGTAGGCAGGTTTCATTCGACGCCGGATTTTAGAGGGACGAAGAGCACGCTCTCGAATCGTTGCCGGCGCAGACGATCCGCGTCGCGGTCGACCACCACCAGGGTCTGGCCGCGACCGTCGTGCACCGGTGCGACCAGCCGGCCACCATCGGCCAGCTGGTCGAGCCAGGCGGACGGCAGGTCTTCGCCGCCGGCCGCGGCGACGATGGTGTCGTAGGGCGCGTTCGGGGCGTGGCCCAGGCGGCCGTCGGCCCAGACCAGGCGGATGCGCGAGCGCGCCGGATCGTCGGCCAGATGTTCGCGCGCCTTGTCGTGCAGCGGCTTCAGGCGCTCGACGGATAACACCTGGCGCGCCAGCCGCGCCAGCAGTGCGGTCTGGTAGCCGCAGCCGGTCCCGATCTCGAGCACGCGGCCGAGCGAGCCGCGCGCGTCGGCGGCCGGGGTCGCGCGCGCCAGGGCCAGCATGCGCGCCACCACCGAAGGCTTGGAGATGGTCTGCCCGAGGCCGATCGGCAGGCTGGTGTCCTCGTAGGCCTGGGTGGCCAGCGCGCTGTCGACGAAACGATGCCGCAGCACGTCGCCGAAGGCGGCCAGCAGGGTCTCGTCACAAATGCCGTCGGCGCGCAGGCGCAGCAGCATGCGCGACCGCACCGCCGCCGAGTCCAGCCCCAGGCCCGAGGGCGCGGTGCGCCGTGCAGCGTCGCGGGCGGCCTCGGCCAGCGGCCGCTGCGGGCGCACCAGGGTCGGTGCGGCCGGCGGCGCCACCGGCCCCGCCGGCCGGTCGAGTGTCACCGGGAAGCGCGGGCGCTTGGGCTGCGGCGTCACGCGCGCCCCCGTGCCAGACGGCCGGCCCAGGCGCCGAGCCGGGCGTGGTCGGTCAGGTCCACCTGCAGCGGCGTGATCGACACCTGGTGGTTGGCGGTGGCGAAGAAGTCCGTGCCCTCGCCGGCTTCCTTGGCGTCGCCGGCCGGGCCGATCCAGTACAGGGCGTCGCCGCGCGGGCTGTCCTGCCGGATCACCGGCTCGCTGGCATGGCGCCGGCCCAGGCGCGTGACATGGCGCGGCAGGGCGTCGGCGTCGGCCCGGTTGGGGATGTTGACATTGAGCAGCCAGGGGCCCGCGGGCAGGCCGCCGCCGAGCAGGTCGTCGACCACCGCGCGCGCGGTGCGCGCCGCCGCCTCCAGTTCACCCCAGCCCTTGTCGACCTGCGAGAAGGCGATCGCGGGGATGCCGAACAGAAAACCTTCCATCGCCGCGGCCACGGTGCCGGAGTACAAGGTGTCGTCACCCATGTTGGCGCCGTTGTTGATGCCCGAGAGCACCAGATCGGGGCGGTGCGACAGCAAGCCGGTGAGCGCCAGGTGCACGCAGTCCGAAGGTGTGCCGTTGATCACGCGCCAGCCGGCGGGGTTCTGGAACACCGACAGCGGCCGGCCCAGGGTCAGCGCGTTCGAGGTGCCGCTGGCGTTCTGCTCGGGGGCGACGACCTCGATCGTGCCCAGGCCCTGGCAGGCGGCGACCAGGGCGGCGATGCCGGGGGCGAGGTAGCCGTCGTCATTGGCGATCAGGATGTGCATGCGGGCATTGTAGGGAGCGGCGTCCTTATCATCGTTCGCGTGCCGACCGGCGTAGACATGAGAGGAGCCAGCGATGTACGGATGGTGGTGTGATCGTCTGGAGGGCGTGGATTCGCTGACCTGGCGCGAGGCGCCGACCCCCGAGCCCGGCCCCGGGCAGGTGCGCATCGTGGTGCGCGCCGCGAGCCTGAACTTCCCCGACCTGCTCATCGTCGAGGGCAAGTACCAGATGAAGCCGCCCCTGCCCTTCGTGCCGGGCTCGGAGTTCGCCGGGCATGTCGATGCCCTCGGCGAGGGCGTCGGCGACCTGAAGATCGGCGACCCGGTGGCCGCGATCGGTGGCAGCGGCGGCTTCGGCACCCACGCCGTGGTCGACGCGCGGCGCGTGCTGCCCCTGCCGCCGGGCTTCGACGTCGAAGATGGCGCCGCCTTTGCCTTCACCTACGGCACCTCGCACCATGCGCTGATGGACCGGGCCGCACTGCAGCCGGGCGAAACCGTGTTCGTGATGGGTGCGGCCGGCGGCGTCGGCAGCGCCGCGATCCAGATCGCCAAGGCCGCCGGCGCGCGTGTGATCGCCGGCGCCTCCAGCGACGCCAAGTGCAGCTTCTGCCGCGGACTCGGCGCCGACGAGGTGCTGAACTACAGCCGCCAGGACCTGCGCACGACGCTGAAGGCGCTCACCGGCGGCAAGGGCCCCGACGTGGTCTACGACCCGGTCGGCGGCGAGCTCGCCGAACCGGCGTTCCGCTCGATTGCCTGGCGCGGACGCTACCTTGTCGTCGGTTTCGCCCTCGGCAGCATCCCGGCGCTGCCGCTGAACCTGCCCCTGCTCAAGGGTGCGTCCATCGTCGGCGTGTTCTGGGGCGAGTTCGTGGGCCGCGAGCCCCAGGCCAATGCCGCTGGTCTGGCACAGCTGGCACAGTGGTATGCCCAGGGCAAGGTGCGCCCGGCCATCGACCGCCGGCTGCCGATGGCCGAACTGCGCGCGGCCTATGCGCGCATGGGCTCGCGCGAGGTGCAGGGCAAGCTGCTGATGGTCAACCCCTGAACCCCCAAGGCTGCGCGTCGGGATACGGCGACCCTGCGCTAGGATCAAAGGCGGTCCCGCCACGCATCCCCGGATGCGCCCGGCGGGCGATGAATCGACGGCCGTGAGGAGAAAGCGATGCCGGTGAAGGTGCTGATCCTGGAAGACAACCCGGTTGCGCGCAGCTTTCTGTGCCGCGTCGTGCGCGAGAGCTTCAGCGATGCCAACGCGATCACCGAAGCCGGTGATCTGGAAACCGCACGCCGGCACATCAACCTCACCGGCGGCGCCAGCGGCCTGCATGGTGTGGACCCGTTCAAGCTGATCCTGGTCGACCTTGAACTGCCTGACGGCAACGGCATGGAACTGCTGGCCGAACTGACCCACTACCCGGCGACCAAGATCGTCACCACGCTGTATTCGGACGACGACCACCTGTTCCCGGCGCTGCAGCGCGGCGCCGACGGCTACCTGCTGAAGGAAGACCGCTTCGAGGTCCTGGTCGAGGAGTTGCAGAAGATCGTGCGCGGCCAGCCACCGCTGTCGCCGGCGATCGCGCGCCGCCTGCTCACGCATTTTCGCGACGCCAGCGTCGCCGATGCCCAGGCGCCTGACTCCGGCCTGATGCGGGCGACGAGCTTTGCCACCAGCAAGCCGGTGCCGATCGAGAAGGTGCCCGATCACGAGCGGCTGACCCCGCGCGAGAGCGAGGTCCTGACCTATCTGAGCAAGGGTTTCACGATCAAGGAGATCGCGAGCCTGATGGGCATCAAGTGGTTCACCGTCAACGACCACATCAAGTCCATCTACAAGAAGCTCAACGTGTCCAGCCGCGCCGAAGCCGCGGTGCTGGCCAGCAAGCAGGGTCTGGTCTAGCGGCGCGCGGCGCCGCGCGCCATGGCCGCCACCGGCCACATCGCCGAAGATTCGCTGTTCGAGGCGAGTGCCTTCGAGCGGGTCATCGCCCGCCGGCCCTCGCGCTGGATCGGCTGGCGCCGACGGCTGCTGGTGCTGCTGGCCCTGCTCGGCTGCGTCACGCTGTTCGGCGTCGTCCGACTGCTGGTCCACGCACCGGTGGTCGATGCCCAGTGGCAGAGTGATTCGCGCGGCCAGCCGGCCCTGCAATCGAGCTCCGAGGCCGCGCTGCAGCCCTATCTTGGCCGCACCCTGGTGCGCATCGACGCGGCCGGGCGCGTGTTGGCGCCGGCCCAGGGCATCCCCCTCGGCGCCCCGCGCTGGACGGTCGACGATCAGCGCCGGGCTGAAGCGGTGCAGACGCGCAGGACGCTGGGCAGGATGTTCGGCGCCGGTGAGCTCACGCTGCAGTTCGACAACGGCGGCGCGGTGACCGTGGCGCCGCGGGCGCGCGGATACGCCGGGCTCGGCGCCGGCTTCTGGCTGCTCGCAGCGCCGGCGCTGATGTTGTTCCTGATCGGTGCCGTGGTCCTGCTGGCCAAGCCGATGGTCTGCAACGCCCTGTTCGCGCTGATGGCGATGTGCCAGTCGGTCAGCCTGCTGTGGATCGGCATCGACTCGGGCACCTTGCTGACGCCGGTGCTGGGCTGGCTGGCCGACGACCTGCCCTGGCGACTGGGGCTGGACCTGAGCACCGCTGCCGCCGCGGTGCACGCCTTTGCGCTGTATCCACGTCGCCTGGCCGCGCGGCATGGCATCGCGGCGGGGGCCTGGGGGCTGGCCGCTCTGGCCACCGCGGCGATGTCCGTGCCCGACCTGCCCTACGCCTGGTGGTGGGGACAGGCGGCCATCCTGGCCCTGGGCGTGGCCGCCATCATGGTCCTGACGCGCTCCTATGCACAGGAGCCGAACCCCTTCGCGATCCTGATGCGCCGCTTCGGTTTCGCCGCGCTGGGCACGATGCTGGTCGTGAATGCCGCACTCGTGGCCGCCGACTGGCAGCCGGGCATCGCCGGCAGTGTGGCCGCTTCGGCGGTGCTGGTGTGGTCGCTGTTCTTCGCCTCGCTGATGGCCCTGGTGCCCTTTCTGTCGCGCGCGCGGCGCCTGCTGCGCGAGTTTGCGATGCTGGCCGGCCTGTCCACGGTGGCGACCTCGCTGGACCTGCTCTTCATCACCCTGTTTTCGCTCGAACCCTTTGCCTCGCTGACGCTGGCGGTCTTCATCGCCCTGGCGGGTTATGCCGCGGCCCGTCAGTGGATGCTCGACCAGATGCTCGGCAGCCGCGTGCTGACCACCGAGCGCACCTTCGAGCAGCTCTACCGCATCGCGCGCGAGCTGCAGAAGGCCCCCGAACGCCGCGGTGTGCTGATGGCCCAGCTGCTGCGCGATCTGTTCGACCCGCTGGAGGTGCTGCATGTGCCGCGCGCGGCGCCGCGCGCGCGCGTGCTGGCCGACGGCTCGGCCCTGGTGGTGCCGGTGCGCGGTGCCGAAGACGGCGAGCCGATGTCCCTGGTGCTGCGATTTGCACGCCGCGGCCGGCGCATCTTCAGCCGCGACGATGCCCGGCTGACCGACCGCATCGTCGACCAGCTGCGCCGCGCCGTGGCCTACGACCGCGCCGTCGAACTTGGCCGCACCGAAGAGCGGCTGCGCATCGCGCAGGACCTGCACGACGACATCGGTGCGCGGCTGCTGACCCTGATGTACAAGTCCCAGGATCCTGAGATCGAGGACTACCTGCGCCACACACTGCAGGACCTGAAGACCCTGACCCGCGGCCTGGCGGCCGCCGACCACCGGCTGTCGCATTCGGTGGCCGAATGGAAGTCCGACATCCAGCAGCGCCTGACGGCCGCCCACATCGAGCTCGGCTGGTCCTTCGCCTACAACGAAGACCCGGAGCTCGGGGTGGTGCAGTGGTCGGCGCTGACGCGCGTGCTGCGCGAACTGGTCAGCAATGCGATCTACCACGCCCGCGCGACCCGCCTGGAGATCGACGCCAGCCTCGCGGCCGGCGTGCTGCGCCTGAACGTGACCGACGACGGCATCGGCCGCGACCCGAAGTCATGGTCGCACGGCCTGGGCCTGGGCGGCGTGCGCAAGCGCGTCAAGCAGCTCGGCGGCGACGTGGTCTGGCGCGAAAACGGCGCCCAGGGCATCGTCTGCGAGGTCCGGGTGCCGGAGCTGTTCAGACGCGCCTGAGCGCCGCGAATCGAACCGCAGGCGCGCTATTTCAGCGTCACGCCGGTCTTGGCCTGCAGTTCCTCGCGCGTCACATCGGGCGCCAGTTCGACCACCTTCAGCCCGTGCGGCGTCACGTCGAGCACGGCGAGGTCGGTGATGATGCGGTCGACCACGCCGACGCCGGTCAGCGGCAGCGTGCAGGACGGCAGGATCTTCAGATCGTGCGTGCCGTCCTTCTTCTTCGCCACATGCTCCATCAGCACGACGACGCTCTTCACGCCGGCGACGAGATCCATCGCCCCGCCCATGCCCTTGACCATCTTGCCCGGGATCATCCAGTTGGCGAGGTCACCCTTTTCGCTGACCTGCATCGCGCCCAGGATCGACAGGTTGATCTTGCCGCCGCGGATCATCGCGAAGCTGTCGTGGCTGCCGAAGATGCTGCTGCCCGGCAGGGTCGTGACGGTCTGCTTGCCGGCATTGATCAGGTCGGCGTCGACCTCGGCCTCGTCCGGGAAGGGGCCGATGCCGAGCATGCCGTTTTCGCTCTGCAGCCAGACTTCCATGCTCGACGGCACATGGTTGGCCACCAGGGTGGGCAGGCCGATGCCGAGGTTGACGTAAAAGCCGTCCTGCAGTTCGCGGGCCGCGCGCGCGGCCATCTGGTCGTGGGTCCAGGCCATGTCAGATGCCTTTCGGGTTCTGTTGCGTGGTGCGCTTCTCGATGCGCTTCTCGGGCTTGGCATTGAGCACCAGCCGGTGCACATAGATGCCCGCCAGGTGCACCGCGTCCGGGTCGAAGGTCCCGGTCTCGACGATTTCCTCGACCTCGACCACCGCCACCTTGGCGGCCATGATGCAGGCCGGGTTGAAGTTGCGCGCGGTGCGGCGGAAGATCAGGTTGCCGCTCTTGTCGGCCTTCCAGGCCTTGGCCAGCGCCACTTCGGGCGTCAGCGCATGTTCCATCACGTGGGCATGGCCGTCGAACTCGCGGATCTCCTTGCCCTCGGCCACCAGGGTGCCGACCCCGGTGCGCGTGAAGAAGGCCGGGATGCCGGCGCCGCCGGCGCGCAGCTTTTCGGCCAGCGTGCCCTGGGGCGTGAACTCCAGCTCCAGCTCGCCGGCCAGGAACTGGCGCTCGAACTCCTTGTTCTCGCCGACATAGCTGCTGATCATCTTCTTGATCTGCCGCGTCTCGAGCAGCTTGCCGAGGCCGAAACCGTCGACACCGGCGTTGTTGGAGATCACCGACAGCTCGCGCTTGCCGCTGTCGCGCAGCGCGTCGATGAGGGCTTCGGGGATGCCGCACAGGCCGAAACCACCGACGGCGAGCAACTGGCCGTCGCGCACGACACCGTCCAGGGCCGCGGCAGCGCTGGGGTACACCTTGTTCATGGATCGGACCTCCTTGGGGGTCGAGCTATCGGGTGGCGAGAGGGATGGGCGAGAATGCAAGGGTACTGCGTAAACCATTGCGTGGTCTGTACGTCAAATCGCCTAATGGGAGGCCCCGGGATGGCGCTCGTGGAGCAGCTGAACACGATCCTGGACGAGGTCACCGCGCCCATCGTCAAGGCGCTTGAGCTCTCGGTGATCGCTGCCGATGCCAAGCAGGTGACCTTGCGCCTGCCCGTCACCCCGGCCGTGGTGCACGCCGGCGGCGTGGTCTGCGGCCAGGCGCTGATGGCCGCGGCCGACACCGCCATGATCCTGGCCGTGGCCGCCAGCCTGGGCGAATTCCGGCAGATGACGACCGTGCAGCTGCAGACCAGCTTCCTGCGGCCGGTGCCGCGCGACTGCCCCGAGGTGCAGGTGGTGTGCACCCTGCTGCGGCGCGGCAAGTCCCTGGCCTTCGGCGAGATCGCGCTGCGCACGCCAGAAGGCACGCTGGCCGCGCACGCGACCACCACTTACGCCCTGCTCTAGCCTAGCGCGCCGCCGAGCAGCACTGTGACCATCGGGCTCGACTACCGCACCGCCTTCGAGCAGGCGCCGATCGGCCTGGTGCTGTCGCGCCAGCGGCAGATGGTCGACCTCAACCTCGAGGCCCTGGCGATGTTCCGGGCCGAGGCGACACAGCTCTTCGGCCGCTCCTTCGAGGTGCTCTACCCGACGCCCGAGGAGTACGAACGCACCGGCGCGCGCATCGTCGCCAGCCTGGACGCCAGCGGGCGCTATGCCGACGAACGGGTGATGAAGCGCATGAACGGCGAGCTCTTCTGGTGCCACGTCACCGGCCGCGCGCTGGACCCCTTGCTGCCGCATGCGGCCGGCATCTGGACCTTCGAGGACCTGTCGGCGCGGCGCGTGCTGAAGGTCGTGCTGACCGCCCGCGAGCGCGAGATCGCCGCGCTCCTGGTCGAGGGCCTGACGAGCAAGGGCATCGGCCGCCGCCTGGGCATCAGCCCGCGCACGGTGGACGTCTACCGTGCACGCCTGATGCGCAAGCTCGGCGCGTCGACGACCACCGAACTGGTCAACAAGCTGCTCAGCGGCTGATGCACGACACCCCTGTCGCCACCGACTGCCCGAACTGCGGCGCCGGTCTGGCCGTGGATCCGCATCCCCGCTTCTGCCCTTTGTGCGGTCAGGAGACCCGGCTGCATCCGCCGAGCTTTGGCGACTTCGTGCACGAGTTCGTCAGCCACTACGTGGCGTTGGAGGGCTCGATCTGGCGCACGCTGGGCGCGCTGCTGTTGCGCCCCGGCCAGTTGACGCTTGAGTACCTGGCGGGCCGGCGTCGCCGCTACCTGCCGCCGCTGCGCGTCTATCTCAGCGCGAGTTTCCTGTTCTTCCTCATCGTCGGCCTGTTCGGCGTCGGCGGCGGCACCGGGCTGGCGCTGCAGGTGGACCCGCAGCCGGGCGCACGCCCGGTGATCGCGCTGAACGGCGGCGAGGCGACCGAGCTGCAGGCCCGCATCGCACGCTGCGCCACCCCCGGCGCCTGCGGCTGGGCCGAGACGCGGCTGACCCGCGCGGCGGCGACCCTGTGGGGCCAGGACGGCGCGCGCGCGGTGGGCCAACGCATGGCCAGCGCAGCACCCTACGCCGTTTTCCTGATGCTGCCGGTCTTCGCCGGCCTGCTGCGGCTGGCCTGGCGGCGCCAGGGCATGCCCTATGGCGCGCACTTCGTGTTCGGCCTGCATGCCCATGCCGTCGCCTTCCTGGTGCTGCTCGCCTTTGCGCCGCTGCCCGATCACGCCGGCGACTGGGCCGTGCCGCTGGTCTTCGGGCATGGCGTGCTGGCGATGCGTCGCGTCTACGCTGCGGCCTGGCCCGCCACGCTGGCGCGCGCCGCTGCGGTCGGCCTCGCCTACAGTCTGGCGCTGATCGTCGGCACCCTGGTGCTGACCGCCGGCGCCGTTCTCCTGTCTTCCGGAACCTGAATGATCACCGTCCACCACCTGGAAAACTCCCGCTCGCAGCGCGTGCTGTGGCTGCTGGAGGAACTCGCCCTGCCTTATGAGGTCAAGCGCTATGCGCGCAACCCGAAGACCATGCTCGCGCCGCCGGAACTGGCGGCCGTGCACCCGCTGGGCAAGTCGCCGGTGATCACGTACGGCGACGCCACCGTCGCCGAATCCGGCGCGATCATCGAATTCCTGCTCGACAACCACGACCCCAAGGGTCGGCTGCGCCCGCCGGCCGGGACGCCGCAGCGGCGCCGCTTCACCTACTGGCTGCACTTTGCCGAGGGCAGCGCGATGCCGCCGCTGCTGATGAAGCTGGTTTTCGATCAGGTTCGGCGCAAGGCACCGCTGCTCGTGCGGCCCGTCGCCAGCGCGATCGCCAGCCAGGTCGAGCGCGGTTTCTACGGCCCCGACATCCGCCGCCAGCTCGAATTCATGGAATTGGAACTGGCGCAGCGGCCCTGGTTCGCCGGCGATAAGTTCAGCGCCGCGGACATCCAGATGAGCTTTCCTCTGGAAGCCGCCGCGGCGCGCGGCGGGCTGGGGGACGCGCATCCGAAGCTCACCGACTGGCTGGCGCGCATCCATGCGCGCCGTGCCTACCAAAAGGCACTGGACGTCGGCGGGCCCTACGCGCTGGCCGGCTGAACAAACCACCGACGGCGCACCGCCAGCGCGCCCGTGCCGATCAACATCAGCAACGCCGATGCCGGCTCGGGAACGATCGAGACATGCTCGAACAGGCCGTCGACGAACATCAGGCCCCCCGCGTGCAGATGCAGTTGCACAAAGGCCGCGTCCAAGGGCGTGACCAAAGGTACCGTGTACACACCGGTGTCGAAGAAGCTCGTCACCCCGCCGGGTATCGACTTCAGGTGGTCGGGGCTCAGGGACCAGGGCCCAGCCGGTGTCGGCCCCCATTCGAAGGTGACGACGACCAGGTGCGTGACATCAGACGGGTAGGTCGGCGCAAAACCGCCCGCGAAGTGGAGCGACAGGTCGGTCGTGCCGGGCACCAGCGCATGCGGGAAGACGAACACGGTGTCGGCACCCACCGCCCCGGTGACGGCGTCGATTTCAGCCTGCACCGGCGGCGCCGAGAAGCCGCAGGCCAGCGCGAACATCGCCGCGCAACTGATACGCGAACTGATCATGACCCACCTCCTGCGCCACCTGCAGGCAACGCCGTCATCGATGACGCCTGAACTCGCCTGTACCCTCAGTCGCTGAAAGTGTCAATCACCCCCCCTAGAACGAAAGAACGGGCCGCTGGGACGGCGGCACAGATCCGGACACAGTCCGCCGCCGGATGCCTCGCTCAGCCGACCACCGCGCGCAGCCAGTCCGGCATCGGCGCCGACTTCTGCGCCCTGAAGTCGGTCCAGACCGTGGTGGCGCCCCCTTCGGCATAGACCGTGCCCGGGTCGTCACTGCGCTCCATCGTGACGTAGGTGTCGAAGCTGCTGCGCCCGGGATTGGCCGCGTAATGTTTCAGCCGCACCTCGCCCGGGAACTCGAGCTGGCGGATGAAGCTGCAGAAGGCGTTGACGATCACCGGCCCGCAGCCCTGCGGGTCCGGCGGGCCGCCGATCGAATGCAGCCACGCGATGCGCGCGACCTCCATGTAGCGGAAGTACAGGGTGTTGTTGACATGGCCCATCGCGTCCATGTCGCCCCAGCGGATGGGGATCAGCATCTCGTGCACGAGTTTCTTCTCGGCCGGCAGCTCAAAACGCATCGTTCAATCCTCGGTCAGTTCGACGCGGCGGCAGCATTCGCGGATCGGCCTGCCATGGGCGTCGAAACAAGTCTCCGCGACGGGCCGGGCGCCCATCGCGGCATAAAACTGTTCGGCCGGGTTGCCCGCGATCACCCACAGGCGCAGCGCCGGGTGGCCCATCTCGCGCGCCGCATTCAGCACCGCCGCCCACAGGGCGCGGCCGATGCCGCGCCGCTGCTGGCCGGGCCGCAGGTACAGGGCGCGCAGCTCGGCCTCGCCGGCACCCGTGCCCGGCGCTTCGTGGGCCTGCACGCGGTAGGGGCCCAGGCTGGCGAAACCCAGCACCTCGGGGCCCTGCACGGCGACGAAGAGCCGCCGTGCCGGGTCAGACTGCGCGGCTTCGCGGCGCCAGGTCTCGCGCCGCGTGCCCAGCGGAAAGGCGTCGAAGCTGGCCTGCGGAAACACGCCGGTGTAGGTGGCGACCCAGCTGTCCCAGTGCACCTGCGCGATCGCCTCCGCGTCGGCTGGCGTCGCCAGGCGAACCTGCCAGCTCACGGCAGGCCCAGCTCCGTGACCAGGCGCTGCACCAGGGTGCGCAGGGCTTCGATCTGTTCGCCCTGGCGGGCCAGCTCGGCTTTGAGCGCAGCGATCTCGCCAGCGCCGACGGCATCCGGGCCGCTGGCCGCGATGTTCGGCAGGGCCACCTCGCCGCACAGCAGCTGGGCCCAGCGCGCTTCGCGCTCGCCCGGCCCGCGCGGCAGCTTGACCACCTTCGGCGGCGCCTTGGCCGCGAGTTCCTCGAGGAACCCCTCGACCGAGGAGATGTCGGCGAAACGATGCAGGCGCTCGCAATTCAGCCGCAGCTCGGCCGCGGTCTGCGGGCCGCGCAGCATCAGCACGGCCAGGATCGCCACTGCCGCCGACGGCAGGCCGAGCACACGCGCCGTGTTGTGCTCGAACTTCACGACCCGGCTGCCGCTGCCCTCGAAGACCAGGCTCAGCGCCTTCAGCCCGTCGACCGCGGTGAGCACCTCGGCATCGGTGGCCTCGATGACCGGCTGGCGGGCCGTCTTCTGATTGCAGCCCGCGACCAGCGCGTTCAGGCTCAGCGGGTAGGTGTCGGGCACGGTGGCCTGCTTCTCGACAAGCACGCCGAGCACCCGCGCTTCGAGCGGGCTGAGGGCTCTCATGCGCCCGGCGCCGGGCCGCCCCAAGGCGGGCGCACGCCCCTCGGGGGCCGACGCCGAAGGCGGCTGGGGGTCGACATGCACGCCGACGCAGGGCCGCCAGCGGGCCGACGCCGAAGGCGGCCGGGGGCCACCATGCTGGCCGGCGCCGTCATACCCCGAAGCCGTCGTCGGCGGAGATCACCGCGCCGTTGACGAAGTGGCTCTGGTTGGCGCACAGCATCATCAGCACC
>CAZWUR010000091.1:0-14522 GCA_964637205.1 uncultured Rubrivivax sp.
GGCTTCGCTTGTGACACAGTAAGACTAGGAGGCTGTCGGGCTTTGGGTCGGGCCCACGTTGATCCTGAAGTCGGGCTCAGCCTAGGCGCAAACTGCAGCGATGCCCGGCGGCATCGCGAGGATTTGCAACGACGGATCAGCCCGATTTCAGGATCAACCCGAAGGGCCGGGGAGATTTCCGGCGCCACTCTTCGTTGCCGGCTCGTTGCGGGGGCCAACCACGCGCCTCGCCGTCGCCTCGATTGGCACCGAAACTCTCCCCGGCGCGGGCCCGATCCATAGCCCGACGGCCTCCTAGCTCAATCCGCCAGCTGCGGCGCCTGCCGGAACTGCTCGGTCAGCCAGTCGACGAAGGTCGCCACCGGCGCCCGCCGCGCGCTGGCCGGGTTGACGGCCAGCACATGCCGGTAGCCCGCCGGCATGCGCCATTGCGGAAACGGCATCACCAGATCGCCGCTGGCCAGCGCGTCCTGCAGGAAGGGGGATCGGACCAGGGCCACGCCCTGGCCGCGGATCGCGGCCTGCACCGCCTGGTCGGCAAACGAGAACACCAGCCGCCCGGCCTGCGGTGCCGGCTCGCCGGCACCGACGAAGGCAAACCAGGCCGACCAGTTCAGCCGGCGTGCGCCGGGCACGCTGGCGTCCAGGTCGAGCAGCGGCCAGCGCGTCAGGTCGGCCGGGGTCTCCAGGCTCTGGCCCTCCAGCAGGCGCGGGCTCACGGCCGGTGCTGCCAGGTCCTCGATCAGCGCCGGGGTGCCGGCCGGCACGCGGTGGATCGGCACCCAGCGCACGGCGAGGTCGACGTCCTCGGCGCCGAGGTCGACGACGCGGTCCGAGGCGTCGAGCCGGATCTCGATATGCGGATGATCGCGCTGGAACAGGGCCAGGCGCGGCGCCAGCCACAAGGACGCGAAGGAGGCATAGGTGCTCAGCGTGACCCGGCGTGCGCCGCTCTGGCCGCGCAGTTCGTCGACGCAGCGGTCGAGGCCGGCCAGCGCCTGCTGCAGCGCCTGCTGCAGCTGGGCGCCGGCGGCGGTGAGTTCGAGCGCCCGCGTGCGGCGCAGGAACAGCGGCCGACCGACCTCCTGCTCGAGTGATGCGACCTGGCGGCTGATCGACGACTGCGTGAGGTGCATCTCGAGCGCCGCTTCGGTGAAGGACAGCCGTCGCGCTGCGGCCTCGAAGCCGCGCAGGCCGGCCAGGCCGATCGGTCGCGCTTTTCGGCTGCGGGGCATGCCGCGATCATGCATGCGTCAGACGCATCCATCAACTGCAATCAAATCGTTTGTCAGGCGAGCCGATCCAGACTGAAATGGGGATATGGGCGCGAATCACGCGCCCGCCACGGGAGCGTCCGATGCGCCACATGCATGAACAGATCCGTACCGTCCATCTGGACTCCGGACAGATCCTGATCCTTGACGCGGGCCGGGAAACCCGGGTGCGCGTGATCGATGGGCGTGCCTGGCTGACCGAAGCCGGGGCCCGCGACGACGCCTTCCTGGGCGCCGGCCAGGCCGTGGCGACGCATGGCGGTCGCTCGGTGGTGCAGGCCGAAGGGCGCGCCACGCTGCAACTCACGCAGGGGCGGCGCTCGTCGATCCCGCCATGGCAGCGCCTGCGCGCGCTGGCCGCGCGCTGGCAGCTGGGCCCGGTGCCCCAGGCCTGCAACTGATCAGGCCAGCCGCTCGGCGTGCCAGCGCAGGTGGTCCTCGACCATGCTCTGGATGAAGAAGTAGCCGTGGTCGTAGCCGGGGTGACGGCGCAGCGTCAGCGGCTGGCCGGCCGCGGTGCAGGCCGCTTCCAGGGTCTCGGGTTTGAGCTGCTCGACGAGGAACTTGTCCGCCAGACCCTGGTCGACCAGGATCCCGGCCGGATAGGGGCAGCGCGCCAGCCGCATCAGCGCGCTGGCGTCGTGCCGGGCCCATTCGGCGCGGTCGTCGCCCAGGTAGCGCGAGAAGGCCTTTTCGCCCCAGGGGCAGGTGCTGGCGGCGGCGATCGGTGCCAGCGCCGACAGTGACCGAAAGCTGCCCGGGTGGCGCAGGGCCAGGGTCAGCGCGCCATGGCCGCCCATCGAATGGCCGCTGATGCCGATGCGCGCCGCATCCAGGCCCAGCGCCTTGACCAGCATCGGCAGCCATTCGCGCAGCAGCCAGCTTTCCATGCGGAAGTGGCGTGCCCAGGGCTGCGCCGTCGCGTCCAGGTAGAAGCCGGCGCCGATGCCGAAGTCCCATTCGGCGTCTTCGCCGGCAATGCCGGTGGCGCGCGGGCTGGTGTCGGGCAGCAGCAGGGTCAGGCCGAGCTCGGCCGCCATGCGCTGCGCGCCGGCCTTGATGGCGAAGGTCTCTTCGGTGCAGGTCAGCCCGGCCAGACAGACCAGGGCGGCACCGGTGGGTTTCGGCGGAACGTAGACAGCAAAACGCATCGGCAGCCCGATGCTGCTCGATGCGTGGCTGTAGAAGCGCTGCGTGCCGCCGAAGCAGGCGTGTTCGTTCAGGGTTTGCATCAGAAAATCACCACCGAGCGGATCGACTCGCCGCGCTTCATCAGATCGAAGCCTTCGTTGATGTCCTCGAGCTTGAGCCGGTGCGTGATCAGCTCGTCGATGTTGATCTTCTTGTCCATGTACCAGTCGACGATCTTCGGCACGTCGCTGCGCCCGCGCGCGCCGCCGAAGGCACTGCCTTCCCACTTGCGGCCGGTGACGAGCTGGAAGGGCCGCGTCTTGATCTCCGCGCCCGCCTCGGCGACGCCGATGATGATGCTGCGCCCCCAGCCCTTGTGCGTGCATTCCAGGGCCTGGCGCATGACGTCGACATTGCCGATGCACTCGAAGCTGAAGTCGGCGCCGCCGTCGGTGAGTTGCTGGATGGCCTCGACGACGCTGGGCACGTCCTTCGGGTTGATGAAATGCGTCATGCCGAAGCGGCGCGCCATCGCTTCGCGCGCCGGGTTGAGGTCGACGCCGATGATCTTGTCGGCGCCGGCCAGGCGGGCGCCCTGGATCACGTTCAGGCCGATGCCGCCGAGGCCGAAGACGGCCACGTTGGCGCCCGGTTCGACCTTGGCGCTGAAGATCACCGCGCCGATGCCGGTGGTGACACCGCAGCCGATGTAGCAGACGATGTCGAAGGGGGCGTCCTCGCGGATCTTCGCCAGCGCGATCTCCGGCACCACGATGTGGTTGGCGAAGGTGCTGGTGCCCATGTAGTGCAGGATCGGCTTGCCGTCCAGGCTGAAGCGCGAGCTGCCGTCGGGCATCAGGCCGCGGCCCTGGGTGGCGCGGATCTTCTGGCAAAGATTGGTCTTGCGCGACAGGCAGAACTTGCACTCGCGACATTCCGGCGTGTACAGCGGGATCACATGGTCGCCGGGTTTCAGGCCGCTGACGCCGGCGCCGACCTCGAGCACGATGCCCGCGCCCTCGTGGCCCAGGATCGCCGGGAACAGGCCTTCCGGGTCGGCGCCCGACAGCGTGTACCAGTCGGTATGGCAGATGCCCGTGGCCTTGACCTCGACCAGCACCTCGCCGGCGCGCGGGCCGTCGAGCTCGACGGTTTCGAGGCTCAGCGGGGCGCCGGCCTTCCAGGCGACGGCAGCGCGGGTCTTCATGGCGGATCCTCCAGTTGGCCGAAGTGTGAACCCTACACCAGCCCAGCGCGCATGCCCATCGGCGATGGCGGCGCTTTGTCCCGCCCCGCCTGCAGTTCGTCGCAGCCGGCTTTGCAGGCCGTTGCAGCGCCGGCAGAGTCCAGCCATCGACTCCCGACGCAGCCCCTGAAAGGAAACCCGCCATGACCACCCGCACCCACTCGTTCGCCGCCTTCGCCCTGTCGCTGGCCGTCACGCTGGCGATCTTCTCCGGCGTCGCCAATCTGTCGGCCGCCGAAAACGGCGCCCCGCTGCTGGCGCAGGTCAAGGCCGGCAGCAGCACCGCGACTGCGCGCACCTGATGCCCGGCGCTGCGTCGCACGGCCCAAGGGCCCCGCTTCGGCGGGGCCCTTTTTCGTCTGCGCGTCGCGTCGGCGGCGTCATTCGATGCACTGCTGCGCCGCGCGGGCGCTGTCGGCGGGCACGGTCCATCCGCTGCGCCGGCAACTCGTCGGGCCTGCGGTCGCTTCGTCGCAAACCGGTTTCGCCAGCGCCCGCAAGGGGGCAAAGTGCAGACATCGACACCCGACGCCAGCCCCGAAAGGACCACACCATGACCTACCGTTTCAGCCACCACGCCGCCGCTTTCGCACTCGCCCTGGCCACCACGCTCGTGATCTTCTCCGGCGTCAGCAGCCTCTCGGCCCCGACGCATGCCGGCGCCATGCTCGCCAGCACGCACAGCAGCGCACAAGCCTGAACCCGGCGCAACGTCGATGCCCGATGGCCCCGCTCCGGCGGGGCCGCGTCGTTTGCGGCGTGCGCATTTTTTGCTTGCGGCGGGTGCTTCGGACTTCAGGCCCGCGCCAGCCGCCACAAGGACGTGATCTCGGCCGCACGCGCGGCCTGCAGGCTGTCGTCGCCCGCGCCCGCCTTGCCGTGCACAGGCCGCGTGTCGAGCCGGCCGCGCAGCCGCAGACCACCCTGCTCGATCATCGACAGCAGTTCGGCCCGGCTGCGCAGGCCCAGGTGTTCGGCCAGGTCGGACAGGATCAGCCAGCCTTCGCCCTTGGGCCGCAGATGCGCCGCCAGACCGGCCAGGAAGCCGGCCAGCATGCGCCCGCCTTCGTCGTAGACCGCACGCTCGATCGGCGCCGCGGGCCGGGCCGGCAGCCAGGGTGGATTGCAGACCACCAGGTCGGCGGTCCCGGCGGGAAACAGGTCGGCCGAAGCCAGCGTGACGCGGTCCTCCAGGCCCAGTCGCGTCAGGTTCTCCTGCGCGCAGGCCAGCGCACGCGGGTCGAGGTCGGTGGCCAGCACGCGGGCCACACCGCGTTGTGCCAGCACGGCCGCCAGCACGCCGCTGCCGGTGCCGATGTCGAAGGCCAGGCCGCCATCGGTCAGCGGCGGCAGCGGCGCGTCGGCCACGAGTTGCACATACTCGCCGCGCAGCGGCGAGAACACGCCGTAGTGGGGGTGGATCCGACCTCCCAGCGCGGGCACGGGCACGCCCTGGCGGCGCCATTCGTGGGCACTGGTCACGCCCTGCAGTTCGCGCAGCGACACCACGCTCGGGCCGTCGGCCGGATCGGGTGGGCCCCAGGCCGCGATGCAGGCCGCGCGCAGATCGGGCGCGCGGCGCAGCGCGAGGCGGTAGTCCGCGTCGAACTCGATCAGCACCGCGGCCAGCACCCTGGCGCGCTGCGCCTGGGCCTGGCGATGGCGGTGGAAGGCGGCCGGATCGCCCGGCGCCGGTGGTGTTTCGCGCGCGCCTTGCCGGCGCCGCGCGGGCCGCTCGATGCGCCGGGCCAGCGCCTGCAGCAGCTGCCGGGCCTGATGAAAGTCGCCGCGCCAGAGCAGGGCCGTGCCTTCGCAGGCCAGACGGTAGGCGCTGTCGGCCGGCAGCGTGTCGTCGGCGATCCGCAGGCGCGCCGGCGGCGGCGCGCCGCGCTCGGAACGCCAGCGCGCCGAACGCGGCTGACCGCCTTCGGTCCAGTGCAAGGTGGCTGCGCTCATCGGCGGATTGTCGGCTTCGGGCCGGGTCGCGGGCATCGGGCCATTCCGTTCATCGACGGTGCATGCGCTTCGAACCGCGCCTGCCGCGCTTCGTCGCAGGCGGCTGGCGAAACGCCAGGCTGGCGCCGAAGATTCATCCATCGCAACGCTGAACCGACCCCGAAGGAGCCCACCATGACCGCCGCCCGCACCCCCCGTTTCGTCGCTTTCACGATGTCGCTGATGATGACGCTGATCATCTTCTCCGGTGTCGCCTCGCTGTCGGCACCCGACCATGCCGGCCAGTTGCTGGCCCGCGCCGACGCCGTCCAGAGCACGCACAGCTGAACCCCGTTCGGCGTCGCGACATCAGCACAAGGGGCCCTCGGGCCCCTTGCTGCATTTCAGCGCGCGAACAATTGCTCCATCTCGCGGCGCAGCTGCCAGGCGCGTGTGCCGGTGTCCATCGCCACGTCGTCCCAGCACAGGCTCTGGCCCTGCTTCACCGGCCGCAGCAGCTTCACGTCGTGGGCCAGGCCCAGCGGCAGGCCGCCCATTGCCGCGCTGGTGGCCGCCGGCAGCAGCTTGCCCCAGACGCAGTAGCCGCCTTCGCCGTCGAGCAACTCGCCGGGCTGCAGGTCGCGCTTGGCGGTGGCCACCACGTCGGCATTCCAGGCCGAGGCGGCACCGGTGTGCTCGCCGCGCAGGGCCACGCTGGCGACGCTGAAGCCGACCTCCAGCCCGATCAGATGCCAGCGCTTGTAGAGCGTGAAGTAGCGCCCGCTGGGGTCGGTGTGGGCGTTGTATTCCTCGAAGCAATGTTTGACGTAGTCGGTCTCGGCCTCCACCGTGACCCACACGCCCATGCGGATGTCGTAGGGGATGCTGCGCCCGTCGGTCTCCAGGCAGCTGATGACCTCGACCATGCCCTTGTGTTCGAGCACGCCGCCTTCGCTGCGTGGCCGGGTGACGAAGGGGATGTCCTCGACGCTGGCCGGCGGGTAGAGCAGGCCGTCGCTGGGCACCGCCAGGCCGGTGGCATTGCTCACCGCGGTGCTTTCGATGCTGGGCTTGGAGCCGTCGAGAAAGCTGTTGAACATCTTCGGGTTCAGGCCGCCGCGCGTGGCCTGCTCGGGCGTCAGGCCGTAATGGCCCCAGACCGTCTGTGGCGTGCTCTGCGCAAAATGCGGCAGCCATTTGTGGCCGCGCCCGGCGGCCACCACCGGGAAGCCGCAGCAGCGCGCCCAGTCCACCAGGTCGCAGATCAGGGCCGGCTGGTCGCCGAAGGCCAGCGAATAGACCACCCCGGCCTCCTGCGCCCGGCGCGCCAGCAGCGGGCCGCAGAAGGCGTCGGCCTCGACCGTCACGTTGACCACATGCTTGTGGTTCTCGAAAGCCGCCAGGCAATGGTCGACCGCGGCGATGGGGTGGCCGGTGCACTCGACGATGACGTCGATCGCCGGGTGCCGCACCAGGGCCTGCCAGTCGTCGCCGACATGCGTGCGGCCGTCCTTCAGTGCGGCGTCCAGGGTTGGCGCCATGCTGCGCTCGGCGTCCCAGCCGACGCGCGCCAGGTTGCGCTGCGCCGCGTCGGGGCTCAGGTCGGCGATGCCCGCCAGGTGCACCCCCGGCGTGCGCGGGATCTGCGCCAGGTACATGCTGCCGAACTTGCCGGCGCCGATCAGGCCCACGCGCACCGGCCGGCCCTCGGCGGCGCGCTGCTGCAGCTTGGCAAAAAGGGGTGTGCTCATGCCGTCTCCAGAATTTCGATGGAGGTCTGCAGCGCGCTCGCCGGCATGCCGTCGCGCCACGGCAACTCGACCGGATGGTCCTTCAGCAGGCAGTCGTCGGGCAGGCAGCGAATGGGGGTGAAGTCGCGGTGCGCGATGTAGGCCGGGCGCTTGAAGCGGCGGATGTGGTTGCCGACGGCGCACAGGCTGAGGTAGACGCTGACGCGGTTCCAGGGGCTCAGATTGCTTGTACTGGCATGCACCAGGCAGCTGTGGAAGAGGATCATCGAGCCGGCCGGGCCCTGCGGCGACACGATGCCGCCTTGTTTGCCGCCGGCGCGCTGCACGAGTTGCGCGATCAGCGCGTTGTCCACCGTCCACAGCGGGTAGCTGGTGGTGCTGAGGTCGTGCCTGGCGTCGACCACACCCTTGCGGTGGCTGCCCGGGATGAACATCAGCGGGCCGTTGAACGCATTCACGTCGTCGAGAAAGATGGCCACGTTCATGGCCCGCGGCTCGGGCATCAGGTCGTCGTTCTTCCAGGTGCCGTAGTCCTGGTGCCATTGCCAGACATCGCCCTCGAAGGCCATCTTGCCGTTGATCTTGAACTGGTGTATGTAGAGCGGCTCGCCGAACAGCGCCTGCACCGGCTCGACCATGCGCGGGTGGCGGGCCAGCCGGGCGAAGGGTTCGCTGTACAGATGCGCGGCGAAGTTGGTGCGCACCGCGTCGCTGCCTTTTTCGCGCACGTTGAAGGCTTCGCGGCGAGCGTACAGATCGGGCACCGCAGCGTTCAGCACCCGGACTTCGTCGGGGCTGAACAGCGAAGGAAAGAACAGATAGCCGTCGCGCTGAAACTGGGCGATCTGTTCGGGGCCGAGTTGCATGCGGTGTCTCCTCGTGGTGCCGGGCGGCGGGGCCGATGACGCTGTGCCATGCCGAACATAGACGACAGCGGCGCGCCGGGTCACAGGGTCAACCCATGGTCATGCCGACCGCGCCGGCCGGCCGGGCTCAGGCCGGGCCCGCCGCCGGCACGCGCAACGTGATCCGTGTGCCCTGGCCGGGCGGGCTGTGCGCCTCGACCCGCCCGCCGTGCAGGTCGACGATGCGCCGCACGATGGCCAGGCCCAGGCCATGGCCACCTTCGCTGCGGCGATAGAAGCGCTCGAAGAGATGCGGCAGATCCGCCGGCGCGATGCCGGGCCCGGTGTCATGCACGTCGACGCGCACCTCGGCCCCGGATTTGCCGCGTTCACGCCGTGCGCTCAAGGTGATGCGCCCGCCGGCAGGCGTGAACTTCAGCGCGTTGTCCAGCAGGTTGGCCAGGGCGCGCTCGAAGAGCTCGATGTCCAGCGCCGCGGCCAGCGGGCTGTCGTCGTGCACGCAGTCCAGGGCCACCCCCTGCAGTTCGGCGCGTCCGGCAAAACGCCGCGCCAGGTCGTCGATCAGTTCGTGGGTGTCCATCGAGACCGGCTGCAGGCGGTAGGACGGTTCGTCGAGCAGGGCAAAGTCGCCCAGCGCGGCGGCATGCGCGGTGTTGCGCAGCGCCACCCGCAGCAGGGCGAGGTCCTGGTCGCGTGCGGCGTCGCCGGCCCAGCGCCCCTGCAGCGTCTCCAGGCAGGCGCTGGTCGCGGTCAGCGGCGAACGCAGGTCGTGCGACAGGTTGCTGACACCTTCGCGGCGGAACTGGTCGAGCCGGCGCAGGCGGTCCCACTGTGCATGCAGGGTGCCCAGCATCAGCTGAAAGCCGCTGCGCAGGCGGGCAAACTCGTCGTCGCCCTGCGCGGGCCCGGGTGGCGGCGGGCCCTGGGCAGCCGCCTCGAAACCGTCGCGTGCGGCGCCGTCAACGGCGTCGCTGAGTTCACGCAGCGGGCGCGTCACGGTGCCGATGATCCAGGCTGCGATCAGCGCCCCGATCAGTACCAAGGCCAGCACGCCGGCGAGCGCCGGCCCGGCGACGCTGCTGCGCAGCAGCTCGAAGCCGCCCGGCGGCAAGGGCGGCTTCTGGCAGACGAGGTAAAGATAGCCGGCCACCTCGGCGTCGGGGCGGATGGTGTTGCCAAGCAGCGCACGCGCGGCGATCACGGTGTCGTCGCTCATGTACTCGGGGTCGTCGCCCATCACGTAGGCGGCGCGGGCGCGGTCGCCGGCCACCATCACGGCCTCCTTCACCGGGCCGAGCTTGACCTTCAGGCCTGGCGCCAGCGGCATGTCGCCGCTGCTGGCGAGCACCGTGCCGTCGGCGGCCAGCAGGTACAGGCGCGAGTTCGGCTCGAACAGCAGCAGATTGCGCAGGAAGCCGACGAAACCCTCCGGGTCGCTGCCATGCAGGGCCAGCAGGTCAGGGTGGGTGGCGACGACGCGGCCGATGAAGCCGTTGGCGCGCTCCCAGGTGCTTTCATGCTCGAAACGCTGGAAGGCGGTGGCCACGGTCAGGATCACCGCCAGCGCGGTGGCCAGCCCGGTGAGCAGGATGGTCAGCGCCAGGCGCGAGCGCACGGTCACCTGGCACCTGCCTTCATTCGCGGAACTTGTAGCCGGCTCCGCGCACTGTCAGCACCCACTGCGGGCGCATCGGGTCGGTTTCGAGCTTGGCGCGCAGGCGGTTGATGTGGGTCGTCACCGTGTGTTCGTAGCCGTCGTGCGAATAGCCCCAGACGGCGTCGAGCAGCTGCGAACGCGAGAACACCCGCCCCGGATGCTGGGCAAAGTACAGCAGCAGGTCGAACTCCAGCGCCGTCAGCTCAACCGGCGTGCCGCGCGCGGCCACCGTGCGCTTGGCCGGCCAGATCTGCAGCGCACCCTGGACCAGCGGGCGCTCGGTGGCCGAGGCGCTCAGCGCCGCCTCGCGCATCTCGGCGCGGCGCAGCAGGGCCTTCACGCGCGCCAGCAGCTCGGCCATCGAAAACGGCTTGCTCAGGTAGTCGTCGGCGCCGAGTTCCAGGCCGAGCACACGGTCGAGTTCGGTGCTCTTGGCGGTGAGCATCAGGATCGGCGTGTCGCGCTCGCGCGCGCGCAGACCCTTGGTGACTTCAAGGCCGTCCAGGCCCGGCATCATCAGGTCGAGCACCAGCAGGTCCGAGGGCTGGCGCTCCTCCTCGGCCAGCGCGGCGACGCCATCGGGCACCGCATGCACGACGTAGCCGGCCTGCTCGAGGTTCATCACCAGCAGGTCGCGGATGTCGGCCTGGTCTTCGGCGACGAGGATGCGGCGTGGCATGCGGGGCGGTCGCGGCATGGCGCGCGACCTTACACCGATGTGATCTTCCCGTGAGGATCGGTGATGGGCATGTGAGCCGGCGCAGCCACAGTGCAGGCATGCACCGGAGCCCTGCCCATGAACCGCCTTGCCAACCTTGCCAACACCCCGTCCTGGCCCGAGCTGATTCCCTACCGCGGGGACCTGGTGCGCTTCGCGCGGCGCAAGCTGATGGACCCGAGCCTGGCCGAGGACCTGGTGCACGATGTCTTCGAGGCCGTGGCCAGCGGCCGCGCCGCTTTCGCCGGGCGGTCGGCGCTGCGCACCTGGCTGATCGGCATCCTCAAGCACAAGATCGTCGACCTGGTGCGCCAGCGCGCCGCACAAGAGCCCCTGCCCGAGGGCGACGAGGCCTTCGCCCCGGCCAGCGCCCAGCCCGGGCCGGAGGAGCAGGCCGCGCACCGCCAGCGGCTGGCGCAGGCCATGGCGCGCCTGGAAACCCTGCCCACCGGCTTGCGCCAGGCCTTCGAACTGCGGGTGCTGCAGGACCAGCCGACCGAGCAGGTCTGCGCCACGCTGGCGATCACGGCCGACAACCTCTTCGTGCGACTGCACCGGGTGCGCCGCGCACTCGCGGCCTGAATTCCGGGGTGGCCCCGGAACTCCGCAGGGCGTGTCGGGTCCGAGCGGGCGACTGCGGCGACAATCGCCGCATCATTCGAGGGGATCACCGATGAAAAACTGGTTGCTGGGTGTGCTGATGGTTGCGCTGGCGGGCGCCTTCGTGCCCGAGGTGGCCGAGGCCAAGCGCTTTGGCGGTGGCCTGTCCAAGGGCATGCAGCGCAGTGCGCCGGCCAAGCCGGCGCCGCAGCAGCCACCGGCGCAGCCACCGGCACAGCAGCCGGCGCCGGCGAATGCCGCGGCCCCGACGGCCGCGACGGCCGGGGCCGCCGCCGCGGGCAAGCGCTCCTGGCTCGGCCCGGTGGCCGGCCTGGCCGCCGGCCTGGGCCTGGCGGCGCTGGCCAGCCACCTCGGCTTTGGTGACGAGCTCGCCAGCTTCATGCTGATCGCCCTGCTGGCCCTGGGCGCGGTGTTCCTGTTCCGTTTTTTCATGCGCCGCAATGCCGGCCCAACCCCGGCCATGGCCGGCGCAGGCGGCATGACGCCGCCGGCCCGCGTGTCGCTGGCACCGGCGCTGCCTGATGTGGCGGCGCGCACGCCGCCGGCCGCCTTCACCGGCCTGCAGATCGGTGCCGGCGTGCCTGCGGCGCCAATGTCCGCCGCGACGCTGCCGGCCGACTTCGACCGGCCCGGCTTCGAGCGCATCGCGAAGATGATCTTCATCCGCATGCAGACCGCGCACGACGCCGCCGATCTCGATGACCTGCGCCAGTTCACGACCCCCGAGCTGTTCGCCGACATCCGGCTTGACCTGCAGGAGCGCGGCAGCGCCGCGCAGCAGACCGACGTGCTGGACATCGACGCCGAGGTGCAGGACTTCGCCGAAGAAGACGGGCGTCAGATCGTCAGCGTGCGCTACACCGGCCAGGTGCGCGAAGCGGCCGGTGCCGAGCCGGTGCTGGTCGACGAGACCTGGCATCTGGTGCGGCCGGCCGACGCCAGCCGCAACTGGGCGATCGCCGGCATCCAGCAAGCCGCGTGAAGCGACGCGCCTGAGCCGCGCGCCGGGCTCAGCGCGCCGTCGATCGTGGGGCGGCGCGCACCAGCGCGTCCTCCAGCCAGGGCAGCAGGGCGTCCAGGGTGCGCGTGAGCGCCGTCGACAGGCCGTCGACGGCGGCCGCGGCGTCGGCGCGCACCAGCGGCACGTTCTGCTCGAAGCGTTGCCAGGCGACGCGCCGCCGTTCGCGCCGCTGGAAGAGCTCGGCCGTCAGCGCCAGGCGCGCGCTGCCCGGCGGGGTGCTGACGTCGTGGTGCAGTTCGTCGATGGCCAGGGTGAGCAGCCAGTCGGCGCGCTGCTGGTCGCTCAGCAAGGTGCTGGCTCCGGCCGTGCGGCGCGCCTCCAGCCGGCGCTGCAGCAGGCGCGGCAGCACGCGCAGCGGGCGCTCGGTCCAGCTCGCGTACTGGTAGTAGGCAAAGGCGTGCTCACCGCGCGTGTAGGCGATGCCGGTGGTGTCGGCCATCGCGGCGCCGGGCACCGGCTGCAGCAGCAGGGCCTCGACCAGGGGCTGCTCGCGTGGCTCGGGCACGGGGCCGTCGTCGTGCCAGCGGTATTGCAGCAGGGTTTCTCTTGGTTCGGCCAGGTCGATCGTGATGCAGCCGCCAAGCGGGGCCAGGGCCGGCAGGCCGGCCAGCAGCAGGAGCTTGCGACGGTGGTTCATGGGCGCTGCTCTCCGGGGCCGAGCTGGGCTTTCGCCGGCCCGAGCAGGGCGGCGCGCGGGTCGCGCAGCCGGTCGAGCGTGCGCACCGCGGCATCGGTGCTCAGGCGCAGCTCCGACAGCGCCAGGGTGAGCTGGTCGTCGATGTTCTCGGCCGTGCCCTGCAGGCGCTGACCGACGGCCTGGGTCTGCTGCTGCAGGGTGTCGGCCGCCGCGGCCACGCTGGCCACCGCCACGCGCGATTCGGCGATCAGGCGTTCGGCTTCGGCCAGGGTCCGGCCCATCTGCTCGCCGCCGCGTTCGGCGACGGCGGCCATGCGCTCGCTGGCCTGGCCGATCTGCGTCGCCGAGACGCGCACCGGCTCGGCCAGGGCGCCGATCCGGGTCGCGGCGTCGCCGAACTGTTGCAAGGTGCTGTCCAGGGTGACCAGGCGCTGGCGTGTTTCGTCGGCCAGATCGCGCACGGCGCGGATCGTCTGCAGCAGCAGTTCGCGGTTTTCGCTCGCCAGCAGCTGGTTGATCTGGTTCAGCGTCACGGTCGCCGCTTCACCGACCTGATTGACGCGGCCGGTCAGCTCCTGCAGGTCGGAGCGGCCCTCGCCGATGACGGGCAGGAACTCGCCCGGCGGGGCTTCGGTCAGCGGCTCGCCGGCCGGTTCGGGGGTGACCAGGGTGATCGACGCGATGCCGGTGATCAGGTTGCGCGTGACCACCGCCACCGTGTTGCGCCGCACCGAGGCGCGGCGGTCGACGCGCACGTCCACGCGCACCCGGTTGACCGCGCTCGGGTCGAGCTCGAAATCCTCGACGCGGCCGACGCGGATGCCGCGCAGCTTGACCTCGGCGCCGATCTCCAGCCCGTCCAGCGGCTGCTCGGCGAAGTGGATCGTGTACAGCCGGGTGTCGTCCCGGTTGCCGTAGCCGCGCAGCCAGATCAGGGCGGCGACGAGCGCGAGCAGCAGGGCCAGCACGCCGGCGCCGACCGCGGTGTAGCGGGCTTCAGCTTCCATCGGCGGGTCCTTTCGCCACCATTCTACGAACCGCGAAGTAGTCGCGGATCCAGGGGTCGTCGGTCTGCAGCACCTCGGCCACCGGACCGTCGGCCAGCACGCGGCCCCCGGCGAGCACGATCAGCCGGTCGACCACGCCGAGCAGGGTGTCCAGATCATGCGTCACGAGCAGCACCGTCAGGCCCAGGTCGTCGACCAGGGCCCGCACCAGGTCGTCGAAACCGCGTGCGGTGATCGGGTCCAGCCCCGAGGTCGGTTCGTCCAGGAACAGCAGCTCCGGCTCGAGCGCGATCGCGCGGGCGATCGCCGCACGCTTGCGCATGCCGCCGGAGAGTTCGCTCGGGCGCTTGTATGCCGCATCCGCCGGCAGCCCGGCCTGCGCCAGCCGCAGCGCGACCAGGGCGTCGATGGCGGCGTCCGACAGGCGCGTGTGCTCGCGCAGCGGCACGGCCACGTTCTGCGCCACCGTCAGCGACGAAAACAGCGCCCCGTCCTGGAACATCATGCCGAAGCGCCGCCGCGCGGCATCGGCCTCGGCCACCGGTGCGGACCACATGTCGGTGCCGAACAGGCGCACGCTGCCGTCGCTGGGCCGCTGCAGGCCGATGATCTCGCGCAGCAGCACCGACTTGCCGCTGCCGCTGCCGCCGATCAGCGC
>CAZWUR010000092.1:0-14127 GCA_964637205.1 uncultured Rubrivivax sp.
GCGAGCTTGCCCTGGCAGTAGTCGAAGGCCGCGTCGCGCAGCGCACGTTCGTCGGCGCCGAGCTGGGCCTGCAAGGCCAGGGGATCGTCATGGTCGAATCGAGGGGGGGACATGGTCAGACTCCGAGAAGATCAAGCAAGGCGGGGGTGCCGGCCAGCGAAGCCGCGTCACCTTCGAGCGCGACGCAGCCCTTGACGAGCACCAGAAGACGGTCGGCATGCGCCGCGACGCGGCGATGGTCGCGGTCGACGATGAGGGTGGCGATGCCTTCGTCGCGCAGACCGGCGATCACCTGCCAGATCAGCTGCGCGATCTGCGGCGCCAGGCCTTCGGTCGCTTCGTCGAGGATGAGCAGGCGCGGGTGCGTCATCAGCGCGCGCCCGATGGCCAGCATCTGCTGCTCGCCGCCCGACAGATGCCCGCCGAGGTGGCCGATGCGCTGGCCCAGACGCGGAAAGGTCTCCAGCGTGCGCGCCAGGGTCCAGGGGCCGCTGCCGCGGGCCGCCATCACCAGATTCTCGCGCACGCTCAGATTGGTGAACACGCCGCGACCCTCGGGCACATAGGCCAGGCCGGCGCGGGCGACCTCGTGCGGCTGCGCGCGCGACAGGTCGCGTCCCTCGACCAGGATGCGGCCCTGGCGCTGGCGCACATGGCCGAGCAGGGTGCGGATCAGGGTGCTCTTGCCCATGCCGTTGCGGCCGAGCAGGCCGAGCGTCTGCCCGGCGCCGAGCTGCAGGTCCACACCGTGCAGCACATGGCTGCTGCCGTACCAGGCGTGCAGTTCCTGGCCCTGCAGCAGCGCCGTCGTCACACCCGTTCACCCGAGCTGCTGCAGCCGTTGCAGCCGCTGCCAGCCACGGTCGATGTCGTCCTGCAGCGCCGCCACCTGCTCGGGCGACAGCCCGCGGTAGCGCTTCTGCAGCGCCAGGTAGTCGGCCAGCGGGCGGCTGCGGCGCGAGTTCAGCGTCCAGTGTTCGCCGTCCTCGACCTCGACCAGGGGCCAGGCGCCGCAGTCCACCGCGGCACGCGCGGTGATCAGGCCGGCGTCCTCGGCAAGGCCCCAACCGTCCAGGCAGGGGATCAGCAGGTGCAGCAGGCGCAAGCCGCGCGTCTCGCGCGCGCGCCTGACCTTGCGCAGCAGGTCATCGAGGTGGCTGACACTGGCGGTGGCCACATAGGGCACGCCGTGCGCGGCCATGATCTCGACCAGGTTCTTCTTGCGCGAGGCCTTGCCCGCCGGCGTCGAGCCGGTGCGCGCACTGCGCGGCGTGGCCGAGGACTTCTGCGCCCCGGTGTTCATGTAGCCCTCGTTGTCCAGGCAGACGTAGACCATGTCCTCGTTGCGCTCGGCGGCCGCGCTCAGGCACTGGAAGCCGATGTCGAAGGTGCCGCCGTCGCCGGCCAGCACCAGCACCTGGGTCTGATCCCGCCCCTGCGCCGTCAAGGCCCGGCGGATGCCGGTGGCGGCGGCGGCCGCGGCCTCCAGCGTCGGCTGGTAGACCGGGATCTTCAAGCCGCTGTAGGGCTGCGGCCCGGCGATGATGGCCATGCACGAGGGCGGGATCACCGCGATCGTGTCCGGCCCCATCGCCGCCAGCACATGGCGCACCGACAGCGCGTCCAGGCAGCCGGGGCAGGCGGCGTGGCCGCTGCACAGCAGGGGCTCGGCGGTGTGGGGGGCGGTCAGCATCGGCGTCACCTCATCCAGAACGGGCCGTCGGCGTCGAGCAGGGTTTGTGCGTCACGCGCTTCGTGCGCCAGGGCCACGAGGCGGGCCACCGGCACGTCGAGTCCGCCGACGCCGGACAGCACGCCATGCACGCGTGCCGGCATGTCGGCGCGCCCGTAGAGCGCGGCGCGCAGTTCCTGCGCCAGCACGCCGCCGACGCCGGGAGAATGGTTGCGGTCGAGCACCACCACGTCGCGCGCGCCGGCCAGCGCGGCGCGCAGCGCGGCCGCCGGCAGCGGCCGGAACAGGCGCAGGCGGACCAGGCCGACCGCCTCGCCGGCGTCGCGCAGGCGGTCGACCGCCTCGCGCGTGGTGCCGGCCAGGCTGCCCAGGGTCACGAACAGGGTGTGGGCACCGTCGCAGCGGTAACGCTCGACGAGGCCCCAGCTGCGGCCGAATCGCTCGGCCCAGCTGCGGTCGGCCTCGGCGGCCAGCGCGGGCACGTCGCGCATCGCCTGCTCCAGCGCCTGGCGGTGGCGGGCGAACATCTCGGCGCTGACCACATTGCCCCAGGACGATGGTGCCTCGGGGTCGAGGCGCTGCGCCGGGTTGTAGGGCGGCAGCCAGGCGTCGACCTGATGCTGGGTCGGGATGCACACCGGCTCCAGCGCATGCGAGACGTAGAAGGCGTCGAAGTTGACGAGGGCCGGCAGCCCGACTTGTTCGGCCACGCGGTAGGCCTGCAGCACCGTGTCCAGCGCCTCCTGGGCGTTCTCGACGTGGTACTGGATCCAGCCGGTGTCGCGCTGGGACATGCTGTCGGTCTGGTCGGGCCAGAAGCCCCAGGGCGAAGCCACCGTCCGGTTGACGTTGACCATCACGATCGGCGCGCGCGCGCCGGCCGCATAGTGCAGCACCTCGTGCATCAGCAGCAGGCCCTGCGAGGCGGTCGCGGTGAACACGCGCGCGCCGGTCAGTGCGGCCGGGATGCAGGCCGACATCACCGAATGCTCCGACTCGACGGTGACGATCTCGGCGTCGAACTCGCCGGCGGCCTGGAAGTCGGTCAGCAACTCAAGCACCGGCGTCTGCGGCGTGATCGGGTACAGCGGCACCACCTTCGGCCGGGCCAGCCGCGCGGCCCAGGCCGCGGCGTGGTTGCCGCTGAGCAGGACCCGCGGCGGCGGGATCGTCTCGCGCATGTTCATGCCTGCTCCTCCTCGAGCACCATCGCGCCGCTGGGGCACTCGCGCACGCACAGGCCGCAGCCCTTGCAGTGGTCGGCGTCGATGTGATAACCGGCGTCGTCGCGCCAGACGGCCAGGTCCGGGCACCAGGTCACGCATTGGTCGCAGGCCACGCACAGGCCGCAGGAAAAGCAGCGCGAGGCTTCGGCGATCGCGGCCTCGGTGTCCAGGGCGCATTGCACCTCGGCAGCACCGGCCAGGCGTTGCGCCACCGGCAGCCGGCCGGCGTCGGCGCGCGGCGCCGGGTCGTGGTACCAGGTGGCGATCGCGGCGGCGCTGACCACCGGCTCGGCCGCCGCCGGCACCGTGGCCTCGCCGGCCAGATGGCGGTGAATGGCCAGCGCGGCGCGCCGGCCCATGCCGATCGCGGTGCTGACGTGGCGGTCATGGCTGGCCACGTCGCCGCCGGCCCACCAGCCATCCTCGCCGGTCAGGCCTTGCGCGTCCACCGTCAGCAGGCGCCCCTGCGTCGGCAACCAGCCCGCAAGCGCGTCGAGATCGGCGTCCTGGCCGATGCTCACCAGCAGCGCGTCGGCGCTGAGCACAAAGCCGCTGTCCGGCAGCGCTTCGGGCACCGGGGCTGCGCCCGGCCCGGCCGGCCGCAGACGCACCTGCACGCAGTGCAGATGCAGGCCGTCGGCTTCGGTGGACAGGCGCTCCAGCATCGCGCCGTCGACCAGTTTCACGCCTTCTTCGAGAGCCTCTTGAAGTTCGGCCGGCTGGGCCGGCATCGCGGCCCGCGGCTCGAGCGCGAGCAGGGTCACGGCATGGCCCGCGCGGCGTGCGCTGCGCGCGGCGTCCAGGGCCGCGCTGCCGCCGCCGATCACGACCACCGCCGGTCCGAGCGCCGGTGGATGACCGGCATTCGCGGCGGCGAGCCAGGCGGCCCCGTCCAGCACCCGCAGCCCGCCATAAGGCAGGCCGGGCAGGCGGCGCGGCAGCGCGGCGCCGGTGGCGACGAAGACCGCGTCGTGTGCCGCGCGCAGCGCCTGCCAGTCCTGCGCGCTGTGCAGCGCCTGGCCCAGGCGCAGGCTGATGCCCAGGGCCAGTACCCGATCGACCTCGGTGTCGAGCACGGCACGCGACAGGCGGTAGGCCGGAATGCCGCTGCGCAGCAGGCCGCCGGCCTGGCGCTGGCTGTCGACCAGGGTGACCTGCCAGCCGCGCCGGCGAAGCTGGAAGGCGGCCGAGAGCCCGGCTGGCCCGGCGCCGACCACGGCCACGCGGCCATCGCGCTCGACGGCTGGCGGCGTGAACTGCCAGCCCGCGGCCAGGGCCGCATCGCCGACCGCACGTTCGAGCGCACAGATCGCGATCGGCGTGTCGAGCACCTTGCGGTTGCAGGCCGTTTCGCAGGGGTGGTGGCAGACGCGGCCGATGATGGCGGGGAAGGGGTTGCGCCGGGTCAGTACCTCCCAGGCCTCGCGCCAGCGGCCCTGGCGCGCATGGCCGATCCAGTCGGCGATTTCGCCGTTGATGGGGCAGGCCTGGTGGCAGGGCGAGGGCGCGTGCAGGTGGCGCGGCATGGCGGCGCGCCAGGTGCCGGTGGCAAACACCTCGGTGCTGCCGGTGGTCCAGGTCGGCGGGACGGGCAGCGGCATCGCGGTCATGGCGTGGCCTCCTCCTGGAGCAGGGCGTCGACGGCCGCCCAGCCGTCGGCACAGGCGGCGCCGTTGGCCTCCTGCAGCGACTGGGCGCGCGTCTGCAGCGTCGTCTGCAGCGCTGCTTGCAGCACCGGCAGCGGCGGCGCGTTCAGCGCCCGCGCCAGACCACCGGCGAGCGCGGCATTGACGATCCGCCCCAGCCCGTGGCGGCGGGCGATGGCCAGGCCATCGACGGCGACCACATGGCGTCCGGCCAGCGTTTCGCCCGACGGGCGGCGCGGGGCGTTGACGACGATCAGCGTGCGTGCATCGGCCAGCGCGAGCAGGGGCGGCGTCAGCAGGCTGGCGTCGAAACACAGGATGGCGTCGGCGCGCTGAATGTCGCAGCGCAGCCGGATCGGCCGCTCGTCGACGCGCAGGTAGGAATTCACCGGTGTGCCGCGGCGCGCGCCGCCGTAGCTGGCGAAACACTGGACCTCGTGGCCGGCGGCGAAGAAGGCGGCGGCGAGCAGGTTGCCTGCGGTCTGTGCGCCCTGGCCACCACGGCCCTGGATGACGATCTGCAGCATCTTCGTCCCCCGCGGGCGCTACTTCGCGTGGCGCCGGAAGTCCGGTGCCCGCTTTTCCTGGAAGGCACGCACGCCCTCGCGCGACTCCTCGGTGTCGTAGTACAGCTTCAGGGCCATCATGCCCATGCCGGCAATGCCGGCCTGGTGCGCGGTGTCCATGTTGAACGAACGTTTGGCGATCGCGATCGCGGTCGGACTGCGCTCGGCGATCTCGTCGCACCAGCGCTGGACTTCGGCGTCGAGCTGCTCGGGCGCCACCACGGCGTTCACCAGCCCCATCGCCAGCGCCTCGGCGGCGCTGTAGCGCCGGCACAGGTACCACATCTCGCGCGCTTTCTTCTCGCCGACCACGCGCGCCAGCAGCGCGGTGCCGTAGCCGGGGTCGACCGAGCCGACCTTGGGCCCGACCTGGCCGAACACCGCGCGCTCCGACGCGATGGTCAGATCGCACAGCGTGGCCAGCACATTGCCGCCGCCGATGGCGTAGCCCTGCACCCGCGCGATCACCGGCTTGGGCGCATCGCGGATCGCCGCATGCAGCTCTTCGATCGGCAACCCGATCGTGCCGCGGCCGTCGTACTGGCCCGCGTGGGCCGACTGGTCGCCGCCGGTGCAGAAGGCCTTGTCGCCCGCCCCGGCGAGCACGATCACCGCCACATCGCGCGCCCAGGCGGCGTGCTGCAGGGCGTGGATCAGCTCGTCGCAGGTCTGCCCGCGAAAGGCGTTCATGCGCTCGGGCCGGTTGATGAAGATCCACTCGGCGGCGCCGCGGCGCTCGATGCGCAGGTCCTGGTAGTCCATGGCGATGGCGTTCAGGCGCGGGGCAGGACGGCCGTCGCCTCAAGCTCGATCTTGCCCGGGTTGTCGAGCAGGTCGGACACGAAGATCATGCTCATCGCCGGGTAATGTTCGCCCATCAGCCGGCGCCAGATGCCGCCGAGCGACTTGCGCGCGGCGAGGTAGGCGGGTTTGTCGCAGCAGTAGGCCGTCATGCGGCAGATGTGCTCGGGCCGGCCGCCGGCCTGGGCGAGCACGGCGATCAGGTTCTTCAGCGCCTGCTCGAACTGCGGCCCGATCTCTTCGCTGTCGAACACCTGCTGGGCGTTCCAGCCGACCTGGCCGGCCACGAACACGATGCGGCCGGCATCGACGGCGATGCCGTTGGCGTAGCCGATCGGCGCCTTCCAGCCCTCGGGCAACAAGACCTGCATGGGGTGTCTCCTCCTTTTGTCCGCCGCGCTGCGCGGCGAGTGCAGTGGGTCGGTTCAGTCGATGTAGCGCGGCGGGTCGGGGTCGTCGGCCCAGTCCGGGTCCGGCTTGGGCACCTTGGCCAGCCACTGCTCGACGAGGGCCACGTGTTCGGCCTCTTCGTCGCGCATTTCCTCGGCCGCGCGGCGGATCGAATCGCTGGTCGCGTCGCGCGCGAGTTGCTCGAAGAAGGCCTGCGCCCGCTGCTCGGCGGCGAGTGCGAGCTTGAGCGCGTGCCAGGGGTGCATCAGGTAGTGCACCTCGTCGAAGGCGACGGACTCCGGCGCGTCGTCCAGCGCCCACATCGTCGAGTTGCGCGGCGCGATCACATCGTCGGCCCAGCCCATGTCGGCCAGGATGTGGTCGACGTGATGCTGCTCGTAGCCGGCCATCTCGCGGAACAGCTGTGCGACCTCGGTGTTGTTGTGGGTGGCCATGATGTCGGCCAGTTCCTGGTAGCGTGCGACGGCCTCGCGCTCCATCGCCAGAGCCTGGGACATCAGGTCCTCGATCGTCAGTGGTGCGTTCACAGCGCGAATTCCTCCTCGATCTGCGCCACGGTCGCGCGGGCCTCGCGCTGACGCTGGTACACGGGACGGCTGCCGGCGTAGAGCACGCCGAGGTTGAAGCCGTCGTCGGTCATGATGCGGCGCGCGGCACGCGCCGGATCATCGGTTTCGGGCACCGTGGCACGGTGCACATGGTTCTTCCACTCGCGCTGCTCGGGGCGGAAGGTCACGCAGGGACTCAGGATCTCGACGAAGGAGAAACCGGGGTGCTGGATCGCCCGCGCCAGCACTTCGGCGGTGCCGTTCGGGTCGCCCGAGAAGGCGCGGGCGACGAAGTTGGCCCCCGAGGCGAGCGCGATCACGAGCGGGTGGAAGGCACGGATGCCGGTGCCGCCCGGCGCGAGCTTGTTGTCCCAGTCGGGCTCGGTGGTCGGCGAAGCCTGGCCCTTGGTCATGCCGTAGACATGGTTGTCCATCACGATATAGGTCAGGTCCACATTGCGCCGGCAGGCATGCAGGAAGTGGTTGCCGCCGATCGAATAGCCGTCGCCGTCGCCACCGGCGACGACCACCGTCAGGTCCGGCCGTGCGACTTTCAACCCGGCAGCGGCGGCCAGCGACCGCCCGTGCACGCCATGGAAGCCGTAGCAGCTGGTGTAGGCCGGGATGCGCGAGCTGCAGCCGATGCCGGAAACGACGGCGATCTCGTGCGCCGGGCGCTGCAGGATGGCCAGCGCCTTGGTCAACGAGCCGAGCACGGTGTAGTCGCCGCAGCCCGGACACCAGATCGGTTTGTAGTCGCTCTTGTAGTCGGCGGCGGTGAGCGGCGCCGGCGCGCACATGTCGTTCATGCGAACACCTCCTGCGGGCGCACCGAAGTGGCCCAGTCTGCAAATTCAGTCACCAGATCACCCGGCCGCAGCGGCAGCGGGCCGGGGCGATGCAGGCCGCGCGGCCGCCCGGGCAGATCGACCCGGCTGCGCAGATAGCGCAGCAGCTGCCCGCCATGGTTCTGCTCCACGACCAGCACCTGGCGCACACCGGCGAGCGCGACGTCCAGGGCTTCCTGCTTCAGTGGCGCGAGCAGGCGCAGCGACAGCAGGCGCAGCGCCGTGCCCTGCTCGGCCAGGCGGGCCACGGCCTCGCGCACCGCGCCGGTGGTCGAGCCGAAGGTGATGATCGCGAGCTCGCCGTCGCCCTCGACATCGACCCAGCGCGAGCCGTAGTCATGCTGCATCAGCTTGCGCTCGCGCTTGTTCAGCTGGCGGATGTGGTCGGCGGCCTGGCTGCTCGGGATGCCGCGCTCGGTGTGCTCCAGACCGTCGGCGGTGTAGATCGTGCCCGGCGTTCCCGGCCTGGCCATCGGCGAGATGCCCGAGGGGGTGTCGAGATAGCGGCGATAGGGTTCACCCTCGACCGCCTGCGCCACCAGGCGCTGTGCCGGCACGGCGTCGGCCTGCGGGCGGTCGATGACGGCGCGCGACTGGCCCATGAACTGGTCCGACAGCACCAGCGCCGGCGCCTGCAGGGCCTCGGCCAGTTGCACCGCCCATTCGGTGGTGGCCAGGCAGTCGGCGATCGAGTTCGGTGCCAGGACCAGGCGCGGGGCGTCGCCGTGCAGCCCGTCGACGGCAAACGACAGGTCCGACTGCTCGCTCTTGGCCGGGATGCCGGTGGACGGGCCGCCGCGCATCACGTCGACCACCACCACCGGCACCTCGGCGGTGACGGCCAGGCCGATGCCCTCGGTCATCAGCGCCAGCCCGGGGCCCGCGGTGGCGGTCAGCGAAGGCACGCCGCCATAGCTGGCACCGATGATCATGTTGATCGAGGCGAGTTCGTCCTCGGCCTGCAGCAAGGTGCCGCCGACCTTGGCCAGCGCCGGCGCCATCCACTCCAGCAGTTCGGTGGCCGGCGTGATCGGATAGGCGGCGACGAAACGCACGCCACCGCGCAGCGCGCCGCAGCCCGCCGCCTCGTTGCCCGACAGCAGCCAGCGTCCGGGCTTGACCTGGGCCGGCATCTGCAGCGGCGCCGGGCGCGGCCCTTCGAGCGCTGCCGCCTGCGCGATGCCCTCGCGCAGCGCGGCGAGGTTCTTCGCCAGCGCCTCCGGCCCGCGTTTCCAGCTCGTGCGCAGCGCCGCCTCAAGCGCTTCGGCCGGCAGGCCGACCAGGCTGCCGGCATAGCCCAGGGCCACCATATTGACCCAGCCGCCGGCGGTCTTGGCGCAGCGCTTGAGCGGCAGCGCCACGCAGCGCGCGCCGCTGGCGCGCAGAACCTCGGGCGCTTCGCCTTCGTCGGCGTCGCCGACCAGCAGGCTGCCGGGGCCGAGCGGGATCTCGTCGGCGAAGCGGTTCAGGTTCATCCAGTCGATCGCCAGCAGCACGTCGAAGCGGTCGTCCAGGCTGTCCAGCGGCGTCGTGCCCAGGCGCAGCAGGGCGGCGGCCTCGCCGCCACGGATCTGCGGCCCGCTGGTGCGCACGAACAGGCCGTACAGGCCGCTGAGCGCCGCGGCGTCGCGCAGCAGGGTGCCGGCGGTCATCACGCCGGCGCCGCCGCTGCCCGCCAGCGCGAGTGAATAACTTCGGGCCGGCGCGGCCGGGCTGGTGGATGCGGAAAGGACGTTCGCTGACAAGGGTCGGCTCCAGCGTTTGGCAGTGTCGTCAGTGAAGCCGCCACGGATCTCAAAGTCGCTGATCTAGTTCAAGGATTTGTGGCTCAGGATACCGAGAATTGCGTTAAACCGGCATCGCAGTACCGAATTACCACAAAGAGCCGGGTTAACCCTGATTGGAGAGACAAGAATGTCCCTACCCGCACAGCGCTGGCTGATGACCGCGCCGGGCCAGCCGCTCGAGCAGGCCGCCTTCGACGCGACACCCGGCCCGGGCGAAGTGGCGGTGGCCGTGGCCGGCTGCGGCGTCTGCCACACCGACCTGGGCTACTACTACGACGGCGTGCGCACCAACCAGCCGCTGCCGCTGGCCCTGGGCCACGAGGTCAGCGGCCGCGTCGTGGCCGCCGGCGCCGGCGCCGAGGCCTGGGTCGGCCGTGCGGTCATCGTGCCGGCGGTGCTGCCCTGCGGCGAATGTGATCTCTGCCGGCGTGGGCTGTCGACGATCTGCCGCGCGCAGAAGATGCCGGGCAACGACATCCAGGGCGGCTTCGGCACGCACATCGTGGTGCCGGCGCGCGGCCTGTGCCCGGTCGACGAACAGCGCCTGGCGGCCGCCGGCCTGAGCCTGCCGCAGGTGTCGATCGTCGCCGATGCGCTGACCACGCCCTACCAGGCGGTGCGCCGGGCCGGCGTCGAAGCCGGGGATCTGGCCATCGTCATCGGTGTCGGTGGTGTCGGCGGCTACTGCGTGCAGGTGGCGCGCGCCTTTGGCGCCCAGGTGGTGGCCATCGACGTCGACGCGCGCAAGCTTGATGCCGTGGTCGCCGACGGTGGCGCCGCGCTCGCCCTGGACGCGCGTGCCCACGACCCGAAGGCGCTGAAGAAGGCGATCGCCGAATTCGCCCGCGCGCAGGGCCTGCGCGCCACCGAGTGGAAGATCTTCGAGTGCTCGGGCAGCGCCGCCGGGCAGACCACGGCCTTCGGCCTGCTGGTGCACGGCGCCACGCTGAGCGTGGTCGGCTTCACGATGGACAAGGTCGAAGTGCGGCTGTCCAACCTGATGGCCTTCGACGCACGCGCCCTGGGCAACTGGGGCTGCCCGCCCGAGTCGTACCCGGCCGCGCTGGACCTCGTTCTCGACGGCAAGGTAAAGCTCGCCCCCTTCGTCGAGACGCACCCGCTGGCCGACATCAACCGCGTCTTCGATGCCGTGCACCGGCGCGAGATCACACGCCGCGCGGTGATGGTGCCTTGAGCGCCGCGCGCCCCGTTCCCGAATCCATTCCCGAGGAAACCCGATGACCCGCGAATTCAAGAACCACGACCTGATCGACGACTTCAGCAAGCCCGGCGTGCGCTATGAGCGCCGCCCCGCGCGCCGGCCCGACGGCAGCGAGGTGCCGGGCCTGTACAACGCGTGGATCTGGCTCGACAACCCGAGCCAGTACAACAGCTACACCACCGACATGGTCAAGGGCGTGATCCTGGCCATGCGTGCGGCGAGCAACGACCGCGCGGTCAACTGCGTGGTCTTCACCGGCGTCGGCGACAAGGCCTTCTGCACCGGCGGCAACACCAAGGAGTACGCCGAGTACTACGCCGGCCACCCGCAGGAGTACCGCCAGTACATGCGGCTGTTCAACGACATGGTCAGCGCCATCCTGGCCTGCGACAAGCCGGTGATCTGCCGCGTCAACGGCATGCGCATCGGCGGCGGCCAGGAGATCGGCATGGCCTGCGACTTCTCGGTCTCGTCCGACCTCGCGCGCTACGGCCAGGCCGGCCCCAAACATGGCTCGGCCCCGATCGGCGGCGCCACCGACTTTCTGCCGGTGGTCGTCGGCGCCGAACGTGCGATGGCCGCCTGCGTGCTCTGCGAGCCCTTCAGCGCGCACAAGGCCTACCACATGGGCGTGCTCAGCGAACTCGTGCCGGCGCTCAAGGTCGACGGCAAGTTCGTCGCCAACCCCCTGGTCGAGACGCAGCGCATGGTCGACGAATTCGGCCGCTTCGCCTACGGCGAGCCGAAGACCGGTGCCGCCCTCGAGGAAGGCAAGGCGCTGATGAAGCGCGGCACGGTCGACCTGTCGATGCTCGACGCCAAGGTCGAGGAGCTGTGCGCCAAGATCCTGCTCACCTTCCCCGACTGCACGACCAAGACGCTCGAGGAACTGCGCAAGCCCAAGCTCGACGCCTGGAACCGCAACAAGGAAAACTCGCGTGCCTGGCTGGCGCTGAACATGGTGACCGAGGCGCGCTCGGGCTTCACCGCCTTCAACGACGGCCCGAAGAACGACCGCGAGGTCGACTTCGTGCTGCTGCGCCAGAAGCTCGCCGCCGGGCAGAGCTGGGTCGGGCCGCTGCACGATGAAATCCAGCCCGGAGCCGGCTCCCGTGACTGACACCGCGGCCTCCCCGCTGAAGGTCTGGACCGAGCGTGACGGCGCCTTGCTGCGCCTGCGCCTGGCCCGGCCCAAGGCCAACATCTGCGACGCGGCGATGATCGGCGCGCTGCACGCGGCGCTCGAGGCAAACCGGCCGAGCGAGACGCGGCGCGGCCTGCGCGGCGTGCTGCTCGACGCCGAGGGGCCGCATTTCAGCTTCGGCGCCAGCGTCGAGGAGCACCTCGCCGACCGCTGCGCCGACATGCTTGCCGCCCTGCATGCGCTGGTCCTGCTGATGGCCGAGTACCCGCTGCCGATCCTGGTCGCGGTGCGAGGCCAGTGCCTGGGCGGCGGGCTGGAGATCGCGCTCGCCGGCGGGCCGATCTGGGCGCGCGCCGACGCCGCCTTCGGCCAGCCCGAGACCAAGCTCGGCGTGTTTGCGCCGGCAGCGTCTTGCCTGCTGGGCTGGCGTGTGCACGCCAGCGTCGCCGAGGAGCTGCTCTGGTCCGGGCGCAGCGTGACCGGCAGCGAGGCCCTGGCCATCGGCCTGGTGAACACACTCGCCGAGGACCCCGAGGCCGCCGCACTCGCCTGGTTCGACGAACACCTGGCGCCCAAAAGCGCCGCCGCATTGCAGCATGCCGTGGCCGCCGTGCGTGCGCCGCGCGTGCGCGAACTGCGCCAAAGACTCGCCGAGGTCGAACAGCTCTACCTTGACGGTTTGATGTCCACCCACGACGCCAACGAGGGGCTGGACGCCTTCCTCGCCAAGCGTCCCCCGCATTGGGAGCACCACTGATGAGTACCGATACCCCCGAAGTCCTGCAGATCGTGCAACGCTGCGAGGCGCTGTTCGAAGACCTGCACTTCAACGCCGTCAAGGAATGGAAGGCGGCCGTGCCAGGTCGCAAGGCCATCGGCTACATGCCGGTCTACGTGCCGCGCGAGCTGATCCACGCCGCCGGCATGCTGCCGGTGGGCATCCTCGGTGGCGGCGACTCGCTCGAGGTGATCCAGGGCGACGCCTACTACCAGAGCTACATCTGCCGCATCCCGCGGTCGACGATCGAGCTCGGCCTCACGGGCAGGCTCGACAGCCTGGACGGCATGCTGTTCCCGTCGATCTGCGACGTGATCCGCAACCTGTCGGGCATGTGGAAGATGCTCTTCAAGGACAAGTACGTTCGCTACATCGACGTGCCGCAGAACTACGAGGATGCCGTCGGCGGCAGGTTCTACATGGAAGAGATGCAGATCCTGCGCGAGGATCTGGCCAAGCTCGCCGGGCGCGAGATCACCGACGCCGACCTGAACGCGTCGATCGCGGTCTACAACGAGAATCGCGCCGCGATCGCCGATCTCTACAAATACCGCGCCGCATCACCGTGGCAGGCGCCGACCTCCGAGGTCTATCTGCTGCTGCGTGCCGGCATGGTGCTGCCGGTCGAGGACCACACCCGCCTCGTTCGCGAGTACCTCGCCGCGGCCGAAAAGACGCAGCGCCCCAAGCGTGACAACGCGCGCGTCGTCATCAACGGGTCGTTCTGCGAACAGCCCCCGCTGTCGCTCATCAAGTCGATCGAGATGTCGGGCTGCTACATCGTCGACGACGACTTCATGCTCGTCACGCGCTGGCTGCTCGACGAGGTGCCGGCCAACGCCAATCCGCTCGAGGAGCTGTCCAAGGCCTTCCTGCACCGCTCGGCCTCGACGGCTGCCAAGTACGACACGACGCGCGAAGAAAAGGGCGTCTACCTGATGAAGCAGGTCAAGACGCGCGGTGCCGAAGGCGTGATCTTCGCCGCGCCGTCGTTCTGCGACCCGGCGCTGCTCGAGCGCCCGATGCTGCAGGACGTGCTCTCCAAGCACGGCATCCCGCACACCGCGTTCAAGTACGCTGAGAACACCGGGCAGATGGCCCCGATCCGCGAGCAGTCGGGCACCTTTGCCGACTCCATCAAACTCTGGAACGCCGCTTAAGGAGCCGCCCCATGAACGCCACCGTCACGATGCCCGCCCCGATCGGCAAGCCCACCAAGAAGCCGGCGAACGTCCAGAAAGAGGACGCGATGTGGCTCCAGAAGGAGCTGATCAACAAGAACTACATGGACCTGGCGACCGCACGCCAGAACAACAAGAAGGTCTCGGCGACCTTCGTTCCGGGCAACCTGAACGAGTTGCTGATGTGCTTTGATTTCGCGCGCAGCCTGCCCGAGACGAATGCGCTGCAGAACGGCATGCGCAAGAAGAGCGGCAAGTTCATCATGGACGCCGAGC
>CAZWUR010000093.1:0-13711 GCA_964637205.1 uncultured Rubrivivax sp.
CCCGGCCCGCCCCCCGAGGGGGTCAAGGGACCTTGGGGCGGCCCGGCGTTCCCTTCATGGCGCCCCCGGGGCCGGGCTGCGCCCGGCCCGCCCCCCGAGGGGGTCAAGGGACCTTGGGGCGGCCCGGCGTTCCCTTGAGCGAGAATCCAGCGTTGCATCCACGCCCTGCCCGTCCACCATGCGATCCCGCGTCCTTTCCGGCATGCGCCCCACCGGCGCCCTGCACCTCGGCCATTACTACGGCGCCCTGAAGAACTGGGTGCAACTGCAGGAGGAGTACGACGCCTTCTTCTTCGTCGCCGACTGGCACGCGCTGACCACGCATTACAACGAGCCCGAGGTGATGGGGCGCTATGTCTACGACATGGTGATCGACTGGCTCGCCGCCGGCCTGGACCCGGACAAGGCGACGATCTTCATCCAGAGCCGTCTGCCCGAACACGCCGAACTGTTCACCTTGCTGGCGATGGGCACGCCCCTGGGCTGGCTCGAGCGCGTGCCGACCTACAAGGACCAGATCGACAAGCTCAAGGAGCGCGACCTGGCGACCTACGGCTTTCTCGGCTACCCGCTGCTGCAGGCCGCCGACATCCTGATCTACAAGGCCAGCTATGTCCCGGTGGGCGAGGACCAGGCCTCGCACGTCGAACTCACGCGCGAGGTGGCGCGCCGCTTCAACCACCTGTACGGCCGGCACAAGGATTTCGAGGCCGTCGCGGCCGCCGCCCTGGCGCGCCTGCCCAAGGACGACCAGCGCTACTTCGCCAGGCAGCGCAAGGCCTACGGCGAAACCGGCAGTGCCGAGGCCCTGGCCAAGGGCGAGGGCATCGTCACGAAGGCGGCCGCGGCGATCGCGGGCTGGACCGAGGCCGAGAGCGACACCCTGCTCGGCCATCTGCGCGGCGGCGGCAAGACGGTGCTCGTCGAGCCGCAGGCGCTGCATACCGAAGTCGCCAAGCTGCCCGGACTGGACGGCGCCAAGATGAGCAAGAGCTACGGCAACGCGATCGGCATGCGCGAGGACCCGGCTTCGGTGCGGCAGAAGATCCAGCGCATGCCGACCGACCCGCAGCGTGTGCGGCGCACCGACCCCGGCGACCCGGAGCGCTGCCCGGTGTGGCAGTTCCATCTGGTCTACAGCGACGCGGCGACGAAGGATTGGGTGGTCAAGGGCTGCACCAGCGCCAGCATCGGCTGCCTGGAATGCAAGCAGCCGGTGATCGACGCCATCCTGAAGCAGCAGGAACCGTGGCGCGAGCGCGCTGAAGCGTACCTGAGCAACCCCAAGCAGGTGCACTGGATCGTCGAGATGGGCACCGAGCGCGCGCGCACGGTGGCGCGGCAGACGATGCGCGAGGTGCGCGACGCGATGGGGCTGAACTACGAATGACGACGCTGCTGCAGACCATCGAACTGCACGCCGGCGAGGCCCCGCGCGCCAGCGTGATCATGCTGCACGGCCTGGGCGCCGACGGCACCGACTTCCTGTCCTTCGCCGACGAGCTGGACCTGGCCGCCGTCGGCCCGCTGCGCTGGGTCTTCCCGCGCGCACCGGTGCAGCCGGTGACGATCAATGGCGGCATGCCGATGCGCGCCTGGTACGACATCCTCGGCGCCGACCTCGTGCGGCGCGAGGACGAAGCCGGGCTGCGCGGATCGATGACCGCTGTGCACGCCCTGCTCGACCGCGAGATCGCCCGTGGCGTGCCCGCCGAACGCATCGTGCTCGCCGGCTTTTCGCAGGGCTGCGCGATCAGCCTGGGCGCCGGCCTGCGCTACGGCCAGCGCCTGGCCGGTCTGGCCGGCCTGTCGGGTTATCTGCCGCTGGCCAACAGCACGGCCGGCGAACGCAGCGCCGCAAACCGCGACACACCGGTCTTCCTGGCCCATGGCCAGCGCGACCCGGTGGTACCGCTGGCGCGCGGCGAAGCCACGCGCGATCTGCTCCAGGCCCAGGGCCAGCCGCTGCAGTGGCAGACCTACCCGATGGAACATTCGGTGTGCATCGACGAGGTGCACGATCTGGAGCGGTGGCTGCTCCGGGTGCTGGCGCCCGCGCACGCCTGAGAGCCTGTGAACAAATCCCGCACACCCGCTGGTACGCCCCAGCCGGCGCCGCTCGGCGTTGCAAATGCTCGCCGTAGCGCGAGCTACGGCTGCGCTTTGCGCCTTGATCGCCACCCGCTGGAACGCCCGCTCGGGCGCGCCGGATTCATTCACAGGCTCTGAGCCGGGTCCGGTGCGGCGTCAGGCCGCCAGCATGACGCGGTTGCGGCCGGCGCGCTTGGCCGCGTAGAGCGCCTGGTCGGCACGCTCGAACCAGGCCTCGGCGGCCTCGCCCGCGCGTCGCACCGCAACGCCCAGCGACACCGTCACCTGCCCGATGGTGTCGCCGTCGCGCCGCCGGATGCGGCTGCCCGCCACCGCGGCGCGGATGCGCTCGGCCAGGGCCAGGGCCTGTGCCTTTGTCGCCGCGGGCATCAGGATCGCGAACTCCTCGCCGCCGACGCGTGCGGCCAGATACTCGGCATCCAGACAGGCGCGCAGCCCCTGCGCCACGGCGCGCAACACCTGGTCGCCGAAGAGGTGACCGTAGCTGTCGTTGATGCGCTTGAAGTGGTCGATGTCGGTGAGCAGCAGGCAGGGGTCGACATCGGGCGCCGACCGACAGTCCGCCAGACGGGTGTCGAAACAGCGCCGGTTCGGCAGCCCGGTGAGCACGTCGCACAGGGCCTCGTCACGCACGCGGTCGAGTTCGAGTCGCAGCTGGTCCACCTCGGCACGGGTGCGTGCGAGCTGCTGCTGGAGCCCGTCGACCGCCGCCCCGACGGCGCGTGTATCGTCCTGCATCTCGGCGCAGCGCAGCGGGTCGGTCGCCTCGCCGCTGTGCAGCGCATCGCGCCAGCGCCCGAGTGAATCGCCAAAACGTTCGGTGTCCCGCACCGTGGCCGTGGCGCTCGAGTCGACACCGTCCAGCAACTGCCGGAACCCGCGCACCATGTCGCGCGCAGCGCGCTCCTGCTGCGTCTGCACATGCTGCTCGAACAGGCGGCCGACCTGTCCATCGTCGATGGCCGTGTGCAGGGCCGTCAGGCGCGCGATTTCCGTGCTCAAGGCCGCGTTGCGGCCGGCGACATGTTCATACCAGACGGCATAGGTGCGCGGGTCGGGGCGCGCGGGTTGGCGCGTCATCGACTGCAAGGCCAGGCGCAGGAACTCCGCCGCCCGCTCCGGCGGATCGGCGGCAGATTCGTCCAGCGACGCAACAGGCGTGCTCATTCGGTAATTGTCGCAACAGCAGGGCAAGGACGACTTGAGCGCCGTCACATGACTCGCCAAAGTGCCCATTACTAGACAAATCCCGAAGATATGACGCCCATCTTCGCGGGACCCCTGGCCACCCGCGCGGCGCTGCGGGAGTCCGGCCCGGCGCTATGCTCTGGCCCCCCATGGCCGGCATCCACATCAGCGACATCGAAAGCGCCATCAACTTCTGGCGCGCCCTCTCGCCGTCCGCGGACGGCATCAGCGCCTGCCCCGAGGTGCTGGCGCTGGCCGAGGTGTATGCCCTGCTCGTCTACCGCCGCGAGACTCAGGCCGACGAAACGACGATGCCAGCGTCGGCGCACGCGGCCTGGCTGGCCTGGTACGCCACCACCCCGGATGCCCCCTGCATCGCGATCTGCTCGACCAGCCAGGGTGATGCGGTGTGCAAGGGCTGCGGTCGCAGCTTCGACGAAGTGCAGCACTGGACCGGCATGTCCCCGGCAGAAAAGCGCGCCATCTGGCGGCGCATCACGGCCGCGGGCACGGCCTGGCGCTTCAACCGCTACGCCGAGCGCGCCCGCCTCATCGACGGCCGCGGCACGTCCGGCACCGCCTCTTCCGGAGACCCGGCTTGAGCGCTTCGCGCGCGGACAACCTGCGCGGCATCGCCCAGCTGGCCTGGCCGGTCCTGGTCGGCCAGCTCGCCGTCGTCGGCTTTTCCACCGTGGACACGGTGCTCGTCGCCCGCGCCTCGCCGGAAGACCTGGCGGCGCTGTCGGTCGGCGCCGCCGCCTACGTGACGATCTTCATCGGCATGATGGGCGTGGTGCTGGCGCTCGGCCCCATCGTCGGCCAGCTCTTCGGTGCCGGCGACCGCGTGCAGGCCGGCCGACAACTGCATCAGGCGGTGTGGATCGCGCTCGGGCTGTCGCTGCTCGGCGCCCTGCTGCTGCTCTTCCCCTGGCCCTTCCTGGTGCTGGCGCAGGCGCCGGCCGAGGTCGAATCGCGCATCCGCGGCTATCTTGCGGCACTCGCGGTGGCGCTGCCAGCCGCGCTGCTGATGCAGGCCTACCGCGGTTTCAACGTCGCGATCTCGCGTCCCAAGGCGGTGATGGCGCTGCAGGTCTCGGCCCTGTTGCTCAAGGTTCCGCTGTCGGCCCTGCTGGTGTTCGGCTGGCCGGCCCTGGGCCTGCCCGCGCTCGGCGTGCTCGGCTGCGGCGTGGCCACCGCGATCGTGATGTGGCTGCAGGCCGCGGTTGCCTGGGCCGTGCTGCGCCAGGACCCTTTCTACGCCCCCTTCCGCCTCGGCGGCCGCCGGCTCGACGCACCGGACCGGCAGGCCATCGGCCATCAGCTGCGCCTGGGCGTGCCGATGGGACTGTCGATCCTGGTCGAGGTCAGCGGCTTCAGCCTGATGGCGGTGTTCATCGCCCGGCTGGGCGTCACCGCCGCCGCCGGCCACCAGATCGCCGCCAACCTGGCCGCGGTGATGTTCATGACGCCGCTGGCCCTGTCGAGCGCCACCATGACCCTGGTCTCGCAGCGCGTCGGCGCGGGCGATGGCGAGGCGGCACGCCGCCTGGGCTGGCACGGCATGCAGTTCGGCCTCGCCGTCGCGGCCGTGATGGCGACTGCGCTCGGGCTGGGGCGCGGCGCGGTGGCCGGGCTGTACACCGGCGACACCGCGATCCTGGCCGTGGCCGTGCCGCTGCTGGCCTGGGTCGCGCTGTTCCATGTCGCCGATGCGGCGCAGGCGATGGCCGCCTTCGTGCTGCGCGCCTACCGCATCGCCACCCTGCCGATGCTGATCTACGCCGGGTCGCTGTGGGGCATCGGCCTGGGCGGCGGCTGGTGGCTGGTCTTCGTCGGCTGGCCCGCGGCCCCGGCCGCCTGGCGCGGCCCGGAAGGCTACTGGGTGGCGGCGGCGGCCGGCCTGAGCACCGCAGGCCTGGGCCTGGTGGCCCTGATGGCGCATACCCTGCGCCGATCGGCCGGCGTCAGGTCAGGGGCAGGCGCAGGCTGAACACGCTGCCGCCGCCGTCGCGCGGCCGGCAACCCACCTGGCCGCGGTGGCGCTCGGCGATCTGGCGCACCAGGGCCAGACCGAGGCCGACCCCGCCCTCGCGCTCGGCATGGCCGGGCAGGCGGAAGAAGGGCTCGAAAATGCGTTCGCGCAAGGCCTCGGGCACGCCTGGGCCACGGTCGGCCACGCAGAGCACCGCGTCACCACCTTCGCGCCCGACGCTGACGTCGACCGTGTCGCCGCCGTAGCGGCGTGCGTTCTCGAGCAGGTTGCGCAGCGCACGCCGCAGCAGGCGTTCGTCGCCCATCACGGTGAGGCTGACGCCGCCGGCCTCGGCGCCGACGCGCGCCGCCTCCTCGGCGGCCAGGCCCAGCAGGTCGACGGCCTCGGGCGCGGATTCGCGGCCGGGCGCCGTCGCCGCGTCCAGCCGACTGGCCAGCAGCACCTCCTCGACCAGGGCGTCGAGCTCGCCGATGTTGACGTGGATCTCGGCCTGCAGTGCGGCCCGCTCGCTGGCCGGTGAATCCTCGAGCATCGCCAGCGCCATCTTCAGGCGCGCCAGCGGCGAGCGCAGTTCGTGGCTGGCATTGGCGAGCAGGCTCTGGTGCGTGTGCAGCAGGGCCTCGATACGCGCCGCCGAGCGGTTGAAGCTCGCCCCCAGCGCCGCAACCTCGTCGTGCCCGTCCTCGGCCACGCGCCGGTGCAGCGCCCCGGCACCGAAAGCCTCGACACCCTGCTTCAGCGCTTCCAGCCGGCGCGTCAGCCGGCGCACCACCGGGAAGGCGCCGGCCGCGACCGCTGCGAACAGCAGGGCCAGGAAGGCCAGCAGGGTCACGCCTTCGGGCAGGCCCAGCAGGGTGCCGATCTCCAGCGGCGGCCAGGGCGGGCCGATCGGCCGCAGCGGCGGCCCATGTCCACCGGCGGCGCCGAAGTCCGACATGCCCAGGCGCCGCGGCGTGCGCGGCTGAATGATCCACAGCGTGCGCCCGTCATCGAAGGCGATCGGCAGCATGCGGCGAAAGGGCGCCGACAGGTCGCGTTCGCGACGCTCGAAGCTCGACGAAGCGACGATGCGGCTGCCGTCGGCCGCCTCCAGGGCCATCGGCAGGCGCAGGCGCTCGGACCAGGCGTGCACGGCGGCCGCCTGCTCGGTCGGCGGTGCGTCGGCGGTCGGCAGCGAACGCTGCATCAGCTCGCCCCAGGCGCCGAGCCGGTCGCGCACCGAAGCTTCGATGCGCACGCGCTCCTGTTCCAGGTGGCTCTGCACCAGCCAGCCCGACACCGCAGCGAACAGCGCCAGCACGGCGACCACCGTCAGCCAGATGCGGATGTACAGCGAACGCATCCGATGCGCTCAGTGCACCGTCAATCGGCGTCCTGCTTGCGTGCAAACACGTAGCCGCTGCCACGTACCGTCAGCACCCGCTTCGGGTTCTTCGGGTCGTCCTCGATCAAGGCACGGATGCGTGAGACATGCACGTCGATGCTGCGGTCGAAGGCCTCCAGCGGATGCCCCTTGAGCGCGTCCATGATCTGGTCGCGCGACAGCACCCGGCCCGGGCTGCGCGCCAGCACGACGAGCAGGTCGAACTGGTGGCCGGTGAGGTCGCAGCTCGCGCCGTCCAGCCGCGCCTGGCGGGCACCGATGTCGATCTCCAGACGGCCGAAGCGCAGCAGGTCATCGGCGGCCGGCTCGGGGGAGGCGCGGCGCAGCAGGGCCTTGACGCGGGCCAGCAGTTCACGCGGCTCGAAGGGCTTGGGCAGGTAGTCGTCGGCACCGATCTCGAGCCCGACGATGCGGTCGGTGGGTTCGCCGCGCGCGGTCAGCATCAGCAGGGGCAGGCGCCGCGTGCGCGCCGTGGCACGCAGCTCGCGCGTCAGGTCCAGGCCGTCGCCGTCGGGCAGCATCAGGTCGAGCAGCAGCGCGTCGTAGCTGCCCTGCTGCAGGCGCTCGCGGCCGCTCGCCAGCGAACTGGCGGTCTCGACCTCGAAGCCGTTGCGGCGCAGGTAGTCACCCAGCATCGTCGTCAGGCGGGTGTCGTCGTCGATCAGCAGCAGTGTTGTCGTCATCGCTTGGGTTCGCCCGGGCGGGCCGGGCGTACACGGAACCGCGGGGACCAGACCGTCGGACTGCAGGCCCGGCTGCCGGCCTGTCGTGCAAGCGCCAGGAAGTTGAAGCATAGCCGCCTCAGGCACCCGGGCGCGCGCCATCGGCCGGTTCGCCACGCCGACCGTGCTTCTTCTCGACACGCTGGCGCATCAGCGCGGCGAGTTGCTGGCGCTGCTCGGCGCTGAGCAGCGCGCTGACCTCGAGCATCGCCTGCGTCATGCGCTGACTGGTCTGATCGTGGCGGACCAGCATCTGCTGGCGCAGCGCCTCGACGGCCGCGGCGTCGACCGTCGGCTGCACGAAGAGCTGGCGCATCTGCTCGTGCTGGGCGCGGCCCTGCGCATGCTGGGCGCGCAGGTCGCCGCGCGCCGCCGCCACGATCTGATCGATCTGGCTGCGCTGCTCGGCGCTGGCGCCGACCTGTTCGAGCATGCGGCCCATGCCCGGGCCGCCCATCGCAGCCATCGGGCCCATCGCGTCGGCCCGCATGGGCATGGCCGGGCCGCCCGGCCCGGCGGCCAGGGCGGTGGTCCCGGCCAGGGCCAGGGTCGCCAGCGCCAGCAGGTGGCGCATGGTGTTCGAACGGCTGTGCAGCGGCATCGTCGGCTCCCATCGGATGAATTGCATGACGGCCATGTTGGCCGGCCGCGATGTCGGCGCCATGCGCCCACGGTAAAGATGCGTGAACAGCACGGCCAGGCGGGCCGCGGCCGCCGGCTCAATGCCCGGCCGGCTCCACGCGCACCAGGCGCCGCTGGAGCTGGAACAGCGGCTGTGCGCTGCGCAGGTCCAGACGCAGCACGAGGCCGCTGTGGCGGTCGACGACCAGGGCGCCGTCGAGCCGGGTCGAAGTCTCGCCGCGCGGCACGTCGCCGAAGAGCTCGATCACGGCCACGTCGAAGGGCCGGCCGGCGATGGCCTGCGGGCCGACGGCCACGACCTGGCCGCGCACCCGCGCCCGCAACTGGCCGTCGCCGCTGATCTGCAGCTCGCCGGCAAGCACGTCGCCGAGCGTCATCTTCTGGCGCAGCAGGCGGTGCCAGACGATCACGCCAGGTGGCGCTTCGATCACGTTGCCGGCCAGATCCTGCCGCCACAGCGTGGGCGGGCCGACGGCATCGGTGACGAACTCGATCTCGTCGCGGCGCAGCGTGGTCATCGTCATCGTGAAGGCGCGCAGCGGGTCGCGCGCTGTGGCGCGCTCTTCGTAGACCATACGTTCACCGGGCAGCACCGGCATCGCGGCGGCATGTTCGGGCGCCATCTCCGACGACGGCGCAGGACAGGCGTTGCGCCGGGCAGCCGTCTGCAGCGCTTCGTAGCGACCCTTCAGGCGCGCCAGGGTCTCGGACTCCTCGCCGTCGGGGCGCATCGCCAGCAGGGCGGGCCAGAACACGGTCAGGCCGAGGCCGAGGGCAACCACATGCTGCCCGGCGCGTTCGTCGACGATCCAGGACAGCTCGACGGCACGCTGCTGCACGTTGTCCATCTCGTCAACGAGGCGCGCACAGCTCCAGGACTGGAAGTCCGCGGGGTCGGCGGCCAGGGGCAGCACGTCGACCGAACGCGTGGCACAGCCGGCCAGCCACAGGCCCGCGCCGATCAGGGCCAGCGCGGCACGCCAGGACGAATATTGCGGCGACGACACCGGCCTATTGTGCCGTGCACGGCCGCGCCGCCCTGGCCCGCTGCCCGGTCGCCGCCCGAGGGGCCGATGGCTCAGTTCGACGCGCTGGCCGGCGCGGCCGCGGGTGCGGCGGTCGCGGCCGTGCCCTTCTCATGCATGCGCTTGGCGGCCTCAGGATGTTTCTCGGCAAAACGCTTCTTCGCGGCCGCCTGTTCCTCGGGCGTCATCGCTTCCCATTTGGCGCGCATCTTCTCCTTGGCGGCGGCCTTCTGCTCGGGCGTCATGTTCTTGATCTTCTCGCGCATCGCCTCGCGGGACGGCTGCTGCGCCAGGGCGACGGTGGAGGTGCCGGCCACGAGCACGGCGGCGATCAGGGCGGTCAGGGTGCGGTTCATCGAGATCTCCAGGTGGTGGCTCGGCACGAGCGCGAGCCTGCCCGGGCACAACGTCCGGCATGCGCCGGTTGCCGACGCCGCGGATGCAAATCTTTGTTGCTGCCCACCAGGCATTGCGGCGGACGTAAGCTCGGCACATGAAGAACGACGACACCCCTGCCGAACCCGCCGCGCTGCTCTACCCGCTCGGGGATCCACCGCCGCCCGGACAGGCGCGCGAGGTCCGACCCGGTGTGCTCTGGTTGCGCATGCCGCTGCCGTTTGCGCTCAACCACATCAATCTCTGGGCGCTCGACGACGGCCAAGGCTGGGCGATCGTCGATACCGGCACGCAGACACCTGAGGTGCTGTCGGCCTGGCACAGCCTGCTCGCGCCCGACGGCGCACTCGGCGGCCGGCCGGTGACGCGCGTCATCGCGACGCACATGCACCCCGACCACATGGGCATGGCCGGCTGGCTGACGCGCAAACACGGGGCGCGGCTGTGGATGACGCGCGAGGAATACCTGATGTGCCGCACCCTGGCCGCCGACACCGGGCGCAGGGCGCCGGACGACGCGATCGACTTCTACCGCCGCTGCGGCTGGCCGGACGAGGCGCTGGACGTCTACCGCGCACGCTTCGGTGGTTTCGGCAAGTACCTGCACGCCCTGCCCGACAGCTTCCGCCGCATCGTCGACGGCGACCTGATCAGCATTGGCGCGCAAGACTGGCGGGTGGTGGTCGGCCGCGGCCATTCACCCGAGCACGCCTGCCTGGTCTGCGACGAACTCGGGCTGATGATCTCCGGCGACCAGGTGCTGCCGCGCATCTCGTCGAATGTCTCGGTGTTCCCGACCGAACCCGACGCCGATCCGCTGGGCGAATGGCTGGCCTCGATCGCGCAGTTGCGCGCCAGCCTGCCCGACAGCCTGCTCGTGCTGCCGGCCCACGGCGAACCCTTCGTGGGCCTGCACGCGCGCCTGGACCGCCTGGCCGCCGGACATGCCAAGGGACTGCAGCGCCTGCGCCGCAGCCTGGCCGAGCCGAAGCGCGTGATGGACCTGTTCGGCGCCCTGTTCGCGCGCGCCATCGACGCGCGCAGCGAGGTGCTGGGCCTGGCCACCGGCGAGACGGTGGCGCATCTGAACCATCTGCATGCCCGGGGCGAACTCGCCACGTCGCTGGGCGACGACGGCGCCTGGCGGTTTCAGCTCGCCGGCGGCTGATTCACCCAGGCGGCGCGCAGTTCACGCTTGAGCACCTTGCCGATGGCACTGCGCGGCAGTTCGCCGATGAAGCGCAGCGCGTGCAGGCGCTGGGTCTTGCCGACGCGGGCGTTCAGCCATTGCCGCAGCGTCTCGGCCTCCGTGGCATCGCCGGCCCGGCGTTCGACGAAGGCCACCGGCGTTTCGCCCCATTCGACGCTGGGCACGCCGACCACCGCCACATCGTGCACCGCGGGGTGGCGCCGCAACTCCGCCTCCAGATCGCTGGGGTAGAGATTGAAGCCGCCGGAGATGATCATGTCCTTGCGGCGGTCGACGAGGACCAGAAAGCCGTCGGTGTCGAAACGCCCGACATCGCCGCTGCGGATGAAGCGCAAACCGTCGGGCGAGAACCACTCGGCCTCGCGGCTGAGCTCGGGCCGGCCGTGGTAGCCGCTCATCATCGCGGCGGAGCGCCCGACCACCTCGCCTGCCTGCCCTGCCGCGACCTCGACGCCGGCTTCGTCGATGAGCCGGATGTCGTGCCCCGCGGCCGGCCGGCCGACGCTGTGCAGCTTGTCCGGATGGGCGCGCGCCTCGAGGATGCAGGTGCCGCCGCCTTCGGTCAGGCCGTAGAACTCGATCAGCTCGCCCGGCCAGCGGCGCAGGGCGTCGGCCTTCAGCGCAGCGTCGAAGGGTGCGCTGGTGCAGAACTTGGCGACGAAGGCGCCCAGGTCGCGGCGGTCGAAATCCGGGTGCGCCAGCAGCCGGCGATATTGCACCGGCACCAGCATCGTGTGCGTCACCCGTTGCGCTTCGGCCAGCGCCAGCCAGGCACCGGCGTCGAACCTGGGCATCAGGTGCACCGTGCCGCCAAAACCCAGGGTCGGGAAGAAGACCACCAGGGTCGTGTTCGAGTACAGCGGCGTCGACAGCAGGGTCACGGTCTGCGGCCCGTAGCCGTAGCGCGCGCCGCGGTGGATATGCTGCCAGCGCATGCCATGCGGCTGCACGATGCCCTTGGGCAGGCCGGTGGTACCCGAAGAATAGATGATGTTGAAGGGCGAGTCGGGCCCGATCGCCACCGCCTGCGGCCGGCTGCCTTCGGGCGCCAGCCAGCCGGCCAGGGCTTGACCGGGCGCGCCGGGCTCCAGCGCCACGCAGTTCGCCGCGTCGCCCGCGGCCAGCAGCGCGGCGGCCTGCGCGTCGACGAACAGGCGGCGCGGCGCGGCGTCGCGGCGCATCGCGGCAAAGGTCTGGGGCGTCACCGAAGTCGCCAGCGGCGCCACCACCACGCCGGCGCGCAGCGCGCCGAGGAACAGCGCCGCCAGCGTGGGCGAGGTGGCACCGGCAAGTACGACCGTGTCGCCGGGCACCAGACCGTCGCGCTGCAGGGCCGCGGCGATGCGGTCCATCAGCGCGTCGAGTTGCGCCCAGCTCAGCCGCGCCCCAGCCTGCACCAGGGCCGGATGATCGGGCCGGGCCCGGGCATGTTCGCGCAGCAGGTCGGCGAGCGGCCGAAAGGGCGGCGGCGCGGCCGCGGTGGGGGCCGCGGCGGGGGCAATTGGCATGCGTACTCCTGGGCAATTCCGATCGTCCGCGAGTGTTCATGACCAGAGCACAAACAACAACGGGCCCATTCGGGCCCGTCGCTGCAGATCATTTCTGGCGGAGAAGGAGGGATTCGAACCCTCGGTACTGTATGAACAGTACGCCGGATTTCGAATCCGGTGCATTCGACCACTCTGCCACCTCTCCTGTCATCGCCTTCTGTCGTCGCCTTCGCTCCCTGCGGTCACGTCAGGAGCGAAGCCGCAAATTGTAGCTCAGGGCCGGCAGTGCAGACGCAGACCCGGCAGGCGCAGATCGTCGGTCTGCGTGCGCCAGATCTCGCCCGGTTGCAGCGGCCAGGCGTCGGTCAGGGTGCCGGTGGTGACCACGTCGCCGGCCCGCACGCCGGCCTGCGGCGTCTGCTCGGCCATCGCCGCCAGCCACAGGCGCAGCGCACTCAAGGGGCCGTCGAGCACGTTGGCGCCGCGGCCGGTGTCGAGCAGTTCGTCCCCACGGTGCAGGGTCAGGGCCAAGGCCGCCAGATCGGCCGCCAGATCGGTTGTCGGATGCGCCCAGTCCGCCAGCCGCCGGCGCGGGCCGACGATCAGCCGGCCGTGCAGGCCGAAGTCGGCCACCGGCGCCGCCGGGCCGTCGAAGCGCCAGCCGACATGCGTGTGCACGATCTCCAGCCCGTGCGCGACCCAGTCGATACAGCCCACCAACGCCGCTTCGTCCATGCCCGGCGCGGGCGCGCGGGCGAAGCCGAAGACGATCTCGGGCTCCAGCCTTGGCTGCACGAAACCGGCCAGCGACAGGCCAGCCTCGCTGCCGTCCAGCAGTTCGAGCGTCGAATCCCAGACCCGGCCCCAGATCGGCTGGTGCACGCCGTAGCGCGGCCAGATCGTGCGGTTGGTGAAGCCGATCTTCCAGCCGCGCGCTTGCTCACCCGCCTGCTGGCGCTGCGCGTCGGTGAGTGCGGCCACGCGCCAGGCCGTGGCAAGGTCCAGCGCCGGCGGCAGGGTCAACGTCGTCGCCTGCGCACGCGCCGCGAGCAGTGCGTCGGCGAGTTCAGCCTCGTTCACGACCTGGTTCACGCCCGCAGCACTTCGGCGCCACCGAGCCAGGGGCGCAGCGCGGCCGGCACGCTGATGCTGCCGTCAGGCTGCTGGTGGTTCTCCAGCACCGCCACCAGCGTCCGGCCGACGGCCAGGCCCGAGCCGTTGAGCGTGTGCACGAATTCCAGCTTGCCCTGGGCATTGCGAAAGCGCGCCTGCATGCGCCGCGCCTGGTAGGCCTCGCAGTTGCTGCACGAGCTGATCTCGCGGTAGCTGGCCTGCGCCGGCAGCCAGACCTCGAGGTCATAGGTCATGGCGCTGCCGTGGCCCATGTCGCCGGCGCACAGCAGGACCACACGGTAGGGCAGTTCCAGCGCCTGCAGCACGGCCTCGGCGTGGCCCACCATCTGCTCGAGCGCGGCGTCGCTGCCCTCGGGCCGGGTGATCTGCACCATCTCGACCTTGTCGAACTGGTGCTGGCGGATCATGCCGCGGG
>CAZWUR010000094.1:0-13688 GCA_964637205.1 uncultured Rubrivivax sp.
CACGCCCTGATCCTGGGCCGCGCGATCACCGGGATCCAGGCCTTCACCGGCTGAAGGCCGGCGCCGACCGCCAGCCTTCAGGCGGGCGGCGGCGCCGAGGGCGTGAACGCGTCCGAGTAGCAGAACTGCTCGGGCAGGCCGTGGGCGACGAAGTCGGGCACCGCGGACTCGACCATGCGCGTCGAGCCGCAGGCATAGACCTCGAAGCCGGTCAGGTCGGGGTGGTCCTGCAGCAGGGCCTGGTGCACCAGGCCGCGGCGGCCGGCCCAGGCGTCGCCTTCCGGCGCTTCGGACAGCACCGGCACAAAGTGGAAGTTCTCGCGCTCGGCCGCCCAGCGTTCGGCCAGATCGGCCATATACAGGTCGCTGCGCTCGCGCACACCCCAGTACAGCCACATCGGGCGCTGGATGCCGCGCGCAAAGGCGTCCTCGACGATGCTCTTGATCGGCGCGAATCCGGTGGCACCGGCGAGGAAGAGGATCGGACGATCGCCCTCCTTCAGCGTGAAGCGCCCGACCGGCCCTTCGAACTCGATCGGGTCGCCTTCGCGCATGCGCTCGAAGACCTGGGTCGTGAAGCGCCCGCCCTCCACCCGCCGCACATGCAGTTCGATGCCCGCGCCGGCGCCGGGCGCGCTGGCGAAGGAGAAGGCGCGCTTGGCACCGTCGTCGAGCAGGATGTTGATGTACTGGCCGGCGGCGAAATCGATGCGCTGGCCTTCGGCCAGGGCCAGCTGCAGGCGTATCACATCCGGCGCCAGGCGCTCCATGCGCGCGACCGTGGCACGGTGGCGCACGGGGCCACCCGCCGCATCGGCGCCCAGGCTCGGGACGTCGACCTCGAGTTCGACATCCTCGAGCGCGGTGGCGCAGCACATCAGGGTCTGGCCGCGGGCAAGCATCGCCGCGGTCAGTGCCGCGGGCTGATAGTCGCCATGGTCGACGCGTCCGGCGAGCACGGTGCACACGCACACGCCGCAGCCGCCGGCGCGGCAGTCGTAGGGCAGGGTCAGGCCGGCGCGCAGGCCGGCTTCGAGCAAGGTTTCGCCGGCACGCGCCGCCACCGGATGCGGCCCCGGGTGCATGGTCAGCCGGTGGCCCGCACCGGCGCGCCGCGGCGGCAGCCAGGGTGCAAGCGCGAGCAGGGCGCTGCCACCGACGACGAAGGCCCAGACCGCCGGGATCGGCCACAGGTAGACCAGGGTGTAGGGGGCGAGCAGGAACCAGTCCAGCGACAGCAGCACCGGCGCTTCGGCCATGTGCGCCGGCCCACCCTGGCTGAGCACCGGCTGCGCCGCGGCCATCAGCAGCAGCATCACCGCGACGCTGATCGCGATCGGCCGCGGCGGCTGCGTGTCGGCCTTGGGCACACGTTGCACATGCACCCACATCAGCAGCAGCGTCACCAGCGGCACGCCGATGTGGATGAAGACGAGCAGCGAAAACAGGCGGTCGCTGACGCTGGTGTCGTAGATGAAGTTGCGGATCAGGGTGCCGCCGAATCCGGGCAGCCAGTCGAACCATTCGAAGCTGGCCTGGGTGACGAACTGCGCGAGCTTGTCCCAGGGCAGCATGTAGCCGTTGACGCCGGCGGCGAAGACCAGCCACAGCAGCACCATGCCGGTGACCCAGGAGAACCAGCGGAAGCCGCGCATCCGGTCGAAGGCCCAGTAGCGCGTCAGGTGCAGCAGCATCGTGACCACCATCGCGTCCGAGGCGTAGCGGTGCACGCTGCGCATGACGCCGCCGGCATACCACTGTTCGTGGGTCAGGGCCTGCACCGAGCGGTAGGCCCCCTCGACGCTGGTGTCGAAGAAGGCATACAGGTACAGGCCGGTGCCGCCGACGATCCAGAACAGATAGAAGGTGATCGACCCCAGGTGATAGAAGGGGTTGAGCTTGTCGCCGAAAGCGCGGTTGAACAGCGCCTCGACGAGCATGAAGATGCGCCGCAGCGCCGATTTCGGACCGAAGGACATCAGCGTTCCTGTTTGCGCATCGACCGCCAGGCGACGATCACGAAGAGCAGGCCGCCGACGATCGCGATCGCGCCGCCCGCGCCCATCAGCCCCATGCCGAAGACCTCGCCCGGGCTGCGCAGCACCTGTTCGGCCCCGGCCACCTTGCGCTGCACACCGTAGCCGCCCGACCAGACCAGGCCGGCAATGTGCATCAGCTGCCCCAGCGCGTACAGCCAGGGCTGGCTCACCGCCAGGCGCCCCTGCGGCGCCCGGTAGCCCAGGCGCGGCAGCAGGTGGTAGACCAGGCCCATCAGGGCCAGGGTGACGCCGACGATGCAGCCGTGGTAATGCGCGGGGATGCGGACATTGCTGCCGTCGATCGCGATGCCGACGATGCCGCCGGCGGCGAAGAGCAGCATCGAGGACATCAGGGCCGCGCGCAGCGGGGCCGCCTCGGGCGCCACCGCCCCGCGCCGGGCCTGGCGCACCAGGGCCTGCAGCACCGCCAGCGCCACCGGCAGGATCGCCAGCCCGCCGCCGACGCGCATGCCCCAGGTGTGCAGTTCGCGGTGCTCGACCGACAGCACCGGGTGCGCCAGATAGGCATAGGGCGTGACGAAGACCGCGGCCAGGGCGATCGCGAAGAGCAGCAGGGTGACGCGGGCGCTCAGCGCCACGCGCGCGCCCGCGGCATGCGCCAGCCACAGCCAGGCCGCAAGCATGAGCAGGGTCCAGGTGAACTGCAGCGCGTGGCCCCCGCCCCAGAACAGGATCTCCCAGTAGGTGCGCGCGTCCAGCGAACGCGGCACCTCAAGCAGCGACCAGACGAAGGCCATGCCGGCCACCGCCGACGCGACCGCGGCGGCGTACAGGCCGCCGCGCAGCGCCGCGGCGCCGTCGAGCCGGCGCAGATCGGGCGGGCTGGCCAGGACCTGCAGCACGAGCAGCGCGCAGGCGACGCCGAAAGTCGCCAGTCCGGCGAGGAACGTCCGCGACTCGAGCACCGGGACATAGTTGGCCATCACCGGCGTGCCGGGGTCGACGAAGGGTGCGAGCGCCATCATCGCCGTACCGACGCCCGCCGCGCCGAGCGCGAACCAGCCCAGGGACTCCAGCCGGCCGCGCCGGTCCAGGCTCCAGAGCATGCCGGCGATGGCGAAGAACCAGACCAGCACCGAAAGGTCGACGTGCACGACCAGCGCGGTGCGAAAGAAGTCCACCCCGGGCAGCACGGCATTGACGCCCGGTGTGCGCGCCAGCACCAGCAGCACCGAGAACAGGCCCGAGCCGATCAGCGCGGCCAGCGCCAGCCAGAGCCAGGCGCGGGCCAGCGGTTGCTGCGCCTGCTGCAGCGGCAGCAGGTAGTCGGCCGCAGCGGACGCCGCGCGCGAACCGGACACGTCGCCGGATGGTGCCAGGGTGTCGATCGGGGGATTGACCACGGAACTCATTGCAGCATGATGCCGCCCTTCTCGGCGTCGAAGTCGACCACCAGCACCTGGGCCGGCTTGAGCGTGACCCGGCGCTCGAGGGTGTGGGCGAAGCCGGTGTCACGCACATCGTCGCGCATGCGCACCTGCAACAGCCTTTCGCCGGCCGGCACCGCCAGCCGGTGGTAGACCGCCGAGGCACCGTCACGCGACAGACCCGAGGGCAGGGCAACGCTGCGCGCTGCCATCTGGCCGTCGATGTCGAGCTCGACCACCACCGGCGAACGTTCGCGCGGGCATTTCATCGGTGCGCGCATGTTCGGTGGCAGCTTGGCCAGTTCTTCGGCGCTCAGCGGCCGGCAGTCGCCAACCGGCTTGCCCGCAACCACCAGGCTGAGCTTGATGAGGGCCGTGTCCGGCGCCAGATGGCGATACACCGGCCAGTGCGAAAAAACCGCGATCACGACCGCGAAGGCCGCGTACAGCACGCCCTGCCCGACCCAGGATCCCCAGGACAGCTTCGGTTGCGGCGCAGAAGATTCAGACATAATGTATCTTCACCGATTGAGGAGGCGAATCCTTGATTTGAATCAAACGCTGACGCAGTCTAGCCAATGCCGCAACAAGCGCCGGCGTTTCGCCGAGATCGGCCTGCACGATCTGCAGCCGCTGTGCCGGCACATGCCGGCGCAGATGCGGTTCACGCGCGCCGGCGAGTCGGTCGCGCGTCCAGCGGGCGCCGAGCCGGTAGGCGCAGCCGGTGTCGCGGCAACTCGCCACCAGCACTCCGGCGGCACCGTCGCGCAGCGCGTATTCGACGAAGGACGGCGGCAGCTGGCCGGTGCAGATCAGGGGCAGCACGAGCACGTCGTCGGCCGCGAGCGCGGCGCTGGCAGCACCTTGCGCACAAGTGAAGGCGACGATGGGGCGCGACACTGACATCGATCGCAGGCCCGCCTGCATCTGCCGGCGCAGAGCGTCGATCGGCTGCTGCGGCATGTCGATGCCGGTGACCAGGGCCTGCACGCTGCGGAACGGCGTCGACGAAGGGCAGGCACCGGCACAGATGCCGCAGCTCGCGCACAGGTCGGCATCGACGATCGCGATCTCGCGCCCGGGGCGCTTGTCGGGATGCGGCGCCATCGTGATCGCGGCATAGGGGCAGTCGGCGAAACAGCGGCGGCAGCCATTGCAGTTGGCCGGGTCGACCACGGCCACCGGCGCGCGCGGGCTCGGCCACAGGGGCGGCAGCACCAGCAGCAGCATGCCGCCGAGCACCAGGGCCCAGGTCGCCGCCGCACCGATGTTGTCCGACAGCGGGAGCAGCGCGAGCACAAACCAGTCCATCGCCAGCAGCGGCGCCGCCTCGGCCAGGTTGGCCGCACCCTGCCCGCGCACCGGCGCCAGCGCCGCCAGCAGCAGCAGGGTCGCCAGGGTGCCCGCCGCCAGGCGGCGGGCCGGAAAGACCGAGGCCGCGGTGATGCGCTGGATGTGGAACCACAGGCCGAAGAGCAGCAGCAGGGGCACGCCCAGGTGGACGAAGATGAAGAGCGAGAACAGGCGGTCGCTGACCGCGTCGACGCCCAGGAAGTTGCGCGCCAGCGGCTGGGCCAGCAGCGGCAGCGCGTCCAGCCACTCGGCGGTGGCGATCGCGGCGTACTGTCCGAGCCGGTCCCAGTTGAGCCAGAAACCGCCGATCGCGCTGACCGCCAGCAGCGGCACCAGGGCGCTGCCGGTCCACCAGGAAAAAGCTCGAAAACCGCGCCAGCGGCCGAGCAAGGCCTCGCGCACGAGGTGCAGCACGGTGAAGAGCACGAAGGCGTCGGTCGCATAGCGGTGCAGGCTGCGCATCAGGCCGCCGACCGACCAGGGATGGCGCGACAGGGCCTCGATCGATGCGTAGGCGCCGCCGACCGCGGTGTCGAACACCACGTAGAGCCAGACCCCGGAGACCGCGAGCACCCAGAAGGCCAGGAAGCCGAGCGCCCCGAGCTGGCGCAAGGGGTTGGCCTGCGACCCGAAGGCGCGGTCGAACAGGCGCTCCAGCGAGCGCCATGCGGCCAGCGCCTGCGTCGAAGGGGGTCCCGCCTCGGGCCTGCGGGGCTGGGCGCCTGTGGCCGCCACAAGGGGATTCAGCGTGCCGGCTCCAGACGCGCCGATGCACGCTGGCGGCGCTGTGTTCGCCATTCGCGCAGCAGATAGACGGCCATCGTGGTGAAGAAACCGAGGCCGCCGATGATCTCGAAGATCACCTTCCAGTCGTAGCGGTAGCGTCCGGTGTCGGCGTCGTAGACCGTGCACAGGATGCGCACCCGGTCGATCAGCGAAGCCAGGTCCGGCACGCCGCCCGCGACGGGCGCCGTCAGCAGGAGCCGGCGCAGGGGCACGCCCAGCGCCTCGGTCGTCAGACGGTCGCCATAGACCTGGCTGTGCACGCGGCCTTCGGCGTCGAGCACGGTGACACCGAGCACATGGTCGAAACCGGCCGGGGTGCGCACATAGCTGAAGCCATAGGCGGCGGTGAGCGCCTGCACGTCCTTGGCCGACGGGCTCAGGAAGGCCCAGTTCGGATAGTTGACACGCTGCTGCGCGGCAAAGGCGCGCATCGCCAGCGGCGAGTCGATCGGCTGGTTGAAGCCGATGCTCACGACGTTGAACTGGTGCGGACCGAGCATGCGGTCGAGCCCGCGCACGGCGTCGTGCAGGGCCTGCGTCTGCATCGGGCAGATCGTGAAGCAGCCGGTGTAGATGAAACTCACGAGCAAAGGCTTGCCGCGGAAATCGGCCAGATTCACCGGCTTCTCGCGGCCGTCGAGCAGCCGGAAATCGGGCGGCACGCTGCCGATGACGGCCTGGCTGTCGCGGATGGCCTGCCCTTCGTCCAGGCTCGGCACCCCTTGCGCCGCCGCCGGCGCCGCCAGCAGCAGCGTCAGCAGGCCCGCCAGCAGCGCGGCCGTCGGCGAGGCGCGGCGCAGGCCGTCAGCGAAGCAGCGCATCGACTGCCACCCCGGCCACCAGCAGCGCGAGCTGGACCATCGACGCGAAGAAGGCCGCCATCGCCTTGGCGCGCTGCGGGTCACGGGCCAGGGCATGCGTGCGGCGCAGGAAATGTGCACCGCCGAGCAGGGCCGCCACCAGATACGCCGGACCCGCGCCGAACAGTGCCGGCAGCAGCGAGACCGCCACCAGCAGCATCGTGTTCGCGTGCACGATGCGCGCGGCGCGCGGCACGCCGAAGACCACCGGCAGCATCGGGATGCCGGCCGCCGCATAGTCGTCGCGGTTGGCGATGGCCAGACTCCAGAAATGCGGCGGCGTCCACAGGAACAGGACCAGGGCCAGCAGCATCGGCAGGATGCCGATCGCCGGATCCACGGCCGCAGCCCCGGTGAGCACCGCAAAGCTGCCCGCGAGGCCGCCGAAGACGATGTTCATCCAGGTGCGCCGCTTCAGGCCCATGGTGTAGACCACCCCATAGGTGAAGGCGCCCAGGAAGAGGAAGAGCGCCGCCACGCCGTTGATGCCGACCCAGGTCGCGCCGACCGCGACCACCAGCATGGCGGTGATCCCGGCCAGCCAGCCCGGGCTGGTGCGCAGCGCGCCGCTGGCAAAGGCGCGCCCGCGCGTGCGCTTCATCGAGCGGTCGCTCTCGGCCTCGATGAACTGGTTGAAGGCCCCGGCGCTGGCCGATGCGACGAGCACCGCCAGCGCCATCAGCGCCACCTGCCAGGCCTGCGGTGCCGGACCCGGCGCGATCGCCAGGCCGGCCAGTGCGGTGAGCATGATCAGCACACCGATGCGCAGCTTGAACACGCTGACGACGATGCGCCAGCGCGGGACCGGGGCCGCGCGCGTCAGGGTGGTGTCCATGGCAGGTTCCTCATCATGCCCCAGGGGCCGCGGCTGATCAGCTGAGCCCCCACAGGGTCGACAGGTACTTCCAGTTGATGAAGTAGTAGAGGATGAAGGCGAGCAGGAACACCATCGCCAGCACGAAGGTGCCCGGGGCGGCGAAACCGATCGAACCGTAGCTCTGCGCCGCCGCGGTGGGCGCCGCACGCGACAGCGGCGTGAACCTGGCGCTCACGTTGCCGGTGTCGAGCTTCTTGCCCCAGAGCAGCGAGCCGACGGTGATGTAGACGAACATGATGCCGCCACCGATCGCCGCGATGCCGGTGATGCCGACCAGGCCCATCATCAGATAGGCGGCACCGGGCCATTCGTAGGCCAGCGCGTGACCCTGGAAGGCCATGTCCCAATGCCGGCGTGAGACCCCCAGGGTGCCGGCACCCATCATCACCAGGGTGAAGGCGTACATCGACAGGCCGAAGACATAGGGCTGCCACTTGGCCATCGTCGGCGCGATCATCTCGCGCTTGAACAGCACCGGGATCAGGTAGTAGGTCAGCGCCATGAAGGTCAGCGTCGTGCCCACCACCACCGTGGCGTGGAAGTGCCCCGGCACGTAGATGGTGTTGTGGATGATCATGTTGAGCTGCTCGGTGCCCATCATCACGCCGGAGATGCCGCCGAGGAACCCGAAGCCGATGATCGAGATGAACACGCCCGAGAACGTGGGGTTGCCCCAGGGCGCCTTGCGCAGCCACTCGAACAGGCCCTTGGTGTAGCCCTTCTGGCGCTGCGCGACTTCCATCGCACCCGGAATCGTCAGCCCGTGCAGCATCGAGGCGAGCACCGCGAAGTACATGAAGTAGCTGGTGTTGACGACCTTCCAGCCGGTCGACAGCCCCGGGTCGGCGAGCAGGTGGTGGGCGCTGGCGAGTTGCAGGAACAGGATGTAGAGCAGGAAGGCGGTGCGGCTGACCCGTTCGCTCATCGGCTTGGCGCCGAAGGCGATCGCCGCGACCAGGTACCACACCGAGATGTGGGCCGCGACGTTGATCTGCTGCGAGCTGTGGCCGAAGGCCCACCAGATCGTGCGGTAGACCAGCGGGTCAACGTAGTCGATGACACCGATCGACATCAGCCAGGTCGGGATCAGGATGATCGCGCCGGAGCTGATCGTGAACACGGCGATGATCGCCGCGGTGATGGCACCGAAGGTGACCAGCGGCACCGAACCCTCGTAGGTCTTTTCGGCCTTGGCGACGACCAGGGTGCCGAAGAACACGAAGCAGGCAATCATCGCGCCGACCGCGAACAGGATCAGGCCGAGGTAGAAGTTCGGCTCGGCCATCATCGGCACGTACGAGGTCATCATGACGCTCGACGCACCCTTGAACACGGTGACGTTGTTGAGCACGCCGCCGATGACCATCAGCGCGAACGCGAGCCAGGCGATCTTCGGCGTGGCGATCCGACAGCGCAGCAGGGTCGATGCGCAGAAGTACAGGATGGCGACCTCGAAGAAGATCAGCCAGAAGATCAGCATGTCGATGCCGTGGGCCGTGAGCACCATGTAGAAGGTGTCGGCCTCGAGCCAGTGGATCGCCGGCCAGCGCGTGAGCACGACGCCGATGGCCAGGATGCCGCCGAACAGCAGCCAGACCACGCCGACGAAGGCGTTGGCCTTCATCAGCCACTCGGCCTGGTTCTCGAACTGGAGCCCGGAACGCGGGCAGGTCCGGTAAGTGGTGGTGACGCTCATCGTCTGCCCCTTATTTGACGTAGAGACGGCCGACCATCTGGTGATGGCCGATACCGCAGAACTCATTGCAGACGACGGAGTACTGGCCCGACTGATTGGGCGTGACCGTCATGACATGCTCGAAACCCGGCACCATCTGGATGTTGATGTTGGCCGGCTGCAGCGAAAACCCGTGGTTGTAGTCCATCGCCGTCAGGTGCAGGCGATAGGTCTTGCCCTTCTCCAGTTCGAGGATGGGCCAGAAGCTCCACAGGCGCGCCAGCATGTAGACATCGCTGCCCGGCGGCGGTGCGACGACCGGAATCTGCTCGTCGGTCTCGGTGCGCACCGTCCACTTGTCCACCATGGCCTGCGCCTTTTCGGTGAACTTCTCGGGCGTGGTGCGGTAGGTCTCGGTCGACAGGTTCTGGTTACCCCAGATATGCCAGCCGACCATCATCGCAAACATGATCAGGCACCATGTCAGCGCAATCACGATCCACGTGCCCTCGACACGGTCGATCGGATGCTTGATCCACAGGCGCTCTGTCGGCGGCAGGATGGCACTCATCGCGGGTTCCCCTTTGTTGTGTTCGTCACCGGGTGGCTCACTTGGCCACCGGCAGGGCCAGGATCTCGACCACACCCCACAGGTTGTAGACAACCATCGGGATGAAGACGCCCAGGAACAGCAGCATGAAGGGGTTGTCCAGCAGGCGCTGCAGGAAAGGCACCGGTGCGTTCTCGTCGTCGTCGTGCGTGCTCATGGGTTCTGCTCCTCGCGGTCATGGTTTGCATCTGTCGGCCGCCCCTGTGGACATCCGACCTGCGTACTCAGGTATTTTGTGGGTGACCCCGCGCCGGCGACTTGATCCAGTTCAAGCCCGACCCGGGTGCGATCAAGCGTAGCATTGCGGCCCCGCGCCGGCCCTAGCCACTTCCCCTGTACACCTTGCCCTTGACACGCCGCGCTCCCATGCTCCCGATCCGTCGCAGCCGATGGCTGCACCGCATGGCGTTGTGCTGCCTGGCGCTGATGTTGATCGTCGTCGCGAGCAGTGCCTGGTTGCGCCTGGCGCAGCCGCGCCCGACCTGCACCGACTGGCCCGACTGCCGCGCTGCATTTGCGCTGCCGGCCACGCCGGTCAGTGCCGGCAGCCCGGCGCTGGAACATGCGGCGCGCGGCGTGCACCGGCTCGCCGCCAGTCTGCTGCTGCCGGCTGCGGGCGCCCTGGCCTGGCTGGGCTGGCGCGCCAGCCCGCTGCTGCGCGTGCCGGTGGCCCTGCTGCTGGCGCTGGCGCTGGCGCTCGCGGGCCTGGGCGTGGTCACGCCGGGATCGCGCGCACTGACCGTGCTGCTGGGCAATCAGCTCGGTGGCTGGCTGATGCTGGCGCTCGCCTGGCGCCTGGTGCGCCGCAGCGCGGCGCAAGCTGTCCCGGCCACGACGCTGACCCCCCTGCCGACCTGGCTGCGCCACACGCTGGCGCTGACCCTGTTGCTGTGGCTGCTGCAGGCGGCGCTGGGGGCGCTCTCCGGCGCCGGCCTGCATCCGGCGCTCGCGCTGTGGCATCTGTTCGTCGCCAGCCTCGTGCTGCCGCTGGCGGCGCTGTGCGGCCTGTGGACGCGGCACGGGCCGCGGGCCCTCGAGGGCCGGGCCCTGCTGCTGCTGCTGGTGCTGCAGGCCCTGCTCGGCGTGCTCGCCGTGGCCGGCCATGCCGACGCCGCCAGGGTCTGGCTGCACGCGATGTGCGGAGCGGTCGGGCTGGCCGCCCTGTTCGCCCTGCTCGACAGGGCCAGCACCATGTCGCAAACTTGACATCCATCAACTGCATCCGACGCCACCGAATCGACACTTGCCGGACCTTGCCCCACATGCCACCTGCCACGCCGCCCCCCCGGCCCCGCCATGCTTGACACGGGTGCCTTCGACGTTCCGCGCTTCCTGGCCCGCTTGCCGCTGTTCTGCGACCTGGACCCGGCCGAGATCCAGCGCCTGGCCGCCGGCTGCCATTTCCGCCGGCTCGATCGGGGCGAGATGGTGTTCCGTGTTGGCGAACCCTGCGAATATTTCTACGTCGTCGTCACCGGCCAGGTCAAGCTGTCGGTGATCTCGCCTGGCGGGCAGGAGAAGGTGATCGAGCTGATCGGCCCGGGCGCCAGCTTCGCCGAGGCCCTGGTCTTCCTCGGCCGGCCCTGCCTGGTCAACGCGCAGGTCCTGGGCGACTCGCTGCTGCTGTCGGTGGCCCGCGAGACCATCGTCACCGAGATCCAGCGCGACGGCCGGCTGGCGATGCGCATGCTCGCCGGCCTGTCCAGGCGGCTGCATGGGCTGGTGCACGACGTGCAGGCCTACGCGCTGCAGAACGGCGTGCAGCGGGTGATCGGCTACCTGCTGCGCGACCAGGACGGCCAGCCGCCCGACGAGAGCCCCAGCGGCGAGGCCATCACCGTCAGCCTGCCGGTGAGCAAGGCCACGGTGGCCTCGCGCCTGTCCTTGACGCCGGAGTACTTCTCGCGCGTGCTGCGCGAGCTCGAGGAAGCCGGGCTGATCGAGGTCGACAAGCGCGACATCCGCCTGCTCGACCCGAAGCGCTTGGCTGCCTACCCGGGCTGAGCGCAGACACGGCGCTGCGGCGGACTAGGGCAGGACCACCCCGATCCACGGCGGCGGCGCCTGCAGCGGCATCGCGCCCTCGGCATCGGCCAGCGCGGACAGGCCGTGCGCGACGACCTGCCAGCCCGCCGCTTCGTCGCGCCACAAGGTGCCGTCGACCAGGGCGTGCAGGACACCACCGGCCACGGCCAGGCGCTGCACCGGCCCCGGCGCCGGGCGCTCGGTGCTCACGGTCCAGCGGCGTGGATCGATGCCGCGCAGCGTGGCGCCCACGGGCAACCACCACAGGCCGGCATGCAGCGCGCTGCCGGCCGCTGCGCTGCCCTGCGCCGGCAGACGGGCCACGACGCGGCGCACGTCGAGATGCACGACCTGCAATGCGTCGCCGGCCGATGCGGCAACCCAGGGCCAGGCCGGCGAGCTGAAGACCGGCAGTGGCGCGCGGCTGTCGAACGCGATGCGGCGCAGACCGAGATGGCCCGGGCTGGCGATCGCCTCGCCCATGCGGTGGTCGTGCACGAGGCCGTCGAAGATCGGCGGCGCAGCCGGGTCGAGCGAAATCTCCCACCACTCGTGCAGGTCTGGCCAGGCGGCCAGCAGACTGCGCCGCCGGGGCAGTGCCAGCAAGGCTGCTGCGCGGCCGCTGCGGCGGCGGGCGAGATCGGTGCCGGCGTAGTCGCGCAGCGTCCCGCCCTCGCCGTCGAGCAGGCGCAGCTGCCGGCCATGCGCCGCGAGCACATGCCAGCCGTCGGGCGAGGCGGTCAGGGCGTGGGCCGCCGCGGGCAGCGCCACGTCCACATCGCAGCGCCAGGCGTCACGCCAACGCCAGCGCTGAAGCCGGCCTTCGCGCGTGGCCAGCCACAGACCGCTGGCCGCGGCGACCGGCGCCGCCGAGGGCAAGCCTGGCAGCGGCTCGGTGCGGCCATCGGGCCAGCGCAGCGCCACCGCTTCCGCGTTCCAGACGACACAAGGCGCCGGCGAGGAAACCCCCGCCAGCGCCGTTCCACGCGACGGCGCCGGCGTTGTTGCCAACGCCGGCGCCTGTTTCAGTCCGAGGACAGCGAGCGTCGCCAGAAGGGGACGCCGCTGCACTGGAGCAGACCCGTCAGTGCTTGGTCAGGATCCAGTCCACCGCCTCGGCCAGATCCGCATCGCTGATCTTGGACACCGGGTTCGGCGGCATCGGGATCGGACCCCAGACGCCCTTGCCGCCCGCGCGCGCCTTCTTCACCAACTCCGCCGGTGCCCCGGCCTGGCCCTTGTACTTGGCGGCGATGTCCTTGTAGGACGGCCCGACCAGCTTCTTGGCCGCGGCATGGCAGGCGGTGCAGCCGGCCTTGGCCATCGAAGCTTCCGGGTCAGCGTGGGCCGGGGCGGCGAGGCCCGCGGCCAGAACGCCGGCGGCGAGTGCCGCCCATGTGAACTGTCGTGTCATGTTTCGTCTTCCTTGTGGCTCAGTACACGTCGTGCTGGGTGTTGTACACGTTGAAGTGCCCGGTCGGGGTGACAAGGCGCGGGTCCTTGATCACGGCCTTCAGCTTGAGCGTCTTGTCGTCAACGACGACCAGCGCGCTCTCCTTGTCCTTGGCGCTCCAGACTGCGAACCATACCTCATCACCGGCCATGTTGTATTCCGGCTGCACGACACGCTTGGCACCATCGTCCTTCAGGCCCGCCCACTCGCCGATCGGCAACACGGTGTAGCCCTTGTCGAGGTTGTCGATGTCATACACCACGACAGCCTGGGACACTGCAGGATCCGGGTTCAGCGGCGCATCCGAGTACAGATGCTTGGACTTCGGGTGGCTCTTGATGAAGAGCGCACCACCGCCCGGGCCCGTCAGCTTGGCGACTTCCTTGAAAGCGTATTGCTTGTGCTTCTTCGGATCGGTGCCGATCAGCGAAATCGTCTCGTCGCCCAGATGGCCGGTGGCCCAGACCGGACCGAACTTCGGATGGATGAAGTTGGCGCCGCGGCCCGGGTGCGGGATCTTGCCGACGTCGACGATGGCCTGCAGCTTGCGCTCCTTGGCGTCGATCACGGTGATCTTGTTGCTGTTGTTGGCCGCCACCATGAAGTAGCGCTTGGAGCTGTC
>CAZWUR010000095.1:0-13576 GCA_964637205.1 uncultured Rubrivivax sp.
GCGTAAGCCAACAGATTTACAGTCTGCCCCCTTTAGCCACTCGGGCACCCCTCCGACAGAGCCGGTGAGTATAGCACGCTGGATCAGGGCGGCCCGCATGGCCCCAGGGCCCACCAGTCGACACGCTCGGCGGTGGCGGCGAAGTGGCTGCCATCGGCCATGAACTCGCGCCGGAAGTCGTGCGACGGATGGCGCGTGCGCTGCACCGACAGATTCGTCGCCTCGGGCGGCCGCGCGGCGTCGAAGAAGGCGTTCGCCGGCTTGCCCCAGAGCAGGAAGGCCGGCGGGCACTCGCGACGGCACAGGTGCTGAACGATCTGTGAAGTGAGTGTTTGCCAACCACAATCGAGATGGGCACCGGCGCGCCCGATCTCGACGCTCAGGGTCGGGTTCAGCAGCAGCACCCCCTGCGCGGCCCAGGCATCGAGCGCCCAGCGCGCGGGTGGCACCCAGCCCGGTCGGTCGGCGGCCAGCCGCTCGAAGATCCGGCGCAGAGAATGCGGCCGCCCCTGCCCGGCCGAAAACGCCAGCCCGTCGGCGTGACCGGGTTTCGGGTAGGGGTCCTGGCCGAAGACCACCACCCTGACTGCCGCGGGCGGGACCAGGCGCAGGGCGCGAAACGGATCGGCCGGCGCGATCTCGCGCGCCGCCGAGACCGCACGCACCCGCTCGACCACCGCCTGCTGCGCGGCGGCAGTCCAGCCCGGCAGCACGGCCCGCCAGGGAGCCGGCAGCGCGGCGAAAGCCGCCGGCAGATCGTCGGCGGTCATCCGAACAGTTCGGCCAGCGCCAGCCCGGGGTCGGGGGCACGCATGAAGGCCTCGCCGACGAGGAAGGCATGCACCCCGGCAGTGCGCATGCGCTGCACGTCGTCGCGGCCGAGGATGCCCGACTCGGTGACCAGCAGCCGGTCGGCCGGCACACGCGGCAGCAGGCCGAGCGTGGTCTGCAGGCTGAGCTCGAAGCTGCGCAGATTGCGGTTGTTGATGCCCAGCAGCGGCGTCTTCAGGCGCAGTGCACGCTCAAGCTCGTCGCCGTCGTGCACCTCGACCAGAACGTCCATGCCAAGGGCCAGCGCGGCGGCTTCGAGGTCGGCCATCAAGCTGTCGTCCAGGCAGGCGGCGATGAGCAGGATGCAGTCTGCGCCCAGGGCGCGCGCCTCCACCACCTGGAACTCGTCGACCATGAAGTCCTTGCGCAGCACCGGCAGCGCGCAGGCCGCGCGCCTGGCGCAGATAGGCGGCCGAGCCCTGGAAGAACTGTTCGTCGGTGAGCACGCTCAGGCAGGCGGCGCCGTGCGCGGCGTAGCTCGCGGCAATCTCGGCCGGCACGAACGGTTCGCGCAGCACACCCTTGCTCGGACTGGCCTTCTTGACCTCGGCGATCACGCCGACACCGCCCGGCGCGATCTTCGCGCGCAGCGCCGCGCCGAAGCCGCGCACATCGCGCCGCGCCTGGGCTTCTTCGCGCCAGCTCGCCAGCGAGCGCCGCGCACGCCCGGCGGCGATCTCGTCGCGCTTCACTGCGACGATCCTCTGCAGGATGTCGTTCATCAGTCTGCCGGCCGGAAGCGGTTGCTGACCTTGACGAACTGGCTGAGCCTGGCCGCCGCCTGGCCCGAGCTCACGGCCTCGCGGGCACGCTTGACGCCCTCGGCAACGCTGGCCGCGACGCCGGCGCAGTACAGCGCTGCACCGGCGTTGAGCAGCACGATGTCGCGCACCGGCCCGTCTTCGTCGGCCAGCGCACGCTGGATGCACTGCACCGATTCCGCCGTGTTGGCCACGCGCAGCACGCGCGAGTCGTAGACCGGCAGACCGAAGTCGCTCGGGTGCACGACGTATTCGCGCACCTCGCCGTCCTTCAGTTCACCGACCAGGGTCTCGCCCGACAGCGAGATCTCGTCCATGCCGTTCATGCCGTAGACCACCATCACGTGCTCGCTGCCCAGGCGCTGCAGCACACGCACCTGGATGCCCACCAGGTCGGGGTGGAACACGCCCAGGAGCTGGTTCGGCGCGCCGGCCGGGTTGGTCAGCGGGCCCAGGATGTTGAAGAAGGTGCGCACGCCGAGTTCCTTGCGCACCGGCGCGGCGTGTTTCATCGCCGCGTGGTGATTGGGCGCGAACATGAAGCCGATGCCGGTCTCGGCCAGGCAGGTCGCCACCTGCTCTGGCGTCAGGCCGATCCAGGCGCCCAGGGCCTCCATCACGTCGGCCGAGCCTGACGTGGACGACACGCCGCGTCCTGCATGTTTGGCCACCCGCGCCCCGGCCGCCGCGGCGACGAACATCGATGCGGTGGAGATGTTGAAGGTGTGCGACGAATCCCCGCCCGTGCCGACGATGTCGACCAGGTGGGTGCGGTCGGCCACCGGCACCGGCGTGGCGAACTCGCGCATCACCTGGGCCGCCGCGGCGATCTCGCCGACGGTCTCCTTCTTCACGCGCAGGCCCATGGCCAGCGCGGCGATCATCACCGGCGACATCTCGCCGCTCATGATGCGGCGCATCAGCGCCAGCATCTCGTCGTGGAAGATCTCGCGGTGCTCGATGACGCGGGTCAGGGCTTCGGAATTGCTGATCGACATGCCTTGCTCCTCGGGGTTCAGTGCGCTGCGCCTGCCATGCGCAGGAAGTTGCGCAGCATCGCGTGGCCATGTTCGGACAGGATCGACTCGGGGTGGAACTGCACACCTTCCAGCGGCGCCGGTCCGCCGGCCAGCTCGCGGTGGCGCACGCCCATGATCTCGCCGTCGTCGCTGGTGGACGTCACCTCCAGCTCGGCCGGCAGGGTCTCGCTCTCGATGGCCAGCGAGTGGTAGCGGATGACGCTGAAGTGCGAGGGCAGGCCGGCGTAGACGCCGCGCCCGTCGGCGGCGATGGTGCTCGCCTTGCCGTGCATCTGCACGCGCGCCCGGATCACGCGCCCGCCGAGCGCCGCGCCGATGGCCTGGTGACCCAGGCAAACACCGAGAATCGGCAGCCGACCCTGGAAGTGGTGGATCGCGTCGATGCAGATCCCAGCCTCGGCCGGCGAGCAGGGGCCGGGCGAGAGCACCAGCTGGTCGGGCTTCAGCGCCTCGATGCCGGCGAGGTCGATCCGGTCGTTGCGAACCACCTTGACCTCGGCGCCGAGCTCGCCGAAGTACTGCACCAGGTTGAAGGTGAAGCTGTCGTAGTTGTCGATCATCAGCAGCATGTCAGGCCTCCCGCCGGGCCGCCCCAAGGGAGGCCTGGCCCCCTCGGGGGGCAGCGAACGAAGTCAGCGTGGGGGCGCGGGCCTCCCGCCGGGCCGCCCCAAGGGAGGCCCTGGCCCCCTCGGGGGGCAGCGAACGAAGTGAGCGTGGGGGCGCGGGCCTCCCGCCGGGCCGCCCCAAGGGAGGCCCTGGCCCCCTCGGGGGCAGCGAACGAAGTGAGCGTGGGGGCATCTTCAGAACCCTTCTTCGACGAGTTCCGCCGCCCGGATCAGCGCCCGCGCCTTGGCCTCGGTCTCCTGCCACTCCAGCTCGGGCACCGAGTCGGCGACGACGCCGGCCGCGGCCTGCACGTACAGGGTCTGGTTCTGCACGATGCCGGTGCGGATGGCGATCGCGAGGTCCATGTCGCCGGCGAAGCTGAGGTAGCCGCAGGCGCCGCCGTAGATGCCGCGCTTGACGGGCTCCAGCTCGTCGATGATCTCCATCGCGCGGATCTTGGGCGCGCCGGTCAGCGTGCCGGCCGGGAACGTGGCGCGCAGCACGTCCAGGCTGCGCATGCCCTCCAACAGCCGCCCCTCGACGTTGCTGACGATGTGCATCACGTGCGAGTAGCGCTCGACGGCGAAGGCCTCGGTCACCTTGACGCTGCCGGTCCTGGCGATGCGGCCGATGTCGTTGCGCGCCAGGTCGATCAGCATCAGGTGCTCGGCGCGCTCCTTGGGGTCGGCCTGCAGTTCGGCGGCCATTGCGGCGTCGCGCTCGGGCGTGGCGCCGCGCGGCCGGGTGCCGGCCAGCGGGCGGATCGTCACCTTCGCACCCTCCGGCGTGGCCTCCTGGCGGACCAGAATCTCGGGGCTGGCGCCGACGATCTGGAAGTCGCCGAGATCGTAGTAGTACATGTAGGGGCTCGGGTTCAGCGAGCGCAGCGCGCGGTACAGCGACAGCGGGCTTTCGGTGTAGCGCTTGCGCAGGCGCTGGCCGATGACGACTTGCATGCAGTCACCGGCGGCGATGTACTCCTTGGCGCGGCGCACGGCCGCCTCGAGCTGCGCGCGCGGCGTCTCGCGCTCGACCGCATAACTCGGGCCACGCCGCACCTGGGGCGCCGTCACCGAGTAGCGCAGCTTGTCGGCGAGTTCGGCCAGCCGCCGCTTGCCGCGGAAATAGGCTTCCGGCTGCCCCGGGTCGGCCCAGACGATCAGGTACAGGCGGCCGCTGAGGTTGTCGATGACGGCCAGCTCTTCGGTCTGCAGCAGCAGGATGTCGGGCGTGTCCAGGCCGCCGGTCTTGACGGTGGTCGCCAGCTTCGGCTCGATGCAGCGCACCGCGTCATAGCCGAAATAACCGGCCAGGCCGCCGCAGAAGCGCGGCAGTCCCGGGCGCAGCGCGACCTTGAAGCGCTGCTGGTAGGCGGCGATGAAATCCAGCGGGTTGCCGTCGTGGCGCTCGGTGAGCTGGCCGTCGGTCAGCACTTCGGTACTGAAGCCCGTGGCACGCAGCCAGGTGCGCGCCGGCAGGCCGATGAAGGAGTAGCGGCCGAAGCGCTCGCCGCCGACCACGGATTCGAGCAGGAAGCTGTTGGGCTGGCCGCCGGCGAGCTTGAGGTACAGCGACAGCGGGGTCTCCAGGTCGGCGAAGGCCTCCTGGATCAGCGGGATGCGGTTGTAGCCTTGCTCGGCAAGGCTCTGGAATTCGAGTTCGGTGATCATCGGGCGGGTCCTGCGTCACCACCCGTGGCGGGTGGATCTGGGCGTTCGGAGGGCCGTCCGGGGCTGGCAGCTGTGGCAGCAGCGAGCCGCGGTGGCGCAAGTTCAGGCGGGCGTGGACCCGCGACGCCAGGGCCAGGCTCCCCGGTCGCGTGACCCGCTGCTCGAATTGCGCGCGATGAACATGGGTGGCGAGTGTATCGCAGGCGCCCTTTTGCGCCGACTGCAGGACCGAACCTGCCACCCAGGATCCAACCGCGCCGAACAGGCGCCGTGACGCGGCCCGTCGGTCGAAGCGCCGCCCGGCCAGGTCAACTGAAGAGCGCGTCCAGCCGGTGAATCAGCCCGTCGGCGCCGGCCGCTTCGACCGGTTCACCGTGGTTGTAGCCGTAGCGCACCAGCACCACCGGGCAGCCGGCCGCGCGCGCCGCACGCGCATCGTTGCTCGAGTCGCCCACCATCAGCGTGCGCGCCGGCAGCGTGCCCAGCGCGCGGCAGGTCTCGAGCAGCGGCAGCGGGTCGGGTTTGCTGCGCGCGAAGGCATCGCCGCCGAAGACATGGGCGAAGAACCCGTCCAGGCCCTTGGCCACCAGCAGCGCCCGGGCGAAGGCGCCGGGCTTGTTGGTCAGGCAGGCCAGTTGCAGGCCGGCGTCGCGCAGCCGCGTCAGGCCTTCGAGCACACCCGGGTAGACCGTGGACGCACGACCGTTGACCGCCGCGTAGTGGCGCTGGTAGGCCGCCCACAGGGTTTCGATCGCTGCGCTGTCCGGCGCGACGCCCTGCCCCGCGTGGCGCAGCACTTCGGTGAGCAGGTGGCGCGAACCCTTGCCCACGGTGCGCGCGATGAAGCTGCGCGGCACCGGCGGCAGCCCGATCTCGGCCAGTGCGGCACCGAGCGCGAGCTCGAAGTCGCCGAGGGTGTCGACCATCGTTCCGTCGAGGTCGACGATGGCGGCGTCGAAGTCCTGTCTGTTCATGTCATCCTCGTGCGGCCAGCAAAGCCGCGATCACGATCAGCGCACCGCCGGCGAGCAGCGCCAGATCCAGATGCCCTGCGCCCAGCGCCACCGCCGAGGCCGAAGCGAAGAAGACTTCGCTGATCATGATCACGGCGGTGGCATTCGCCGGCAGCCGCGAGGCCCCGTACTGCAGCGACAGGTTGGCGAGCAGGAACCACAGCGCGAGCCCGAACGCGCCCAGCACCCAGCCCCAGGCAAAAGCCGGCGGCCAGGGCACGGCGCCCCGCGACCCGAGCAGCAGGGCCAGCGATGCGGCCACCAGGGCCCCGCCGACAAACATCGCCAGCGCACGCGCACCGTCCGAGCGCTGCGCCTGATGGCGCAGCATCACGTTGTTGAGCGCGAAGCTGGCGCCGCCGAGCAGGCCCAGCCACTCGGGCGTGCTGCGCGGCAGCGGCCAGGCGCTGCCCTCGGCGGGCCAGAGCACGATCGCGGCGCCGGTCAGCGCCATCAGCACGCGCAGGCCGGCCAGCGGGGTCAGCCGCTCGCCCAGGAGCAGCCGCGCCAGCACCACCGTCCACAGCGGCATCAGATAGAACAGCAGCACGACGCGCACCACGTCGCCCATCGTCACCGCCCAGTTGAAGCAGGCATTGGTGGTGCCCGCGGCGAGCACCAGGATCCACAGGCTGGGGGTGCGCATCAGTTCGGCCCAGGCCGCCGGGCGCGCCACGCTGATCACCAGCACCGCGAAGCTGAAGATCATCGTCGTCGACCACAGCGGGTGCAGCCCCTGGGCCGCGATCTGGCGAAAGGGCCACCAGGCGACACCCCAGCTGAAGGCGTTGAAGACCAGCGCCGCCGCGGCGAGCGCGGCAGCCGGGCGCGCGGCGCGCATCAGTGACCGTCCGTGCGCGCAATGTCGAGCAGGTGCTCGACCTCGGCACGGTGCTGCACGAGGTTGCGCCGATGCCAGCGCCGGATCGCCTCCATCGCCCCGGCGACGACGAGGCCGAAGAGCGCGATCGCGCCGAAGGCCGAGAGGCCGAACTTCGTCATCCCACTGTAGAAGGCGCCCAGCGCCAGCACGCAGGCCTGTTCGTTGAAGTTCTGCACCGCGATCGAGCGCCCGGCCCCCATCAGGTTGTGCCCGCGGTGCTGCAGCAGGGCGTTCATCGGCACCACCAGGAAGCCGCCCAGTGCGCCGACCAGCATCAGGAAGGGTGCCGCGATCCAGACCTCGCGGATCATGATCATGCCGATCACGAGCAGGCCCATCGCGGTGCCCAGCGGGATCACCCGCGTGGCCCGGTCCAGCCGCATCGCCACCGATGCCACGAGCGCGCCGACCGCGGTGCCGATGGCCACCACACCGACCAGCAGCGAAGCCTCGGAGGTGGCGTAGCCGAGCGCCGCGGCGGCCCAGGCGAGCACGATGTAGCGCAGATTGCCGGCCACGCCCCAGAACAGCGTCGTCGTGGCCAGCGAGATCTGGCCCAGCCGGTCGCGCCACAGCCGCGCATTGCACAGCTGGAAGTCGCGCACGAGCACGATCAGGTTGCCCGTCATCGGCTGCAGCGGGGCGTCGGTGCGCGGGATCTTCAGGTTGAACAGCGCGGCCACCACATACAGCCAGACGATGACCGTGATCGCCGCTTCGGCCGGAAGCTTGATGCCGAAGTCGACCAGCGGGACGTTGATGCCCAGCAGCAGCGGCGCGACCATATGGTTGACGAGCACGCCGCCGACCACGACGCCGAGGATGATGGAGCCGATCGTCAGCCCCTCGATCCAGCCGTTGGCCTTGACCAGCTGCGACGGCGGCAGGAGCTCGGTCAGGATGCCGTACTTGGCCGGCGAGTAGGCCGCGGCGCCGAGCCCGACGATGGCATACGCCAGCAGCGGGTGGCTGCCGAACAGCATCATCAGGCAGCCGAGCACCTTGACGCTGTTGGCGACGAACATCACCCTGCCCTTGGGCACCGAATCGGCAAAGGCGCCGACGAAGGGTGCGAGCAGGACGTAGAAGAGCGCAAACATCGGCACCAGGGCGGCCGCCTGCCAGGGTGCCGCACCGGCGCTGCGCAGCAGCTCGACGGCAGCGACGAACAATGCGTTGTCGGCCAGCGAGCTGAAGAACTGCGCCGCCATGATGGTCGAGAAGCCTTTTTTCATTCGGACGCGCGGCTTGCGCAGCCCAGGGCGCTGCGCCAATGTCTGCGGAAGGCCTCTGACGGGTGAACGGGCGAGCTGAACGGGCGAGCAAATGGGCGCGCGGTTTATAGCACGCACCCCGCTGGCAGAATCCCCGACACCATGCCGCGCCCGATTCAAGCGTTGATTCATGCCGATGCCCTGGCCCACAACCTGACACGCGCGCGCGCCGCGGCGCCCGACGCGCGGGTGTGGGCGGTGGTCAAGGCGAATGCCTACGGCCACGGCATCGAACGCGTCTTCGAAGGACTGCGCGGCGCCGACGGTTTTGCCCTGCTCGACCTTGCCGAGGCCGAACGCCTGCGTGCCCTGGAGTGGCGCGGCCCGATCCTGCTGCTCGAAGGCTGCTTCGAGGCACGCGACCTGGAGCTGTGTTCGCGCCTCGATCTGTGGCATGTGGTGCACTGCACGGCGCAGATCGACTGGCTGGCGGCGCACAAGACGCACAAACCCCAGCGCGTGTTCCTGAAGATGAACAGCGGCATGAACCGCCTGGGCTTCACGTCCGACGCCTTGCGCGGCGCCTGGGCGCGGCTCGATGCCTTGCCCCAGGTCGCCGAAATCGCGTTGATGACGCATTTTTCCGATGCCGACGCGCCGCGCGGCATTGCGCACCAGGTGGCCGCCTTCGAGACGGCGACGCAGGACCTGCCCGGCGAGCGCAGCCTGGCCAACAGTGCCGCCACCCTGCGCCACGGCGCGGTGCAGGCCGACTGGGTGCGTGCCGGGATCATGCTCTACGGCAGTGCCCCCGACTTCCCGGCCCACGACGCACTTGCCTGGGGCCTGCAGCCCGCGATGTCGCTGCGCGCCGGCATCATCGGCACCCAGACCCTGCAGCCCGGCGACACGGTGGGCTACGGCAGCAGCTTCACGGCCGCAGTGCCGATGCGCATCGGCATCGTCGCCTGCGGCTACGCCGACGGCTACCCGCGCCACGCCGGCACGGGCACGCCGGTGCTGGTCGACGGGCAGCGCAGTCGCAGCGTCGGGCGCGTGTCGATGGACATGCTGGCGGTGGACCTGAGCACCCTGCCGGCCGCCGGGCCGGGCAGCGAGGTCACGCTCTGGGGCCGTTCGTCGGCCGGCGCCTTGCTGCCGATCGACGAGGTGGCCCAGGCCGCCGGCACCATCGCCTACGAACTGATGTGCGCGCTCGCCGCCCGGGTGCCGGTTTCAGAGTACAAGGACATGTCCGGCGCGTGACCCCGGGTTTCGGCGCAGCCCGCCTTGTCCGCCACTGTCTGGAACCCATCGATGTTCGAGCGCTTGGTACCGCGTGAAGGCAGCGCAGCGCACTGGCTGCGGGTGCAGGGTGGTCGGCTGGCGGCCATGCTGGTGTGCGTCGGCCTGGCGCTGCCGCTGGCGGCGCGGGCTGTCGATCAAGCCGACCCGAACTGGCTGACGGCCGAGGATCGCGCCTGGCTGGCGGCGCATCCGGTGGTGCGCATGGGCGTCGACCCCGCCTATGCACCCTACGCCTATCTCGACGCCGACGGCCGCTACCGCGGTATCTCGGCCGAGATCATGGCGCTGGTCGGCGCGAGCCTGGGGCTGCGTCTGGAGCTTGTGCCGTTGCCGAACTGGTCCGAAGTGCTGCGCGCAGCCCGCGCCCGCCGCGTCGACATCATCACCACCGCCGCAAAGCTCCCCGAGCGCGAGGCGGCGTTTGCCTTCACGCGCGTGTACCTGCGCACGCCGCTGGTCGTGATGACACGTGCCGACACGCCCGACATGGCCTCGACCGACGACATCGCCCGGGCGCGGGTCGCCCTGGTCCGGGACTACAGCGGCAGCGTCCGCGTGCTCGAGCGCTACCCGCACGTCGAGCAGATTCTGGTCGACGACCCGGTGCAGGCCCTGGCCGCGGTCGCAGAACGCCGCGCCGACGCCTATGTGGGCGTGCTCGGCGTCAACCTGTACCAGGCGCGCCTGAACGGCTTCGCCAACCTCAAGGTCAACGTCGGCTTCGACCTGCTGACGAACGGCCAGCGCGTCGCGGTGCGCAGCGATTGGGCGCCGCTGGCGGCCATCCTGGACAAGGCGATCGATCACATTCCGGCCGCCGACCGGAATGCGATCGACGCCGGCTGGTTGCAGCCGCTGTTTCGCATGCCGCAGGCAGGCGGCATCGAATGGAACGCCGCCGAACGCGCCTGGCTTGCCCAGCGGCCGGAGATCCGGGTCGGCTTCGCGCCCGACCAGGCGCCCTTCAGCTTCGTCGACCCGCAGGGTGCCGCCGCCGGCCTGCTCGTCGATACGCTGCGCGAGCTCGCGGCGCTCGCCGGACTGCGGCTGATCTGGGTGCCGGCAGCGCCGCAAGCCCTGCTCAGCGACTTCCGCGACGGCCGGCTGGACCTGATGCTGTCGCGTCCGGCGGACGACGAAGCACAGCCGGCGCAGCGACTGACCCAGCCGCTGTATCGCTCAGCCCTGATGCTGATCTGCGATCGCGACGCCGATTGCGCCGACGGCCTGGACAGCCCGGGCCTGCAGCGCGTCGCCGTGCGTCAAGGCAGCCCGGCGCAGGCGGCCGCGGCGCCGGTGCCGTCGGTGGCGCTGCTGGCGGTGGACAGCGACGCCCGGGCCCTGCAACTGCTGCGTGACCGGGCCGTCCAGGGAGTCCTGGGGGAGTCGCGTTCGCTGCAGCGCAGCGTCGAGGTCGCGGTGCCGCCACTCAGCGGCCTGCGCTTCAACGCCGTGAATCGGCTCGGCGAGGTCCAGTACCGCGTCAGCGTGCGGCGCGACTGGCCCGAACTCACCTCGATCCTCGACCGTGCCCTGGAGTCGCTGGGGCCGCCGGCCCTGGCCCAGCTGCGCGACCCCTGGGTCGGACCACCGAAACCGGCGGCGGGCCTGGACCGGGGCCGCGTGCTGCTCGCGGCCCTCGCGATTGCCGCGATGGTGCTGCCGGCCCTGGGCCTGCTCGTCTGGGCGAATCGCCGCCAACGGGCCGAGATCCGGCGCCGCCAGGCGGCGGAGTCGGCGCTGGCGGCCGAGCGCGACCGGGCCGAGTCGGCGAGCCGGCACAAGAGCGAGTTCGTCGCCCACACCAGCCACGAGTTGCGCACGCCGCTGAACGCCATCGTCGGCGCCGCGCGCCTGCTTGAGGAGTCTCCGCTCGACGCCAGACAGCGCGAGCTGCTGCGGATCCTGGACGGTGGCTCGCGCAGTCTGCATGCCCTGGTCGACGATCTGCTGGACCTGGCGCGCATCGAATCCGGCCGCCTGGTGCTGCACGCAGCACCTTTCGATCTCTCCGCCTGCCTCGCCACGGCGCTGAGCCTGGTGCGCAGCGAAGCCGAGCGCAAGGGCCTGGCGGTGCTCGCCGAGTGGTCGCCCGAGCTGCCGCCGCGGGTACGCGGCGACGAACCGCGGCTGCGCCAGGTGCTGGTCAATCTGCTGGGCAATGCGCAGAAGTACACCGCCGCCGGCACGATCGCGCTCGAAGCGCGCGTCGTCAGCCGCGACGCGCAGTTCGCGACCGTCGAGTTCGCCGTGCGCGACACCGGCCCGGGCATCGCCGCCGAATGGCGGGAGCGGGTCTTCGAGCCCTTCCAGCGCGCCGCACCCAGCGTGCCGGACGCCAGGCTGCATACCGACGGGGTCGGGCTGGGGCTGGGCATCGCCCGCCAGGTGGTGAGCCTGATGCACGGCCGCCTGCTGCTCGACAGCGAGCTCGGCGCCGGCAGCCGCTTCCATTTCCGTCTGCGTTTTCCGCTGGAGGCAGCGGCCGTTCAGCGGCCGGCGCAGGATGGCGAGGCGGCGCCCGCACCCCAGGCGTCGCGGGCGGCCCGGAGCGCACCGGCGCCGGTTCCAGAGGACGACCCGGTGGCGCCGGAGGCCCTCGGCAGCGCCCTGGTGGTCGAAGACAACGAGGTGAATCGATTCATCGTGCGCACCGTGCTCGAACGCGGCGGCTGGCGTGTCGAGGAAGCACATTGCGGTGCCCGGGCGTTGGAGATCATGGCCGATCAGGCGTCCCGCTTCGACGTGATCCTGATGGACCTGGGCCTGCCCGACATGGACGGCCTCGATGTCACACGGCATCTGCGTCGGGGCGGCGGCGCATCGGCCCAGGTGCCGATCATCGGCCTGACGGCGCGCGCCATGCCTGCGGAACGCGACGCCTGCCTGGCGGCGGGCATGGTCGACGTGCTGCTCAAACCCTTCGAGGTTCCGGCCCTGTGGCAGGCCCTGGCCGGCATTCGTGCCGCACCACAAACCTGATGCGCCGCTGCACCATCGATCCGGCCGAAGTCGAATTCACGGCCGTGCGCGCCCAGGGCGCGGGTGGGCAGAACGTCAACAAGGTGTCGAACGCGGCCCAGCTGCGCTTCGACGTGCAGGCCTCGTCCCTGCCCGAGGACGTCAAGGCGCGCCTGCTTGCCCGGCCCGACCAGCGCCTGAACCAGGACGGCGTCATCGTCATCAAGGCCCAGGAGCACCGCAGCCTGCCGATGAACCGCGCCGCCGCCCTGGCCCGACTGCAGGCCCTGGTGGACGCGGTGGCCGTGGCGCCGCGCACACGCCGCGCGACCAAACCCACCTGGGGCTCGCAGCAGCGCCGGCTGCAGGGCAAGGCGGTGCGCGGCGCGGTCAAGGCCGGCCGCGGGCGGATCACGGGCTCGCGCGGCGAGCCGTAGACAATCGCCGTCATGAGGCCCCCCAGCTCGCCGTCGTTCGCCGCGCCGCACCCCTGATGGCCAAGACCGTCTACGCCTGCAGCGAATGTGGCGGCAGCAGCCCCAAATGGCTGGGCCAGTGCCCGCAGTGCCGGGCCTGGAACACCCTGGTCGAGACGGTGGCCGAAGCTTCGGGCGGGGCGCGCCACCGTTTCCAGTCGCTGGCCAAGGCCCTGCCGGTGGCCACCCTGTCGGCGATCGAGGCCACCGAGGTCGAGCGTTGCCCGACCGGCGTCGACGAGCTCGACCGCGTGCTCGGCGGCGGCCTGGTGGCCGGCGGCGTGGTGCTCATCGGCGGCGACCCCGGCATCGGCAAGAGCACCCTGCTGCTGCAGGCGCTGGACAGCCTGTCGCGGCGCTGCAAAACGCTGTATGTGACGGGCGAAGAGAGTGGCGCCCAGGTGGCGCTGCGTGCGCACCGGCTCGGCCTGGGCGGCTCGGGCGTGCGCGTGCTGGCGGAGATCAACCTCGAGAAGATCCAGGCCGCGATCGAGGCCGAACGGCCCGCGGTCTGCGTCATCGACTCGATCCAGACCCTGTATTCGGAGCAGCTGACCTCGGCCCCGGGTTCGGTGGCCCAGGTGCGCGAATGTGCGGCCCAGCTCACGCGCCTGGCCAAGGCCAGCGGCACGACCATCGTGCTCGTCGGCCACGTCACCAAGGAAGGTGCGATCGCCGGGCCGCGGGTGTTGGAGCACATCGTCGACACGGTGCTGTACTTCGAGGGCGACACGCACAGCAGCTTCCGCCTGGTGCGCGCGATCAAGAACCGCTTCGGCGCGGTCAACGAGATCGGCGTCTTCGCGATGACCG
>CAZWUR010000096.1:0-13391 GCA_964637205.1 uncultured Rubrivivax sp.
CCAGGGCGTGATGAACACCTTCGTCGTCTTCCTGTCGCGCGTGATCGGCTACTTCATCGACCGCGTCGTGCTGCGCAACCAGGACGACCGTCCCGGCATCGGCTACATCGTCAGCACCATCGTGCTCGACCTGCTGCTCGGCGTGCTGGCCGCGATGGTCGTGGCCTGGTTTTCGCGTCAGCGCGAGTACCGCGCCGATGCCGGCGCTGCGCAGCTGATGGGTCGCAAGCAGCCGATGATGAATGCGCTGGCGCGCCTGGGCGGACTGAACCCCGGCGAGCTGCCGCGGTCGGTGGAAGCGATGGGCATCAGTGGCCGGCGCGGCGTGATGGCCCTGCTGTCGACCCACCCGCCGATCGAGGACCGCATTCGCGCGTTGCAGCAGCAGGCCTGAGCGCGGCGGGCGGCATTCGCCGCCGACCATGCTTTTCGGGGGGTGCCCGGTTGGCAGCCGGCAAGCGGCCGTCGATACTTCGACGGTGGCACGCCGATCGATCCTGATCCCGCTGGCTGCGGCGCTGTCCGTGGTGGCCGCTGCACTCTGGCTGGCGCGCGGCGACGAGCGACCCTCGATCAGCGCGGCTGCAATCACAAGCACCGGGTCGAGCGCCAGCCTGGCCGCCGCGCCAGCCAGGCTTCGTGGCCCCACCGGTCGACCCACGCCGGACCCGACCGGCCCGACCGGCGCCGCTGACACCAGCCCCGTCCCCCCGGGCCTGAGCGCCGAACAATGGGCTGCGCTCGAAACCGAATGGCGCGGCCGGCCCGACGGTGCGGCCGAACGTGAGCGCCTCCTGGCCTACTTCAGCTGGCAGCATGCGGCGCGCCGCTGGCGCGCCGATCCTTCGGATGTGGCGCTGGCGGCCGAGGTGCACGCCGGTCTGCCGGCCCGGCTGGCCCGGCGCGAGGTGTCCGCCGGCGAGGCACGCCAGCTCGAAGTCGCCCTGCTGCTCACGCTGGAGCCCGATCCCGCGCGCCGAGCCGCCGCATGGCAGGCTTTCGATGCCGCCCAGCCCGCGCCGGCGCCCCCCGATATGCGCACGCTGGCCTACCGGCGCGAGCAGGCGGCGGCAGTCGCCAGCTGGCGGACGGTACCCGCGGCGCAGCGCGACCCGGCGACCCTGAAGTCCGAACTCGACCGCCTGCGCCGCAGGCATTTTGCGCAGCACAACCCGCCCGCAGCACCGGAGACATCACGATGAAGACCTGGCTTCGCCGCAGCCTTGCCATGCTCGCCCTGTGTGCCACGCCGCTGGCCTGGGCCGGTTACTACCAATGGGACATGGTTGAACTGCCGCCCGAGAGCGGCGCTGCCTGCGGCGACGGTTCACCCTACCGCTTCTTCGTCAACCGAACGCCGCTGAACCGGCATCTGGCGATGGTCTACGAAGGGGGCGGCGCCTGCTGGGACCAGAAGGCCTGCCTCGGCGAGGGCAGGCTCGGGGCGAGCAACCCGAACGGCATCCCGCCCAACTACATGCAGACGATGAGTGTCGCCTTCGGTCTGGTGACGCCCTTCAATGCGCGCAACAGCCCGCAGGCGGTGTCGACCCAGGACTGGAACATGGTCTTCCTGCCCTACTGCACCGGCGACGTGCACAGCGGCAGCAAGCTCACGGTCTACGACGACGCCTACCCCGAGACCCCGCGTGTGCAGCATCACGCCGGCCAGGCCAATGTGCGTGCCGCGGCGGACTGGCTGCGCGCCAACCTCGGTCAGCCCGAACAGCTGATGCTCACCGGCTATTCGGCCGGCGGCGTCGGCTCGACGACGACCTATGCGATGGTGCGCGGGATCCTCGATCCCACCGGCCAGGCCACCCTGCTCGCCGACTCCGGCCCGCTGGTGCCGGCGCCACGCGGTTCGACGCCGGAAGAACGCCCGGCGATCCTGCTCCACGAGACGATCCGCGTCGCCTGGGGCCTGGACGAGCCGGGTGGCCTGGTGGCGCAGTACACCGGCCTGATCGACGGTTTCGACCCGGACGACCTGGGCAGCGTCAACGCGGCGCTCGCGCGCACCTACCCGCAGGACCGCTTCGGCTTCATGGTGTTCACGCGCGACACCAACTTCTCGGCCTTCAGCTACGAGAAGTTCTACCCCGATCTCTACGACGCGCCGAACCCGGTGGCCTACCGCAACGCGCTGTTCGGCCGCTGGTGGCCCGACCTCGACCGCTGGTCGGCCGGGCTGGCCTCGGCGCCCAACGTGGATGTCTACGTGCCGTACTTCCGCAACTTCAACCAGTCGCACTGCCTGACGATCATCGATTTTTCGGGCACCGGCATCGAGTGGGCCGGCGTCGAATCGCTGTCGACCTTCGTCGAGAACGCGCTTGCACGCGGGCCGCAGATCCAGCTCGTCGAAGGCAGCAACAACGCCGATTTCACGCAGGAGCTGAGCCCCTTCATGAAACTCGTGAAGCTGCTGCTGCGAATCCTCGGTTGATTCAGGCCGCCGGGAGGAAACCCTCGACCGACAGATAGCGCTCGCCAGTGTCGTAGTTGAAACCCAGCACCCGCGCGCCGGCCGGCAGCTCGGGCAGCTTGTGCGCGATGGCGGCGAGCGTGGCGCCGCTGGAGATGCCCACCAGCAGGCCTTCTTCGCGCGCGCTGCGCCGCGCCATCTCGCGCGCCGCTTCGGCGTCCACCGTGATCACGCCGTCGAGCAGGCTGACGTCCAGGTTCTTCGGCACGAAGCCGGCGCCGAGACCCTGGATCGGGTGCGGCCCGGGGGGGCCGCCGCTGATCACGGCCGACGCCGAGGGTTCCACCGCATACACCTTCAACGCCGGCCAGGCGGCCTTCAGCACGCGCGCGCAGCCGGTGATGTGGCCGCCGGTGCCGACCCCGGTGATCAGGGCGTGCAGGCCGTCCGGGAAGTCGGTCAGGATCTCGGTCGCGGTCTCGTGCGCATGGACCTCGACGTTGGCCGGGTTGTCGAACTGCTGCGGCATCCAGGCGCCGGGCGTGCGCGCGACGATCTCCTGCGCCTTGGCGATGGCGCCCTTCATGCCTTGCTCGCGCGGCGTCAGTTCGAAGCCCGCGCCGTAGGCCAGCATCAGGCGCCGGCGTTCGACGCTCATGCTGTCGGGCATCACCAGGATCAGGGGGTAGCCCTTCACCGCGGCCACCATCGCCAGCCCGATGCCGGTGTTGCCCGAGGTCGGCTCGACGATCGTGCCGCCGGGTTTCAGAAGGCCGCGCGCCTCGGCGTCCTCGACCATGGCCAGCGCGATGCGGTCCTTGATCGAGCCACCGGGGTTGGCGCGCTCGGACTTGATCCAGACTTCAGCCTTGCCGAACAGGCGCTGCATGCGGATATGGGGCGTGCCGCCGATGGTGGCGAGGACGTTGTCGGCTTTCATGCGCTTCTCCTGAGATAATCCACCTGTGAAGTCGGCCAGACCGCCGCTGGCGCAAGCACCGAAAGGTGGCGCTGGAGGAAGGTCCGGACTGCACAGGGCAGCGTAGCAGCTAACGGCTGTCCACCGCGAGGTGAGGATCAGAGCAACAGAGACGAGCCGATTCAGTTCGGGTGCAACGGGCAATCTCTACGCGCAGCAACACCAAATAGGCACGCGACGATCTGGCTCCGGGGAGCGTGCGGGTAGGTGGCATCGAGCCGGGTGGTGACGCCCGGCCCAGAAGAATGGCGGTCACGGCGGGGTCTTCCTCGGGAGGCACCGACGCACAGAATCCGGCCTATCGGCCGACTTCACACTTTTTTCGCGGCCGCGCCGCGACGTGGCAGATCGTCACGCGCGGCGCAGCGAACCCTGGCCCCGACTACACTGCGGCTCCCCCGATGCACCCTGACGCCGCCTCCCTCTGGCGCGGACCGCGCTGGACGCTGGCCGTGCTGCTCGCCTGCCTGGGCATGCTCGGGCCCTTCGCCATCGACACCTATCTGCCGGCCTTCACCGGCATCGCGGATTCGCTCGACGCCAGCCCTGTGCACATGCAGCAGACGCTGTCGAGCTACCTCTTCGGCTTCGCGGCGATGAACCTGTTTCACGGCGCACTGGCCGACAGTTTCGGCCGCCGGCGTGTGGTGCTCTGGGGCGTCGGCGTGTTCACGCTGGCGTCGGTGGGCTGTGCGCTGGCGCCGTCGATCGGTGCGCTGATCTTCTTCCGCACCCTGCAGGGCCTGGCCTCCGGTGCCGGCACCGTGGTGTCGCGCGCCATCATCCGCGACATGTTCCCGCCGGCCGAGGCGCAGCGCGTGATGTCCCAGGTGACGATCTTCTTCGGCGTCGCGCCGGCCATCGCACCGCTGATCGGCGGCTGGCTGTTCGTACACCTGGGATGGCACGAGATCTTCTGGTTCCTGGCCGGCGTCGGCCTGCTGCTGTGGAGCGGCATCTGGCGCTTTCTGCCCGAAACCCTGCACAGTTCGCAGGTCCAGCGGTTCGCGCCGCGGCCGCTGATGGCCGGCTACCGCGAGATGGCCACCAGCCCGGTCTTCATGATGCTGGTGCTCGCCAGCGGCATCCCTTTCAACGGCATGTTCCTGTACGTGCTGGCGGCGCCTACCTTTCTCGGCGAGCACCTGCATCTGGCGCCGACGCAGTTCTTCTGGTTCTTCATCTGCACCATCGGCGGCATCATGGGCGGGGCCTGGTTGTCGGGTCGGCTGGCCGGGCGCATCAAGCCGCGCCACCAGATCCGCCACGGCTTCGTCATCATGCTGGTGGTGTCGGTGCTGAACGTGGTGCTCAACGCCCTGTTCGAGCCGCATGCCTGGTGGGCGCTGCCGCCGATCGCGATCTTCGCCTTCGGCTGGTCGCTGATGGTGCCGGTGGTCACCCTGATGGTGCTCGACCGGATGCCCGCGCGGCGCGGCATGGCCTCGTCAATGCAGGCCTGCATCGGCGCCGTGGCCAACGGTCTGGTGGCCGGCGTGGTGGCGCCGCTGGTGATGCACTCGACGCTGGCGCTGGCGCTGACCTCGCTGGGCATGATGGGCGTGGGCATCGTCGCCTGGGTCTGGGTCAAGCCGCGCCTGGACGCGGCGACGGCGGTGGCCGCAGGCGATCCGGCCTCAAGTTGAGCCTGCGGGCGCCGATGTTTGGACGAAGAAGGAGTTTCGTCCCCATGTTCACCCGCCGCCGTCGTCCCGCGCTCCTGTGCGCCCTGCTGCTGGCCGCCGCCCTGCCGGGCCAGGCCCTGGCCCGCGAGGCCGGCGCGCCGGCCGCCGAGCCCGCCAGGCTGGCCACGGTGGACCCGATGGTCCACCTGAAGGCGCGGCTGGAGGAAAAGCTCGGCGCCACCCGCATCGAGGAGGCCAGGGCCGGCACGCACGAACTGCAGGTGCCAGCGCACGCCCCGGCGCCGGCCCGTGTGGCGCGCGCCGGCCCGAACGCCAAGGCGCTGGAGGCGCTGGTCGCGTTGCACCGCGCGGGCAAGGACCAACCGGCCGCGAAGGCCGACACGCACTGGAGTTACGCCGGGGAGGGCGGCCCGTCGAACTGGTCGCAGTTGAAGCCCGAGTTCGCCACCTGTGCCGGGGGCAGCCGCCAGAGCCCGATCGACATCCGCGACGGCATCGCGGTGGACCTCGAGGCACCAACCTTCGACTACCGTGCCGGCGGTTTCTCCGTCGTCGACAACGGCCACACGGTGCAGGTCAATGTGGCGCCGGGCAATTCGATGGCGGTCATGGGCCGGCGCTACGAACTGCAGCAGTTCCACTTCCACCGCCCCTCCGAAGAGCGCATCAACGGCCGCCAGTACGAGATGTCGGTGCACCTGGTGCACAAGGACCCGGAAGGCCGGCTGGCGGTGGTGGGGGTGGTGCTCGAGCGCGGCGCCGCGCAGCCGGTGGTGCAGGAGGTCTGGAACAACCTGCCGCTGGAAAAACACGAACCACTGGTGGCGCCCGACACTCTCGACCCGTCGGCCCTGCTGCCCGGCGACCGCCGCTACTTCACCTACATGGGCTCGCTGACGACGCCACCGTGCAGCGAGGGCGTGCTGTGGATGGTGATGCAGCAGCCGGTGCCGGCCTCGACCGACCAGATCCACATCTTCTCGCGCCTGTACCCGATGAACGCGCGGCCGATCCAGCAGGCCGCCGGGCGGCTGATCAAGCAGTCGCAGTGAGCCAGCAAGCCGGGTGCGTGCCCGGCGGCATCGACGCGCAGGCCGGCCTCGCCTCGACGCCGTCGAAGGCCACCGGCGAGCGCAGGCCCTGAAGGCGGCCGAAGCCGCTGTCTTCCTCGGCATCCCACCAGCCGTCCAGCGCCGGCTCGGCGTGCTGCAGCGCGCCCGGGTCGCGCCCCAGCGAAGCCAGCCAGCGGCCGACCCCGGCCAGCGACACCCGCACCTGCCAGCTGCCGCCTTCGCGGGCCTGGCGCGCCAGCGCCATCAGCGCGCCGGCGGCCAGCAGATGGCCCGCGGCATGGTCCAGGATCTGCACCGGCAAGGCCTTCGGCGCGCTGCTGCCGGCGGCCGCGGCTTCTTCGAGGTTGAGCCCGGTGGCCGTCTGCACCAGCGAATCGAAGCCGCGGCGCCCCGCCCAGGGCCCCGTGAAACCCCAGGCCGCCAGCGCGACGCAGACGATGCCCGGCGCGGCGGCCGCCAGGTCCTGCGGCGCCAGGCCGTGCCGGTCCAGGGCCCCGGGCCGGTAGGCCTGCAGGAAGACATGGCCGTCGGCCGCCAGGGCCTGCAAGTGGCGCCGGTGCTCGGCGCGGTCCAGATCCAGATGCGCCGAGCGCTTGCCGCGGCTGAGGTCGGCGATGGCGGCGATGTTCGGCGCCTGCGGCGCATTGACCATCAGCACCTCGGCGCCCCACCAGGCCAGCAGGCGACCGGCCACCGGCCCGGCCAGGATGCGCGTCAGGTCCAGGACGCGCAGACCGGCCAGCGGGCGTGCCGGCCCGCCGGCCGCTGGCAGCACCGGCGCGCGCGGCGCGGCGTCGCCCAGCCGCTCGATCACGACCAGGGGCTCGGCGGCCACCGCTGCCGCCGCCGGATGCGCCTGCCAGGCCGCGGTGTCGCGCAAGGCCGCGGCCACACCGCCGGCCGCGGCGAGTGCGGTCTCGAAAGCCTCGGCCGGCCACGGGCGCAGCGCCTCGGCCACGGCGGTGCGCGGCGTCGACGCGCCCGGTGGCAGGCCGAGCAGGCGCAGCGCGTGCTCGCGGTGATGGGCAAAGTTGGCGTGCAGACGGATCCAGCCCGGGCTTGCGGTGGCCTCGCCGCAGCGGTACAGGCCCGACAGCGGGTCCCACATCGGCGGCTCCACGCCGTCGAGCCGGAATCGGCTGCTGCAGCCGAGTGCGGCGCCGCTGCGCTCGACGCTGATCGCAGCACCCGCCCGCCCGACCGCCTGCGCCCAGCAGGTGGCGGCCAGCGCGGCGGCGCCCAGGCTGGCCTGCGCCGCCGTGGCGACGGCAAAGGACGAGGGCCAGACCGGGTCGGCGCCGTCAAGCCGGACCTGGGCCAGGGCCGCCGGCGCGCCGCCGAGTGCGCGCCACAGGCCCGCCAGGGCGGCCGCTGCGGGCATCGGTTTCAGCGCGTCGCGCCGTCGCGCGGGTCGCGGGGCAGGTGCAGCCCGCAGTCGGCCAGCGCCCGCGCGATGTCGCCGCGGGCCACGGGGCGGAACAGCACCAGGTCGGCGCCGGCGAGTTGCATGCGGATGCGGTCGGTGTGCAGACGCCGCTCGCCGATCGCGATCAGGGCCACCGGGCGACCATGGCGCGCATCGTGCAGGCGCTTGCACAGGGCCTCGGTGTCGGCGGACTCGTAGTCGCTGCCCAGGCCGAGAAAGGCCGCCACATGCGGCTGGCGCAGGCTGAGGCCTTCGGCCTCGGCGGCGCTGACGGCGACATGCGGGCGGAAGCCGAACAGTTCGAGGGTCTGGCAGAGGTCGGCGCGCGTGCGCGGATCGGCTTCGAGCACCAGCACGTCGCAGATCGCAGGCGGGTCAGCCGGCGCCGCCAGTTTTCGCCGTTGTGCCAGCCTGACCGCTGCGCGCCGACGCGCCTTGCGCGCGGCCAGCGTCTCGGGGGCCGGCGCCGAGGCCGGGGCTGCGACGGCCGGCGCCGCCGGGGGCGGGTCGGGGTCGGCCATCAGCAAGGGGTTCGGGTCGATCTGGGGCAGGGGCGTGACCGGCTCAGGTCGGGACTCGGGCTGCGGCGCTTGCGGCGCCAGCGACGCGTCGCGCAGCGACAGGATCCAGCCGGCCGGCACCGTGTCTTCGGGGGTGTCGAGCACCGGCACCACGCCGCTTGCGCTGCCGCCGTCGTCGGCGGGAAGCCACTGCGGCGCCATGTCGGGGTCGAGCACGGTGGCGCAGTGATGGCAGCGCAGGCGACTGCGCACATTGATGGTCTCGCAGGCCGGGCAGCGCCGCACCAGCGGTGTGCCGCATCCGCCGCAGAAACGCGCCGCATCCGGATTCACCCGTGCGCAGGCCGGGCAATGTGACATTGACAGTCGTTTCACGATCGCACCGGGCCTCCCCTGGCGGTACGGCGATCGGTACCGCAGCCAAGCCCAGACTATCGCATCCGCAGCGCCGAAACGTTGATCACCCCCCAGTGTCGTCGACATGACCATCGTCAAGCATCACTTTCAATGCCAGATGCAGGTCTATGTTTTTACGTACTATTTTTCAGGGTTTTACTTGATGGTTCAACTCTAAGTTCTTGATTTGATTGAATATTTTGAAACCCGAACTTGACCCGGGTGAGGGGCTGAAGTAAAGTGTCTATCAGTGGGATTTTCTGTCTAGACGTGGCGGGCCGGGGTGGGAGACATCGTTTTTCAGGGCACATCGGCGATATCGCTCGATGCGAAGGGCCGCATCACCGTGCCCGTGCGTCAGCGCGACCTGCTGATGCAGGCCTGTGAAGGCCGCCTGACGATCACCAAACATCCCGAACGCTACCTCTGGGTGATGCCGCGCCAGCGCTGGGAGGCCACGCGCGAGCAGCTGATGTCGATGAGCATGGCCGCCGACCCCTGGCGCCGCATCTTCCTCGGCAGCGCGGTCGACGTCGAGATCGACGGCGCTGCGCGCATCCTCATTCCGCCCGAGTTGCGCCAGGACGCGGAACTGGGCAAGGACGTGCGCCTGATCGGCAACGGCCGCGTCTTCGAGCTCTGGGATGCGGCGCGCCACCAGGCCCACGAAGCCGCGCTGCGCGCGCTGCCGATGCCCGACGAAATCCGGAGCTTCGTCCTGCGATGATCAAGGCCTCGAGGTCGGCGCGCTCGCTGTCCCCCGGTGGGGCCATCGAGCCTTCGGGCGACCGGGCGGACCGGCCCCTGACGCACACCACGGTGCTGCTGCATGAGGCGGTGCAGGCCCTGGTCAGCGCGCCCGACGGCATCTATGTCGACGGCACCTATGGCCGCGGCGGACACAGCCGCGCCCTGCTGGCACGGCTCGCGCCTGCCGGGCAGCTGTACGCCTTCGACCGCGACCCGCAGGCCGTGGCCGCGGCGCGCGAGGACATCCACGACGCGCGCTTCCAGATCGTGCACGCCAACTTCGAGCAGATGCGCGATGAGCTCGCCGCGCGCGGCGTGGCGCAGGTGCACGGCGTGCTGCTCGACCTGGGCGTCAGCAGTCCGCAGATCGACGACCCGCAGCGCGGTTTCAGCTTCCGTCACGACGCGCCGCTGGACATGCGCATGGACACGACCCGTGGCGAGACCGCCGCGGACTTCCTGGCCCGCGCCGACGAGCGCACTCTTACACAGGTGATCCGCGATCATGGGGAAGAACGGTTTGCTTTTCAGATTGCAAAGGCGCTTGTTGCTCGCCGGGAGAGCGGGGCTCCCGTTCGAACCACCGGGGAACTGGCCGCGATCGTGGCTCGTGCAGTCAAGACCCGCGAGCCGGGCCAGGACCCTGCAACGCGCACGTTTCAGGCTCTTCGGATTTTCGTCAATGCCGAGCTTGCGGCACTCGAGCAAGGACTGAGCGCGGCGCTCGGTCTGCTGGCGCCGCAGGGACGGCTGGTGGTCATCAGCTTCCATTCCGGCGAGGACCGCATCGTCAAGACCTTCATCGTGCGCGAGAGCCGTGACGTGCCGGATCGGCGTGCACCGATGGCGCCGCCGAAGGCGATGCGGCTGCGCGCGCTCGGGCGGGTCCGGCCGTCGGCCGGCGAAGTCGCCGCGAACCCGCGCGCACGCTCGGCGGTGATGCGTGTGGCCGAGCGCACGGAGGCTGCGTGAACCGGCTGAACCTGCTGCTTGCCGTGGGCCTCGTCGCCAGTGCCTTGCTGCTCGTGAAGACCTCGTACGCGTCGCGCCTGCTGTTCACCGCGCTCGACCGCGCCAAGGCCGAGCAGCAGGCACTGGAAACCGAACACCAGCGCCTGGAGTCGGAGCGCCAGGCCCAGGCGACCCCGCTGCGCATCGAGCAGGTGGCGCGCGACAAGCTCGGCATGCGCACCGCCGGCGCCGCGGTGACCCTGTACGTCCAGGCGCCGGGAGCCACGCGATGAGCCGGCGCAGCGTCAACTACGCCAGCAGCCCGCTGCTCGCGGCCCGGACACCCCCGGGCCGCTCGCGTCTGGTGGTGGCCCTGGTGGCCCTGGCCTTCGCCGGGCTGGCCGCGCGTGCGGTATGGGTGCAGGTGCTGCACGCCGACTTCTACCAGCGCGAAGGCGAAAAGCGCTATCTGCACAGCGAAGACGTGCCGGCCGGGCGCGGCCGCGTGCTCGACCGAAACGGCCGCATCCTCGCCGCCAGCGTGCCGGCGATCGACCTGGCGGTGCGCCCGCAGGAACTGCAGGCGGATGCCGCGCAACGCCAGGCGCTGGCCCGCCTGAGCGGGATGTCGGTGCGTGCGCTGGACGCGCGCCTGCGCAGCCAGGCCAAGTTCGTCTGGCTGCGCCGCGGTGTCGATGCCGGCGCGAAGGCCGAGCTGCAGGCCCTGGGCCTGAAAGGGCTGGAGCTGCGCGACAGCTGGCGCCGCGCCTATCCCGAGGGCGAGGCGGCGGCCCAGCTGGTCGGCTTCACCGACCTTGAACAGAACGGCCTGGAAGGCATCGAGCGTGTGTTCCAGGACGCGCTGCGCGGCCAGGACGGCCAGCGTGTCGTCGTGCGCGACCGGCTCGGCCGTGTCGTCGAGGACATCGGCGAACCCGAGGACCCGCGGCCCGGCCGCGACGTGCTGCTGTCGATCGACGCGCGGCTGCAGGCCGTGGCCTACCAGCGCCTGCGCGACGCGGTGAAGTTGCATGGTGCAAAGAGCGGCAGCCTGGTCGCGCTCGACGCGATCAGCGGCGAGGTGCTGGCGCTGACCAACTACCCCAGCTACCCGCCGGAGAACCGGCGCAACCTCAAGCCGGCGCAGCTGCGCAACCGTGCGCTGACCGACATCTTCGAGCCCGGCTCGACGATGAAGCCCTTCACCGTCGCGCTGGCGCTGGAAAAGGGCCTGGCGCGCCCGGGCAGCCGCTACGAGACGGCGCCGGGCTGGATCAGCATCACCGGCTCGACGATCCGCGACTCGCACCCGCACGGCGTGCTCAGCGTGGCCGAGATCGTGCAGAAGTCGAGCAACGTCGGCACCGTCAAGCTCGCGATGCAGTTGAAGCCGCGCGAGATGTGGCAGCTGTTCACCGATGTCGGCCTGGGCACCAAGCCCGACATCGAGTTCCCCGGGGCGGCCACCGGCCGCGTGCGCCCCTACAAGACCTGGCGCCCGATCGAGCAGGCGACGATGAGCTACGGCTACGGCCTGTCGGCCAGCCTGCTGCAGATGGCGCGCGCCTACACCGTGTTCGCGCGCGACGGCGAACTGGCGCCGGTGACCCTGCTGCGCCAGGACCAGCCGACCGCGGGCCGCCGCGTCATCAGCGCCGAGAACGCGCGCGCGGTGCGCGAGATGTTGCGCCTGGCCGCCGGCCCGGGCGGCACGGCGCCGAAGGCGCAGACGGTGGGTTATTCGGTCGGCGGCAAGACCGGCACCGCGCGCAAGCAGGAGGGTCGCGGCTACAGCACCGACAAGTACCGCGCCTGGTTCGTCGGCCTGGCACCGGTGAGCGCGCCGCGCCTGGTGGTGGCGGTGATGATCGACGAGCCGCGCGGCGTCTACTACGGCGGCGAGGTGGCCGCGCCGGTGTTCAGCCAGGTGGTGCAGCAAAGCCTGCGCACCCTGGGCGTGGCGCCCGACATCGAGTTCAAGCCGGGCATCGTCGCCGAGCCGGGCATGGCCGAGATCGAAAGCTTCTGATGGGCCGCCACGCTTGTCGCTGCGCGCCTGCGCTGCCCACGGAGACCCGAAGGGGCGCCTGCGGCACCCTGGGGGCCGGCGCCCGCCTTGGGGCGACCCGGCGGAGGGCGCAATGGCTCTGACCCGCCTGCGCTCGCCCCAGGCCGCTGCGCGCTGGCTTTCGTCCTGGGTCCAGGGCAGCCTGCGCAGCGACAGCCGTCTCGTCAAACCCGGCGATGCCTTCATCGCCTGGCCGGGCTACGCCACCGATGGCCGACGCTACGTGCGTGCGGCCCTCGACGCCGGTGCGGCGACCTGCCTCGTCGAGGCCGAAGGCATCGAGGCCTTCGGCTTCGACGATGCCCGCATCGCCGCCCTGCCGCGACTGAAGGCGGCCACGGGCGCGATCGCCCACGCCTTCTTCGACCATCCCGGTGACCGGCTGGACATCGTGGCCAGCACCGGGACGAATGGCAAGACCTCCACCGCCTGGTGGACGGCGCAGGCCCTGACGGCGCTCGGCCGCCGCTGCGGCGTGATCGGCACCCTGGGCGTCGGCGAACCCGGCGCGGCGGACCCCACCGGCCTGACCACGCCCGACCCGGTGACCCTGCACGCCACGCTGCGCCGGTTTGCCGACCAGGGCTTCGCGGCCTGCGCGCTCGAGGCTTCGTCGATCGGCCTGGACGAACACCGGCTCGACGCCGCGCCGATCGACATCGCCCTGTTCACCAACTTCACGCGCGACCACCTCGACTACCACGCCAGCATGCAGGCCTACTGGGCCGCCAAGCGCCAGCTGTTCGCCTGGCCCGGCCTGCGCGCCGCGGTGGTCAATGTCGACGATGCCCAGGGCGCCTTGCTCGCCGGCGAACTGGCAGCGGGCAGCCTGGACCTGTGGACCGTCGCCGCCGACGCGCCGGCGCGCCTGCAGGCGCGCGGCGTGCACTATGCCGACGGCGGGCTCGCTTTCACGCTGCACGAAGGCGAGGCCGCCGCGCCGGTGCGCAGTGCACTGATCGGCGACTACAACGTGCACAACCTGCTCGTCGTGCTCGGCGGCCTGCGCGCCCTGGGGTGGCCGCTGGCCGACGTCGCCGCGGTGGTCCCGGGCCTCAGGCCGGTGCCCGGGCGCATGCAGCGCATCGGCGCGGGTGCCCCCGAGGTCGTGGTCGACTACGCGCACACGCCGGACGCGCTGGACAAGGTGCTG
>CAZWUR010000097.1:0-13260 GCA_964637205.1 uncultured Rubrivivax sp.
GTCGGTGTTCATCACGCCGTGGATGAAGCCGACGTGCATCCACTGCGCGATCAGCGCCGCCTGGCGCCGCGCCACGGCGGCCAGGAAGGCCAGCTCGCAGCCCGGCGTGCCCAGGAGCTCGGGGTCGTGGCGGGCGATGCTGTAGTCCAGCACGCGGCGCAGCGCGGCCTGGTCGCCGCGCGCGGCGAAGTACTGGAAGGTGCCCACCCGCAGATGGCTGGCCGCCACCCGGGTCAATACGGCACCGGGCAGCGTGCCGGTTTCGCGCCGCACCGGCTCACCGGTGGCCGCGACCGCCAGCGCGCGCGTGGTCGGGATGCCGAGCGCGTGCATCGCCTCGCCGATCAGCACCTCGCGCAGCATCGGCCCGACGGCCGCCTTGCCGTCGCCGCTGCGCGAAAACGGCGTGCGCCCCGAACCCTTCAGGGCCAGGTCGCGGCGCTGCCCCTTGCGGTCGATCACCTCACCCAGGAGCAGCGCCCGGCCGTCGCCGAGCTGCGGCGAAAAGCCGCCGAACTGGTGCCCGGCATAGGCCTGTGCCAGCGGTTCGGCACCCTCGGGCAGGCGGTTGCCGGCGAACAGTGCGGCGCCCTCGGCCGAATCCAGCGATGTGGCGTCGAGCCCGAGTTCCAGCGCCAGCGCATGGTTCAGAAACAGCAGCCGGGGTGCCGGCACCGTCGCCGGCGGCCAGCGCACGCCGGCCTCGGGCAGTTCACGGGCAAAGCTGTTGTCGAAGACGATGGCGGGCGGACGAGGCGGCAAGGACATGCGCCGAGTGTGACCGCGGATCGCGGCCCTCCGTGCATCGGGGTCACCGACGGGCGCCGGGTCAGGGCCGCGCCATGCCGCGCGACGCGCCGTCGTAGGCCACCTCGACCATGCGCCCTTGATACCGGAACTGCGCCGAATGCAGGCTGATGCGCTCCAGCCGCAGGCCGGGAAGGGGCTCGTCGCCTTCGCGCCAGACCTGGCCGTTGATGATCAGCATGCGCGCCTTGGCGTCCGGCGAGTCGAAGGCGCCGCCGAAGCTGAGCGCGGGCAGGTCGGCGGCCGGCGCCGGCCGGCGCGGCGCTGCCGGTTCCGGCAGCGCCACCGGCGCTGGCACCGGCCCGGCCGATTCGGCCGGCACTTGAATGGCGGCCGTGGCCGGGGCGCCCGTCCGGGGCGATACCGTCGTCAGTGCCGCCGGCACCTCGGCCGCGGCCACCGGGGCAGGCCGAGCCGCCGGCTGGGGCCGGTCGGCACTGGTCCACCACCAGACCGCCAGCGCCAGCACCCCCAGCAGGGCCGCGGCCAGCCAGGGCCAATGCGCAGCCGGGCCGGCGTCGCGCGCCGCCGCGCTGGCCATGCCGACCCCGGGCGGCGCATGCAGGTCCGGCACCTCGCCGCGATGGCGATCGGCCTCGGCGCGGCGCAGGGCATCCAGCACATAGGACATTCTTGGCGGCTCCGGTTCAGGGCTCCCGGGCCAGCCGCGGTTCGTCGACCGCGGCGGCCCGGTTCAGCTGCATCAGGGTCAGCGGGCCGGCCAGGCCGTCCACCGCCAGGCCCTGCGAGCGCTGAAAGGCCTGGATCCTGAGCGTCGGCGCACTGTCCTCGGGCAGGGCCCCCGCCTGTTCGTCGCGCAGCCGGGCCACGACCCAGTCGAAGGCCGCGCTGCCGGGGCCGAGGCGGGCGTGGGGCGCCAGCCCGGGCGGCCGCCGCCACAGCGTACCGAACTCGCCCGTCCAGCGCGCCGTCAGCGTGGCCAGGCTCACGCGCAGCGGGCCGTCCGGCAGCCGCAGTTCAGCCTCGCGCTCACCAAGCCCCGTCAGCAGCACCGGCACCGGCGTCGCAGCCTCGAGCTGAAGCGCCAGCCACAGGGGGCGGTCGAGCTGGCGCAGCAGGGCCAGATTGCCCTGGCCCTGGTGGCAGGCCAGGCCCTGCGACGCCAGCCCGTCACAGGCCGCGCCGCGCCCGAGGCCGGCATCGACGCCATCGCCCCAGCGCGCCGCAAGCGCGCGCCAGGCGGCGTCTTCGTCGGCCCAGCCGCGCCGGGTCATCAGCGCGGCGGCATCGATCAGCGCCGCCGGCGGCGTAGCCGCCGACGCCGGCATCGCCGGCAGGGCCACGGCGGGCGCCGGCACCGAGGCGGCGGCCAGCGGTGCCACCGCCACCGCCAGGCCGTCCGCGCGCGGCCACGCCCACCACAGGGCGGCGGCGATCACGGCGACGGTGACGCCGGCCGCCGGCAGCAGCGCACGCCGCACCCGCGGCGCCGGGCCCGGCGCCGCGGGTGCGTCGCCGAAGACCTCGCGCGCCGCCTGTTCGACCATCGCCGCGCTCACCGTGGTGCGCTGCTGCGCATAGGCGCCGAGCAGGGCGCGGTCGCAGAGCAGGTTGATGCGCCGCGGCACGCCGCGCGCCAGCTTGTGCACGCGCCTGAGCGCGGCCTCGTCGAAAGGCAGGGCCGTCACCAGCCCGGCCACGGCCATGCGGTGGCGCACGTACATCAGGGTGTCGGCCTCGCCCAGGGGCTCGAGGTGGTAGCGCGCGATGACCCGCTGCGCCACCTGCTCCATCGACGGCTCGGCCAGTCGGTCGCGCAGCTCGGGCTGTCCGATGAGCACGATCTGCAGCAGCTTGCGCGTGTCGGTCTCGAGGTTGGTCAGCAGGCGCAGCTGCTCGAGCACGGCGGACGACAGGTTCTGCGCCTCGTCGATGACGAGCACGCAGCGGCGTCCCTGGGCGTGGCGCTCGAGCAGAAAGGCATTCAGCGCGTCGACATGCGCCTTCACCGACGCGCCGGCCGGCACCTGCAGGCCGAAGTCGTCGCTGACCGTGGCCAGCAGTTCGGGCACGCTGAGCGCCGGGTTGAAGACATAGGCCAGGTCCACCGATTTCGGCAGCTGCTCGACGAAGGCGCGGCAGACGGTGGTCTTGCCGGCACCCACCGCCCCGGTGAGCAGCACCAGCCCACCGCCGCCCTGGGCCCCGTAGAGCAGGTGCGCCAGCGCCTCGCGGTGGCGCTCGCTCATGTAGAGGAAGCGCGGATCGGGCGCGATCGAGAACGGGTCCTTGCTCAGCCCGAACAGCGCGTTGTACATGGGCCCGAGGATAGCGGGGGATTCAGGCGTGCCCGGGCACCGACCAGTGCTCGAGCATCAGCTCGCGCAGCAGCGCGGTCGACTGCTCGATCAGCGGCCCGCGCGGGCGCTGCGCCGAGGTGGCGATCCACTGCGTCGTCACCAGCCGCTCGCGGCCATGTTCGGGCGCCAGCGGCCGGGCATGGAAAGCCTGCTCCGGGCCATGGCTGCGCACGCCGTTGAGCGTGAGCACACCGTGCATGCCCTGGCTGTGCACCAGGTCCAGGATCGCCGGAACACTCTCGATCTCGATGCTCACATGCGGCTTGCGCCCCTCGGCGACCAGGGCGCCCTCGAGCAGCATGCGGATCGAATGCGGCCGGCTGGGCATCACCAGTTCCAGGCCGGTCAGTTCGGCCAGCGGCAGCGGCGGACCCTCCAGGGCCTGCCCCGGCTGGCGCGCGGAAACGAGGTAGAGCACCTCGTCGAGCACCGGCAGCAGATCGATCGCCGGCGAGGGCACGACGTTGTAGACCACGGCGCAGTCGATGCGCCCGATCTGCAGCCACTCCAGCATATAGGTCGACAGGCCCTCGACCACCGTCAGGGTCGCCTTCGGAAAGCGCGCGCGGAAGGCCGCCACCAGGGGCGCCGTCAGGGCCCGGCTGACGCTCGGCGGCATGCCCACCGACAGATGGCCGCTGGCGGCGCCGCGCTCGTCGTCCATGTCCTGCCGCGCCCGCTCGACCTGCTGCAGGATGCCGCGGCTGTGCGCCAGCAGGCGCTTGCCGGCTTCGGTGAGCGTGACGCCGCGCCCGTTGCGCTCGAACAGAGCCTGCCGCAGTTCGACCTCCAGGCTGCGGATCTGCCGGCTCAAGGCCGGCTGCGCCACGCGCAGGAAGGTCGAGGCCCGCGTGAAGCCGCCGAATTCGGCGACGTGCACGAAGTATTCGAGCTGTTTCAGGTCCACGCCACAATTGTCATGCCGATCCGGCCTGACAGCTAGACCGGGAATCGCATTGATGAATGACTCCCCCCGGCCAAGAATGGCCCATTCAAACCCGGACATCGGAGACCAGCGTGGTCGGGACCCTGAGCGGAATTTCGTCGATGGCCACCCGCAGCGTGCTCGCGGCGCTGGCCCGGGCCTTTCAGCAGCGCTCGGGCTGGCAGGTCGCGATCGAATCCGTCGGCGGCGTCGATGCCGCCAAGCGGGTGGCCGCGGGCGAAGCCTTCGACGCCGTGATCCTGGCCTCCGATGCGCTGGACAAGCTGATCCATGCCGGCCATGTGCGTGCCGGCAGCCGGGTGGATCTGGTGCGCTCGCCGGTGGCCCTGGCGGTGCGCGCCGGCGCGCCGCACCCCGACGTGTCCAGCGAGGCTGCGCTGCGGCAGGCGGTGCTGGGCGCAGGCACGCTGGGTTGTTCCACCGGCCCCAGCGGCACCCACCTGGCGGCACTGTTTGCGCGCTGGGGCATCGCCGAGGCCCTGCGCGAGCGCATCGTCGTGCCGCCGCCGGGCGTGCCGGTCGGCCGCCTGGTTGCCGACGGGACGGTCGAGCTCGGCTTCCAGCAGCTCAGCGAACTGATGCATCTCGACGGCATCGAACGGCTCGGCCTGCTGCCGCCGGGCACCGAATTCATCACCACCTTTTCAGGCGGCGTCGCCAGCGTGTCGGCACAGGCCGCCGCCACGCAGGCGATGCTGGCCTTCATGGCCTCGCCCGAGGCCGACCCGGCCAGACAGGGCCACGGCATGACGCCGGCCCGCGACTAGGGTCTGTTCACACTGTGGGAAGGGACCGCGTTGACGACCAGAATGGAAGACCCTTCCTGTAGTGTGAACAGGCCCTAAGCGACAAGGAGACATCCGCGTGATCATCGACATCCACGGCCACTACACCACCGCCCCGGCGGCGCTCGGCGCCTGGCGCGAGCGCCAGATCGCAGGCATCAGCGACCCGGCGCTGATGCCCAGGGCCGCCGAGCTGAAGATCTCCGACGACGAGCTTCGCGAGTCGATCGAGGCCAACCAGCTCAAGCTGATGCGCGAACGCGGCAGCGACCTGACGATCTTCAGCCCGCGCGCCAGCTACATGGCGCACCACATCGGCGACTTCCAGGTCAGCAGCACCTGGGCCGCGATCTGCAACGAGCTCTGCTACCGCGTGAGCCAGCTGTTTCCCGACCACTTCATCCCTGCGGCGATGCTGCCGCAGAGCCCGGGCGTGGTCCCGGCCAGCTGCGTCCCCGAACTTGTCAAGTGCGTCGAGCAGTACGGCAACGTGGCGATCAACCTGAACCCCGACCCGAGCGGCGGCCACTGGACGAGCCCACCACTGACGCACCGCCACTGGTACCCGATCTACGAAAAGATGGTCGAGTACGACATTCCGGCGATGGTGCACGTCAGCACCAGCTGCAACACCTGCTTCCACACCACCGGCGCGCATTACATCAATGCCGACACCACCGCCTTCATGCAGCTGCTGGAGGGCGACCTGTTCAAGGACTTCCCCACGCTGCGCATCGTCGTGCCGCATGGCGGCGGCGCCGCGCCCTACCACTGGGGCCGCTACCGCGGGCTGGCACAGGAGCTGAAGAAGCCCCTGCTCAAGGAGCATCTACTGAACAACGTCTTCTTCGACACCTGCGTCTACCACCAGCCGGGCATCGACCTGCTGACCCAGGTGATCCCGGTGGACAACATCCTGTTCGCCAGCGAGATGATCGGCGCGGTGCGCGGCATCGACCCCGAGACCGGCTTCAACTACGACGACACCAAGCGCTACATCGAGGCGTCCACGCAGCTCAGCGCGGCGCAGAAGCAGCAGATCTACGAAGGCAACGCGCGGCGCGTGTACCCGCGCCTGGACGCGGCACTCAAGGCCAAAGGACTCTGAACATGTATGAACTCGGCGTCGTCCATCGCAACATCGAGCGCACGCCCGCGCATCTGGCGGATCAACTGGCGCACTTCGGCAGCGCCACGGTGCACGAGGCCATGGGCCGCGTGGGCTTGCTGAAACCGTATATGCGGCCCATCTACGCCGGCGCGCAGGTCGGCGGCACCGCCGTCACCGTGCTGCTGCAACCGGGCGACAACTGGATGATGCATGTGGTGGCCGAGCAGATCCGGCCCGGCGACGTCGTCGTCGCGGCGGTCACCGCCGAATGCAGCGACGGCTACTTCGGCGACCTGCTGGCCACCTCGTTCATGGCGCGCGGCGCCCGGGCCCTGATCATCGACGCCGGCGTGCGCGACGTGAAGACGCTCGCCGAGATGGGCTTCCCGGTCTGGAGCAAGGCCATCAGCAGCAAGGGCACGATCAAGGCCACGCTGGGCTCCGTCAACATCCCGGTGGTCTGCGCCGGCGCCTGGGTGACGCCGGGCGACGTCATCGTCGCCGACGACGACGGCGTGTGCTGCGTGCCGCGCGCCATGGCCGCGGCCACGCTGGAGGCGGCAACCAGGCGCGAAGCCCTCGAGGGCGAGAAGCGCGCCAGGCTGGCCGCCGGGGTGCTGGGGCTGGACATGTACAAGATGCGCGAGCCGCTCGAAAAGGCCGGCCTGCGCTACATCGACTGACCATGCAGCGGATTGCGCTCATCGGCTATGGCGAGGTCGGCCGCATCCTGGCCGAGGACCTGCGGGCGCGGGGCGTGACGCTCAGCGCCTGCGACCTGAAACTGCACGGCGACGCGGGCGCTGCCGGCGCACCGCTGCGCGCCCATGCGCAGCAGTTCGGCGTCGCGCTGGCGGCGTCGCACGCCGATGCGGTGCGGGGCGCCGAACTCGTGATCTCGGCCGTCACCGCCAGCCAGGCCGTGCCGGTGGCCGAGGCCTGTGTGCCCGGCCTCGCCGCCGGCGTGTTTTTCCTCGACCTCAACAGCGCGTCGCCGGGCGCCAAGATCCGCGCCGCGGGCGTCATCAACGCCGCCGGCGCTCGCTATGTCGAAGGCGCGGTGATGACCTCGGTGCCGCCCTACCGCTCCAAGGTGCCGCTGCTGCTCGGCGGGCCCGACGCGGCGGCACTGGCGCCGCGGCTCGACGCACTCGGCTTTGCGCCCAGGGTGCACGATCAGCGCCTCGGCGTGGCCAGCGCGACCAAGATGTGCCGCAGCGTGGTGATCAAGGGCCTGGAGGCGATGTTCATCGAGAGTTTCACCACCGCGCGCCACTACGGCGTCGAGGACGCGGTGATCGCCTCGCTGCAGGAAACCTTTCCCGGCCTCGACTGGGAACATCAGGCCAGCTACTTCTTCCAGCGCGTGATCGAACATGGCCGGCGGCGCAGCGAGGAGGTGCGCGAGGTGGCTCAGACCGTGCGCGAAGCAGGGCTCGAGCCCTGGAGCGCCAGCGGCACCGCCGAGCGCCAGGCCTGGGTCGCTGACCTCGCCGACGCCGGCCTGTTCGGCGCGCGCGGAACGCCCGGCTTTGCCCGCAGCGCCGACTGGCGCACGGAAGCCGACCGCATCCTGGGCACCCTGCACAAGGATTGAGATGAGTTTCGAAAAAACCCCTGGCTGGCTGGACTGGCATGCCGGCCCGAGCACACCAAGATTCCGGCTGCCGCCCGGCAGCGTGGATGCACATTGCCATGTGTTCGGTCCGGGCCGGCAGTTCCCCTATGCGCCCGAGCGCAAGTACACCCCCTGCGACGCCAGCAAGGACCAGCTCTTCGCACTGCGCGACCATCTCGGCTTCGCGCGCAATGTGGTCGTGCAGGCCACCTGCCACGGTGCCGACAACCGGGCCATGCTCGACGCCTGCCGGGCCAGCGGCGGCAGGGCGCGCGGCGTGGCCACGCTCAAGCGCTCGGTCAGCGACGACGAACTGCGCCAGCTGCATGTCGCCGGCGTGCGCGGGGTGCGCTTCAACTTCGTCAAGCGCTTGGTCGACTTCACGCCCAGGGACGAGCTGCTCGAGATCACCAGCCGCATCCAGGGCCTGGGCTGGCATGTCGTCATCTATTTCGAGGCGGCGGACCTGCCCGAACTGTGGGACTTCTTCTCCGCCTTGCCGACCACCGTGGTCGTCGACCACATGGGCCGGCCCGACGTGAGCAAGCCCCTCGACGGGCCCGAGTTCGCGCTCTTCCTGAAGTTCATGCACGAGCACCCGAATGTCTGGAGCAAGGTCAGCTGCCCGGAACGGCTGTCGCTGACCGGCCCGCGCGCGCTGGACGGCGAGCAGGCCGCCTACCGCGACGTGGTGCCGTTTGCCCGCCGTGTCGTCGAGACCTTCCCCGACCGCGTTCTCTGGGGCACCGACTGGCCGCACCCGAACCTGAAGGACCATATGCCCGACGACGGCCTGCTGGTGGACTTCATTCCGCACATCGCGCCGACCGCCGAATTGCAGCGCAAGCTGCTGGTCGACAACCCGATGCGCCTGTACTGGCCCGAGGAGGTCTAACGATGTCACTCGAAAAACCCTATCTCGACGTGCCCGGCACGACGATCTTCGACACCGACCAGTCGCGCAAGGGCTACTGGCTGAACCAGTTCTGCATGAGTCTGATGCAGGCCGCCAACCGCGAGCGTTTTCTTGCCGATCAGCGCGCCTATCTCGATGAGTGGCCGATGACCGAGGCGCAGAAGCAGGCCGTGCTGGCGCGCGACCTGAACCGCGCCATCGCCGAGGGCGGCAACATCTATTTCCTGGCCAAGATCGGTGCCACCCACGGCATGAGCTTCCAGCAGATGGCCGGCAGCATGACCGGCATGAGCGAAGAGGAATACCGCGACATGATGATTTCCGGCGGCCGCAGCGCCGAAGGCAACCGCTACATCGGCGAGGACGGCAACGCCCAGCCGCAGCATCAGCCGCAGGGCTCAGCGCCCAAACCAGGGTTCTGACATGGCGAGCATCACCGCGTCCGTCTACACCTCGCATGTGCCGGCCATCGGCGCCGCGCTCGACCTCGGCAAGTCCGGCGAGCCCTACTGGCGCAAGGTCTTCGCCGGCTACGACTACGGCAAACAATGGCTGAAGGACAACCCGCCCGACGTGATCTTCCTGGTCTACAACGACCACGCCACGGCCTTCAGCCTGGAGATGATCCCGACCTTCGCGATCGGCACCGCGGCCGAATATGCGCCGGCCGACGAAGGCTGGGGACCGCGCCCGGTGCCCAGGGTCATCGGCCACCCGGAGCTCGCCAGCCATATCGCGCAGAGCGTGATCCAGCAGGACTTCGACCTCACCATCGTGAACAGGATGGACGTCGACCACGGCCTGACCGTGCCGCTGAGCCTGATGTACGGCCAGGTGCAGGCCTGGCCCTGCCCGGTGATCCCCTTTGCCGTCAACGTGGTGCAGTACCCGGTGCCTTCGGGCCGGCGCTGCTTCAACCTCGGCCGCGCGATCCGCAAGGCGGTCGAGAGCTTCGACCGGCCGCTGAAGGTGCAGATCTGGGGCACCGGCGGCATGAGCCACCAGCTGCAGGGTCCGCGCGCCGGGCTCATCAATGCCGAGTGGGACAATCGCTTCCTCGACCGCCTGATCGCCGAGCCCGAGAAGCTCGCCGAGATGCCGCACATCGACTATGTGCGCGAGGCCGGCAGCGAAGGCATCGAACTCGTGATGTGGTTGATCGCGCGCGGTGCGATGAGCGACAGCCCGCCCGTCGTGAAGCAGCGCTTCTATCACGTGCCGGCATCGAACACGGCCGTGGGCCATCTCATCTTGGAGAACGCATGACGATCAACGTGGCATTGGCCGGCGCCGGCGCCTTCGGCATCAAGCACCTCGACGGCATCAGGAACATCCCCGGCGTCAAGGTGATCTCGCTGGTCAGCCGCGATCTGGCCAAGACGCAGGAAGTGGCGGGCCGGTACGGCATCGCGCATGCCAGCACCGATCTGGCCGACAGCCTGGCGATCAAGGAGGTCGACGCCGTCATCCTGTGCACGCCGACGCAGATGCATGCAGCGCAGAGCCTGGCCTGCCTGGACGCGGGCAAACATGTGCAGGTCGAGATCCCGCTGTGCGACGTGCTCGCCGACGGCGAGGCGGTGCTGGCACGCCAGCAGGCGACCGGCCTGGTGGCGATGTGCGGGCACACGCGGCGCTTCAACCCCAGCCACCAGTGGCTGCACCGGCGCATCGCCGACGGCAGGCTCAACATCCAGCAGTTGGATGTGCAGACCTACTTCTTCCGGCGCACGAACATGAACGCACTCGGCCAGCCGCGCAGCTGGACCGACCACCTGCTGTGGCACCACGCGGCGCACACGGTGGATCTGTTTGCCTGGCAGGCCGGCAGCCCGATCGTGACGGCCAACGCGGTGCAAGGGCCGATCCACCCGGTGTTGGGCATCGCAATGGATATGTCGATCCAGCTCAAGGCGGCCAACGGCGCCATCTGTACGCTCAGCCTGAGTTTCAACAACGACGGCCCGCTGGGCACCTTCTTCCGCTACATCGGCGACACCGGCACCTACATCGCGCGCTACGACGACCTGTTCGACGGCAAGGACCAGAAGATCGACGTGTCGCAGGTCGACGTGTCGATGAACGGCATCGAGCTGCAGGACCGCGAGTTCTTCGCCGCCATCCGCGAAGGCCGCGAACCCAACGCCAGCGTCGCCCAGGTCCTGCCCTGTTACCGGGTGCTGCATCAGCTCGAGCAGCAACTGGATTCCTGATCCCTTCCCCACCCTCAACCCGAACGGAGACAAGACCATGAAGATCACCCGCAAGAGTTTCCTGGGCGCCGTCGCCGGCGCTGCCGCGCTGGTCGCGTTCCCGGCCGCGCAGGCGGCCGACGTGACGCTGCGCTTCCACCAGTTCCTGCCGCCCCAGGCGACCGTCCCGTCCAAGGCCATCAAGCCCTGGGCCGAGAAGGTCGAGAAAGAAAGCGGCGGCCGCATCAAGGTCCAGCGCTTCGACGCGATGGCCCTGGGTGGCAAGCCGCCCGAGCTTTTCGACCAGGTCAAGGACGGCGTCGTCGACCTGGTCTGGACGGTGCTCGGCTACACGCCGGGCCGCTTCCCGAAGAGCGAGGTCTTCGAGCTGCCCTTCTCCACCGGCAAGGCCGAGCCGGGCTCCAGGGCCTTCCAGGAATACGTCGAGAAGTACGCGATGGACGAGTTCAAGGACGTGCACCTGATCGCCGTGCACCTCCACGGCCCGGGCCTGATCCACAGCAAGGACCCGGTCACCAAGCTCGAGGACCTGAAGGGCATGAAGGTGCGCGGCGGCTCGCGTGTCGTCAACATCATGCTCGAGCAGCTTGGTGCCACGCCGGTCGGCATGCCGGTGCCGGCCGTCGGCGAAGCCCTGTCCAAGGGCGTGATCAGCGCCACCACCATCCCCTGGGAAGTGGTGCCCGCGCTCAAGGTGCAGCAGATCGTCAAGAACCACACCACCTTCAGCGGCAACAAGGGCCTGTACACGCAGACCTTCGCGGTGGCGATGAACAAGGCCAGCTACGACAAGCTGCCCGCCGACCTGAAGAAGGTCATCGACGCCAACAGCGGCCAGATGGCCGCGGCGTTGTTCGGCCGCGCGATGGACGAAGGCGACAAGATCGGCATGGGCCTGGCGCAGAAGGCCGGCAACAACGTCATCGTGCTCGACGCCGCCGAGACCAACCGCTGGCAGCGGGCCGCCGCCGGCACGCGCGCCGTCTGGTACAAGGAAGTCAGCGAGAAGGGCCTCGACGGGCAGAAGCTGGCGGCCGAGGCCGAAGCGCTGATCACCAAGTACTCGAAGTGACGCAACCGGTGTTGCCGACGCTCGGCTGACACCGGCCTTTGCGCGGGGCCTCCGGACCCGGTCCGGACGCCCCGCGCCGACCTGAAAGACCCCATGAAACACGCCGTCTACGGGCTGAGCCGGGCCATGGCCTGGATCGGTGCCTTCGTGCTCGTGCTGCTCGCCGCGATGAGCGTGATCAGCATCGCCGGTCGCGCCCTGTCGGGCCTGGGCCTGGGCCCGGTACCGGGCGACTTCGATCTCGTCGAGGCCGGCCCCGCCCTGGCCGTGTTCTGCGTCCTGCCCTGGGCGCTCCTCAAGCGCGGTCACGCCGTCGTCGACCTGTTCTGGCGCGCCTACCCGGCGCCGCTGCGCCGCGTGCTGGAGGTCCTGGCCGACGCGCTGATGGCCGCCGTGTGGTGGCTGCTGGTCTGGCGCATGGGGGTGGCGATGCTCGACTACCGGGACAACGGCGAAGTCACCTTCATCCTGCAGTTCCCGGTGTGGTGGGGATACGCGGCATCGATGGTGCCGGCCGTGATCGGCTGCGGCGTCTATCTGTGGCGACTGCTCGAGACGCTGGGATTCGTGACGCCACCCGCAGGTTTCGCCGCTGCCGAGGCGGTGCATTGACATGAAGCTTCCACGCGCACTTCGTTTGCTGCCCCCCACGCGGGCGCATGCCGCCCTTGGGGCGGCCCGGCGGGAGGCCTGATGGACGCCCTCACACTGGCCGCCTGGTCCTTCCCGTTCATGCTGGTGCTGATCTTCCTGCGCGTGCCGATCGGCCTGGCGATGCTGGTGATCGGCCTCGTCGGTTCCTGGCAGGTCTTCGGCGGCGTCTCGCCCCTGCTCAACCAGATCAAGACCCTGGCCTACGGCCAGTACTCCACGCATTCGCTGTCGATCGTCCCGCTGTTCCTGCTGATGGGGCAGTTCGCCACGCTGGGCGGCATGTCGCAGTCGCTGTTCAAGGCGGCCGAGGCCTTTCTCGGCCATCGCCGTGGCGGTGTCGGCATGGCGGCCATCGGGGCCTGCGCCGGCTTTGGCTCGATCTGCGGCTCGTCGATGGCCACCGCCGCGACGATGGGCCAGGTTGCGCTGCCCGAGCTCAAGCGCGCCGGTTACAGCGGTGCGCTGTCCAGCGGCTTGCTGGCCGCCGGCGGCACCCTGGGCATCCTCATCCCGCCGTCGATCGTGCTCGTGATCTATGCCATCCTGGCCGAGCAGAACATCGCCAAGATGTTCGCCGCCGCCTTCGTGCCGGGCGTGCTGGCCGCCCTGGGCTACATGCTCGTGATCAATCTGTACGTGCGCTTCTCGCCGGGCTCTGCCGGGCAGATCGAACCGATGCCCTGGCGCGAACGGGTCGAAGCCCTGGTGGCCGTCTGGCCGGTGCTGCTCATTTTCGCCGTCGTGATCGGCGGCATCTACACCGGCATCTTCACGCCCACCGAGGGCGCGGCCGTCGGCGCCGTGGCCACCGGGCTGC
>CAZWUR010000098.1:0-13054 GCA_964637205.1 uncultured Rubrivivax sp.
GTCGACTACCTGACCCTGATCGGCGACACGGTCGACAACGTGCCCGGCGTCGACAAGGTGGGCCCCAAGACGGCCGCGAAATGGCTGGCCGAACATGGCAGCCTGGACGGCGTGGTGGCCGCGGCCGACGGCATCAAGGGCGTTGCCGGCGAGAACCTGCGCCGTGCGCTGGACTGGCTGCCCACCGGCCGCAAGCTGATCACGGTGGTCACCGACTGCGAACTCGGTGAACATCTGCCGGGCTGGCCGGCGCTGGACGGCCTGGCCCTGGAGCCGGCACGGCGCGAAGGCCTGCTGGACTTCTACACGCGCTACGGTTTTCGCACCTGGAAGAACGAGCTCGAGGCCGATCTCGGCGTGACGCCACCGGTACCGCCGAAGCTGGGCGAGCTCGCGCGCGAGTACGAGACGATCGACACGATGCCCCGGCTGCAGCACTGGCTGGCGCGCCTGATGGCCGCGCAGCTGGCCGCCGTGGACACCGAAACCGATTCGCTGGACCCGATGGCCGCGCGCATCGTCGGCATCAGCTTTGCCGTCGAACCGGGGCGCGCGGCCTATGTGCCGACCGGCCACGTCGGCCCTGATGCATCGGAGCAGCTGGCGCTGGACGAGGTCCTGGCCGCGCTGAAGCCCTGGCTGGAAGACGCCAGCCGGCCCAAGGTCGGCCAGAACCTGAAGTACGACCTGCATGTGCTGGCCAACCATGGCATCACGATGCGCGGTGTGGCCCACGACACGATGCTCGAGAGTTATGTGCTCGAAGCGCATCTGGGCCATGGCCTGGAGAAGCTGGCCGAGCGCCACCTGGGCCGCAAGGGTCTGAGCTATGAAGACCTGTGTGGCAAGGGGGTGCACCAGATACCGTTTGCCCAGGTCGACGTCGCGACGGCCACCACCTACAGCGGCGAGGACAGCGAGATGGCGCTGCAGCTGCACCAGGCCCTGTGGCCGCGGCTGCAGGCCGAAGGTCGGCTGGCCGTGGTGTATGCCGACATCGAGATGCCGGCGATGCAGGTGCTGCAGCGCATCGAGCGCCACGGCGTGCTGGTCGACGCCGCGGTGCTGGCCACGCAGAGCAAGGACCTGGCCGAACGCATGCTGGCGCTGGAGCAGGAGGCCTACGCGATCGCCGAGCAGCCCTTCAACCTGGGCAGCCCGAAGCAGATCGGCGAGATCCTGTTCGGCAAGCTGGGCCTGCCGGTGAAGAAGAAGACCGCCAGCGGCGCGCCGAGCACCGACGAAGAAGTACTGCAGGAACTGGCCGCCGACTACCCGCTGCCGGCGCGCATCCTCGAACACCGCGGCCTGGCCAAACTCAAGGGCACCTACACCGACAAGCTGCCGCTGATGGTGAACCCGGCCACCGGCCGCGTGCACACCAATTACGCGCAGGCGGTGGCGGTGACGGGGCGGCTGGCGAGCAACGACCCCAATCTGCAGAACATCCCGATCCGCACCCCGGAAGGCCGGCGCGTGCGCGAGGCCTTCGTCGCACCGCCAGGGCACCACATCCTGTCGGCCGACTACAGCCAGATCGAACTGCGCATCATGGCCCACATCAGCGAGGACCCGGGCCTGCTGCGCGCCTTCGCCGAAGGCATCGACGTGCACCGCGCCACCGCCAGCGAGGTCTTCAACGTGGCGCTGGATTCGGTGAGCAGCGAGCAGCGCCGCTACGCCAAGGTGATCAATTTCGGCCTCATCTACGGCATGGGTGCCTTCGGGCTGGCGAACAACCTGGGCATCGAGCAGAAGGCGGCGAAGGACTACATCGAGCGCTATTTCGAACGTTTTGCCGGCGTGCGGCGCTACATGACCGAAACCAAGGCCAGGGCCGCCGAGCAGGGTTATGTCGAGACCTACTTCGGCCGCCGGATCTGGCTGCCCGAGATCAAGGGCGGCAACGGCCCGCGCCGCGCCGGTGCCGAACGGCAGGCGATCAATGCGCCGATGCAGGGCACGGCGGCCGACCTGATCAAGCTGGCGATGATCGCGGTGCAGGCGACGCTGGACCGGGAGCAGCGTGCCACGCGCATGATCATGCAGGTGCACGACGAACTGGTCTTCGAGGTGCCCGAGGCCGAGCTTGACTGGGCGCGCGAAGCCGTGCCGCGCCTGATGGCGGGCGTGGCCGCGCTGAAGGTGCCGCTGGCGGCCGAGGTCGGCGTCGGCGCCAACTGGGACGAGGCGCATTGATGCGCGCGGCCCTGGCCGGGCTCACCGTGGCCCTGGCTGGATGTGCGGTGCCCGAAATACCGACCCTGTCCGACCCGCCGCCGGCGGTCTACCAGAGTGAACGTTTCGACGCTGCGTCGGCACATGCCCGGCGCTATGCGCGCGCCGCCGAAGACGTCTGCGAGGGCGCCCGCCGCGCCCTGCTCGGCCAGGGTTATGTGCTGACGCGCAACGACCGTGTGGTGCTCGTCGGCAGCAAGTTCTTCCAGCCCGACCGCGACAGCCATGTCGAGCTGAAATTGCAGATCACCTGCGTGCCGCAGGACGCCACCGACCGCATCTCGAACGCCTACGTCACGGCCTGGGAAGACCAGTACGTGGTCAAGAAGGCCACCACCTCGTCGAGCCTGGGGGTCAGTGCGATCGGCTCGATCTCGCTGCCGATGGGCTCCAGCGACGACTCGCTGGTCAAGATCGGCGCGCAGACCGTGCGCGACCGCGCCTTCTACGAGCGCTTCCACGCGCTGATCGCCCAGGTGCTGCCGCCCGAACGCTGAGGCGCCGCCGAGCCGGCCAGCACGGGTGCGAACCGGCGCGGCGGGCGTTTCAGGGCTGCAGCGCGAAAGCGCGGTCCAGCGTGAAGGTGTCGGTCTGTCCGTCGAAGCGCTGGATCGACGAACCGACGCCCGAGATGTCGCCGCGCCAGCCCCAGTAGGTCGCGTACGACGGACCGGTGGCCTGGATGCTCAGCCAGTAGGTCGTGCCGGCCACGGCGGTGAAGGTCGAGGGCAGGGTCACGGCGTAGTCGTACAGGGCCCATTCCACGTTCGTCGCGGTGCCGCAGTCCAGCCCGCCGACCTTGGCGTCCAGGGTCTGGCCGGTGTCGGCCACCGGGTAGGTGGCTTCGAGCAGCGGGGCGGCGAGGTCCGGCGCACCGCCGACGTCGGCGTACAGGCGCACGGTGAAGGCCGACGCGATCGGTGCCGGCGCCATGGCACCGCTGGTCTGGATGCAGTACATACCCTGCCACGCCAGTTGTGTGAAGGCGCCGCCGGCGCTGATCTGGAAGTCGTCGAGCATCTGCGCTGCGGGTGAGCCGTCGCTGACGATCATCGAGGTGCGGGCTTCGATGCCGACTCCACCGCCGGCGGGTTGCAGCGTCGAATAAGCGGCCGGTGGCGGCGGCGGGGGCGGCGGCGGCGGCGGCGGCGGGGCAGCGATGGGGCCACCCCCACCCCCGCCGTCGCCGCAGGCCGCCAGCATCAGACCGACGGTGACGGCCAGCCACGGCAATGCGTGGCGGCGCGGCGGCGGGGCCGGGGTCGGGGTCGGAGTAGGGGCGGGTGAGGTCATGGTTCGGGCTCCTGGGTCGGGTGCAAGGGCGGGTGGCGTCGGCCCTCGGGCGGGCCATCGGCAGTCTCGACGCCGACCGTTCCGCAATTGCAATCAGGGCCGGCCGTGGGCGGCGCGACGGGCTCGGGACCTACAATCGCTGGATACCCATCCAGCGCCACGCCGTGGACCATCCGTGCCGCTGCGCGGGGCGTTTCGGGCCGGGTGGCGTGGTCTTCACGCCCTGGGCCGAGCCTGGATGCGCGCACCGAACCTGGACCGATGGAACCTGATCTTTTCACTCCCGCCACGGCGCCGGACGACGCCATCACGCTGGCGCATTACGCCGAGCGCGCCTATCTCGAATACGCCCTGTCGGTGGTCAAGGGGCGCGCGCTGCCCGACGTCTGCGACGGCTGCAAGCCGGTGCAGCGCCGCATCCTGTACTCGATGCAGCGCATGGGCCTGGGCTATGGCAACAGCGGCACGCCCCGGCCGGTGAAGAGTGCACGTGTCGTCGGCGACGTGCTCGGCCGCTTCCACCCGCATGGCGACCAGGCGGCCTACGACGCCCTGGTGCGCATGGCGCAGGACTTCAGCCAGCGCTACCCGCTGATCGACGGCCAGGGCAATTTCGGCAGCCGCGACGGCGACGGCGCGGCGGCGATGCGCTACACCGAAGCGCGGCTGTCGCCGATCGCGCGGTTGCTGCTCGACGAACTTGACGAAGGCACGGTCGAGTTCCAGCCCAACTACGACGGCAGCACCGACGAGCCCCGGCAGTTGCCGGCACGCCTGCCCTTCGTGCTGCTCAACGGCGCCAGCGGCATCGCCGTGGGCATGGCCACCGAGATCCCGAGCCACAACCTGCGCGAGGTGGCGGCCGCCGCGGTGGCGCTGATCCGCGACGAGAAGCTCGGCGACGACGCGCTGTTCGAGATCCTGCCCGGCCCCGACTACCCGGGCGGGGGCCAGTTGATCAGCCCCGAGGCGGACATCCGCGCGGCCTGTGTGTCGGGCCGCGGCAGCCTGAAGCTGCGCGCACGCTGGAAGATCGAGGACCTGGCGCGTGGCCAGTGGCAGCTGGTGGTCACCGAGCTGCCGCCGGGCACCAGCACGCAGCGCGTGCTCGAAGAGATCGAGGAGCTGACCAACCCCAAGGTCAAGGCCGGCAAGAAGACCGTCAGCCAGGAGCAGCAGCAGCTCAAGGCCAGCCTGCTGGCCCTGCTCGACGCGGTGCGTGACGAATCCGGCAAGGAGGCCGCGGTGCGCCTGGTCTTCGAGCCCAAGAGCCGCAGCGTGGAGCAGGCCGAGCTGATCACCGCGTTGCTCGCGCACACCAGCCTGGAAACCAGCGCGCCGGTCAACCTGACGCTGGTTGGTGCCGACGGCCGGCCGGTGCAGAAGAGCCTGCGCCAGATGCTCGTCGAATGGATCGGCTTTCGCCAGCAGACCGTGGCGCGGCGCACGCAGCACCGCCTGGACAAGGTGCTCGACCGCATCCACGTGCTCGAAGGCCGGCAGCTGGTGCTGCTGAACATCGACGAGGTGATCCGCATCATCCGCAATGCCGACGAGCCCGGGCCGGCCCTGGTCGAGCGTTTCAGGCTCAGCGACCGGCAGGCCGAGGACATCCTCGAGATCCGGCTGCGCCAGCTGGCGCGGCTGGAGGCGATCCGCATCGAGCAGGAGCTCGCGACCCTGCGTGCCGACCAGAGCAAGCTGGAGGAGATCCTGGGCAGCCCGACGGCGCTCAAACGCACCCTGATCCGCGAGATCGAGGCCGACGCCAAGGCGCATGGCGACGAACGCCGCACCCTGATCCAGGCCGACAAGCGCGCCGTGGCCGAGATCAAGGTGGTCGACGAGCCGGTCACGGTGGTGGTCAGCGGCAAGGGCTGGGTGCGTGCGCTGAAAGGCCATGAGCTGGACCCGGCGACGCTGCAGTTCAAGCCGGGCGACGCGCTGCACGGCGTCTATCCCTGCCGCAGCGTGGACCCGCTGGTGGTCTTCGGCAGCAATGGGCGGGTCTACAGCGTGGCCGTGTCGGCCCTGCCGGGCGGGCGCGGTGACGGCCAGCCGATCACCGCGCTGATCGAACTCGACAGCGGCACCCAGCCGCTGCACTACCTGGCCGGCGCACCGGCCACGCGCCTGGTGCTCGCCGGCAGCGGCGGCTTCGGGCTGCTGGCGCAACTCGGTGATCTGGTCGCCAAGCAGCGCGGCGGCAAGACCTTCCTCGCGCTGGAGGGCGACGAGCGGCCGCTGGCGCCGGCCACGCTGGCGCCCGGCGAAGCCGCCGCGCCGCTGCTGGCCTGCCTGTCGCAGCGCGGCCGGCTGCTGCTCTTCCCGGTCGACGAGCTGAAACATCAGCCCAAGGGCGGGCGCGGGCTGACCTTGATGGACCTGGAGCCGGGCGACGCGCTGGCCGGCGTGGCGACGCTGACCCACCAGCTCACGGTGCATGGCACGGCGCTGCGCGGCGGCAAGCCGAAGGACGAAGTGATCAAGGGCGCCGCGCTGCAGCAGCACCTGGGCCGACGTGCGCGCAAGGGCAGGGCGGTCGAGGGCGTGAAGCCACCGCTGCGCCTGTCCGGGCAGGGCGGCTGAGCGGCGCGGGTGGCGCGGGTGGCGCGGGCGGCCCCGGCGTGTGCGCTTCGACACGCCGAGGCCCCTGTTCCGGGGTGGACCCTCGGTTCGCGGGGGACCTTGGGCTGCCAGCCCCCCCTAAGCTTGCGCTCATCACATTTCGATACAAGCTCCGCCACCATGAAAAGCAAGATCCTGCGCCTGTCCCTGGCTGCCACCATGCTCTTCGGCATCAACGCCGCACAGGCCGGCACCCTGGCCATGAACGGCTGGTTGTTCGGCAGCGGCAACACGGTCAAGGTCGGCACGCCGAACCACACCGGCCCGGTCGGCGGCTTCACCGGCACGCTTTCCGGCATGACCGACCCCGGCTTCAACCTGTCGCCGCTGACGATGTACTGCGTCGATCTGGGCGAGTACATCAACATCAATGCCGGGACCCACTACTCGGTGAAGATGGACGGCGAACTCGGCAACACCAACTTCACTTTGGTCAGCGCGAGCAGCCAGTTCAGCGGCGCGATCGCTACCCGGCTGGGCCAGCTCGTGAGCTATGTCGCCGACACCGCGGGCGCGGTGGACAGTGCCGCCGAGTCGACGGCGCTGCAGCTGGCGATCTGGAACACCTTGTACGACAGCGACAGCTCATTGTCCGGCGGCCTGTTCAAGGAGACCGGCGGCAACAGCCTGTTCCGCACCACCGCCGACAGCCTGCTGGCGGCGTCGGCCGCGTCGGTGGTGACGAAGGACCTGTACGTGCTGCGCTCGGTGGGCAATCCCGGCCAGCAGGACCAGCTGATCTGGATCGACCAGCCTGACAACAACAACAATGTGCCCGAACCCGCCAGCCTGGCCCTCGTCGGTCTGGCGCTGGGTGGGCTGGTCCTGAGCCGTCGGCGCTTCAGCGCCGGCGCATGAACCAGAGCATCGCCAGCACCACGCTGGCGAAGAGCGCGCCGCTCCAGGCTTCGTAAGGCAGGCCGAAGAGATCTGCCTTGGCTTCGGCACAGGTTGCCGTGGCCATGAAGAGCTCGGGAAACCGGCCGTCGAGACCGCTGGCCGCCATGATGCGGTCGGCCAGGGTCAGGTCGCAGGATTCGGCGCTGGAGGCGACGAAGTGCTGCCACAGCGCCGCCGCCAGCCCGGCGAGCGCCAGCCCGCCGGCCAGCGCAGCGCCGCCGCGCGGCCAGAGCAGCCCGAGCAGGGCGGCCGCGGCGATGGCGACGAAGATCAGCCGCTGCAGCACGCACCAGGGGCAGGGCTGGATGTCCCAGACATGCTGGGTGAAGTAGGCCGCGCCCACCGCGGCCAGCGACAGCAGCGCGCTCAGCAGCAGGACCGCGCGCTTCACCGGACTTCGGCGATGAGCTCGATCTCGACGCAGGCACCGGTGGGGATCTGGGCAACGCCGAAGGCGCTGCGCGCATGGGCACCGACCTCGGGGCCGAAGACTTCGCTCAGCAGTTCGGAGCAGCCGTTCGTCACCAGATGCTGCTCGGTGAAGGTCGGGGTGCTGTTCACCAGGCTCATCACCTTGACGATGCGCGCCACCTTGTCCAGGTCACCGACCGCGGCCTGCAGCGTGCCCATCAGGTCGATCGCGATCGCGCGTGCCGCGGCCTTGCCTTCGTCGGTGCCCATCGTCAGGCCGAGCTGGCCGACCCAGGACTTGCCGTCCTTCTTCGCGATGTGGCCGGAGAGAAAGACCAGATTGCCGCTGCGTGCAAACGGCACATAGGCGGCGGCGGGCACGGACACGGGCGGCAGGCTGATGCCCAGGGCCTGAAGGCGGGCTTGGATGGACATGGGGTGTGGGATGGGAGCCGGAAACGGCCATCCTACACTGCGTCGATGCACGGTCGCGGAGGGCTGGACGGCGGCTGGCGGCTGGCGGGGCTGGCTGCGGCCCTGCTCTGCGGCACAGCGTTGCAGCTGCTGCAGGCCCGGACCCTGCCGGTGGCCTGGGCGGCGGGGCTGGCCCTGGCGGGCGCAGTCGCCGCCTGGGCCCTGCGACGCTGGATGCCGCTGAGCGCACTGGCGCTGGCGGTCGCCGCGTTCGGCGCCACCGACCTGCGCGCCAGCGCCCGGCTGGCCGACGCCCTGGCCCCCGCGCTGGAAGGCCGGGACCTGGCCATCGAGGGCCGCATCGTCGGCCTGCCGCAGGACACGCTCGGCGGGACACGTTTCAGGTTCGCCGTCGAATCCGCGCCGCCGGGCGTGCCGGCGCGGTTGTCCCTGGTCTGGCTGCAGGGGTCCGAAGCCGGCACGGCAGGCGCAGGCCCCGAGACCCCCCTGCCGGAGCCCGGCGAACGCTGGGCCTTCACGGTGCGTCTGAAGGCGCCGCACGGCGCCCTCAACCCGCATGGCTTCGACTTCGAGCTGTGGATGTTCGAGCGTGGTCTGCGCGCCGGCGGATATGTGCGCGCCGGTGCGGCCACGCCGGCGCGCCGGCTGGCGGGGCCCGATGGTGCCTGGGTCGATCGGCTGCGCCTGCACCTGCGCCGCGCGATCCAGACCCGGGTCGCCGAGCCGCGCAGCGCCGGCGTGCTGGCCGCGCTGGTGGTCGGCGACCAGGCGGCCATCCTGCGCGACGACTGGGACCTGTTCCGCGACACCGGAACGGCCCACCTGATGGCGATCAGCGGCCTGCATGTGACGATGTTCGCCTGGCTCGCCGCGCTTCTGGTCGGCCGCGCCTGGCGGACCTCGACGCGCCTGATGCTGGCCTGCCCGGCGCCGGTGGCGGCACGTTGGGGCGGGTTGCTGCTGGCCGCCGCCTATGCCCTGCTGGCCGGCTGGGGCGTGCCGGCGCAGCGCACCTTGTGCATGCTGGCGGTGGTGGCCGCCGTGCAGGGGGCCGGGCTGCGCTGGCCGGGGCCTTTCGTGCTCCTGGTGGCGGCCCTGGCGGTGGCCCTGTTCGACCCCTGGGCCCTGCTGCAGCCCGGGTTCTGGCTGTCCTTCGGCGCCGTCGGCCTGCTCATGCTGGGGGTGGCGGCGCCCGCCGCGACGGGGCCCTGGCGCAGCCGACTGGCCGCGGCGCTGAAGTCGGGCCTGCGCACGCAGGCGGTGGCCAGCGTCGGCCTGGCGCCGCTGTCCCTGCTGTTCTTCCAGCAGGTTTCGCTGTCGGGTTTTGTCGCCAACCTGGTCGCCATCCCCCTGGTCACCCTGCTGATCACCCCGCTGGCCCTGGCCGGGGCGCTCTGGGCACCGCTTTGGACGCTGGCCGCGGCCCTGCTGCAGCCGCTGCTGGCGGTGCTGCAACTGCTGGCCGCGGCGCCGGTCTGGTCGGCCGCGGCGGCACCGGCCTGGGCGGCGGCGGCCGGGCTGCTCGGCGCCGCACTGCTCGTGCTGCGCCTGCCCTGGCGGCTGCGCTGGCTCGGCTTGCCGCTGCTGCTGCCCTTGCTGGCGCCGGTGCCGCCGAGGCCGGCCGAGGGCCGCTTCGAGCTCGTGGCGGTGGATGTCGGCCAGGGCACCGCAGTGCTGCTGCGCACGCGCGGGCATCTGCTGGTCTACGACGCCGGGCCGCGCTGGGGCCCCGAGTCCGACGCCGGCGACCGCATCCTGCGCCCGCTGCTGCGCGCGCGCGGCGAGTCGCGCATCGATGTGCTGCTGCTCAGCCACCGCGACACCGACCATGTCGGCGGTGCCGCCAGCCTGCTGGCGATGCCGGTGGGGCGGGTGCTGAGCTCGCTCGAACCCGGCCACCCGCTGCGCCAGGGGCCGACGGCGCACGGCGATTGCCGGGCCGGCCAGACCTGGACCTGGGACGGCGTGCATTTCGAAGTACTGCATCCGATGGCGCCGGACCCGGCGGCCAGGCCCAACACCCAGTCCTGCGTGCTGCGCATCGGCGACGGCGCGGGCCGGCATGTGCTGCTGACCGGCGACATCGAGGCGGCGCAGGAGGCCGCGCTGTCGCTCGGCCCCGACGCCGGGCGCCTGCGTGCCGACCTGATGATGGTGCCGCACCATGGCAGCCGGACTTCGTCGAGCGCCGTCTTCCTGGACCGTGTGGCGCCGCGCATCGCCTTCGTGCAGGCCGCCTACCGCAGCCGTTTCGGGCATCCGGCGGCCGACGTGCTGGGCCGCTACGCCGAACGCGGCATCCGCGTCGTGCGCAGTGACCACTGCGGTGCCTGGACCTGGACCGGCGAGGGCCCTGGGGTCTGCACCCGGGAGACGGTGCGCCGTTACTGGCATCATCAGCTCGACCCCTGAGAGGCCGGGCGCGGGCCCGCTCCTTGCACGCCGTGGGGGCATCCATCGCTGCGGGAGCCTGCTTCGTGTCCATCCATGTCGCGCTGAACCATGTCACGCATTACCGCTACGACCGGCTGGTGACCTTGTCGCCCCAGGTCGTGCGCCTGCGTCCGGCGCCACATTGCCGCACCCCCATCCTGAGCTATTCGCTGCGTGTCGAACCGGCCGAGCACTTCATCAACTGGCAGCAGGATCCGTTTGCCAACCACCTCGCGCGCCTGGTGTTCCCGCAGCGCTGCACCGAGTTCAAGGTCAGCGTCGACCTGGTGGCCGAGATGGCGGTCTACAACCCCTTCGACTTCTTCTTCGAACCCGAGGCCGAGCAGTTTCCCTTTGCCTACGAAGCCGGCCTCGCGCATGAGCTCGCACCGTATCTTGTCGCGGGCCCGCTGACGCCGCGCCTGCAGGCCCTGCTCGACAGCGTGCCGCGCGACACGGTGCGCACGATCGACTTCCTGGTCGGCCTGAACCAGCGCCTGCAGCGCGAGATCGCCTACCTGATCCGCATGGAGCCCGGCGTGCAGACGCCCGAGCAGACGCTGGAGAAGGCCTGCGGCTCGTGCCGCGACACCGGCTGGCTGCTGGTGCAGCTGCTGCGCCATCTGGGGCTGGCCGCGCGATTCGTCTCCGGCTACCTGATCCAGCTGCGGCCCGACGTGAAGGCGATCGACGGGCCCTCGGGGACCGAGGTCGATTTCACCGACCTGCACGCCTGGTGCGAGGTCTTCCTGCCCGGCGCCGGCTGGATCGGCCTGGACCCGACCTCGGGCCTGCTCGCCGGCGAAGGCCATATCCCGGTGGCCTGCACGCCCGAGCCGTCGAGCGCGGCGCCGATCGCTGGCGCCGTCGACGATGCCGGGGTCGAGTTTTCGCACCGGATGACGATCTCGCGCCTGTACGAGTCGCCGCGTGTGACCTACCCCTACACCGATCGGCAATGGGCCGGTGTGCTGGCGCTGGGCGAGCAGGTCGACGCCGAGCTGGAAACGCTGGACGTGCGGCTGACGATGGGCGGCGAGCCGACCTTCGTCGCCGTCGCCGACCGCGACGCGGCCGAGTGGAACACCGACGCGCTCGGCGCCAGCAAGCGCGGCTTCGCCACCGAGCTGACGCAACGGCTGCTGCAGAAGTACGGCCGCGGCGGCTTTCTGCATTTCGGCCAGGGCAAGTGGTATCCGGGCGAGCAGCTGCCGCGCTGGGCGCTGTCGATCTGCTGGCGCGCCGACGGCCGACCCTGCTGGCAGGACCCGTCGCTGTTCGCCGACGAACGCGACAGCCACGCCTACACCGAGGCCGATGCCGAACGTTTCATCACCCGCCTGACCACCCGACTCGGCCTGCCGACCCAGCATGTCCAGCCGGGCTACGAAGACACCTGGTACTACCTCTGGCGCGAGCGCCGGCTGCCGGTCAACGTCGACCCCTTCGATGCCCGGCTCGACGACGAGCTCGAACGTGCACGGCTGCGCCGCGTCTTCATGCAGGGCCTGGACCGGGTGGTGGGTTATCTGTTGCCGCTGCGCCGCGAATGGCATACCGACGACAGCGACGAAGGGCCCCCGGTGCCGCGGGCCGGCGGACCCGAGTGGATCAGCGGCGCCTGGTTCCTGCGCGAGCAACGCCTGTACCTGATGCCCGGCGACTCGCCGATGGGCTACCGGCTGCCGCTGGATGCGCTGCCCTGGGCCGCGCCCGGCGAGCGCCAGGTGGTGTTCGAGGCCGATCCCTTCGTCGAGCGTGCGCCGCTGCCGGCGACCGTGCGCGGCCAGATCGGCGGCCCCGGCTACGACGCACTTGCGCCCGGCCAGGGCTTCGCCGAAGGTGGGCGCGTGGCCGTGCAAGGCCAGGCGCAGGGCGGTGACGGGCCGGGCACCGGGTCCGGCCCGCACGCACCGCGCCACCCGCCCGGCCCGGCCGCGGACAAGGCCCCGGCACGCGGCGAGTCGGCCGGCTGGCTGACGCGTACCGCCTTGTGCGTCGAGGTGCGCGACCCGCAGCGCGCCAACGGGCCGAAGGCCGAGGCCGCACAGGGTGGCCGCAGCGGCGTGCTCTACGTCTTCATGCCGCCGCTGGAGCATCTGGAGGACTATCTCGAACTGCTGGCGGCGATCGAGGCCACCACCGCCGAGCTTGGCGTCAAGGTGGTGCTCGAAGGCTACCCGCCGCCGCGCGATCCGCGGCTGAAGATCCTGTCCGTGACACCCGACCCCGGCGTCATCGAGGTCAACATCCACCCCGCGTCGAGCTGGGACGAACTGGTCGACCACACCGAGTTCCTCTACGAGGCGGCGCACCAGACGCGGCTGTCGAGCGAGAAGTTCATGCTCGACGGCCGCCACACCGGGACCGGCGGCGGCAACCACTTCGTGCTCGGTGGTGCCACCCCGGCCGACAGCCCCTTCCTGCGCCGCCCGGACCTGCTGGCCAGCCTGCTCGGCTACTGGCACAACCACCCGAGCCTGAGCTATCTGTTCAGCGGCATGTTCATCGGCCCGACGAGCCAGGCGCCGCGCATCGACGAGGCACGCGACGACCAGCCCTACGAGGTCGAGATCGCGCTGCAGGAAATGGACCGCCAGCTCGAACGGCATGCCGAATGCCCACCCTGGCTGGTGGACCGCCTGCTGCGCAATCTGCTCATCGACGTCACCGGCAACACCCACCGCAGCGAGTTCTGCATCGACAAGCTGTACTC
>CAZWUR010000099.1:0-12268 GCA_964637205.1 uncultured Rubrivivax sp.
TGGCCGCGGCGCGCAGCATCGCCGGGCCGCCGATGTCGATGTTCTCGATCGCGTCCTCCAGCGTGCAGTCGGGCCGCGCGGTGGCCTGGGCGAAGGGGTAGAGGTTGACGACCAGCAGGTCGATGGTCTGGATGCCATGTTCGGCGAGTGCGGCCATGTGCGCCGGCAGGTCGCGCCGCGCCAGCAGGCCGCCGTGCACACGCGGGTGCAGGGTCTTGACGCGGCCGTCGAGCATCTCCGGGAAACCGGTGAGCTCGGCCACCTCGGTCACCGGCAGGCCGGCTTCGGCGAGCAGCCGCGCGGTGCCGCCGGTGGACAGCAGTTGCACGCCGGCCGCGTGCAGCGCACGCGCGAAGTCGAGCACGCCGGTCTTGTCGGAAACGGAGATCAGGGCGGAAAGCGTCATTCGGTCAGTCCATGCTGCACCAGCTTGCGGCGCAGGGTGTTGCGGTTGATGCCCAGCCATTCGGCGGCCAGGCGCTGGTTGCCATCGGCGCGGCGCAGCACGAGCTCGAGCATCGGCCGCTCCACCGCGTCGAGCACCATGCCGTGCAGGCCATGCGGTGCGACGCCGTCGAGGTCGCGAAAATAGGCCTCGAGCGCGGCGCGCACGGCAGCGTCGAGTTGCACCCGCTCGTCAGGCATGGCGGCGCAGCTGCGCATCGTTGGCCGCCGGCAGCTGCGGGTGCAGCATGGCCAGCTCATCGAAGAAGCTGGCGACGGCGCGCAACTGGGCGTCGGCCGACTCCAGCGTGTTCATCGCCGCGCGGAAGGCCTCGCCGCCGGGCAGCGCCTTGACCGCCCAGCCGATGTGCTTGCGCGCGCTGCGCACGCCGGTGAATTCGCCGTACAAGTCGTAGTGGTCGGCGAGATGGTCGAGCAGCCAGCCGCGCACCTCGGCGGTGGCCGGCGGCGGCAGTTCGCTGCCGGTGGCCAGAAAATGTGCGATCTCGCGAAAGATCCAGGGCCGACCCTGGGCGGCGCGGCCGATCATCAGGGCGTCGGCACCGGTGGCCTTCAGCACGGCAGCGGCCTTGTGTGGCGAGTCGATGTCGCCGTTGGCGACCACCGGAATGCGCAGCTCGGCCTTGATCGCGGCGATGGTGTCGTACTCGGCGCTGCCGCCATAACCTTGCTCGCGGGTGCGGCCGTGCACCGTCAGCATCGCGATGCCGGCCTCCTGCGCGGCGCGCGCCAGCAGCGGCGCGTTTTTCCGCGCCGCGCACCAGCCGGTGCGCATCTTCAGCGTCACCGGCACGCCGCGCGGCGCACAGGCCGCGACCACGGCCTCGACGATGCGCAGCGCCAGCGTCTCGTTCTGCATCAGCGCCGAGCCGGCCCAGGTGTTGCACACCTTCTTCGCCGGGCAGCCCATGTTGATGTCGATGACCCGGGCGCCGCGGTCGATGTTGTAGCGCGCCGCGTCGGCCATCTCGGCCGGATCGACACCGGCGATCTGCACCGCGATCGGGGCCGGCTCGCCGCGGTGGTCGGCGCGCCGCGAGGTCTTCAGCGAGGCCCACAGATGCTTCTGGCTGGTCACCATTTCGCTGACCGCGTAACCGGCGCCGAGCTTCTTGCACAGCACACGGAATGGCCGGTCCGTGACCCCGGCCATCGGGGCGACGAACAGCCGGTTCGGCAGCGCGATCTCGCCGATGTTCATGGGCTCGGGCGGTGGGGACAAGGCCGGGGTGGGCAATCCAAAATTATAGGTGGGCGGAATAATGCGGCCGATGGATGACGCCCTGCACAACCTGCTGCAACTGCTGGCCCTGCCGGAGTTCGGCCTGAGCACGGTGTTCGTCGTCGCCATGCTGTCGGCCACCTTGCTGCCCGCGGGCAGCGAATGGGTGGTGCTGGGCTTCCTGAAGCTCGAGCCGGACCTGTTCTGGACGACGATGTTTGTCGCCACGGCCGGCAATACCCTGGGCGGCGCAATCAGCTGGTGGATGGGCTTCGGCGCCGAGAAGGCCTACGAGAAGCTCAGCCAGCGCAAGCCGGCCGAGGCGCGCGCCCTGGTCTGGCTGCAGCGTTTCGGGCCCCGGGCCTGCCTGCTGGCCTGGCTGCCTGTGGTCGGCGACCCGCTGTGCGCCGTGGCCGGCTGGCTGCGCCTGCCCTTCTGGCCCTGCGTGGCCTATATGGCGGTCGGCAAGTTCGCCCGCTACCTGACCATGACGGCGGCGTTGCTGTGGCTGTTCCCCGGCGCCTGGCATCCCTGAGAATCCGGCCATGCAGACCCCCGCCTACGACCAGCTCACCGCCACCTACCTGCGCCTGCACCGGCTTGGCCACCTCGGCGCCATCGCCGGCTGGGACCAGGCGGCGAATATGCCGGCCAGGGGCAATGAGGCGCGCGGCGCGGCGCTCGCCGAACTCGCCGCGCTGATGCACCGGCTGCGCACCGACGCCGGCCTGGGCGAGCAGATCCAGCGCGCCGAGCAGGAAGACCTGGACGCTGCCCAACGCGCCAATCTGCGCGAGATCCGGCGCGACTGGCAGCGCGCCACCGCCCTGCCCGACGATCTGGTGCAGCGGCGCGAGATCGCGGCCTCGTGCTGCGAACATGCCTGGCGCACGCAGCGCCCGGCCGGCGACTGGGTCGGCTTCGTCGAGAACTTCCGCCCGCTGCTGGCCATCGTGCGCGAACAGGCGGCCCGGCTGGCCGACGGCACCGGCGCGGGCCGCTACGAAGCCCTGATGGACGGCTTCGAGCCGGGCATGACCACGGCCACCGTCGACCGCGTCTTCGGCGAGCTGCGCCAATGGCTGCCCGGCTTGATCGAGCAGGTCATCGCGAGACAGGCGGCAACCCCGGTGATCGAGCCGGTCGGCCCCTTCCCGGTGAATCGCCAGCGCTGGCTGAGCGAACAGGTGATGCAACTGCTCGGCTTCGACTTCGAGGCCGGCCGCCTGGACGTGAGCACCCACCCCTTCTGCGGCGGCGTGCCCGAGGACGTGCGCATGACGACGCGCTACAGCCCCGACGATTTCCTCGGCAGCCTGATGGGCACGGTGCACGAGACCGGCCACGGCCGCTACGAGCAGAACCTGCCGCGCGAATGGCTGGGCCAGCCCCTGGCCGAGGCGCGCTCGATGGCGCTGCACGAAAGCCAGAGCCTGAGTTTCGAGATGCAGATCGGCGGCCACCCGGCGTTTGCCGCGCTGATGGCGCCGCGCCTGCGCGAAGCCTTCGGCGACCAGCCGGCCTTTGCGCCCGACAACCTGCAGCGCCTGCTCACGCGCGTGCGGCGCGGCCTGATCCGCGTCGACGCCGACGAAGTCACCTACCCGGCGCACATCATCCTGCGCTACGAGATCGAGCGCCCGCTGGTCGAAGGCGAGATCGAACCCGAAGACATCCCGGCGCTGTGGGACGCGAAGATGATGGAGCTGCTGGGCCGGGACACGCGCGGCAACATGGCCGACGGCCCGCTGCAGGACGTGCACTGGCCGGCCGGCATGCTGGGCTACTTTCCCTGCTATTCGCTGGGCGCGATGTTCGCGGCGCAGTGGTTTGCGGCGATCCGCCGCAGCGTGCCCGATCTCGACACCCGCTTCGCGGCGGGTGACCTGTCACCGGCGCTCGACTGGCTGAAGGCCAATATCTGGACCCAGGCCAGCCGCTGGACCACCGACGAGCTAGCGCTGCGCGCCAGCGGCGAGCTGCTCAACCCGGCGCATTTCAAGGCGCACCTCGAGCGGCGCTACCTCTGAACGCGGGCTGCGGGCGCCGGCTCAGCGACCGCGCCCGGGGCCGTGCAGCGCAAGCTCGCTCGCCGCCGCCCACTCGCTGACGCTGATCTCCTTCACCTCGACCCGGCCGTCGTCGAGCGAACTCGGCAGGTAGGGGTTCCGGTCGACCGCCGGCAGCGGCGGCATGGGCGCGAGCAGCGGCAGCGTCATCGCGCTCGAGCGGCGCTCGACGGCGGCCATCAACTTCACCTGCAGCGCGCGCAGGGGCAGGTCGTCTGCGGCCACCGGCAGGGCCGACAGCTGCGCACTCATGCGGCGCAGCGACCTCGGCGGGATCATGTCCAGCACGCCGGTGCCGTCGGCCGACAGCGCCCGCTCGAGTGCCGCCAGATAGGGCAGCACCTCGCGCGACCCCGGCACCTTGTCGAGCAGACACTTGAGCGAAAAACCCATCGCGCGGCCGGCCTTGCGGGCCGGATCGGGGCTGGGTGTGACGGCTTCGGCAACTGGTCTCGGCGGCATGGGGGTATGCGGCACGGGCGCCCCGGCGGGGCACCGACCCCCGGTTCTTCGGCCGCCGGCCGCGAGACTTGAGCGCGGCGCCCTCCCGGCCAGGCTCAGGACAGGGCCAGGTGGTCTTCCAGCCGATCCAGCACCCCATCCAGCCGCTGCAGCGCCCGCGCGGCCCGGTTGCCGGGACCGCGTGGCGACAACAGGCGACGCGACCGGTCGGCGAGCACGGCGGAGTCCAGCGCCAGCCCGTGGCGGGCGAGCTGGCGGTTCAGCGCCACGCGCCGTTCACGCAGGTCGGTGCGCATGCGCGCGTAGGCATGTTCGGCCAGGGCCCGGCGCTGGCGGTAGCCGAAGGTGTTGGCGAGGAACATCGTCGGGTCGCGGTGGTCCGGCTCGAAGAGCAGGATGTCGGTGCCCGGGTGGCTGTGGCTGTAGCTCTTCAGGCCCAGTTCCAGCCGCGAATGGATCAGCGAGCGAAAGGTCTGCGACATCACCACCGGCAGCCCGCCCTCGACCAGGCGCGGGATCGCCGGCTCCGGACTGCCGAGCACCTGCTGGCCTTGCGGACGACTCGCGTCGAAGGGCACCAGCGGGTTCAGGCAGAACACCAGGTCCAGGCCGAGCTCGAGCAGCACGCTGGCGTGCAGCGTCTTCTTCAGCGCGCCGTCGGCATACCAGCGGCCATTGATCGGCACCGGCGGGAACAGCCCCGGCAGGGCGGCGCTGGCGGCCACGGCCAGCGAGATCGGCACCTCGTCCCAGCCCGGCATGCCGAAAGGCGCGGCGGCGCCGCTGTCCAGGTCGGTGGCCACCAGCACCAGGCGGCGTTTCAGCTGGCGGAAGTCGTTGCTGCGACCGGGCTGGCTCAGCACCTGGCGCAACTGGGCCTCGATCGGTGCATGGCTGAACAGGCCGGCGGGCAGGGCGCGGCCCAGGCGTTCGGCGGCCGGCAGCCAGGAGCGGCCGCCGAGCAGGGCCTGCCAGGCCACCTGCAGCGCCAGGCCCGGCAGTGCCGCGCCGCGCCGCGCGAACTCCGACCAGGCCGGCCGCATGAAGGCACCGGGATGAATGCGGTCGCCGGCCGGGGCCTCGTCTTCGATGAAGGCGGCGCACATGCGGCGCGGCGTCATGCCGTTGGCCAGGCCCGCGGCCAGGAAGCCGCCGGCCGAAACACCGACGTAACCGTCGAGGGCCACGAAGTCGACGCCGGGCAGGGCCTCGGCGAGCGCGTTCAGCGCGCCGATTTCCCAGATCGCGCCCAGCGGGCCGCCGCCGGCCAGGGCCAGCCCGATGCGCGGGCTCCCCTGGCGACGCGGGTCAGGCCGTGGTCTGCTTGCCCGCCGCACGAGCTGCACGCTTGGCCGGTGCCTTCTTCGCCGCCGGCGCGGCCGCCTTCACGGCGGCCTTGCGCGCCGGGGACTTCCTCGCCGCGGCGGGCGCGCTGCCCTTGTTCAGCTTGCTCACCTGGGCGGCCAGCGCGTCAACACGCTTGACCAGCGCATCAACGTCCTTGGCCGTCGGCACGCCGAGCTTGGACATGGCCTTGGCGGTGCGCTGCTCGAAGATGGCTTCGAGCTTGTCCCAGTTCTGGCCGGCCTTGGCGGTCACGCTGCCGGCCATCGCGCTCATCTTGCCGGTGACTTCGCCGATCTTGTCCTCGGCGATGCCCTGGGTCTTCTTCTGCAGGGTCATGCCTTCCTTGACCAGGGCCTCGAAGACCTTGCCGCCTTCTTCCTGCGCCTTGGCGAAGGCGCCCATGCCGGCGAGCCAGATCTGCTGGGCGGAGTCCTTCACGGAGGCGGCCAGGTGGCCGCTGCCTGCGGTCGTCTTCTGCGCAGAAATGCTCTTGAGCTTCTTGACCATGTCTGTTCCTCGGTGGGGGATTTGATGCCCCGCACTGTAGGCGCGGACGCTGGAGAAGACAGCCTAGATCGCTAGTGAGAAGGCTCTAGCCGTTGTCACCCCGCCACCACCGCGATGCCGCGGATCTGCCCGGCGCCGCCGCTGGCCGGCGGGCGCGGCCAGCGCTGCGCATCCAGCTTGTGCAGCAGTTCGGCCTCGCGCACCCGCGCCAGCGCGACGTTGGCGATCTTGACGTGGCCGAAGCCGCGCATCGTCAGCGGCAGTGCGGCGATCTCGGTGGCCAGTTTTGCCGTCTGCGGCGTCAGGCGGTCGAGCAGTTCGTCGATGCGCGCTTCGTACTGCGTGATCAGTGCACGCTCCATGCGGCGCTCCTCGGTGCGGCCGAAGACGTCCAGCGCCGTGCCGCGCAGGCGCTTGCCGCGCGCCAGCCAGCGCATCGCCGGCAACATCCAGGCGCCCAGGCGGATCTTCACCGGCGGCTGGCCGTGCCGGCTCTTGGCGAGGAAGGGCGGTGCCATGTGGAATTCGAGCTGCAGATCGCCCTCGAACTGCTCGCGCAGCCGCTCCAGGAAACGGCCGTCGGTGTACAGCCGCGCGACCTCGTACTCGTCCTTGTAGGACATCAGCTTGAACAGGCTCTTCGCCACCGCGGTGCTGAAGGGCAGCGTCGGGTGAATGGCCATCTCGCGCTGGCGCACACGCTTGACCACGGCGTCGTAGCGCGCCGCCCAGGCCGCGTCCTGCCAGCCGGCGAGGTGGGCCACGGCGTGGCCGAGGAAGACGTCCAGCGGCTCTTCGGCCGGCTCGGGCGGCGGCCCGGCGCGCAGCGCCTGCAGGCCGGCCGGGTCGGCGGCGGCCAGGCGGCCGAGGCCGAAGGCCAGCAGGTTGTTGGGCACCGCCACGCCGTTGAGCTCGATCGCGCGCTGCAGCGCCTCCAGGCTGACCGGGATCAGGCCGCGCTGCCAGGCGATGCCCAGCGCCAGGATGTTGGCCACGATGGTGTCGCCGAGGAATTCTTCGGCCAGGCTCTGCGCGTCGAAGGTCTCGACGGCGTCGTCGCCGGCGGCAAAACGCAGCTTGGCCAGCAGCTCCGGGACACGCAGGGTGGCGTCCGGGTTCTTCAGCGATTCGGCCACCGGCACCTCGTGCACATTCGCCAGGATCCGGGTGCGGCCGTGGCGCACGGTCTGCAGCGCGTCGGCACTGGCGCCGACGACGAGGTCGCAGGCCAGGATCGCGTCGGCCTGCTGGGTGTCGATGCGCACCTGGTTCAAGCGCTCGGGCCGGTCGGCCCAGCGCACGAAGCTGAGCACCGAGCCGCCCTTCTGCGCAAAGCCCATGAAGTCGAGCACGCTGGCGCTCTTGCCCTCCAGGTGCGCCGCCATCGCGATCACCGCGCCCACCGTGACCACGCCGGTGCCGCCGACGCCGGTGACGAGCAGGTCATAGGGGCCGGTCCAGGCGTGTGGGGCCGGGATCGGCAGGGCATCCAGCCTGGCCCGGAAAGCCTCGATGCCCTTGACCAGGGCGCCGCTCTTCTTGCGCAGCGCGCCGCCCTTGACGCTGACGAAGCTCGGGCAGAAGCCCTTGGCGCAGCTGTAGTCCTTGTTGCAGCTGCTCTGGTCGATCCTGCGCTTGCGGCCTAGCGGGGTTTCGTGCGGCAGTACCGCCACGCAGTTGCTCTGCACGCCGCAGTCGCCGCAGCCTTCGCAGACCGCCTCGTTGATGTACAGGCGTTCGTCAGGGTCGGCGAGCTCACCCTTCTTGCGCCGGCGCCGTTTCTCGGCGGCGCAGGTCTGCTCGTAGATCAGCACCGTCACGCCCTTCACCTCGCGCAGCCGGCGCTGCACCGCGTCGAGTTCCTCGCGCGGGTGGAAGGTCGTGAAGTCGGGAAAGCGGTCGCGGATCGGGCCGTAGTTCTCGATGTGGTCGCTGACCACGGCGACCTGCTTGACGCCTTCGCTCTCGACCTGGCGCGCGATCGCGTCGACGCTGATGACGCCGTCCACCGGCTGGCCGCCGGTCATCGCCACCGCGTCGTTGAACAGGATCTTGTAGGTGATCGTCGCCTCGGCCGCCACCGCCTGGCGGATCGCAAGATAGCCGGAGTGGTAGTAGGTGCCGTCGCCCAGGTTCTGGAACACATGCGGCTTGCGCGTGAACTTGCTGTGGCTGACCCAGTCGACACCTTCACCGCCCATCTGGATCAGGCCGCTGGTCTCGCGGTCCATCCAGTTGGCCATGAAGTGGCAGCCGATGCCGGCGCGCGCCTCCGAGCCCTCGGGCACGCGCGTGCTGGTGTTGTGCGGGCAGCCGGCGCAGAAGTAGGGCAGGCGCTTGACCGCGTCGCCGGCATTGCTGAGCAACTCCGGCGGCGTGAAGTCGCGCACATGTTCGAGGTGGCGCTCGAAGCCCGGCAGATGCCTTGCAAACCACTGCGCCGCGATCTCGATCAGGCGCGAGGGCCGCAGTTCGCCGACCGCGCTCACCAGCGGCTGGCCCGCAGCGTCCTTCTTGCCGACGATGACCGGCCGCTGCGGCGCGTTGTAGAACAGCTCGCGCAATTGCGCCTCGACGATCGGCGCCTTCTCCTCGACCACCAGGATCTCCTGCAGACCCTCGGCGAAGGCCGTCATGCGCGTGGTCTCGATGGGGAAACTCAGACCCACCTTGTACAGACGCACGCCGGCGTCGGCGAGCATGGCGGGCGTGATCTCCAGCCGGCGCAGCACCTCCATCAGGTCGTAATGCGCCTTGCCCACGGTGACGATGCCGAAGTTTGCCGCGGGCGACACGATGACCTGGCGGTCGATGCTGTTGATGCGCGCAAACGCGGCCACCGCCGCCAGCTTGTCGACGAGCCGGGTCTCGATGCGCAGCGAAGGCAGGTCGGGCCAGCGGTAGTGCAGGCCGTCGGCCGGCGCGCGGTGGCCGCTGGCGGCGCGCACCGTGTCGCCGTCGGCCCAGGCGGCGACGCGGGCATTGGTCAGGTCCAGGTCCACCGTGGCGCCGCTTTCGACGACCTCGGACAGGGCCGTGAAGCCGACCCAGTTGCCGCTGTAGCGCGACAGCGCCCAGCCGTAGAGGCCGAATTCCAGGTACTCGGCCACATTGCCGGGTGCGACGACGGGCAGGTGCCAGGCCTGGAAGGCGTCGTCGCTCTGGTGCGGCATCGACGAGCTGACGCAGCCATGGTCGTCGCCGGCCACCACCAGCACGCCGCCATGCGGGCTGGAGCCATAGGCATTGCCATGCTTGAGCGCGTCGCCGGCGCGGTCCACCCCCGGGCCCTTGCCGTACCACATCGCGAACACGCCTTCGTGCGTGCGCTCCGGGTCGGACTCCACACGCTGCGTGCCCAGCACCTGGGTGGCGCCGAGCTCCTCGTTGATCGCCGGCACGAAGCGGATGCCGGCCTGCTCGAACTTCTCGCCCGCCTTCCAGATCGCCTGGTCGAGCATGCCCAGCGGGCTGCCGCGGTAGCCGCTGACAAAACCGGCGGTGTTCAAGCCGGCGGCCGTGTCGCGTGCGCGCTGCATCAGCAGCAGGCGCACCAGGGCCTGGGTGCCGGTGAGGAAGACGGCACCGTCTTCGGCCCACAGGTTGTGGGACAGGCGGTAATCGGGGCGCTGGATGGCCGTGGGCATGGGCGGCTCCTGGGACGGCGTCTTGTGCCGGGTCAAATGCCAAGGGTAGATCCAAGCGCGCGGAATGTCGTTCTCGATTCCCCGCTGTTGGGTCAGAATGAAAGTGGAAAATACTTTGGATCAGCGATGAGCGAGGAAACTGTTCTCGATCGTGCGAGTCGGCAGATCCTCGCCGAGCTGCAGCGCGACGCGCGGCAGACCGTGCAGCAGCTTGCCGACAAGGTCGGCCTGTCGGCCACACCCTGCTGGAAACGCATCAAGCAGATGGAGGCCGCCGGCGTGATCCGCGGCTACACCGCCCTCGTCGACCGGGCCAAGGTCGGGCTCGGCCTGCGCGTGGTCGTCGAGGCCAATCTGCAGCAGCACAGCGAAGACGCGGTGCGCCGCTTCGAGCAGGCGGTGGCGGACAGCGCGCAGATCGTGCAGTGCGTCAGCACCACCGGCCAGGCCGACTACCTGCTCACCGTGCTCGCCGCCGACATCGCGGCCTACGAGCGTTTCCTGCATCACACCCTGTTCCGCCTGCCGGGCATCACGCATGTGCGTTCGAGCATCGTGCTGCGCGACGTGAAGGCCGAAACACGGCTGCCGCTGCACGACGATTGAGCCTGGTCTGACGGTGCAAGGTGCGCCCGGCCGGCGGCTTATGCTGCCCGGACCTTCATCACCGCAGCGGAGTCCGCATGCCCAGCATCCACGTCCGGCTCTTTGCAGGTCGCACCGTCGACCAGAAACGCGCGCTCGCCAAGGCACTCACCGAGGCCACCGTGGCCACCCTGGGCGGCAGCCCCGAGGCCGTCGACGTGATCTTCACCGACGTGCAGCGCCACGACTGGGCGACCGGGGGTGCGCTGTGGAGCGACAAGACGCAGGCGCCGCCCTCGGCCGAGGGCTGACGCTCAGAGCACGGCGAACAGCCCGGCGCGCAGCTCGTCCAGCCGGCGCCTGCCCTGCCAGGAGCCGCCGATGGCGGCTTCCCAGTCGGCGTAGCAGCTGCGCAGCTCGGCGGCAGCGGGCGCCGCAGCGTGCCGGCACGGCCGGCGCGGCGCGGCGCGCACCGGGCCTTGCGTCCACGGCTGTCCACAGCATCAGCGGTTGGCGCTTCGGGTTAACCCCAGACCTCGGGCCACCGTGATCGAGATCCCTACCGATATCACGGCGGGCGCATGTGATCCAGAATGACCCGTTCCCGCCACTCCTGCAAAACATCACCATGAACGGACTCATGCAGCAGCATCCGCTGCTCATCTCGTCGCTGCTGATCCACGCCGAGCGCCACCACGGCGCCCAGGAGATCGTCTCCCGGCGCACCGAAGGCGACATCCACCGCACCACCTACCGGGACCTGGCCGCGCGCGCGCGCCGCCTGGCCAAGGCGATGGCCGCGCTGGGCGTGGGTGGCAGCGACCGCGTCGCCACCCTGGCCTGGAACGGCTACCGGCATATGGAGCTGTACTACGCCGTCAGCGGCATGGGCGCCGTGCTGCACACCTTGAACCCGCGCCTGCACCCGGACCAGGTGGTCTGGATCGCCGACCACGCCGAGGACCAGGTGCTGTGCTTCGACCTCACCTTCCTGCCCCTGGTGCAGGCGGTGGCCACCCGGCTGAAGACGGTCAGGCACTTCGTGCTGATGGCCGACCGCAGCCACATGCCGGCCGAGGCCAAGATCCCGAACCTGCTGTGTTACGAGGATCTGGTCGAGGCCCAGGACGACGCCTACGCCTGGCCGCAGCTCGACGAGAACCACGCCAGTTCGCTGTGCTACACCAGCGGCACCACCGGCAACCCCAAGGGGGTGCTCTACAGCCACCGCAGCACGGTGCTGCACGCCTTCGGCGCCGCGCTGCCGGATGCGCTGAACTGTTCCAGCCGCGACGTGATCCTGCCCGTGGTGCCGATGTTCCACGTCAACGCCTGGAGCCTGCCCTATGTCTGTTGCATGGTCGGCGCGAAGATGGTGTTTCCGGGCGCAGGGCTCGACGGCAAGAGCCTGTACGAGCTGTTCGAGTCGGAGAAGGTCACCGTGTCGGCCGGCGTGCCGACGGTCTGGCAGGGCCTGCTGGCGCATGTGGACGCCAACGGCCTGAAGTTCAGCACCATGAACCGCACCGTGATCGGCGGCTCGGCCTGCCCGCCGGCGATGATCCGGGCCTTCCAGGAGAAATACGGCGTGCATGTGCTGCACGCCTGGGGCATGACCGAGATGAGCCCGCTGGGCACGGTGTGCAGCTTCCGCCAGAAGCACCTGGCGCTGAGCGAAGAAGAGCGGCTCGCGCTGCAGACCAAGCAGGGCCAGGCGATCTACGGCGTCGACATGAAGATCGTCGACGCCGAAGGTCGCGAGCAGCCCTGGGACGGCAAGGCCAGCGGCGAACTGCTGGTCAAGGGCCCGTGGATCATGGAGCAGTACTTCAAGGGCGAGGGCGGCGACCCGTTGGTCGACGGCTGGTTCCCGACCGGCGACGTGGCCACCATCGACGCCGACGGCTATATGCAGATCACCGACCGCAGCAAGGACGTGATCAAGTCCGGCGGCGAGTGGATCG
>CAZWUR010000100.1:0-12008 GCA_964637205.1 uncultured Rubrivivax sp.
GTCATCGTCGGCGGCGGCGACTCGGCGCTGGACTGGACGCTGAACTTCGTCCAGGAGGGCCCGAACAAGGCCGAGAGCGTGATCCTCGTGCACCGGCGCGACGGCTTCAAGGCCGCGCCGGCCAGCGTCGCGAAGATGAAGGAACTGTGCGAGGCCTACGAGATGCAGTTCATCGTCGGCCAGGTCACCGGATTCGAGGAAGTGAACGGCCGCATGACGCGCCTGAAAGTGACCGGCGGCGACGGCGTCACGCGGGTGGTGCCGATGGACGTGCTGATGGTCTTCTTCGGCCTCAGCCCCAAGCTCGGCCCGATTGCCGAATGGGGCCTGGCGCTGGAGCGCAAGCAACTCGTCGTCGACACCGAGAAGTTCCAGACCAGCATCCCGGGCATCTTTGCGGTCGGCGACGTCAACACCTACCCGGGCAAGAAGAAGCTGATCCTGTCGGGCTTCCACGAAGCCGCGCTGGCCGCCTTCGGCGCCAGCCCCATCATCTTCCCCGACAAGCGCGTGCTGCTGCAGTACACCACCACCAGCCCGAAGCTGCACAAGGTGCTGGGCGTGGAGACGCCGGTCTTCGACTGAGGCGGACTCGCGCCTGCAGCCACCGGGGCCCGCATCGCGGGCCCTTCTTTTTCAGTGGGCTATCATCGCGATTCGCTAGGGGTGCTGGCCTGCAACCGCAGGCTGGCTGAGAAAGTCCCTTTGAACCTGTTGAGACCCGCCGCAAGGCGGGTCTCAGAGTCCGCAAGGACTTGAGGTAATCCTCACGCAGGGAAGCAGCGTCCGACAAGCCGCACTCCGCACCGAGTCCTGCCGTTCGACACCGCCCCCTGCCATCCGCCGCAGGAGAGGCATCGATGGCATCACAGAACTTCACCCGAACGCTGCTGGCCTGTGCCGCAGCCCTGGCCGCCGGCGTGTCCGGCGCACAGCCGATCGTCGAGCGCGTCGTGGTCACCGGCCGCAGCCTGCCGCAGGTGGCCGGCTTCGGCAGCCAGACGCTGGCGCGCAGCCCGCTGCAGGCCAGCGTGATCGGCACCGAAACATTGGCCGACGCGGGCACGCTGACCCTGGCCGGTCTGAGCGCCTTCGACGCCGGCATCACCGACGCCTACAGCAGCGAGGGCTACTGGAGCCAGTTCAGCGTGCGCGGCTTCATCCTGGACCCGCGCAGCAACTACCGCCGCGACGGCCTGCCGATCAATGCCGAGACCGCGCTGCTGCTGGCCAACAAGGAGCGCGTCGAAGTGCTCAAGGGCATCAGCGGCACGCAGGCCGGCATCAGTGCACCCGGTGGCCTGATCAACCTGGTGACCAAGCGACCGACGCGCGCCGTGCGCAGCGTGCAACTGGCAGCGGACGAAGGCGGCAGCGTGGTGGCCGGCGTCGACCTCGGCGACCGCTTCGGCACGCAGCGGCAATTCGGCCTGCGCCTGAACGTGGAGGCCGCACAACTGCGCCCGCAGACCCGCGATACCGACGGTTCACGCCGTCTCTGGGCCCTGGCCGGCGACTGGCAGCTCACGCCCGACAGCCGCGTCGAAGCCGAAGTCGAGAGCAGCCACCAGAGCCAGCCCAGCGTGGCCGGGTTCAGCCTGCGCGGCAATACCCTGCCCGACGCCGGCAAGGTGGACCCGCGCATCAACATCAACAGCCAGCCCTGGAGGCAGCCGGTGGAGCTGGACGGCGATACCGCCTCGCTGCGCTGGCGCCAGCGCCTGTCGGCCGACTGGCAGTTCAGTGCCCACGGCATGTCGCAGCGCCTGGTCAGCGACGACCGCATGGCCTTCCCCTTCGGCTGCTACGACGTGGCCGCCGACATCTACTACGCCGACCGCTACTGCCCCGACGGCAGCGTCGACATCTATGATTTCCGCAGCGAAAACGAACGCCGCCGCAGCGACGCCCTGGACCTTCAATTCGCCGGCAGCCTGCGCACCGGCGGCGTGGCGCACGAACTCAGCAGCGGCCTGCTGTGGACCCGGCACGCGGCACGCTTCCGGCGCCAGGCCTTCAACTACGCCGGCGCCGGCCGCGACGACGCCAGTCTGCTCGTGCCCGCGGCACCTGAGCTGACCGATGAAAACACCGACCGCGATGAACGCAGCACCGAGTTCTACCTGCGCGACGCGATGCAGTTCGGCGACGCCTGGTCGCTGTGGGCCGGGTTGCGCCATGTGCGCCTGGACCGCGCCAGCGTGCGCACCGACGGCTCGCGCGCCATTGACTACGCGCAGTCCTTCACCACACCCTGGCTGGGCCTGGGCCGGCAACTGTCGCCGGCCACCTTCGTCTATGCCAGCTGGGGTCAAGGCATCGAAACCGACGTCGCACCCAACCGCGCCCGCTATGTCAACGCTGGCCAGCCGCTGCCGGCGCTGAAGAGCCGGCAGGTCGAGCTCGGGGTCAAGCACAGCGCGGAGCCCCTGGAGGCCGGACTGAGCGCCTTCGCCATCACCCGCCCGCTGGCCGCCGACATTGGCGACTGCGAGGTGGACGGCAGTTGCACCCGACGCATCGACGGCGAAGCCAGGCACCAGGGCCTGGAAGCTTCGGTGGGCAGTCGCTGGGGTGCCTGGCAGGGCAGCGCGAGTGCAATGTGGCTGCACGCCGAACGGCGCGGCGCCGGCGACCCGGCACTCAACGGCCTGCGCCCGAGCAATGTGCCCGGGCAGACCCTGAAGGCGCAGATCGGCTACACCCTGCCCACCCTGCCCGGCCTGCAACTGCAGGCGCGCCTGGTGCACGAAGGCGGCCGCATCGTGCTGCCGGACAACAGCATTGCCGCACCCGGCTGGACCCGCGCCGACCTCGGCCTGCGCTGGGCGCTGACGGCGGCGGGCCGCCAGACTGTTCTCAGGCTGGGCATCGACAACGTCGCGGATGCGCGCGCCTGGCGCGAGACGCCCTACCAGTTCGGCCATGCCTACCTGTTCCCGCTGGCACCGCGCCGCTGGTGGGCATCCCTCACGATCGAGATCCTGTGAGCGGCCCGGCGTTAAGGCTATACTTATAGGCTATTCCCCGATAGCTCAGTTGGTAGAGCGCCGGACTGTTAATCCGTAGGTCCCTGGTTCGAGCCCAGGTCGGGGAGCCAAAATTAGTGTTAAGAATCAAGGCCTTGCGCGAAAGCGCGAGGCCTTTTTCTTTGGTTCCTCCAAAACGCAACAGGCCGATTTCCAAAACTCAGGCCGTGATCGATCCCCTGAGGGCTTGCGTTCATGACAGCGTGAGAGGCATCGTCAGCAGCACGCAACAGCGCTGAACCACGAGACGTGCAGAAGTTTGGCCCGCTGTTACGCGCCGGGCAAAATCCTACCCACACAGAGTGCAGGCGGACTCACCACCTCGGACAGCACGAAATTTGCCTTTGGTCACCGACATTGCGGCGGCCGATCTACCCGCTGTCGATGGAGTGAATCATGCGCACTACCCTGCGTGTCTTCCGCTGGCTGGCTCTGGCCGCTTGCGTGTCGGTGCCCCATGTCATGCCCGCCGCTCTTCAGCTGCCGGCGTCACTGCTACTGGTCTTCGCCGCTGCGGCGCTCGACTTCGCGTCGACGGCGCCATGATTGCCGCTGAGTCACCGCCACCCCCACTGGCTGCGCCACCGGCGCAAACGTTTCCGCGGCCTGGTGTAGCTGACGCCGGGAGTCCGGAGAGCATCGGACCTTCGCTCGATGGCCTCTCCCCATGACGAGCTTGACCCCGCAGGGCGACTTGATCGTCCTGACTCTTCCAGCCCCGCAATGCTGGTACATCCACGCGCTGATCGAGCGCGACATGCTGCCCTTGGACTTGCCCGAGTCAAGCACCGAGGGCCACTGCATCACCATGCAGGAACTCGAAACGCTGTTGAAGCTGGCAGGGATGCCTGGGGTCGAGTCTGGACCGCATTGACTCCCAATGCCAAGTCTCTCGCCAGCGCACGCGAACCAAGAGAAGCTAGCAACGACGCTGATCGTCCTCAAGTCGCGTGGATTGGCCACGCCGCGGGAGGAGGAGTTCGTCCTCCGGATAGGTCAAGCGAGACAGTAACGAGGTAACCTGCGGTTGCACGGGAAGAAGGAAGCGCGATGGCGACTGCCGCAATCAGTCTGGGCTACCCGCAGTGGACGACGAAAGCCGAGAAGCGCGGCCTGGACCCATTGGGCATGCAAACCACAAGCGTGGCGCTCTACCAGCTACTGGTGCCGGGCATCAGCAACGTGACCCTACGGATGCGTTACTACGGCTTTTACGCGTGGCTGGCGCAGCGGTACGCAAAGGAATTGGGCGACACGTCCGTTGAGAGATGGTGCCTATTTCTCAGGCGAGCCGAGGCGCTGTATGCGCTCGTCGCCGTTCATGTTGGTGGCGAACGAGGCGTAGCCGGCGTCGACTGGGCTTCCCGGGCATTGGCTGCCGCCGGACCTGAAGTTGTCTTTCACCCAGCGACGGACCGAAGTGAAGGCGAACCGCAGTACCTGAAGCAGAAGTTTGGCGCATTCGGCGCGGCATACGGCAGCCAGCTGCTGGAGATCGGTGTTCTCGAGGTGGTACCTGGCCACGGCATCCCCGTGCCAACACAGGGTGTTGGTGACAACCTGGCCATCGCCTTCGAATCGGCCATCGGCGCATCGGCCAATGCCTTCATTGCTGCAGCCCAGGCCGGAGCCATTGGCAAGAGCGGGCTCCCGTCGCTAGCGCCGATGCTCCCTTCGCGAATCGTATCGACCGGCCCTGAGCGAGAGCTGTACGAAGAGCTCTTGCTTGTCGGTGACTCGGCCAAGAAACCGGGGGCGGCATCACGAAGACACACCCTGCGCCTGGTGCTTCGGATTGCGGATTACCAACGAACCTCGATGAGAGTCGATGCCCTTCGCTGGGCGCTTTATGCGTCGCAATGCGGCGGCGCACCAGCTTTGAGCACCCTTGACGCCGACGAGGATCAGCAGCGATTCGCCTGGGCCGTGTATCAGGCGAACGACCTGCTGCACTTGAGCTACGAGACCATTCTCAAGCTGTCTTTGGACATCCTCGGCGGCGCACCTGCCGGAATGCCGTTCGAGGCCTTAGTGACGCAGACCGTTTCACGTCTGATGTCGTCGCTCGGATCTCATCCCACTGCCTCCTGGAACGAATTCGTCAGTGGACTGGTGCTCGCGGACAACCCTGTCTCCGAGAACGACTCCATGAGCGAATTCACGCTGCAACGAGCCGCCCTTAGATGCTCCCGGCCAGAAATCGTGACCAGCGAAGACTCTGCACGCTGCTCGGTTCTGCTGCTTGCCGTGCTTCACAAGCGCTTCGTCAATCTGCTGGAGCGGATTTCCCGCGAACTCCCCGTCCTTGCGCAAAGGGACTTCCTGCGCTCGCTCGTGACGGAGCTTCGATTCCTTGACGAACATGCGACGGAGCCTCTCGAGTCGCTTCTGGTACGCATCGTGAAGCAGCGAGTCCTCGACCGCCACCTGTGGGTGGCCATTCAAAAGTTCCGTGGCCCAGGCGACTACACGTTCCTGCTCGAATCCGACGAAGGGCGCGTGCGACTTCGACAGAAGGACGGGCCCATTCTCACGAACCCGCGGCTGTCCTCGGCTGTCGCGTTCCTGGAGGACATTCATCTGCTGGGTGCCGATGGGCCCACACCGGCTGGCTTACGCCACATCCAAGCCGCAGCATGAAGCTCTTCAACTGCTTCGCCGAAAGCGGCTACCACACTAGCATCATCACGACCTTTGGCATCGACTTCGATGCCTACGAGGCCATCGCTCTGCCGCGACTTCGCGATGCGGGTTGCAACAACAACATCGTGGTGGCGGATGGCCCCCGTCGAGTCTTTCGCCCGACACGGCCGTCGTCCTGCTGCTTGACCAGCGAGGAGAGCCGGTGATTGGCAGCTTGAGCACGATAGGAACTCAGGGCGGCTCGGCCAACTACCGTTTCGAGGGCGCTGTTGCTCCTCACTTCGCAGTGGTGCACCAGGGACCGTTCATGTCATCGCTAGCGGTGGTGATCGTAGAGCAGGCGATACATGAGAGCCAACGGCGGACGGCTGGGCGAGGCGTCGCGAATGCGCTAGACCTGCTCGACGACGATGAGGCGTACGAAGGACTATGGCTGCTGGAGGTGATTCAAAGGCTTACTGAAGCCGAACACGATATGCGCGGCCCACGGGCTGAGGCTGAGCAACCTCCTCAGCAGCGGCCCGCCACGGACGTCGCACCAGACTCCCGGGTACTCTCATACGAGGAATTCGTTGCAGGTCGGCGAGCCGCAGACGGGACAGCCGTGTCGACAGGCAGCCACTTGGCAGCGACCCACCACGAGTCGGTACGGGGCTTCCTCAACGCGCTTATTGGCAAGCGCGCAGGCCACGACTTCTCAGAAGCACAAGAAGACGAGGGGCCGGCACCCGACCTTAGTTTGGGAGACGAGACAGCCGACGGCGCCGGCGCCATGGAAATGGGTGACCTACTGCAGGCGGCGCCCGACGGCGCTTCCGCGGATCAGGTCGCCGAATCGACACGACAGCTGCGCCAGCGCCAGCGGTACGTTCAGGACACACAACGGAGCATTGCTGATGGTGTCGAAGCCTTCCTTCGGGGCTCGCGCGAACAGGCGAATGGCCAATCGCTAGGGGTGGTCGACCTGCTTCGGCTGCGGGCCCTCCTGATTGTGGTGCTCGGTGCCGGGAGCAAGAAGACAGACCTCCTGCCAAGAGACCTTGCCGCCCAGGTCCGTCGCAGGCAGGTGCTTCCATCAGTTGGCGAAGCAAGTTGGCGTCGACTCGTCGGCCGGCTCTTGTACGACTTCTTCCGCGACCACGTTGGAACGCGTGCGCCGCTCATCAGAAGCCTGCGCCTCGAGTCAGACGGCGACCTGGGGCTCCCTGAGGACGTGCTCGAGTGTTGGGCCACCTGCTTCTGGGCAACTTGCGCCATGCGCGTAGCCGTCAACGATTCTGGTGCGCCGTTCCAGGTCACCACCTCGGAGAACCTGCTGGCCGCGGATCTGTATCGCTTTACCCGATTGCTGCCAACACAGGCCCTTGGCGCGGTGACGATCGAAGTGTTCGCGGGAATGAACCGCCGCTATGGAGACCGCCTTGGTGTATCTGCCGAACGTGTCGACAAAGAGCACCAGACTTTGGTTGAAGCAGATCGCATTCAGTTGCACTCGTCGCGCTGATGCCCTCGCGCCGTCGAGCGCTTGGGCTGACTGCCGTCACGGCTGCGAGCAAACCTGCACTGAGGGGCTGTGAGGCAAACAGCGATTCGTTGTTAATGCGGTCTGTAAGGATTGATTGGAACGCCACTGTTTTCTGCCTCCTGGCCACCAAACATAGCTATCTTTCCAGCCCCAAAGTTACTTCAGTTCGACCACTTGATCGCCAAATCGCGGTTAAATGAAATTGAACCGGAGTAACCCCATGACGCATGCAGAAACTCATCTCTACCCGAAACCTCGATCTGTAAGTGACAGCAAGGTTTCTGAACTAGACAGCCCGGCCGATTCAGATGCGGATGACACGATCGAATCTCTGATAATCGCTGCGGAAAACAATCGACTTCCAGACCGACGCAAACGCCGCCTGATCACGCAGTTAGCGCCCCACCTGCTTGAAGTCAGGCCAAAGCATTCCGAGCCTGCACCACGCGATCTGCAGGACATGATGCGACAGATGGCGCGGCTCATCCGCATTCTGCTCATCGGCTACACATCCGCAGAAATCGATGCGATGTGTCCGAGGGTTCCCGTGGCGGTGAAAGAAGACCAAGCTGCCGAGCCCCACATGCGCCTGATGACACGCATCGACGAGATTCTGTGTCGTCCTCGTCCTCAAGTTCGGAGGCCATGAAATGGCCAAGCCCTTCACCACCATGACCGTTGCCGGCGCCACACTCGTGAGTGCACGGCTGCAGCAATTCCGGGCCCATGGCGTACCAGCACTTTGCATGGTCGGCGCCTGGCGAAATCGGCGTTACGTCATCGATCAGATTCGGCCGGCGAAAGCACACGTCGGCGATGCCGTCCTCGACGACGAAGCAGGTTCGTTGACGATTCCGATCGACGCCGATCCCAGCCTTGTCCTCAGAGAATCCCGACGCTTTGGCGCGCGTATGGAGCACCGTTCACGTAAAGATCACCGGGGCTTCGAGGTCGACGTCAGCACCGGTGACGGGCGCGCGCACACGCTGCATCGCCATCATCATGTGGCGCTGTGCGGTCACACCGGCCCATGGCCAGACACGCCAGCGGTTGCGTTGGATGGCGTCACCGGATGTCTTCGTTGCCAGATCGCATCGGTCACGAAGCCTGCTTTTCGCGCGCGCTACCACCCCACCGCCGACGAAGACTTGTAGCGTCGGCGACCACGCCGTTCGTGTGCAGGTCCGCGTGAATCCAAAGGGCATCGCCCCTTACGATGACGTTTCAGCGTTGTCGAGTCGCGTTCACGGCCTGTTGGACGCGGGTTCGGTCCCTGATCTCCAGATCGCAGCGGCCAAACAGTTCGTCCTCGAGTGCCAGCGCATGGAGGCTGGCAAGGACCCGGATTCACTCGACTTCGATGACGATTGATTCGCGCTTGGGCCGCGCCAGGGATGGCGCCTAGTCGAAGAGCGAACGGGTGTGGCCGCTTGTGGGAGCAGCTTCAAACTCGCGAAACGGCTTGTCCCAGTTCTCGTAGGGAAACGCCTGGCGCACTCGCTTCTGGAAATCGACGTTGCTCAGCGTCTCGTAGGTCACGCCCTTGAGCACGCAATCGAGCTTCATCTCGCCGATAAGGCTTTGTGCGGTAGGGAAGACACGCGCCAGTTCATCGTCCAGGTAGCGCCGGATCACTTCTACCGTCGGCTTGCCGCTGACCTGTGACGTCAAGGCGAGCGGCGGTGCTTTCTTGACGGCAGGCAGCAGGCCTTCGACCAGCTTCTTGCGGGAGTCGGCCAGTTCCTTGTCCAGCCGTTCGACGACCTTCTGCTGGAACTTCTCGATAGCGCCGCGGATGCCCTCCACTTCGCCGGCAAAGTCTTTGCGCTTGGACCGCAGGATCACGTTGCCCAGCCCTTCACCCAGAGAGCGGGTGTACTTCTCGCGCAGCGCGCGGACCTTCTGGTCGACATCACCGGCTTCCTTGGACACCTTGCTCTCGTCACTGACCAGCTTGAAGGTCGTCAGGAGCCGTTTTGCGGTGGCGTCGTCGCGCAGCGCCAAGACCAGGTCCCGGGGTAACTGCACCGTGTGCCGCCCGATGTGCAGGCCCGTCAGTCGCAGTTCTACAAACTCGATGAACGCGTTGAATACGTTGACCTTGCGGGCAACGTCGAACTTCTGCGGCGGGTTGGCGTCGAGCGCCGTCTTGACCTGCTGCATCTGCTGTCCGGAGAGTGCCTGCTTGCCCAGTTCAGGCGCCGGTGCGGGCACCGTGCCGGCCGGCACTGGCGGGAAGAACGCGCCCAGTACGGCTTGAACCTGGGGCGACTGAAGGGCCAGTGCATTGGCACCCACATGCTTGTCGTCCTGCAGCTCCACCAGCATGGGTGGCGTGAAGAAGGCAAAGCCGGTGCCGTCGCAGACCATCACGCAAGTGCGCAGGCCGGGCTCGACGCGGACGTCGACGTTGCCCTCCTTCAACAGCGAAACCGCCTCGAAGTCGCCGTAGCCCATCCTCGCGGTGGCATCGTCAACATCGAGCACTACCCGCACAAGCTCGCGGCCCAGCTTCTTGCGGGCGTTGACCAGGGCGGCCGCCAGCGGCTGCTGCAGGCCTGGCGCGCAATAGACCACCCTACTGCTCGCCCCATGAATCAGATTCGCGGCCATCTCTGCACTCAGGTGCAAGAAACTCGGCAACTGCATCGCGCCTCCCGTCCAAGACTTCTTTTTGGCCATTCTGCCGTACAGCCTTGGATAACATGCACGGAAAACAAGCAATCAGGAGGATCCAGCCATGACCAGTTCCGCGATCCCGCCAACCCCGGCGCCGGTGGCTCCGTCACTCCTGACAGCGGCGCTGCCCACGCCCACGACACTGCGCGCCGAACTGGAAGACCTGGTTGTGAAGGAGCTGCTCGGCCCGGCCGGCGGGCCGGATGAGGAAGTTGACGAGAGCCGTGCCTCCGATCGCTACCTCGTGGGCATCCTGGCCCCGCGCCGCACGGTGATACGGGCGGCCGAATCCGAGCCGCTGGCCTCAGACGGTGCCGGTACGGTCGAAGATGGCAGTGCCGACGACCTGGCGCTGCCGATGGATTCGCTGGCGCCCGCAGCCATCGGGCTGACCTGCACCGTGCAGGGTGAATGCGAGAACCTGTCTGTTACTGCCAGCTGGGGCCGCTACTCCCGAGAGCGCAGCGCCACCATCACCACCCCGACGGGTAACCCCAAGATGGTGTGGAAACGCTACCCCATGGGTGGCAAGCCACTCATGGTGCCGCTGAAGGAAGGCGACATTGCGGCGACGCCGGCCGACACCGAGCAACCCGATGTGGTGTTGCGCGGGCGGGTTCGCAAGCTGGACGGTGACTGGGTGGTCAGCCTGTTTCTTGTGAACGCCCAACTCTCTGCCACGCGTCGACCCAAGGACGATGAACTCGTGTTCCAGCCCGAGATGCGAGTTTCATCGGCTGATGGGAAACCGATTTTCCGGAAGCGTCGACGCCGCTCGACTTTGGTAGATGCAGAGCAACTGCGGCTGGAGATGTTGTACCGGCGCCATGTTGAGTTCGCGGTGGGTCACGGGGTGGCGGTGGACGCAAGGGTGTCGGCTGAAGCCCCCACCGAGGCGGTTGAGCTGCTGACCCGCGTGACCCCGTCCTACGAGGTGCCGGTGACAACGCCGCCCACGGCGGAGGACAACCCGGCGCTGGCAGCTGTGATGCTGGACATGCAACAGCTCGCTGAGATGCCAGAGACCGAGCTGCTGCAGTCGCTTCGGGCGCTGACCGACTCTTACGCCGATTGGATTGCTCGCAACCAGGCCCGCGTCGAGGCTGGTGCGGACGAGCTGGCCGACTTTGTAGCCCCGGCCCGCGAGGCGATGGACGCTTGCGGCCAGGCCCGGCAGCGCATCGAAGCCGGTATCAGCTTGCTCGCGTCGGACCCCAAGGCCATGCGTGCCTTCCGATTCGCCAACCGGGCGATGTGGCAGCAGCGCATCCATACCCTGTTCTCCGAGCGCAAGCGCGCCGGCGTCGCGTCGACTTTGGATGAACTGGACCTGCCCGCCAATCGCAGCTGGCGGCCGTTTCAGCTGGCCTTCGTGCTGCTGAACTTGCCAGGCGTCACCGGTCTGGATCACCCTGATCGCGGCGAGTCGGCTGCAGCCGTGGCCGATCTGCTGTGGTTCCCCACCGGCGGCGGCAAAACCGAGGCCTACCTCGGGCTCACGGCCTACACGCTGGCCTTGCGCCGGCTGCAGGGCGTGGTGGGCGGCAGGCTGGGCCACGCCGGTGTGGCCGTCATCATGCGTTACACGCTGCGCTTGCTGACTTTGCAGCAATTCCAACGCGCAGCAGCCCTCATCTGCGCCTGCGAGGTTACGAGCACACCAGCGTCGTGATCACGACCAACCTGGACTTCGCCGAGTGGTCCACAGTGTTCGGCGACGCGAAGATGACCACGGCGCTGCTGGACCGGCTCACGCACCACTGCCACATCGTGGAGACCGGCAACGAGAGCTACCGCGTCACGCAGGCCACGGCCAGTACGAAGCGGCGGATCAAGGCCCGAGAGCAGGAGCGCAGGGCACGGCCCGCAGAGGCGCCCTGACAGTGCGCGCCGCGCGGCGGGAAGCCTCTACGGGCTACGCACTTCGCGACTTCCCGCCGCGCGAACACCACCCACGAAGCCAACCAAAAGGAGCAAGGAGCTACAGTTGTCCACAGCCGGGATCACGCGATGCCGGCCACCAGCCCTGGGTCAAAGTTCAATCGGCAGGGCGGGTCAAAGTTCGGTCGGCGCGGACACTCAGGACGTCTTCGACTACTGCAAGGCGCATTCACTGGAGCAGACCCGGTCGC
>CAZWUR010000101.1:0-11870 GCA_964637205.1 uncultured Rubrivivax sp.
GTGATCTGCACCATCTCGACCTTGTCGAACTGGTGCTGGCGGATCATGCCGCGGGTGTCGCGCCCGGCGCTGCCGGCCTCGCTGCGAAAGCACGGGCTGTGCGCGGTGAGCTTGATCGGCAGCCGCGCGGCGTCGAGGATCTGCTCGCGCACGCTGTTGGTCAGCGTCACCTCGGCCGTCGGGATCAGGAACTGCTCCGCCGCCGCCATGCCGGCCGCGTCCGCCGGGTCGCCACTCTTCACGCCGTACAGGTCCTGGATGAACTTGGGCAGCTGCCCGGTGCCCTCCAGGACCTCGCGGTTGACGATGTAGGGCGTCCAGCACTCGGTATAGCCATGCTGCTGGGTCTGCAGGTCCAGCATGAACTGCGCCAGCGCCCGGTGCAGCCGCGCCACCGGGCCGCGCAGGAAGCTGAAGCGTGCCCCCGAGAGGCGGGCGCCGGTGTCGAAGTCCAGGCCCAGCGGGCCACCCAGGTCGACATGGTCCTTGACCACGAAGTCGAAGTCGCGCGGCCGGCCCCAGCGCTGGACCTCGACATTGGCGGTTTCGTCGGCACCGTCGGGCACAGCGGCCTGCGGCAGGTTGGGCAGGCCCATCAGGATCTGCTGCAATTCGTCCTGCAGCGTGGCCAGGCGCTCGGCACCGGCCTTCATGTCGTCGCCGATGCCGCCCACCTCGGCCATCAGGGCCGCGGCGTCCTGGCCCTGGCCCTTCTTGATGCCGATCTGCTTGCTCAGCGCATTGCGCCGCGCCTGCAACTGCTCGGTGGCGCTCTGGATCTGCTTGCGCTCGGCCTCCAGGGCCTGGAAGCGCGGCACGTCGAGAAAGGGCTGCGGGTCCTTGCGTCGGCGCAGCTGGGCGAGCACGGCGTCGAGGTCGCGGCGCAACAGGGTGATGTCGAGCATGGGAGTCTCCGGGGGGTCTGGGTCGGGCGGCCGACCGCTCGGCGGCGGTCGCAATCGAGAAACGGGCGTGCAGGCCGCCTCAGGATCGTGACGCGGCGTCCTCGGCCATGCTGCGGTCGCCCAGGCCGCGCGGCAGCGGGAAGTGCACGGTCTCGGTCACGCCGTCCATCTTGCGCACGGTGGTGGCGCCAAGTTCGCGCAGGCGCAGGATGACCTGCTGCACCAGCACGTCGGGTGCCGAGGCACCGGCCGTCAGGCCGACACGCTGGCGGCCCTCGAACCATTCGGGCCGCAGGTCGGTGGCCGCGTCGACCATATGGGCCGGCGTGCCCAGGCGCTGCGCCAGTTCGCGCAGGCGGTTGCTGTTGCTGCTGGTCGGGCTGCCGACGACGATCACGATGTCCACCGCCGGGGCCAGCAGTTTCACCGCGTCCTGCCGGTTCTGCGTGGCGTAGCAGATGTCCTGCTTCTTCGGTTCGCGCACCTGCGGAAAGCAGCGCTTGACCTCGGCCAGGATCTCGGCCGCGTCGTCGACGCTGAGCGTGGTCTGCGTGACGACGGCGAGCCGCTCGCCGCGCGGCATCACGCGGGCCACGTCGGCCACGCTTTCGACGAGGTAGATGCCCTCGCCGAGCTGGCCCATCGTGCCCTCGACCTCGGGGTGCCCCTTGTGGCCGATCATGACGAACTCGTAGCCTTCCTTGGCCAGCTTGGCGACTTCGACATGCACCTTGGTCACCAGCGGGCAGGTGGCGTCGAAGAGCTGGAAACCGCGCTCGGCGGCTTCGCGGCGCACCGCCTGGCTGACGCCATGTGCGCTGAAGATCAGGGTGGCGCCGGGCGGCACCTCGGCCAGGTCCTCGATGAAGATGGCGCCCTTGGCCTTCAGGTCGTTGACGACATAGGTGTTGTGCACGATCTCGTGGCGCACGTAGATCGGCGCGCCGAAACGCTTCAGCGCGCGTTCGACGATCTCGATCGCGCGGTCGACGCCGGCACAGAAACCGCGCGGCTCGGCGAGCAGCACCTCTTCGATCGCCATCTTGTCGGTCACGTCGCTCACAGTACCCCCAGCAGTTGCACCTCGAAGCGCACGGGCTGGCCGGCGAGCGGGTGGTTGAAGTCGAAGAGCAGCCAGTCGGCACCCAGCTCGCGCACGACACCGGCGTAGGCACCCTGCCCGTCCGGGGTCGGAAACTGCACCACGTCGCCGACCGCATATTCGGCGTCGGGCTCGCCGAACTCGCGCAGCAGGGCGAGCTTCACGCGCTGCAGCATGTCGGGATTGCGCTGGCCAAAGGCGGCACCCGCAGGCAGTTCGAAATGTCGATGCGCACCGTCAGGCAGGCCGATCAGCAGGGCCTCGATGGCCGGCGCGAGCTGGCCGGTGCCGAGTGACAAGGTGGCCGGCTTGTCGCCGAAGGTGGAGACCACGTCGGCGCCGTCGGGCCCGCTGAGGCGGTAATGCAGGGTCAGGAAGGACCCGGTCTGCACGGTGTTCACAAGGGGATGGGGCTGTGGTTTTCGGCCGGCCGCGCCGCGCGGCTAGACTGGACCGACATTCTACGAAACCCCTCCCGGACGCCGACCCTGCCGCCACGATGGGACCCAAACAACTGCCCGCCGACCAGCGCCCGCGCGAGAAGCTGCTCGCGCGCGGCGCCGGCGCGCTGGCCGACACCGAACTGCTGGCCCTGCTGCTGCGCACCGGGCTCAAGGGGCGCGACGTGTTCGCCCTGGCACAGGACGTGCTGCAAGCCTGCGGCGGCTTCGGCGGCCTGCTGCACCATGACCCGGCCGCACTCGACGCCATCAAGGGTCTGGGGCCGGCCAAGGTGAGCGAGCTGGCCGCGGTGGCCGAGATCGCGCGCCGCGCCCTGGCCCAGCAGATGGCACAGACGCCGGTGTTCGACGCGCCGCAGAAGGTCAAGGACTATCTGGCCCTGCAACTGGCAGGGCGGCCGCAGGAGGTCTTTGCCGTGCTCTTCCTGGACGGCCAGCACCGGCTGATCCGGCTGCGCGAGCTGTTTCAGGGCACGTTGACGCAGACCAGCGTCTACCCGCGCGAGGTGGTCAAGGCCGCCCTGGCGCTCAACGCCGCGGCGGTGATCCTCGCGCACAACCACCCCTCGGGCGTGGCCGAGCCCTCGCGCGCCGACGAGTACCTGACGGCGACGCTGAAGAGTGCGCTGGCCCTGGTGGACGTGCGTGTGCTCGACCATCTGATCGTCGGCCAGGGCCAGGTGGTGTCGCTGGCCGAGCGCGGTCTGCTGTGAAGGCCGACTCGTTCGCGGCCCTGGGCGCACTGCGCGACGCCTTGCGCCGCCGGCAGGCCGACGCGCTGGCCGCCGCCGAGCGTGAGCGGGCGCGCCTGGCCGCCGCGTTCGCCGCCGAGACGGCTCGCCGCGAGGCCTTTGCCCGCGCCGTGGGGCCGGTGCACACCCTGCCCGACCGCGGGCAGGCCGAGCTGGCCCGCCCGCGTCCGGCGCCCGAACCGTTGCAGCGTGAAGCCGATGAACGCGAGGCGCTGCGCCAGGCGCTGTCCGACGAAGTGGACGTCGAGTCGCTGCTGCTCACCGACGACGGCCTGAGCTTTCGCCGCCCCGGCGTTGCGGCCGACGTGGTGGCGCGCCTGCGCCGCGGCCAGTGGAGCATCCAGGACCAGATCGACCTGCATGGCCTGACGCGCGAACAGGCGCGCGACGCACTCGCCGGCTTCGTTCGCCAGAGCCACCAGCAGGGCCGGCGCTGCCTGCGCGTCGTGCACGGCAAGGGCCATGGCTCGCCGGGGCGCCAGCCGGTGCTCAAGGCCAAGGTGCAGCGCTGGCTCGCCCAGTGCGGCGAAGTGCTGGCCTTCACCCAGGCCAGCGGGCACGAAGGCGGCGCCGGTGCGCTGATCGTGCTGCTCGACCGGCGGGGCTGAAGCGGCACCAGGCCTGCGCCAGCCGGGCCGGTTGCGCATCCCTCGGCGGTGCCGGCCTGCGCCAGCCGCTTGGCCAGCGCCGGGTCGAGAGCGCTCACCGCAGGCTCGCCGCCGAGCGATGCGCAGGGCGTGATCAGCGTCCGGCCAGCATGCGCGTGGCGATGTTCACGATCCCCATCGCCGCCGACGTGCCCGGCAGGTGCTCGAGCAGGAGCCGGCGCTTGAGCACCGACTCGCGCACGGCCGGGTCGGACAGTACCTCGCCCAGCAGTTCCAGCTGCACCGGGGCATCCAGCGCCGGGCTCACGTAGCGGTCGATCACCTGCTGCAGCTGCTGGCGCACGGTGCGGCCGTCACCGGGCCGGCGAGCCTGATTGACCACCAGCCGGACCTCGCGCCGGCCCTGGGTATTGGCCAGGACCTTGATCGTGGCGTAGGCGTCGGTGAGCGAGGTGGGCTCGGGCGTGGCCACCACCAGCACGTCGTCGGCCAGCGACACCGTGTACAGCACGACGTCGGAGATTCCGGCGCCGGTGTCGAGCAGCACCTGGTCGAAACGCGGCGCGATATCCGTGATCACCTTTTGCAGCTGCTCGCGCACCTCGGGCGTCATGCGCGAGTACTCGACCATGCCCGAGCCGGCCAGCAGCACCGAGAAGCCGCCCGGGGCAGGCAGCACGGCCTCGTCGAGCTGCGCCTTGCCGCTGAAGACGTCGTGCAGCGTGATTTTCGGGAACAGGTTCAGCACCACGTCCAGGTTGGCCAGGCCGAGGTCGGCATCGAGCACCAGGACACGCTGCCCCTGGCGCGCCAGGGCCGCGGCCAGGTTGGCGGCGATGAAGGTCTTGCCGACCCCGCCCTTGCCGCTGGTCACGGCGGTGATGCGAGAACTGCGCTCGGTCATTCGAAATCCAGGAACTGGGAGGTCTCGAAGAGCATGCGCCGCTCCTCGCTGCTGACCAGGGAAACGGCCGTCGGTTCGAGACAGACGATGTTGCGCCCGTGGCCCTTGGCGCGGTAGAGCTGCTGGTCGGCACGTTCGAGCCAGAGATGTGCGCTGGAGCGCACCCATTGCGGCGCAAAGGCCCCGCCGACGCTGACGCTGACCCGGACCTGCTCGTTCGGCGCCACCACGATCGACATGCCCTCGACACGCCGGCGGATGCGCTCGGCGACCGCCTCGCCGAAGGCCGGCGCGCAGTTGGGCAGCACGATCGCGTATTCCTCGCCCCCGGTGCGCGCCACCAGATCCATCGGCCGGACACATTCGAGCAGGGCCCGGGCGACGCCCTTGATGACCCCGTCGCCGGCGCCATGCCCCCAGGTGTCGTTGACGCGCTTGAAATGGTCGATGTCCAGCACCAGCAGCAGTGCCGGCTCGCCGCTGCGCGCCACGCGGTCGACTTCGCGCGCCAGGGCGAGTTCGAAGCTGCGCCGGTTGGCCAGCCCGGTCAGCGGATCGCGGCTCGACAGGTCGACGAGTGCGTCGATCAGGCCCTGCAGGTAGTCGGAACTTCCCTTCGATGCCGACGGCTCCGCGACACCGGCCTGCTGGAGCAGCTTCAGCGCGTTGTCCAGCCGCAGGCCAGGGTTGAGGTTCGGGCGATCCAAGTGCGCAGGGGTTTGCCGGATTCGCATCGAGTCTAGCAGTGCGCCATCGCCGCAAGACCCGGAAATGGCGCCAGAACACGGCCCTTCTCAAGGCCTGGGCAAAAAGGCCGACAACCCGGACTGGCCAGCCACCGGCCCGCTCCCGGCCCATCATGACCGACCTGTCCGCCCCCGCCCCGTCCGTCGACGCCGAGTTCAGCTTCGCAGGTGCCGACTTCGAGCGTGTGCGCCAGCTGATCTACCAGCGCGCCGGCATCAGCCTGCACGCGGGCAAGCAGGCCATGGTCTACAGCCGGCTGTCGCGCCGCCTGCGCGAGACCGGCCACCGCAGTTTCGCCGAGTACCTGCAATGGCTCGAGCGTGCCCAGGGTGCGCAGGCCGACGCGGAATGGCAGGAATTCGTCAACTGCCTGACCACCAACCTGACCGCCTTCTTCCGCGAGGAGCACCACTTCCATGCCCTGGCGCAGGACCTGCGGGAGCGCAGCGGCAAGCCGCTGCGCCTGTGGTGCAATGCCGCGTCCACCGGCGAAGAGCCCTACTCGCTGGCGATGACGGCGGTGGAGGCGCTGGGCGCCCATCCGCAGTTGCGGATCGTGGCCAGCGACGTCGACACCCGGGTGCTCGACACGGCGCGCCGCGGCGTCTACGCGGCCGACAGCCGCGGCCTGGCCCCGGAGCGGCTGCGCCGCCACTTCATGCGCGGCACCGGCGCCAACGCCGGCTTCATCCGCGTGCGCCCCGAACTGGCGCGGCTGCTGGAGTTCCGCCCCTTCAACCTGATGAACACGAGCTGGAGCGGCCTGGGCGAAGCCTTCGACCTGATCTTCTGCCGCAACGTGATGATCTACTTCGACAACCCCACCCAGCGCAAGGTGCTCGAGCGCATGCACGGCGTGCTCAAGCCGGGCGGCTTGCTCTATGTCGGGCACTCCGAGAACTTCACCGACGCGCGCGACCTTTTCCGGCTGCGCGGCAAGACCATCTACGAGCGTGTCTGAGCCGGCGTGAACCCGCGCGCTGCGGCGATGCCCCGATTCAAGTCCGACCCGACACGCGCCGACATCCACCCATGAGACAGCCTCAGTCAACCCAGGCGCCCTACCCCGCGCTGGGCACGTCACCGCGCCTGCAGCGCCTGAGGGCGGCATCGCGCCAGCCGGGCGAGGCCTCGTTCTTCTTTTACGACGCCCACTTCAGGAACGAGGCGGTCAAGGTCCTGCCCGGGGAATACTTCGTGCACGACGAAGACCTGCTCATCATGACCACCCTGGGCTCGTGCATCGCCGCCTGCCTGTGGGACAGCCAGCAGCGCATCGGCGGCATGAACCACTTCATGCTGCCCGATGGCATCGGCGGCGCTGCCGACGCCGGCCGCTACGGCAGCTATGCGATGGAGCTGCTGATCAATCAGCTGATCAAGCGCGGCGCCACGCGCGCGACGATGGAGGCCAAGGTCTTCGGCGGCGGCGCGGTGATCGCCGGCATGAACAGCATCAATGTGGGCGAGCGCAATACGAGTTTCGTGCTCGACTACCTGGCCACCGAGCGCATCACGGTCGTGTCCAAGGACGTGCTGGACGTCTACCCGCGCAAGGTGTGTTTCCTGCCGCACAGCGGCAAGGCGATGGTCAAGCGCCTGGCTGCGGCGAACACCGACGCCCTGCTCGCGCAGGAGCGCGCCGCCGCCGCCAGGCCCTTGCCGGCGGCGTCGTCGGCGGGTTCGATCGACCTGTTCTGAGGAGACGAACCATGACCAAGACCCGCGTCATCGTCGTCGACGACTCGGCCCTGGTGCGCGGATTGCTGGCCGAGATCATCAACCGCCAGCCGGACATGCAATGTGTCGGCGCGGCGAGCGACCCACTGGTCGCGCGCGAGATGATCCGCAACCTGAATCCGGACGTGATCACCCTGGACGTCGAGATGCCGCGCATGGACGGCATCGACTTCCTGGCGCGCCTGATGCGCCTGCGGCCGATGCCGGTGCTGATGGTCTCGACCCTCACCGAGCGCGGGGCCGACGTGACGCTGAAGGCGCTGGAGCTGGGCGCGGTGGACTTTGTCGCCAAGCCGAGGATCGGTGTCGCCGACGGCCTGCGCCAGCTCGGCGACGACATCACCGACAAGATCCGCACCGCATCCAAGGCGCGCGTGCGGCGCCTGGGCAGCACCGCCGGGCCGGCACCGGGTGCCGCGCTCACAAGGCCAGCGCCCGCCGCAATGGGTCGGCTGTCGACCGAAAAGATACTCTTCCTCGGCGCGTCCACCGGCGGCACCGAAGCCACGCGCGAGCTGCTGGTCAACCTGCCGGCCGATTTTCCGGCGCTCATGATCACCCAGCACATGCCGCCCGGCTTCACGAGGAGCTACGCCGCACGCCTGGACGGCCTGTGCCGCATCCGCGTCAAGGAAGCGACGGACGGCGAGCGCGTCATCCCCGGCCACGCCTACATCGCGCCCGGCGGCCTGCACCTGTCGGTCGAACGGTCAGGAGCCAACTACATCGCGCGTGTGCGCGACGGTGAGCCGGTGAATCGCCACAAGCCGTCGGTGGAGGTGCTGTTCGATTCGGCCGCGCGGGTCGTCGGCCCGAATGCGCTGGGCGTGATGCTCACCGGCATGGGTGGCGACGGGGCACGCGCGATGAAGGCGATGCGCGACGCCGGCAGCTGGAACCTCTGCCAGGACGAGGCCAGCTGCGTGGTCTTCGGCATGCCGCGCGAGGCCATCGCGCATGGCGCGGCGCACGAGGTGCTGCCGTTGGCGCGCATCGCGCCGGCCTTGATCGAGCGCCTGCGCAGCACCGCGGGCCTGCACACCAGCCGCGTCTGATCGGCCGCTACAGAAACAGCTGCTGCAGGTCGGACAGGAAATCGAAGCCGCGCGCCGTCGGCGTCGCGTGGTCGAGGTCCAGCGCCAGCAGACCGCGCCGTTCGGCCTCGGCCAGTGCCGGCTCGATCGCCGACAGCGGCAGGCCGGTGCGCTCGCGGAACTGCTGCAGCGCAAAACCTTCGCGCAGGCGCAGGGCATTGAGCATGAACTCGAAGGGCAACGCGCTGCGCGCGACCTCGTCCTCGTTCGACGCGGCGCGCCCGGCCAGCGCCTGGGCCATGTAGCGCGCCGGCTCGCGCCACTTCACCTGGCGCACGACGCGGTGCGGAAAACTCAGCTTGCCGTGCGCGCCGGCGCCCAGACCCAGATAGTCGCCGAACTGCCAGTAGTTCAGGTTGTGCGCGCAGCGGTGGCCGGGTCGCGCGAAAGCCGAGACCTCGTAGCGCTGCAGACCGGCGCCGCCGGTGCGCTCGACGATCGCATCGAGCATCGTGCTGGCGGTGTCGTCGTCGGGCAGCACCGGCGGCCGGCGCGCAAACTGGGTGTTCGGCTCCAGCGTCAGGTGGTAGACGGACAGATGCGGCGGCGCAAAGGCCAGCGCCGCGTCCAGGTCGCGGCCCAGGGCCGCCAGGTCCTGTCCGGGCAGGGCGTACATCAGGTCGAGGTTGAAGGTCTCGAAGGCTTCGGCGGCTTCCTCGACCGCGGCGCGTGCCTGGGCCGCGTCGTGCACGCGGCCGATGCGGCGCAGGGCCTCGTCGTCGAAACTCTGCACGCCGACCGACAGCCGCGTCACGCCGGCGGCGCGGAAGGCGCGGAAACGTTCGCGCTCGAAGGTCCCCGGGTTGGCCTCGAGCGTGACCTCCAGGCCCGGCGTTAGCGGCAGGTGGGCACGCAGGTCGGCGAGCAGGCGGTCGATGCCCTCGGGGCTGAACAGGCTGGGCGTGCCGCCGCCGATGAAGACGCTGTGCACCGGCCGGCCCCAGACCAGGGGCAGCGCGGCTTCGAGGTCGGCGCGCAGGGCATCGAGGTAGCGCGCTTCGGGCAGGTCACCCTTGGACGCATGTGAATTGAAGTCGCAGTACGGGCATTTGTGCAGACACCAGGGCAGGTGCACATAGACCGACAGCGGCGGCAACGCGCCGAGCTGCAGGGTGCCCGGGCGCAGGTAATGCTCGGCGCTCACCTCAGGCTCACAGGCCCCAGGCCCCAGGCCGTCTGCATCAGGGTGCACATCTGCGCCGCGGCCAGCGCACGGTGGCTGTGCGCGTTCTTCACCGACGCCGGCAGTTCGGCCACCGTGGCGCCGAGTGCGGGGATGAACATCAGCGGGTCGTAGCCGAAGCCGGCCGCGCCGCGCGGCGCGGCCAGGATCTCGCCCTCCCAGCGGCCGAAGGCGATCAGCGGCTCGGGGTCGTCGGCATGGCGCAGCGCGACCAGGGTGCTGACGAAACGCGCCCGGCGCTCACCCGCGCCCGCCAGTTGTGCCAGCAGCCAGCGGTTGTTGGCCGCGTCCTGTGCCCGGCGGGTGGCCTCGCGCTCACCCTGGTCGGCCACCGGGCCCGCGGCCTGCGCCGAAATCACGCCCGGCGCACCGCCGAGCGCGCTGACACACAGGCCGGAGTCGTCGGCGATCGCGGCGCCGCCGGCGGCGCGCGCCGCGTGGCGCGCCTTGGCCAGCGCGTTCTCGACGAAGCTGGCGTGCGGCTCCTCGGCTTCGCTGATGCCCAGCGCGCCCTGGGCCAGCAGTTGCAGCGGCAGGCCGTGCAGCAGGGTCTGCAACTCGCCGAGCTTCTTGGCATTGTTGGACGCCAGGACCAGTCGCACCGTCTTCAGCCGGCCAGTGCGGCGCGCTGCGCCGTCACCAGTTCGCGGATGCCCTGGTCGGCCAGGCCGAGCAGAGCGTCCATCTCGGCACGCATGAAGGGCAGGCCTTCGGCCGTGCCCTGGACCTCGACGAAACCGCCGCTGCCCGTCATCACGACGTTCATGTCCGTGTCGCAGCCGGCGTCTTCGACATATTCGAGGTCCAGCATCGGCCGGCCCTGCACAATGCCCACCGAGACCGCCGCCACCGCGTCGCGGATCGGGCTGGCCGGGATGCGGCCCTGGTCGAGCAGCCACTGCACCGCGTCCGAAGCGGCGACCCAGGCGCCGGTGATCGCCGCGGTGCGCGTGCCGCCGTCGGCCTGCAGCACGTCGCAGTCCAGATGGATCGTGCGTTCGCCGAGCGCAGCGAGGTCGAACACCGCACGCAGCGAGCGCCCGATCAGGCGCTGGATCTCCTGCGTGCGACCGCTCTGCTTGCCGCGGGCGGCCTCGCGGTCGCTGCGCGTGTGCGTGCTGCGCGGCAGCATGCCGTACTCGGCGGTGACCCAGCCCTCGCCGCTGCCGCGCTTGTGCGGCGGCACCCGCTCGTCCACCGAGGCGGTGCACAGCACCCGGGTGTTGCCGAAGGCGATCAGCACCGACCCCTCGGCATGCATCGTGTAGCGGCGCAGGATCTGCACCGGGCGCAGCGCATCGACGGCGCGGCCCGCGGTTCTCTCGGTCATCGGGATTCCTTACTTGCGCTTGTGTGAAGAGCGCTGGATGGCTTCGTTGATCTCGCGGATCGAACGTTCGATCTCGGCCTCGTCGAGGTCGTCGGTGGTGTCGCCCAGACTGGCCTGGATGGTCGAGGCAAACACCTCATCGCCCAGCGCCTGGGTCGAGACCTGGGGCACGGCCTCGGTGTCCTCGGCCGACTCCCATTCCACCGCCAGCACGGTGACGTTGTCGCTCTTGGCGCCGGCCGTGCGCAGGGCCAGTTCCACCAGCTCGGGCACCGCATCGGAGATCGGGCGCGTGGCCAGCAGATTGGAGATCGTGCTGTCGTCGACACTGCCCCACAGGCCGTCGGAGCACAGCAGCACGCGGTCACCGGGTTGCATCAGCAGCGGGCCGGCGGTGTCGACCACCGGCTTGCCCGGGCTGCCCAGGCAGGTGAAGAGCACGTTGCGGTTGAAGCGCTCGGCCATCGGCACCACCTGCGACAGCGTCTCCTGCAGTTCGGTGTAGGAATGGTCGCGGGTGCGCGCGATCAGCTTGTCGCCGCGCACCAGGTACAGGCGCGAATCGCCGCAATGCGCCCAGTAGGCGGTCTTGCCCTGCAGCAGGCAGGCCACGACCGTGGTGCGCGGTGTATCCATCAGCGAACGCTCGGTGGCGTAGCGCAGCAATTGATGGTGGCCGGCGGTGATGGATTCCTGCAGGAAACGCAGCGGGTCGGCGATCTGCGGCCGCGCCTCCTTCTGGAACCGCGCGGCCAGGGTCTGCAGCGCGAGCTGGCTGGCGACCTCGCCTTCCGGGTGCCCGCCCATGCCGTCGGCTAGGGCGAACAGGCCCGAATCGCGCGTGTAGCAATAGCCCATGCGGTCTTCGTTCTTTTCGCGGCCACCCTTGCGTGAAACCTGGTAGACGGCAAATCTCATCGAGGTGTACCCGCCGTCCTTGGGGTGACGTCCTCGGGGGGCAGCGAGCATGGCGAGCTCGGGGGCAACATCGCCGTCCGCCGGGCCGCCCCAAGGACGGCGAAGGCCCCCTCGGGGGGCAGCGAG
>CAZWUR010000102.1:0-11260 GCA_964637205.1 uncultured Rubrivivax sp.
ACGACGCCGCCGTCTACCAGCTCAACGACGAGCAGGCGCTGATCGCGACCACCGACTTCTTCATGCCCATCGTCGACGACCCCTTCGACTTCGGACGCATCGCCGCGACGAACGCGATCAGCGATGTCTACGCGATGGGCGGCACGCCGATCCTGGCCCTGGCCCTGGTCGGCATGCCGATCAATGTGCTGTCCACGACCACCATCGGCCGCATCCTGGAGGGTGGCAACGCGGTCTGCCGGGCGGCGGGCATCCCGATCGCCGGCGGCCACACCATCGACTCGGTGGAGGCCATCTACGGTCTGGTGGCGCTTGGCCTGGTGCACCCGAAGCGGGTCAAGAAGAACGCCGGCGCACGTGCCGGCGACCGCCTGATCCTGGGCAAGCCGCTGGGTGTGGGCGTGCTCAGCGCGGCGCTGAAGAAGGAGCAACTCGGCCCCGAGGGCTACGAGCAGATGATCGCCTGCACCACCCGGCTGAACACCCCGGGGCCGGATCTGGCGGCGCTGGACGGTGTGCATGCGCTGACCGACGTCACCGGCTTCGGCCTCGCCGGCCATGTGCTCGAGCTGGCGCGCGGCGCCCGGGCGCAGGCCGTGATCGACTGGGCGAAGGTGCCCCTGCTGCCCGGCGTGCGTGCGCTGGTGTCGCAAGGCTTCGTGACCGGCGCCTCGGGCCGCAACTGGGCCGGTTACGGCCAGGACATCACCCTGCCGGGCGGCTTCGCGGCCGAGGACCAGGCGCTGCTCAGCGACCCGCAGACCAGCGGCGGCCTGCTCGTGTCCTGCGACGCCGCAAGCGTCGGCGCGGTGCTGGACATCTTCCATCGTCACGGTTTCGCGACCGCCGCCGAAATCGGCGAGGTGGTGGCCGGCGCACCCGGTCTGACCCTGCGCTGAGGCGTGTCCCCGGGGCTCGGCCAGAGCCTCAGCTGCGCGGCTGGCGCCCGGTGACCGGGTACTGCGGGTCGGTGTAGCCATGCGTGGAGGCATGGCCCGGGCGCACCAGGGCGTCGACGAAAGTTTCGTCCTCGGCATCCACATGCACCGCGAGCGCGGCCACGTAGTCCTGCCACTGGGCCAGCGTGCGCGGGCCGGCGATGACGCCATTCACCAGGCGGTTGTTCAGCACCCAGGCCACCGCCAACTGCACCGGCGTCAGGCCGCGCGAGCGGGCGTGCTCGACGAAGCGCTGCGCCAGCGCCAGCGACTCCGGCCGCCATTCGGTCTGCATCAGGCGCCGGTCGTGGCGTGCCGCGCGGCTGTCCGGCGGCGGCGTCTGGCCGAGCGTGTACTTGCCGGTGAGCACCCCGCGCGCCAGCGGGCTGTAGCTCACCACGCCGACACCGTAATGGGCGCAGCAGGGCAGGAGTTCGTCCTCGATGCCGCGTGTCATCGCACTGTACGGCGGCTGGCAGGCGATCGGCGGCGGCACGCCCATGCGCTGTGCGGTCTCGACGAGGTGCGCCAGGCGCCAGGCGCGAAAGTTCGACACGCCGTAGTAGCGCACCTTGCCGGCCTCGATCAGGCGCGCCATCGACGCCAGGGTCTCCTCGGGCGGCGTGCTTTCGTCGTCGCGGTGCATCCAGTAGAGGTCGATCCAGTCGGTGCCCAGGCGCTGCAGGCTGCGGTCCACCGCCATCGTCATCCAGCGCCGCGACAGGCCGCGGTCGTTGCAGCGCTCGCTGCCCGGGTTGGCGAACTTGGTGGCCAGCACCCAGGCCTCGCGGTCGGCACGGATCAGCCCACCGAGCAGGCGTTCGCTGGCGCCGGCGGCGTAGTTGTCTGCGGTGTCGATGGCGAACAGGCCATGTTCGCGCGCGTGCTCGACGATGCGCGCCGCCTCGGCGGCGCCGGTGCGGTCGCCGAACATCATCGTGCCCAGCCAGAGGGCGGGTGTTTTCAGGCCACTTCGGCCGAGCGGGCGGATCGGGTGCAGGTCGTGCATGGGGTGTGGATTCGAACGACAGATAGGGACGGGACGCATTAAACTGCCTGTGCCAGCCCATCTTCGAAGATCATTTATGATCGAAAAGACACCTCATCTATCAGAAGTCATGCTGGACCGCGATCTGTTCCTGCGCAGCCTGATCCGCGAGTTGTCCGGCGCCCTGCAGGATGTGGTCGGCCTGCAGGAGGCGTCGGGATTCATCAGTGTCGTCGGCCAGCGCATCGGCGACCAGATCAATCAGGAATACCGTCTGGCCCTCGGGTGTGAAGTGCTGGATCGGCCGCAGGTTGCCGAGGTGCTGGTGGACCTGAAGCGCCGCATCCAGGGCGACTTCAGCATCGTCGCACAGGACGACGAACGCATCGTGCTGAGCAACAAGGCCTGCCCCTTCGGCGACAAGGTCGTGGGCCGGCCCTCGATGTGCATGATGACGTCCAACGTGTTCGGCGTCATCGCCGCCGAGAACCTCGGCCAGGCCAAGGTCGAACTGCAGGCCACGATCGCCCAGGGGGCCCCGCGTTGCGAAGTCGTGCTGCATCTGCGGCCTTCGGCCGAATATGACGCTGCCGACGGGCGCGAGTACTTTCGCGGCTGATGGCGGCTTCCGCGCACGCGCTGCTCGACGCCTTGCCCGAGCCGATGCTCTGGCTGCAGCCGGACGGGCGCCTGCTGCATGCCAACCGCGCCGCGGCGGCCTGGCTGCGCCGCGACCTCGCCAGCTTGCACGCGGCGACGCTGCACTCCCTGCTCGAGGCCGACGACGGCGATGTCCAGGCCCTGCTGCGCCTGGGTTGGCGGGCCAGCGGTTTCAGTCCGGCGCGTCTGCGCTGGCGCCTGGGCGACGACAGCATCGAGGACTGCCGCCTCGAAGTGAGCCATGTCGCCGCCGGCGAGGGCGGCTGCGCCGGCATCCTGCTGCGTCTGTTGCCGGGCGCTGCCGCGAGCGGACGTTTCCTGGCCCTGGGCCGGCGCGTCGATGCGCTGTCGCGCGAAGTGGCGCGCCGGCGCAGCGCCGAGGCCGCGCTGCAGGAACAGAGCGAATGGCTGCAGGTGGTGCTGCGCAGCATCGGCGACGCGGTGATCGCCACCGACCTGCACGGCCGCGTGGTGTTCATGAATCCGGTGGCCGAGCGCCTGTGCGCCTGCCTGGCCGCCGAGGCGGGCGGGCGCGGGATCGAGCAGGTGATGCCGCTGCAGCACGACGGCGGCGACCCGCTGGCCAGGCACCCGGTGCGCCGCGCCCTGGCCGAGCGCCAGGTGGTCGGCCTGGAGAAGGATTCCTGGCTCGAGCCGAGCGCGGGCCTGCGCGTGCCGGTCGACGACGCGGCCGGGCCGATCGTCGATGCCGCCGGCCGGGTGATGGGAGCGGTGATCGTTTTTCGCGAGATCAGCGACCGCATGCACGCCGAGGCTGAACGGCGCGAGCTCGAACATCGGCTGCGCGCGGCGCAGAAGATGGAGGCCATCGGCACCCTGGCCGGCGGCATCGCGCACGACTTCAACAACGTGCTCGGCGCCATCCTCGGCAACACCGGCCTGGCCCGCGAGGAGATCGACCCGGCGCATCCGGTGGCGCCGCGGCTGGCACAGATCGACCGCGCCGGGCGCCGCGCGCGCGAACTGGTGCGCCAGATCATGGCCTTCAGCCGGCGCCAGCCGCAAAAGCTCGAGCGTGTCGATCTGCGCGCGCTGGCGCGCGACTGCCTGGCCCTGCTGCGCGGCACCCTGCCGTCCAGCGTCGATCTGCAGATTGCCGGCGACGACAGCGAGCCGCTCACCGTGGTCGGCGACGCGTCGCAGATCGAGCAGGTGCTGATGAACCTGTGCACCAATGCCTGGCAGGCCCTGAAGGACGGCAGCGGCCGCATCGACATCAGTGTCGGCGTGGCCGGCGGCGCCGCACCGCCAGGGCTGCAACCCGGCTTCGCCGACTGGGTCGGCGAGTCGCGGGCGCAGCTGTCGGTGCAGGACGACGGGACCGGCATGGAGGAGGCCGTCATCCAGCGCCTGTTCGAACCCTTCTTCACCACCCGCGGGCACAGCGGCGGCACCGGCCTCGGGCTGTCGGTGGTGCATGGCATCGTTGCCGAACACCGGGGCCAGGTCGCGATCCGCAGCACGCCGGGCCGCGGCACCCGTTTCGACATCTTCCTGCCGCGGGTGGACCTGTCGCCGACGCCGGTGGCGCCGCCGGTGCATGCCGGGGCCCTGCGGGTGAACGGCGCCGGGCGGCGTGTGCTGGTGGTCGACGACGACGAGCTGATGCGCATGACGCTGGACGCCGTGCTCCGCCGCGACGGGTTCGAGGTGCGCAGCTGTCCGGGTGCGCAGGCGGCGCTGAGCATGCTGGCGGCGGCGCCCGACGAGGTCGAACTGCTGGTCACCGACCACAACATGCCGGGCATGACCGGCCTGGCCCTGGCCGGCGAAGTGAGGCGCCTGCATCCGGGCCTGCCGGTGATCCTGACCTCGGGCTATCTGTCGGAGGATCTGCACCGCGGCGCCGTCGCGCTGGGTGACGTGAAGCTGTTGAACAAGGAGGACAGCTTCGACAAGCTGTCGGCGCTCATCGACGCGATGCTCGCGATGCGCTGAGCGACGCGGCGACAATCGCGCGCATGCGCATCGCCGAGCTTGAACACCGTCTGCTGGCCCTGGGCGCGGGGCCCGGGCACCGCCGTCGTGTATTGCGCCACTGGGTGCAGGCGCGCGCGCAGACGGCGGGGCGGCGCGCGATCGCCGACTTCCTGCCCAGGACCCTGCGTGCCGCGCTGCCGGCGCTGGAGGCCGAACTCGCCGGCCTGGCCCGGTTGCGCGAACACCATCCGGGCGCCGACGGGTCGTCGCGCCTGCTCGTCGACCTGGCCGACGGCCAGAGCGTGGAGACCGTGCTGCTGCCGCGCGGTGGCGTGTGCGTGTCCACCCAGCTCGGTTGTGCGGTCGGCTGCACCTTCTGCATGACCGGCCGCAGCGGCCTGCTGCGCCAGCTCGGCAGCGCCGAGATCGTCGCCCAGGTGGCGCTGGCGCGCAGCCTGCAGCCGGTGCGCAAGGTGGTCTTCATGGGCATGGGCGAGCCGGCGCACAACCTGGACAACGTGCTCGACGCCATCGAGCTGCTCGGCACCGAGGGCAATCTGGCGCACAAGCAGCTGGTGTTTTCCACGGTCGGTGATGCACGTGTCTTCGAGCGCCTGCCGGCGGGCCGCGTGAAGCCGGCCCTGGCCTTGTCGCTGCATTCGCTGGACGCCGACCGCCGCGCCGCGCTGCTGCCGCGGGCGCCGCGCTGGGCGCCGGCCGAACTGCTGGCGCAGGCCCTGGCCTATGCGCGTGCCACCGGCTATCCGCTGCAACTGCAGTGGACCCTGCTCGCCGGGGTCAATGACGGTGACGACGAGCTCGACGCGCTGGAGCCGCTGCTGCGCGGCCAGCCGGCGATCCTGAACATGATCCCCTACAACGCGGTCGAGGGCATGGACTATCGGCGCCCCGAGCCGGCGCGCATCGAGGCCATCTGCCGGCGCCTGAACCGGGCCGGCGTGCTGACGCGCATGCGCCAGTCGGCGGGGCAGGACGTGGACGCCGGCTGCGGACAGCTGCGCGCGCGCCGGATCCCGCTCGTGCCCGCCTGAGCGGCGACTGGCGAGTCTGGCGGCTCAGGCTGCCGGCTCGGGGGCGTCGTCGGGCGTGGCCAGCGCGCGCAGGCGTTTGCGCACCAGGTGGATATGCGCGCGCAGCTGGTACAGCTCGTGGGTGTAGGACAGCGGCAGGCCGATGTGCTCGACCTGGCGCTCGATGCGCTCGAGCTGCTGGTGCAGCCCGGGCAGGTCGGCGTCGGGCGCCTCGAGCGCCTGCTCCACCGCGCGCAGATGTGCGTACCAGCGGAACACCCTCGAGCGCAGGCGCAGGTCCACCAGGGGCGGCAGCACACGTGACAGGGGCAGCAGCGCGGCCAGCAGGGGCAGCAGCACGATCCACATGCGGTCGATGAAGTTGGCCAGCCAGAACGGCAGGTAGCGCTGCAGCCAGGGCCGGCCGTCGCGGTAGAAGCGCTCGGCCTCGGGCGCCAGCGGCAGCTCGGCAGCGAGCGGGCTGGGCAGTTCGCCGGCGGCATGGAACCAGCCGGCTTCGCCGTGCACCTGGCGCGCCGCCTGCAGCAGCAGCTGCACCAGGGCCGGGTGCAGGTCGGCGCGCACCACCAGGGAGGTCGGTGCCGCCACCAGGGGCAGGTCCTGCGGCGGCCGGTCGTGCGCCAGGTCGACCAGCCCGCGCGGCAGGCTCACCGCGCGCAGGAAGGGGAAACGCCGCGCATAGGCCTCGGCCTGCACGAAGGGCAGCAGGGCCACCCCGGGCGTCTGCAGCAGGTACTGCACCAGGGGTGCGTCGGCGGCGGCCACCATCACCAGCGCGTCGATGCGCCCCTGCACCAGGGCCACCACCCCCTGCACGCTGGCGCTGCTGTCCAGGGTCAGACGGTCGGCCGCCAGACCGCCGGCTTCGGCCAGCTGCAGCAAGAGCGGGCCGCCTCCGCCGCCGGCCGGCCCGGTGTTGATGCGCCAGCCGGCCAGGTCGATGAGGCGCCGCGGTGCCGTCGATGCGCGCGCGCCGCCCGGGCCGGCCGCGCGCTCCTGCCGGTAGAACAGCCACACCGGCTCGTAGGCGACGCGGCCGAGCGACATCAGGCGCGCGTCGCCGTCCGCCGGCCGCGCCGCGACGCCGCTCTGCACGAAGGCCGCCTGCACGCCGGAGCTGTCGTCGTGCAGCAGATCCAGGTTCTGCGCCGAGCCCTGGGTCGCGCGCAGCTCCACGGTCAGGCCATGCGCCTGGAGCAGGGGCAGGTAGCGCGTCGCGAATTCGGCATAGGCCCCCTGTTCCGGGCCGGTGGCGATGACGATGTGCTTGTCCGGTGTCGGGTCCAGCCAGCGGTAGGCCGCCCACAGGGCCAGGCCGGTGCCGAGCAGGCCCAGGGCCACCACCAGCGGGCCGGCGTGCGCCAGGCCGAGCCGCCAGCGGTGTGCGCGAGGCAGCGGGTCGGTTGGGGCCATGGGCCGCACGATAGCCCAGCCGGCCGGCCCGGCCGGTGCAGCAGCCGGGCCGGCGCAGCGGGCGGCAGTCTCAGGCCGCGGCCGCCAGCCCGCTGCGGAAATGCGCCTGCATCTGCGCAGCGGCGGCGCTGGCGTCGCGCGCCGCGATGGCCTGCATCAGCAGCCGGTGTTCGGACAGGGATTCTTCGATGCGCCCCTGCCTGAACAGCGAGTGGTGGCGGTTGAGCTTCATCACCTTGCGCAGGTCGCGCACCATCTGTTCGGCCCAGCGGTTGCCTGCGATGCGCAGGATGGCCAGGTGAAACGCCTCGTTGGTGGCGAAGAAGGCGTCGCGCTGGCGCAGCTGGCGTTCGAGCCGGTCGTGCAGGGTCTGCAGCTCGGCGCGCTCGGCGTCGTCGGCGCGGGCCGCGACCGTGGCGGCGGCATCACTTTCCAGCAGGCCGAGCAGGTGGTACACCTGAACCACGTCGTCGCGCGACATCTCGGCGACGAAGGCGCCACGGCGCACCTTCATCGTGACCAGACCCTCGACCGCCAGCACCTTCAGCGCCTCGCGCAGCGGTGTGCGGCTGATGCCCAGCTCGGCCACCAGCTTCATCTCGTCGATCCAGCTGCCGGGCTCGAGGCGCCGACTGAAGATCTGTTCGCGCAGCAGATCGGCCACGTCCAGGTACAGGGCGCGGCGGGCCAGCGTCGGGCTCGGGGAGGGGGTCTCGACGGCGGCCACGATGCGCGGGACTTGTCAGCTTCCTGTAGTCTTGTTATTCATAATTATGCATAATTGATCGCCTGCGGCAAGCACCGCGACGCCGATCTCCACGCAGCCCCCACGGATGTCCACCATGAGTGCCGACCCCAGCTTCAAGACCGCCACCCTGCAGCAATGGGCCGAGGCCGCGGCCAGGTCCGCGCCCGGCGGCGACACGGCGGCGCTGAACTGGACCACCCCCGAGGGCCTGGTGGTCAAGCCCCTGTACACCGCCGCCGACCTGCAGGGCCTGGCGCACGCCGACACCCTGCCCGGCTTCGAGCCCTATCTGCGCGGCCCGCAGGCCACGATGTACGCGGTGCGGCCGTGGACGATCCGCCAGTACGCGGGGTTTTCCACCGCCGAGGAGAGCAACGCCTTCTACCGTCAGGCCCTGGCCGCCGGCGGGCAGGGCGTCAGTGTGGCCTTCGACCTGGCCACCCACCGCGGCTACGACAGCGACCACCCGCGCGTCACCGGCGACGTCGGCAAGGCAGGTGTGGCCATCGACAGCGTCGAGGACATGAAGATCCTGTTCGACGGCATCCCGCTGGACCGTGTCAGCGTGAGCATGACGATGAATGGCGCCGTGCTGCCCGTGCTCGCCGGCTACGTGGTGGCGGCCGAAGAGCAGGGCGTGCGGCCCGAGCAGTTGAGCGGGACCATCCAGAACGACATCCTCAAGGAGTTCATGGTCCGCAACACCTACATCTACCCGCCGGCGCCGAGCATGCGCATCATCGGCGACATCATCGAGTACACGGCCAGCCACATGCCGCGCTTCAACTCGATCAGCATCTCCGGCTACCACATGCAGGAGGCGGGTGCGAACCAGGCCCTGGAACTGGCCTTCACCCTGGCCGACGGCAAGGAGTACGTGAAGACGGCCACCGCCAAGGGCCTGGACGTGGATGATTTTGCCGGGCGCCTGAGCTTCTTCTGGGCGATCGGGATGAACTTCTATCTCGAGATTGCCAAGATGCGCGCCGCGCGGCTGCTGTGGGCACGCATCATGAAGGGCTTCGGCGCGAAGAAGCCCAAGAGCCTGATGCTGCGCACGCATTGCCAGACCAGCGGCTGGAGCCTGACCGAGCAGGACCCCTACAACAACATCGTGCGCACCACGATCGAGGCCATGGCCGCGGTCTTCGGCGGCACGCAAAGCCTGCACACCAACAGCTTCGACGAGGCGATTGCCCTGCCCACCGAGTTCAGCAGCCGCATCGCGCGCAATACGCAGTTGATCATCCAGGAGGAGACGCACATCACGAACGTCGTCGACCCCTGGGCCGGCAGCTACCTGATGGAAAAACTGACGCAGGAGATGGCGGATGCGGCGCAGGCCATCCTCGACGAGGTCGACGCGATGGGCGGCATGACACGCGCGGTGGATTCCGGCTGGGCCAAACTGAAGATCGAGGCCAGCGCCGCCGAGAAGCAGGCGCGCATCGATTCCGGCGCCGACGTGATCGTCGGCGTCAACAAGTACAGGCTCAAGCAGCAGGACGCGCTGGAGATCCTGGAGGTCGACAACGTCAAGGTGCGCGACGCGCAGATCGGCCGGCTGGCCACGGTCAAGGCCGGGCGCGACGCCGCCAGGGTGCAGGCCGCCTTGGCCGCGCTGACCGCGGCGGCGCGCACGGGTGACGGGAACATGCTGGCGCTCGCGATCGACGCGATGCGGGCGCGGGCGACGGTCGGGGAGGTCAGCGATGCGCTGGAACAGGTCTACGGGCGCCACCGCGCCGACATCCAGAAGGTGACCGGCGTGTACGCCGCCGCCTACGACAGCGCCGAGGGCTGGGACAAGCTCACGGCCGAGATCGCCGCCTTCGGCGAGCAGCAGGGCCGCCGCCCGCGGGTGATGATCGCCAAGCTCGGTCAGGACGGGCATGACCGCGGCGCCAAGGTCGTGGCCACGGCCTTTGCCGACCTGGGCTTCGACGTCGACATCGGGCCGCTGTTCCAGACCCCCGAAGAATGTGCGCGCCAGGCGATCGAGAACGACGTGCATGCGGTGGGGGTGTCGACGCTGGCCGCCGGGCACAAGACCCTGGTCCCGGCGATCCTCGCTGAACTGCGCCGGCAGGGCGCCGACGACATCGTCGTCTTCGTCGGCGGCGTGATCCCGCAGCAGGACTATGACTTCTTGCTCGACGCCGGCGTGAAGGGCATCTACGGGCCGGGCACGCCGATCCCGGCGAGTGCGAAGCACGTGCTCGAGCAGATCAACAAGAGCATCGCGGACGCGTAGATGCTGCAGGCCGCCAACCAGGCGCTGTGCGACGCGGTGATCGGCCCCCCCGGACCGGCCCAGCGCCGCGCGGTGGCCAAGACCATCACGCTGCTGGAATCCACGCGCGCCGACCACCGCGCGCGTGCCGACGCCCTGCTCAATGCGCTGCTGCCGCATGCCGGTCGTGCGCTGCGCCTGGGCATCAGCGGCGTGCCGGGGGTGGGCAAGAGCACCTTCATCGAGGCCCTGGGCCTGTACCTGACCGGCCTCGGCCACCGCGTCGCGGTGCTCGCGGTGGACCCCAGCTCCAGCGTCAGCGGCGGCAGCATCCTGGGCGACAAGACGCGCATGGAGCGGCTCTCGGTCGACGAACAGGCCTACATCCGCCCCAGCCCGAGCAGCGGCACCCTGGGCGGGGTGGCCGAGAAGACGCGCGAGTCGATGCTGGTCTGCGAGGCCGCGGGTTTCGACGTCGTGATCGTCGAGACGGTCGGCGTCGGCCAGAGCGAAACCGCGGTGGCCGGCATGACCGACTGCTTCGTGCTGATGCAACTGCCGAATGCCGGCGACGACCTGCAGGCGATCAAGAAGGGCGTGATGGAACTGGCCGACCTGGTGGTCATCAACAAGGCCGATCTGGACGCCGACGCCGCGACGCGTGCCCGCGCCCAGATCACGAGTGCGCTGCGCCTGCTGGGTGCGCATGCCCACGCGGCGGCGCAGGTGCTGCAGCTGAGCGCGCTGAAGGCCACCGGGCTGGCCGATTTCTGGGCCGCGGTCACCCGTTTCCGCGACGCGCAGCAGGCCGCCGGCCGGCTCGCTTCGCGGCGCCGCGAACAGGACCGCGCCTGGATGTGGGAACGCATCGAGGCCGGGCTGCGCGAGCGCTTCCGACGCCACCCGGCGGTGCGCGACGCGCTGCCGCAATTTGCGCGCGAGGTGCAAGCCGGCACCCTGGCGGCCTCGGTGGCCGCCCGCCGCCTGCTCGACATGATGGATTCGAAGGAGCCCAGCTGATGCACGACATCGTCCAACAACTCGAGACCAAGCGTGCCGCGGCGCGCCTGGGCGGCGGCGAAAAACGCATCGCGGCGCAGCATGCCAAAGGCAAGCTGACGGCGCGCGAACGGCTCGAACTGCTGCTCGACGACGGCACCTTCGAAGAATGGGACATGTTCGTCGAGCACCGCTGTGCCGACTTCGGCATGGCCGAGCAGAAGATTCCGGGTGACGGCGTCGTCACCGGCTACGGCATGATCAACGGCCGCCTGGTCTTCGTCTTCA
>CAZWUR010000103.1:0-11130 GCA_964637205.1 uncultured Rubrivivax sp.
GCAAGCGCGGATCCGGCTGCGCCGGTCCGCTGCTTGAGCCCCCTCGGGGGGCAGCGACCGGGAGGGAGCGTGGGGGCCTCAGCTACGCCTTCTTGGCGTAGGCCGAACACCAGCCCTTGGCGGCGACCTCCTTGCCCGGGAACAGCGCGCACTTGCCGGCCGGCGCGGTGCCGCCCTGGTAGAGCGCGCAACTGGCGCAATGCTGGCCGGCTGCGTACTGCTTGTACTTGCCCTTGTCGACCTTGGCGGCGTCGGCGACATAGCCCAGCGCCTTGGCCTGGGCGTCGGTTTCTTCAACCATGGCGGCCCGGGCCGTGCCCGTGGCCAGCAGGGCCGCTCCGGCGAGGGGGATGATCTGGATGAACTGGCGGCGGCTGGTCATGCGGTCTTCCTTGGACTTGTCCTTCGCGCACATGCGCGAACCCTTGCAACGCGCCGGGCTGGGCGATGGCTGACAGCCTCGGCGAGGCTCCGGTCACCCGCGGGCCCGGCGGACTCCCATGTTCTCATCGCACGTCGCCGACATGCAGTTCGAACACTGCGCGCGCACGGTCGGCGAAGTAGTGCAGCAGGGTCTGCTTGACGGTGCGAAAGGCGATCTGGTCCCAGGGCACTTCATGCTCGGCGAACAGACGCACCTCCAGCGATTCCGGGCCCGGGTCGAAGCGCGCGTCGAGCAGCCGGGCACGGTAGAAAAAATGCACCTGGCCGGCCGGCACCACGTTCAGCACCGTGTACAGCGGCCCGAGTTCGATGCGCGCGCCGGCCTCTTCGTCGGTCTCGCGGCAGGCCCCTTCTTCGGTGCTTTCGCCGAGTTCCAGAAAACCGGCCGGCAGGGTCCACAGGCCGTGGCGCGGCTCGATGGCGCGTCGGCACAGCAGCACCCGGTCTTCCCACACCGGCAGCGTGCCGACGACGTTGATCGGGTTCTGGTAGTGGATCTCGCCGCAGGCGTTGCAGACCGCGCGCTCACGGTTGTCGTCGGGCGGGATGCGGTAAGTCGTGGACGCGCCGCAGACGCGGCAGAACAGGATCCGTCGGGACGCGTACATGGCTTCAGTGTAGCGGCGTGGCATCATGCTCGGTCGAGCCTGGAGACCCCCGATGAGCCTTGTCTTTCCCGCGCCCGCCCCGGTCACCCTAGCCGTGGCCGGAGGCGGCAGCTTCCCCGTGCGCCGCATCTACTGCGTCGGCCGCAACTACGCCGAACATGCGCAGGAAATGGGATTCACGGGCCGCGAGCCGCCCTTCTTCTTCATGAAGCCGGCCGATGCGCTGGTGCCGGTGCCCGCCGGCGAGACCGGCACGATGGCCTACCCCTCGCTGACCCACGATCTGCACCATGAGGTCGAACTGGTGGTCGCGATCGGCGTCGGCGGCATCTTCGGCCACGCCATCGGCCTGGACATGACGCGCCGCGACCTGCAGGGCGAGATGAAGAAGCAGGGCCGACCCTGGGAGATCGGCAAGGCCTTCGAGCAGTCGGCGCCGATCGGGCCCATCGTGCCGATCGGCGGCACCGGCGCCATGGACGCGGGTGCGATCACGCTCGACGTGAACGGCCAGCGCCGACAGAGCGGCGACCTGCAGGAACTGATCTGGAAGGTGTCCGAGACCCTGGACAAGCTGCGCGAGGCCTGGTCGCTCAAGCCCGGCGACCTGGTCTTTACCGGCACGCCGGCGGGTGTCGGCGCCGTGTCGCGCGGTGACTTGATGGTGGCGCGCATCGCCGGTCTGCCGGATCTGCGCGTCCAGGTGATCTGAGGTGCACAGGATGGAGCTCTACAGCTACTTTCGCAGTTCGGCCTCGTACCGTGTGCGCATCGGCCTGGCGCTCAAGGGACTGGCCTACGACTACAAGCCGGTGCGGCTGACGAAGAACGAGCAGATGGCCGAGTCCTATGCCGCCGTATCGGCCTCGCGCCTGGTGCCCCTGCTCAGGGACGGTGACGCCATGCTGACGCAGTCGCTGGCGATCCTGGAGTACCTCGACGAGACACATCCCGAGCCGCCGCTGCTGCCCAGGGACCCGGTCGGGCGTGCCCGCGTGCGCGCGATCGCGCTCGACATCGCCTGCGAGATCCACCCGCTGAACAATCTGCGCGTGCTGCGCTACCTGGTCGGCCCGATGAAGCTGTCCGACGACGACAAGGACCGCTGGTACCGCCACTGGGTGGAGACCGGGCTGGAGGTCGTCGAACGCCAGCTCGCCGGGCGCCCGGCCACCTATTGCCATGGCGAAACGCCGACCCTGGCCGATGCCTGCCTGGTGCCGCAGATCTTCAACGCCCGGCGCCTGGCCTGCCGGGTCGACCATGTGCCCAATGTGATGCGCGTGTTCGAGTCCTGCATGCGGCTCGACGCCTTCGAGCAGACGCGGCCGGAGCGCTGCCCGGACGCCATCTGACCGCATGCGACCCGACTGGACGGCGCCCGTCGGCGCCTGGTGCAGCACGCGCATCGGGGGCAGCAGCGTAGGAGCGTACGCGTCACTGAACCTGGGCAGCGCGGTCGGGGACGATCCCGCGGCGGTGGCCGACAACCGGCGCCGCTTTGGCGCAGCGCTCGACGGTGCGCGGCCGCTGTGGCTGCAGCAGGTGCACGGCGCGACCGTCGTGCGCGCCGACGCGCTGGCGGCCGATGCGCCGGCGCCGCAGGCCGACGCCGCCTGGACCGATCAGACCGGCCTGGCCTGCGTCGTGCAGGTGGCCGACTGCCTGCCGGTGCTGCTGGCCACCCACGACGGCCGCGCCGTGGCGGCGGCGCACGCCGGCTGGCGCGGCCTGGCCGGTGGTGTGCTGGAGGCCACGGTGGCGGCGCTGTGCGAAGGCAGCGGGTCCGACCCCGCCGGGCTGCAGGCCTGGCTCGGCCCCTGCATCGGTGCCGAGGCCTTCGAAGTCGGTGCCGAGGTCCACGACGCCTTCGCCGACCTGCTGGCCCGCGACCCAGCGCTGCTGCGCTACGCGCCGCGCCCGGATGGCGACCCGCGCTGGCGGGCCGATCTTGCCGGGCTGGCGCGGGCGCGCCTGGCGCGGCTCGGGCTGCGCCACATCGGCGGCGGCCAATGGTGCACCGTCAGCGACCCCTCACGCTTCTTTTCCTACCGGCGCGACGGTGCCACCGGCCGCTTCGCCGCCGCCGTCTGGCGCCGTGGCTGAGCGTTCGGCGGCCGATGCGGCGGCTTCCAGGGCCTTGCGCCGGCGCCGCCGGTGCGGCGTGCCCAGGATGTACAGGAGCAGGGCCAGCGGCCCTACGCCGTACATCAGCAACGTGATCACGGCACCGAGCACGCTGCCCTGTGGCGAAACGGCCTCCGCCACGGCCATCATCAGCACCACGTATATCCATGCAATCGCGACCAGGTACATCTCGACAGGTGAATCAGGTTTTCATAAAATGGAATCTGAAGTCAACACGTGGTAAGCGATTCGGCGTACAACGTGACAACGTTCACGGTGATGCCCCAGACAGGAGACAACATTGAGCACCCAGCGTAACCCGCGGCCACGCAGCCCTGCGACAGCGTCGAAAAAAGCCCCCGCCGCGGCCCCCACAACGGCGGGCGCGCCCTCGGCGGCCGCCGACCCGGCCGCCAGCTTCGGCGCCGCCATCAGCGACATGGTCGGCCGCCTGCAGGGCCTGAAACTGCCCACCGATCAACTCGCCGATCTGCAGGGCGACTATCTGAACAACGTCAGCCAGGTCTGGAACGATGCCTTGCAGCATCTGCAGCAGTGCCAGGCCAAGCAGCCCCTGCCGGACCGCCGCTTCGCGGCTGCGCCCTGGCTGCAGAACCCGGCCGCGGCCTATACCGCGCAGATGTACCTGCTCAATGCCCGCACCTTGATGCAGATGGCCGAGTCGGTGGAGGGCGATGCCAAGACCAAGGCACGCATCCGCTTTGCGGTACAGCAATGGGTCGACGCCACCAGCCCGAGCAACTTCCTCGCTTTCAACCCCGAGGCGCTGCAAAGGGCCGTGGACACGAAGGGCGAGAGCATCGCCGTTGGCATGAAGCAGCTGCTCGAAGACCTGGGCAAAGGCTATATCTCACAGACCGATGAGTCGGTCTTCGAGGTCGGCCGCAACGTGGCCACCACCGAAGGCAGCGTGGTGTTCGAGAATCCGCTGTTCCAGCTCATCGAATACAAGCCGCTGACGGCCAAGGTGCACGAGCGCCCGATGCTCTTCGTGCCGCCATGCATCAACAAGTACTACATCCTCGACCTGCAGCCGGAAAACTCCGTCATCCGCTACACGGTCGAGCAGGGTCACCGCGTCTTCGTCGTGAGCTGGCGCAACCCCGACGACAGCCTCAAGGCCACGACCTGGGACGACTACATCGCCGACGGCGCGATCCGCGCCATCGAGGTGGTGCGCGAACTCAGCGGCGCGAAGACCATCAACACCCTGGGTTTCTGCGTCGGCGGCACGATCCTGTCGACCGCGCTGGCGGTGCTGGCCGCGCGTGGTGAACAGCCGGCGCACAGCGTGACCCTGCTGACCACCCTGCTCGATTTCGCCGACACCGGCATCCTCGACATCTTCGTCGACGAGGCCTTGGTGCAGCTGCGCGAAATGACGATCGGCGAGCAGGCACCCACCGGCCCCGGCCTGCTCAAGGGGCAGGAACTGGCCACCACCTTCAGCTTCCTGCGGCCCAACGACCTGGTCTGGAACTATGTCGTCGGCAACTACCTGAAGGGCGAGGCGCCGCCGCCCTTCGACCTGCTGTACTGGAACGGCGACGGCACCAACCTGCCCGGGCCGATGTACTGCTGGTACCTGCGCCATACCTATCTGCAGAACGACCTGAAGAAGCCGGGCCGGCTGACCGTCTGCGGCGAGAAGGTGGACCTCGGCGCGATCGAGGCGCCGGTCTTCGTCTACGGCAGCCGCGAGGACCACATCGTGCCCTGGAAGGCGGCCTACGCCTCAACGCAGATCATGAAGGGCAAGACCCGCTTCGTGCTCGGCGCCAGTGGCCACATCGCCGGCGTCATCAACCCGCCGGCCAAGCGCAAGCGCAGCCACTGGATCAACGACAAGCTGCCGGCCAGCGCCGATGCCTGGTTCGACGGCGCCACCGAACACCCGGGCAGCTGGTGGACCGTGTGGTCCGGCTGGCTCGAGCCGCTGGGCGGCAAGCTCGTGCCGGCGCCCAAGGCCTATGGCGGGCGTGGCCACAAGGCCATCGAACCCGCGCCCGGCCGCTACGTCAAGGCCAAGGCCTGATGAAGCGCCCACGCGCCCTGCGGTCGTTGCCCCCCGAGGTTGACCTCGGTGCGGCGGTGGTCCGCGAACCGCTGCGGCACTCCGGCACCGGCCCGAGCCCGGCCCGTCAGGCGGCCACCGCATCGGCGCCAGCCGCTGCCGTATCCTGGTCACGCGTGTCCCACGCGATGCACCGGCGCGATGCGAAGATGGGCATCGCCAGCCTGTGCATCGGGGGTGGCATGGGTATTGCAATGACCGTCAAGCGCTAGAGTCACACCACATCAACCTGAAACCAACGGAGGAAGACATGAGTCAAAAAGTTGCATACGTCACCGGCGGCATGGGCGGCATCGGAACCGCGATCTGCCAGCGCCTGGCCAAGGAGGGATTCAAGGTCATCGCCGGCTGCGGCCCGACGCGGGACTTCAGCAAATGGCTGGACGAGCAGAAGGCGCTCGGCTACAGCTTCCATGCCAGCGTCGGCAACGTCGCCGACTGGCAAAGCACGGTGGACGCCTTCACCAAGGCGAGCGGCGAACATGGTCCGATCGACGTGCTGGTCAACAACGCCGGCATCACGCGCGACCGCATGTTCCTGAAGATGTCGCCCGACGACTGGAAGGCCGTCATCGACACCAACCTCAACAGCATGTTCAACGTCACCAAGCAGGTGGTGCCGGGCATGGTGGAAAAGGGCTGGGGCCGCATCATCCAGATCAGTTCGGTCAACGGCGAGAAGGGCCAGGCCGGGCAGACCAACTACTCGGCGGCCAAGGCCGGCATGCACGGCTTCACGATGGCCCTGGCGCAGGAGGTGGCGAGCAAGGGCGTGACGGTCAACACCGTCAGCCCGGGCTACATCGGCACCGACATGGTCCGCGCGATCAAGCCGGAGATCCTGGAGAAGATCGTCGCCACGATCCCGGTCAAGCGCCTGGGCACGCCGGAAGAGATCGGCTCGGTGGTCGCCTGGCTGGCGGGGCCCGATTCAGGCTTCACCACCGGTGCCGAACTCAGCTGCAACGGCGGCCTTCACATGGGGTGAGGCCGGACGTGCGGGTCCACCTGCGTGGACCCGCGCGCCTGCCGAACGACGGCGCGCGTCTCGCGCGCGCCGGCTGGGGCCTGCGTTCACCCTGCGGGTGGAATGTTGGGCTCCCCCGAGCCCCCTCCAAGCGGGGGGCTCCAGTCAGATGGACAAGCACGCCGGCCTTCGGGCCGGCGTTTTCGTCTGCGGTCGCTCGTGGCGCAGTGCCGGCGCCGGCCGTCAGGAAGGGTACCGGCAAGGGGTATAACCGCCGGCTCAGCATCAGGCAGCCTTCATCTCATGGACCCCAAGACCGTGAAACCCGAATCCCTGGCCGCGCAGGGCCTGGGCTGGATCGACGAACAGACCCGCGCGGTGACGCCGCCGATCCACCTGTCGTCGACCTATCTGCGCGACGTGGACAACCAGTACCGCTCGGGCCGTGTCTACGCGAGGGCCGACAACCCGGCCTTCGACCAGCCCGAGGCCGTCATCGCTGCGCTCGAAAACGGCGCCCAGGCGGCGCTGTTTGCCTCCGGCATGGCCGCGGCGACGGCGGTTTTTCTGGCCCTGGCGCCGGGCGACCATGTGCTGGCGCCCAAGGTCATGTACTGGTCGCTGCGCAACTGGCTGCTGCAGTTCGCCACCCACTGGGGCCTGCAGGTCGAACTCATCGACATGACCGACCCGGCCGCGGTGCAGGCCGCCATCCGGCCCGGGCAGACCCGCCTGGTCTGGATCGAGACCCCGGCCAACCCGTTGTGGACCGTGACCGACATCGCGGCGACGGCGCAGATCGCGCGCGCGGCCGGCGCCCGGCTGGCGGTGGACTCCACGGTGGCGACGCCGGTGCTCACGCGGCCGCTGGACCTGGGCGCCGAACTCGTCATGCATGCGGCCACCAAATACCTCAACGGCCACTCCGACGTCATCGCCGGGGTGCTGGTCTGCCGCGAGGCCGACGACTTCTGGCTGCGCATCAAGGCGATCCGTGCCCAGCTTGGCGGCACGCTCGGCTCCTTCGAAGCCTGGCTGCTGATGCGCGGCCTGCGCACCTTGTTCCTGCGTGTGAAGGCGTCGTCGGCGGCGGCGCTGGCGCTGGCCACGCATTTCCACGGGCATGCCCTGGTGCGCGAGGTGCTGTACCCGGGGCTGCCGGGCGCGCCTGGCCATGCGCTGGCGGCGCGCCAGATGCAGGGCGGCTTTGGCGGCATGCTGTCGATCCGCGTGGCCGGTGGCGAAGCGGCGGCGATCGCCACCGCGGCCGAGGTCGGTCTGTGGAAGCGGGCCACCTCGCTCGGCGGCACCGAGAGCCTGATCGAACACCGGGCCAGCATCGAAGGCGCCGGCTCGCCGGTGCCGCCCGACCTGCTGCGCCTGTCGGCCGGCATCGAAGAGGTGTCCGACCTGATCGACGACCTCGAGCAGGCGCTGCGCGCCGCCCACGCGCGGGCGTGAGCACCCGGCGCCGCCGTCAGTCGCTGGCCCCGCCGATGAAATACTTGATCACGCCCTTGGCCACGAAGCCCAGCAGGCCGAATCCCAGCGCCAGGAAAAGCACGAAGGTGCCGAAGCGCCCGGCCTTCGATTCGCGCGCCAGCTGGACGATGATGAACACCATGTAGAGCATGAAGGCGCCGACGCCGAAGGTCAGCCCGAACCAGGCGATCTGCTCCTCGGTGTAGCCGAACATGCTCAGGCTTCGGCGTCGTCGGCCGGCGCTTCGACCAGATCGCGGTAGGCGTGCCAGCTGGCATGCGCCAGCCAGGGCAGGATCACGATCAGCCCGGTCAGTGCCGTGGCCATGCCGACCACGCTCAGCGCCAGGATGATGGCGGCCCACACGGCCATCGGCGCCGGATCCTCCATCACCACGCGCCAGCTGGTGTAGATGGCCACCGGCAGCGACTCGTCGCGGTCGAGCAGCATCGGGATCGCCACCACGGAGCTTGCAAACACCGGTGCGGCGAGCACGCCGCCGAGCAGCAGCCAGGCCTCGAAGAGCCAGCCGTCGCCGAGCATCACCACCTGCAGGAAGTCCTTCGGGCCAAGTACCGGGCTCGGCGCGAAGCCGATGATCAGCGCCCCCGAGGTCATCACCCAGCCGGTGCCGGCCAGCGCCAGCAGCGCCCCGAAAGCCACCAGCCGCCCCTGGCGCGGATGCCACACGGCCAGTGCCGTGCGCAGCCCGGCAGGCTCGCCGCGCTGCATCGCGCGGCTGACGGCGTACAGCCCGGTGGCCACCAGCGGGGCCAGCATCAGGAAACCGCTGAAGGCGCCGGCCACCAGCCAGAAATGCTGGCCCGCGGCCCTGAAGAGTGCGAGGCCGAAGATCGCCGCCACCAAGCCGTGCAGCAAGCCGGGCAGCGGGTTGCGGCCGAGGTCCAGCGCCCCGAGCTTCAACCAGCGCAGCGGCCGGCTCAGCGCAATCGTGCGGGGCCGGAAACGGCGGGAGGCCTCGACGGCCGGCGAGCGCTGCATGGCGGAGATCGTGCCACGGCGGCGCCCTCTACGGCTTGACGGTGGTCAATCGCGCCCGCCGATCAGCGTTTGCACAGCGGCGTCGAGCGCCATGCTGCCGCCGTCGGCCAGCGGCAGGGCGGGTGCGGCGCCGAGGTCGAAATGGCGCTTCATCGAACGGTCGTACAGCGGGTCGTAATGCTCGGCCATCAGGCGCGTGAACAGCTCGGCCCATTGCCCGGCGCGCGCCAGGGCCTGCCAGGCACCCACCCGTTCGCGGCCCTGCAGTTCGACCAGGGCATCGAGCAGCCGGCAGAAGCCTTCGACGTCGTCGGCGAAGAAGGCGTAGTCCTCCAGCAGCAGGGCGACGCGTCCTGCGGTGGGCATCTCGATGCAGACCACGCGGCCGTGGTGGCGCATGCGCAGCAGCAGCGGCTCACAAACGCGCAGGCTGCCGATGCGTGCACTTTCGCTTTCGACGTAGACCGGTCTTGCGGCGTCGAAGCCGCGCAGGGCCTGCCAGACGCGGGTGTCGAAGGCCTTCTGCGTCGGCTGCGGCAGGCCGGGCAGGCCACCGAGCACGGAGCCGCGGTGCTGCGCCAGGCCCTCGAGGTCGAGCACCTGTTCGCCGGCCTCGGCCAGACGCTGCAGCAGCCGCGTCTTGCCGCTGCCGGTGCGCCCGGCGAGCACGACGAGATCCAGCATCTGAGGCAGGGTCTGCAACTGCGCACGCACGCTGGCGCGGAAGGCCTTGTAGCCGCCCTGCAGCTGCCCGGTGCGAAACCCGATCTGCGACAGGAACCAGGCCAGGCTGCCCGAACGCTGGCCGCCGCGCCAGCAATAGACCAGCGGGCGCCATTCGCGCGGCTTGTCGGCGAGGCCGGCATCCAGGTGGCCGGCGATGCGGCGGCCGGCCATGGCGGCGCCGACTTTGCGCGCCTGCAGCGCCGAGACCTGGGTGTAGGTGCTGCCGACGATGTGGCGCTCCGCGTCGTCGAGCACCGGCCAGTTCAGCGCGCCGGGCAGATGGTCCTCGGCAAACTCCGCCGGCGAGCGGGCGTCGATCAGCGCGTCCCAGGCCGCTGTGTCGGCGAGGAAATCGTCGATGCTGACCGGCTTCAGGCTCATCCCGGCGTCGCCACCGCGTCGAGCAGTTCGGTCTCGATGCGCAGCTGCGACTTCGCGTGCTGCAGGGCCGGGCCGTCGACGAGGAAGGTGTCCTCGACACGTTCACCGAGGGTGCTGATCTTGGCCAGCTGCAGGTTGATGTGATTGTTCGCCAGCACGCGGGCGACGGCATACAGCAGGCCCGAGCGGTCGCTGGCGCTGATCGTCAGCAGGTAGCGCTGGCCGCGCTCGTCGGGCGTCAGCGAGACCCGCGGCGTCACCGGGAAGGAGCGCACGCGCCGCGACAGGCGGCCGCGGCTGGGCTCGGGCAGTGGCCCGCCGGCGCGCAGTGCGGCGCCGAGCTGGTTCTCGACCAGGGAGATCAGGTCGCGATAGGCCGCCGGGCTGCTTTCGCTGACATGGCTGCTTTCGACGAGAAAGGTGTCCAGCGCATAGCCCTGGGCGGTGGTGTGCACGCGGGCGTCGAGGATGCTGAAGGCCGAACTGTCGAAGTAGCCGCAGATGCGCGCGAAGAGCTCCTGGGCGTCGGGCGCATAGACCAGCACCTGCAGGCCTTCGCCGATCGGCGCCGGGCGCGCACGCACGACCGGCTGCTTCGCGTTCACATGGCGCCACAGGGCGCGCGCGTGCCAGGCGATGTCGTTGGCGTCGTGACGCGCGAAGTAGCGCGTGTCCAGCGTGCGCCACAAGGGCTCCTCGGTGCCGGGCCGGGCCGCCTGCAGCGCCAGGCGCTGGCGCGCCTCGGCCTTGCGTGCCTCGATCTCGGCCTGCAGATTGGGCCGCGCGCCGCCGAGCGCACGCAGGGTGGTGTGATACAGGTCCTGCAGCAGCTTGCCTTTCCAGGCGTTCCAGACCTTGGGGCTGGTGCCGCGGATGTCGGCCACCGTCAGCAGGTACAGCGCGGTCAGCCGGCGCGGCGTGCCCACCGTCTTCGCGAAGCGCGCCACGACCTCGGGGTCGGACAGATCCTCCTTCTGCGCCACGCGGCTCATCGTCAGGTGCTGCTGCACGAGGAACTCGCAGAGCTGCGCATCCTTGGCCTCGACGCCGTGCTCCTTGCAGAAGCGCCGCACGTCCTTGGCGCCGAGGTCGCTGTGGTCGCCGCCGCGGCCCTTGGCCACGTCGTGGAAGAGCGCGGCAACGAAGAGCAGCCAGGGCTTGTCCCAGTCGGCCGCCAGTTGCGAGCAGAAGGGGTACTCGTGCGCGTACTCGGGGATGAAGAATCGGCGCACATTGCGCAGCACCATCAGGATGTGCACGTCGACCGTGTAGACATGGAACAGGTCGTGCTGCATGCG
>CAZWUR010000104.1:0-11106 GCA_964637205.1 uncultured Rubrivivax sp.
TGTCGAAGGCCAGCGTGCTCTTGCCCGAGCCGCTGACGCCGGTGATGACGTTGAACTTGCCGCGCGGAATCTCGACGTTCAGGTTCCTCAGGTTGTGCTCGTGCGCGTTGACGATGCGGATGGCTTCGTCCGGCGCCGCGCGGCGCTCGCGCACGGCGGCCTGCAGCGGGCGGCCTTCCTCGGCGCGCGGCGCGGCGAAGCCCATCGCCCGCTCGTAGTCGCGCAGCGCGGCGCCGGTGTGCGAAGCGGCGTGCGCCTTCACGTCGTCGGGCGTGCCGGTGCAGACGACGCTGCCGCCGGCCTCGCCGCCCTCGGGGCCGAGGTCGACGATCCAGTCGGCGGCGCGGATGACGTCGAGGTTGTGCTCGATCACCAGCAGCGAGTGCCCGGCGTCGAGCAACTTGCGAAAGCTGCGCATCAGCTTGTTGATGTCGTCGAAGTGCAGCCCGGTGGTCGGCTCGTCGAACAGGAACAGCGTGCCCTTCTTGGCGGCCGGCTGCCTGGGGCCTGCCGCCGCCTCGGCCAGGAAGCCGGCCAACTTCAAACGTTGGGCCTCGCCACCACTGAGGGTGGGCACCGGCTGGCCCAGGCGCACGTAGTCCAGGCCGACGTCGACCAGCGGCTGCAGCCGCTCGACCACGCCGGCATCGCGCTGGAACCAGTGCGCGGCCTCGGCCACCGTCAGCTCCAGCACGTCGGCCACGCTGAACTGGTGCGGGCCGCGCGTGAGCTTGACGTCCAGCACCTCGGCGCGGAAGCGGCGGCCGTCGCAGTCGGGGCAGCGCAGGTAGACGTCGGAGAGGAACTGCATCTCCACGTGCTCGAAGCCGCTGCCGCCGCAGGTGGGGCAGCGGCCGTCACCGGCGTTGAAGCTGAAGGTGCCGGCGGTGTAGCTGCGCTCGCGCGCCAGCGGGGCGTCGGCGAACAGCTTGCGCAGCTCGTCGAAGGCGCCGACGTAGCTGGCCGGGTTGCTGCGCGCGGTCTTGCCGATCGGGCTCTGGTCGACGAACACGGCGTCCGACAGGAAGTCGGCGCCCAGCAGCCGCTGGTGCTGGCCGGGCGTCTCGGTCGGCTTGCCGAAGTGGCGTGCCAGCGCGGGGTACAGCACGTCCTGCACCAGCGTGCTCTTGCCCGATCCGCTGACGCCGGTGACGACCACCAGCCGCTGCAGCGGCAGCGTGACCGACACGTCCTGCAGGTTGTGCTCGCGGGCGCCTTCGAGGATCAGCTTGGGCGTGCTCTCCTGCACCAGGCGGCGGATGCCGATGCTTACCTGCCTGCGCGCGCCGAGGTAGGCGCCGGTCAGCGTGTCGGCGCCGCGCGCAGCCTCGGGCGTGCCGTCGAAGACGATCTGCCCGCCGCGCTCGCCGGGGCCGGGGCCCATGTCGATCAGGCGGTCGGCGGCGAGCATCACCGCCGGGTCGTGTTCGACGACGACCAGGGTATTGCCGGCGTCGCGCAGCCGGTGCATCGCGGTCACGATGCGCTCCATGTCGCGCGGGTGCAGGCCGATGCTCGGCTCGTCGAGCACGAACATCGTGTTCACCAGGCTGGTGCCGAGCGCGGTGGTGAGGTTGATGCGCTGCACCTCGCCGCCGCTGAGGGTGCGGCTCTGGCGGTCCAGGGTCAGATAGCCCAGGCCGACGTCGCACAGGTATTTCAGCCGCGTGCGGATCTCGTCCATCAGCAGCGACAGGGCTTCGTCGAGCGGCTGAGCCGGGCCGCGCCGGGCCGCGTCCTGTGGGCCATACAGGCCGTCGAAGAAGCGCCGCAGGCGCTCGATCGACAGCTGCATCAGGTCGTGCAGGGCCAGACCGGGCAGGGCCTCGAGCTGCGCGCGCGTCCAGTCGGCACCCACCGGGAGATGGCGCTGCGCCGGCGGCAGCACGGCGTCGGCGTCGGCCCGTCCGCCGATGCGCCAGAGCAGGGCCTCGAGCTTCAGCCGCGCACCACCGCAGGCGGCGCAGGGCGTGTAGCTGCGGTACTTGGACAGGAGCACCCGGATGTGCATCTTGTAGGCCTTGCTCTCCAGGTAGCCGAAGAAGCGGCGCACGCCGTACCACTGCTTGTTCCAGTTGCCGGCCCAGTTGGGCGTGCCTTCGAGCACCCATTCGCGCTGTGCCGCGGTGAGCTGGGCCCAGCTCGTGTCGCGCGGGATGCCGGCTTCGCCGGCGTACTTCAGCAGGTCATCCTGGCAGTCCTTCCAGGCCGGGGTCTGCAGCGGCTTGATGGCCCCGTTGCGCAGGGTCTTGCGTTCGTCGGGGATCACCAGCCCCCAATTGACACCGATCACGCGGCCGAAGCCGCGGCAGGTCTCGCAGGCACCGTAGGCGCTGTTGAAGCTGAACAGCGCCGGCTGCGGCTCGGCATAGCGCAGGTCGCTCTCGGGGCAGTGCAGGCCGGTGCTGTATCGCCAGCGTTCACCTGCGTCGCCGGCGAAGACCGTCAGCCGGCCGCCGCCGCGCTTGAGCGCGAGTTCGATCGCCTCCACCACGCGCACAGTTTCAGCGCTGCCCAGGCGCAGCCGGTCGGCGACGACATCAAGAATCTTGCGGCCGCCCTCGATGTGTTCGCCCTGCACGCGCGTGAAGCCGCTGGCGGCCAGCCACTGCGCCTGCTGCTCGGCGCTGGTGTCGGCCGGCAGCTCGGCCGGGAAGGTGAAGACCAGCCGGGGGTCGGCCGCCGCTGCCGCCCGCGCCTGCAGATCGGCGTAGATCGTCTCCGGCGAATCGTGTTTCACCGGCAGGGCCGTGACCCGATCGAAGAGGCTGGCGGCGCGCGCGAAGAGCAGCTTCAGGTGGTCGTTCAGCTCGGTCATCGTGCCGACCGTGCTGCGGCTGGTGCGTACCGGGTTGGTCTGGTCGATGGCGATGGCCGGCGGCACGCCTTCGACGCGGTCGACCGCCGGGCGGTCCATGCGGTCGAGGAACTGGCGCGCATAGGCGCTGAAGGTCTCGACGTAGCGGCGCTGGCCCTCGGCGTACAGGGTGTCGAAGACCAGACTGCTCTTGCCCGAGCCGCTGGGGCCGGTGACCACGGTCATCTCGCCGGTGCGGATGTCCAGGTCCAGGTTCTTCAGATTGTGCTGGCGGGCGCCGCGGATGCGGATGACACCGGAGGACATGGGCGGCAGGAGCAGGGTCGCGGCAAAGGCCGAACTGGACATTCTAGGAGGCTGTCGGGCTTTGGGAGCGCCCCGCGTTCGGCCGCCAAGAGCCCGGATGCAAGGCGCCGGCGCGCCGGCGGACTGGGCGTCCGGCCAGCGCCGGCAACGCTGCAGCAGGGCCCTTGGCGGCCGAACCCTCCGGGCCGGGGCGATTCCCGGTGCCATCCGTCGTTGCCGGCTCGTTGTGGGGCCTGCCCCACGGCCTCGCCAGCGCCTGGACTGGCACCGGGACTCGCCCCGGCGCGGGGTGCTCCCAAAGCCCGACAGCCTCCTGGGAGGCTGTCGGGCGCCCGGTGCCTGCCCTGTGATTGCCCGACAGGCTGGGCGGATGCGGCAGGCCCGCCCTGCCATCCGGCAACAAATCGGCGCCAATGCAAGGGCTATTCCGGGGACTGACCCGGGCCGGATCGGGGCGAAACTTCAGCGCCATGATGCGCGCCACCTTCGTCCTCGCTGCCACCCTGTTCGCCGCCGCCGTGCCGGCGCAGATCCTGATCGGCCAGACCGCCGGTTTCAGCGGCCCGGTGGGCCCCGGCGTCGAGGAGACCGCCACCGGCGCGCGTCTCGTGATCGACACCGTCAATGCCGCCGGCGGCATCGACGGCCAGAAGATCGAGCTGATCTCGCTCGACGACGCCTTCACACCGAAGAAGGCCGCCGAAAACGCGCGCCTGCTGATCACCGAGCGCAAGGTGCTGTCGCTCTTCCTGACGCGCGGCACGCCGCATGCGCAGGCCATCATGCCCCTGCTCAGCGAATTCGGCGTGCCCCTGGTCGGCCCGTCGACCGGCGCCATGGTGCTGCATCAGCCGGTTCACCCCTGGCTGTTCAATGTGCGCGCCACCTACCAGCGCGAAGCCGAACGTGCCGTCGCCCACCTGGCCCTGATCGGCATCACCCGCATCGGCCTGATCCATGTGAAGGACAGCTTCGGCGCCGACATGCTGACCGGCGCACAGCGCGGACTCGCCGACGCCAAGCTGAGCCCGGCCTTCGTCGTCGACTTCGACCGCGCCAAGCCCGACTACGCGCCGGTGGTCGCGGCCGCCGCCAAGGCCGAGCCGCAGGCGGTGCTCTTCATCGGCTCCGGCACGGCAGTGGCCAACGGCGTGAAGGCGCTGCGCGCCAAGGGCATCACGGCCCAGGTGGTGACCTTTTCGAACAATGCCTCGGGCGGCTTCATCAAGGACCTGGGCGCCAACGCGCGCGGCGTCATCGTGACCCAGGTTCTGCCCTTCGAGCGCTCGATCGCCACCGGCTTCGTGAAGGACGCGATGGCCCTGGCCAAGGCCAAGGGCGTGACCCTGAGCCCGGCCATGCTCGAAGGTGTGGCCGCCGCCCGCGTGCTGGTGGCCGGCCTGCGGCGCAGCGCCAAGCCCCTGTCGCGCGAGAACCTGCGTCGCGCGCTGGACGGCATGTCCAGCCTCGACCTCGGCGGCCTGGAACTGGGCTACTCGCCCACCGACCACACCGGGCTGGACTTCGTCGACCTGTCGATCATCGACGCGAACGGGAAGTTCGTGCGCTGATCGGGCGCGGCGGCCACGCCGCCGGGCCTCAGTGGCCGAGGATCTTGGACAGGAAGAGCTGCGCCCGGTCGGAGCGCGGGCTGCCGAAGAACTCGTCCTTGCTCGTGTCCTCGACGATCTCGCCGACGTCCATGAAGATCACGCGGTCGGCGACCTTCTTGGCGAACCCCATCTCGTGGGTCACGACCATCATGGTCATGCCTTCATGCGCCAGCTCGACCATGACGTCGAGCACCTCGTTGATCATCTCGGGGTCGAGGGCCGACGTGGGCTCGTCGAAAAGCATCGCGATCGGGTCCATCGACAGCGCACGGGCGATCGCCACGCGCTGTTGCTGCCCCCCCGAGAGCTGGCCCGGGAACTTGTCCTTCTGTGCGTCGAGGCCGACCCGGTTGAGCAGCTTCAGGCCGCGCTCGACGGCTTCGTCTTCCGAGCGGCCGAGCACCTTGACCTGGCCCAGCGTCAGGTTGCGCGTGATCGACAGATGCGGGAAGAGCTCGAAGCTCTGGAACACCATGCCGATGCGCGCCCGCACCTTCGACTGATTGGTGCCCTTGGCATGCACGTCGACGCCGTCGACGCCGACCCGGCCCTGCTGGATCGGCTCGAGGGCGTTGACGACCTTGATGAGGGTCGACTTGCCCGAGCCCGACGGGCCGCAGACCACGACCACCTCGCCCTTGTCGACCCGCGTCGAGCAGTCCTTGAGCACCTGGAACTTGCCGTACCACTTGGAAACGTTCTCGATTTCGATCATCGACATGATGCAAGGCGCCTGGGTCAGCGCACGATGGCCATGCGTGTCTGCAGCCGCTTGACGACGCGCGACAGCAGGAAGCACAGGGCGAAGTAGACCACCGCCACGAACAGGTACATCTCGATCAGGCGGCCGTCGCGCTGCGCGATCTTGCTGGCGATGGTGACGAAGTCGGGCAGCGAGATGATGTAGACCAGGGAGACGTCCTGGAACAGCACGATGGTCTGCGTCAGCAGGACCGGGATCATGTTGCGAAAGGCCTGCGGCAGCACGATGTGGCCCATCATCTGCCAGTAGTCCAGGCCCAGCGCAAAGCCGGCATCGACCTGGCCGCGCGGGATGCTCTGGATGCCCGCGCGCATGATCTCGCAGTAGTAGCAGGCCTCGAAGAGGATGAAGGTCGTCAGCGCCGAGCTGAAGGCGCCGATCTGCACGGGCGTGGGCGAGCCGATGATCCAGGCGCCGATATAGGGCACCAGGAAGTAGAACCAGAAGATCACCAGCACCAGCGGTATCGAGCGCAGCAGGTTCACGTAGCCGCCGGCCAGCCAGGCCAGCGGCTTGATCGACGACAGCCGCATCATCGCCAGCAGGGTGCCGAACACGATGCCGCCGACCATGGCCAGCAGGGTCACCTGGAAGGTGAAGGCCAGGCCCTGGAAGATCAGCACCTGCCAGGAGCGGGCGATGACGTCGAAGTCGAAGCTGGAGAACATCTCAGTGGTTCGCCGACGCCGACTTGCCGACATAACCCGGCACCGCGACCCGGGACTCCACCCAGCGCATGCCCAGGACCACGACGGCATTCATCAGCAGGTACAGGATCGTCGCCGCGGTGAAGGCCTCGAAGACCTGGAAGCTGAATTCCTGCATCGAGCGCGCACGTGCCGTCAGTTCGACCAGCCCGATCGTCAGTGCCACCGCGCTGTTCTTGATGACGTTCATGAACTCCGAGGTCAGCGGCGGCAGGATGATCCGGAACGCCATCGGCAGCAGCACGTAGCGATAGGTCTGCGGCAGCGTCAGCCCCAATGCGGTGCCGGCCAGCTGCTGCCCGCGCGGCAGGGCCTGGATGCCGGCGCGCACCTGCTCGGCGACACGCGCCGAGGTGAAGAAGGCCAGCGCCACCACGGCCGTGTAGAACGAGGAATTCGGCAGCTGCTTGAGCCAGTTGCCCCAGGCCACGGGCAGCAGTTCGGGCACGACGAAGTACCAAAGGAACATCTGCACCAGCAGGGGCAGGTTGCGGAACAGCTCGACGTAGGCGTCACCCAGGCGCGCCAGCCAGGGCAGGGGCGCGGTGCGCAAGGTGCCCACCACGGCGCCAAAGGCCAGCGCCAGCACCCAGGCCGTGACCCCGGTGGCCAGCGTCCAGCGCAGACCCGACAGCAGGGTCTGCAGATAGGTGCCGCTGGCGTCGGGCGACAGCTCCCAGAAGATGCCCCAGTTCCAGTGGTAGTTCACTCGGCGGCCTTGTTCTGCCCGCGCGGGGCGAATGGCGGCGGCGCTGCCCGGCGGGGCGGCGCCGCGCGGCCCGCGTGCCTACTTGTAGACCGCCGGGTCGGGCGAGTCCGTCGGGTTGGCGACCACCCGCTTCAGCTCGTCGCTCATCGGGATGTTGAGGTTGATGTTGCGCGGCGGAATCGGGCTCTGAAACCACTTCGCGTACAGCTTGGCGAACTCGCCGCTCTTCATCAGCCCGACCATGGTGGCGTCGACGACCTTCTTGTAGGCCGGGTCGTCCTTGCGCAGCATGATGCCGTAGGGCTCGACCGACAGCGCCGCCTTCGAGATGGCCCAGTCGTCCGGTTTCGGGCTGTTGGCCACCAGGCCGGCGAGCAGGATGTCGTCCATCACGAAGGCCACCGCACGACCGGTGCCGACCATCAGGAAGGCCTCGGCGTGGTCCTTGGCCGTCAGGATGTTCATGTTCAGCTTTTCCGAGGCGTTGAGCTCGGTGAGCAGCTTCAGGTTGGTCGTGCCCGAGGTCGAGACCACGGTCTTGCCCTTCAGGTCGGCCAGGGCGCTCAGGCCGTCGGTCTTCTTCGACACGAAGCGGGTGGCCGTCACGAAGCTGGTCATCGTGTAGGACACCTGCTTCTGGCGCTCGGCGTTGTTGGTGGTCGAGCCGCACTCGATGTCGACGGTCCCGTTGGCCAGCAGCGGGATGCGCGTGGCGGCCGTGACCGGCTGGTAGTTGACCTTCAGGCCGGGCATCTTCAGCTCGGCCTTCACGGCGTCGACGATCTTGGCGCACAGGTCCATCGAGAAGCCGATCGGCTGCTGCTTGTCGTCGAGGTAGGAGAAGGGCAGGGACGCATCACGGTGGCCGACGGTGATCGCGCCGGCCGCCTTCACCTTGTCCAGGGTGCCCTGGGCTGCGGCGCCACCGGCCAGGGCGGCCAACAACAGGACGGCAAGGACTTGTGAATGGGTTCTCATGTCGGATGGGCTCCTTATGCAGCTGCGTTCAATGGGTCGAACTCGGTCAGCCTGCGAAACGCCGAGGTCGGGCAGGATGCTAGTGTGGAATTCGCCATCGTCCGATGGGGGATACCGCAGGGCGGCCGGCCGCCGCGCCCGGCCGGACGCGGCACCCTCCCCGAGCCCGGCAGCCTGCTAGCGGCGCAGGAAGTCCACCGTCGCCTCCCAGGTCTGCGGCGAATTGAAGATGCCGATGTGGCCGGTGCCCAGGATCGGGTCATGGGCGCCCTGCCCCGTCAGGTCCAGCCGGCGCGCCCCGCGCAGCAGCGCGCTGCCGCTGAAGTCGGTCGGCACGCCGTAGCTGTCGATCGCCGGCACCGGGAAGACCGCACCGTCCTGCAGCGGCATGTAGACGAAGCTGACATCGCTGTTGCGCACCACCAGCACCCGGGTCGGGCCGGCGGTCTCGCCCAGGCCGTTGGCGCCGTTGAGCCGCTGCAGGAAGGGCGTGTTCGGCGAACCCAGCTCCTGGCACACGTCGCTGTCGGGCGTGAAGCCGCCGGCCTCGGGCGCCTGGAAGTAGTTCGCCGGATCGGGGCTGCAGCTGATGATGCCGTGGTTGGGGCCGTCCACCGCGACCAGCTTGCGCACCTGGCCGAAGGCGCGGTCCTGGCGCATCCACTCGCGCGCCAGGGTCACGCCCAGGCTGTGCGCGACGATGTCGACCTGGCTCGCGCCGGTGCTCGCCAGCACCGCCTGCACGAAGCGGCGCAGGTCGGGCACGTTCGCCTGGTTGCTGTGCGCGATGCGCGAGCGGAAGGTCTGGCTGCTGACCAGGTCGCACTGGTCGCCCTGGTAGCCCAGGCCCCAGAGCTCCTGCAGCTGCCAGCCCTGGTCGGCCAGATGCTGGGCGAAGGCGCGGGCATTGCCGAAGGGGCTGCAGGCGGTCGGGAACGGGGTGTCGTTGTTGCCGTGCAGGAAGATCACCGGCGTGCGTGTCGCGAGGCCCGCGGCACCGAAGCCGATCACCGGCTGTTGCAGCGAGGCGTCCTCGATGACCGGGAACCCTTCGGGCAGGGTCGTGCCGACGCTGCCGCCGGCCTGCGCCAGCAGGCTCGCGCCCGCCAGGATCAGGGTGCTCAGGAAAGTTTTCATCGTGCGTCCTCCAGGGGTTGTCATGGGCCGGCCAGAAACCGTTCGACGAGGCCGATCTGGGCCTCGGTGTTGAGCGCCGGCGCGTGGCCGCAGCCGGCAATCGTGGCCACCACGGCGCGCGGGCCGCGCACGCGCATCGCCTCGGCGGTGTCGGGCAGCAGCAGGTCGGAACGTTCGCCACGCAGGCACAGCACCGGCAGCGCCAGGCTGTCCCAGGCCGGCCACAGCGCGTAGTCCTGCGGGTGGTGCTCGAACTGCAGCACCATCGCCGGGTCGTAATGCGGTGTCCAGCGGCCGTCGGGCAGGCGCCGCGCCGAGGTCTCGGTGAGCTGGCGCCACTGCGTGTCGGGCAGCCAGCCATAGGGTGCGTAGGTGCTGCGAAAGAAGGCCTCCAGCTCGCCCATCGTGGCGAAGGCCGGCGGGCTGCCGGCGTAGGCGCGAATGCGCGCCACGGCGGGTGCGGCGAGCTCGGGGCCGATGTCGTTGAGCACCAGCCGGCGGATGCGGCCGCTGAGCGCGCCGGCCGCGGCCTTCAGGCCGATCGCGCCGCCCATCGAGGTGCCCAGCCAGCTGCAGTCGCCGACGCCCAGCTGGTCGAGCAGGGATATCGCCAGCCGTTCGTAGAAGGCCAGACAGTACTCGGCCGCGGGCTGCGGGCTCCACTGGCTCAGGCCGCGGCCCAGGGTGTCGGGGCAGAGCACGCGCCAGCGGCGCGCCAGCACGGCGGCGATCGGGTCCATGTCGCGCCCGGTGCGCGCCAGGCCGTGCCAGGCCACCACCGTCTCGGCGGCCGGGTCGCCCCATTCGGTGACGTGGATCTCGCGCCCTTCGCAGTTCAGGTACAGCGAGCGCGGCCGCAGCCAGGCCTCGGTCATGGCAGGCCCTTGATGCCGCGTGCGCGCAGCCGGCCGACGACACCGGTCGGGAAATGGTAGACCGAGAGCACGAAGAGCAGGCCCATCCAGAGCAGCCAGCGATCCGGCGCGACCACCGCCTGCAGCGGCGGCACACCCTCGACCGCAGCGGCGCCGAGCTTGAGCAGGTCCTGCAGATAGTTCTGCGCGAGCACGAAGAGCACGCTGCCGATCACCGCGCCGTACAGCGTGCCCATGCCGCCGATGACGACGATGAGCAGGATGTCGATCATGATCTCGAAGCTCAGCGTGGTGTCCGGCCCGACGTAGCGCAGCCACAGCGCGAGCAGCGCACCGGCGATGGTGGCGAACAGCGCGGCGAGCACATTGCTCAGGGTGCGGTAGAGCACGGTGCGGTAGCCGATGGCCTCGGCGCGGAAGTCGTTCTCGCGGATCGCCTGCAGCACGCGGCCGAAGGGGCTGTTGACGATGCGCAGAATGAGCAGGAACAGCCCCGCCACGACGGCGAACATCAACCAGTAGGTCAGCGACTTGCCGTCGATCAGCAGGCCGAAGATCTCGGTCTCGAAGGGCTCGAAGCTCGGGCTCAGCCACTCCGGGTTGCGGAAGCTCAGGCCGTCTTCGCCGCCGGTGAAGTCGCTGAGCTGCGAGGCCAGGGTCTGAAAGGCCGAGGCGACGGCCAGCGTGATCATCGCGAAGAAGATCGCCTTCACGCGCAGGCTGAACAGGCCGATCACCAGCGAGAGCAGCACCGAGGCGACGATCGCCAGCAGCAGGCCCAGGCCGACCGCCCCCCAGCCGGCGCCGAGCTTGTCGCTCGCGATCGCCACGCCATAGGCCCCGATGCCGAAGAACATCGTGTGCGCGAAGCTGACGATGCCGGTGTAGCCGAGCAGCAGGTCGTAGCTCGCGACGAGCAGGATGAAGACCAGGATCTTGGCCACCACCGACATCGACTTCGCCCCCGGAAACAGGAAGGGCGCCAGCGCGAGCACGATCACGATGAGCAGCAGCAGCGCCGACAGCCAGCGGCTGCGCGGCAGGTCGTGGGAAAGCAGTCGATTCAGCATCGGCACTACCGATTCGTCACGGGATACAGGCCCTGCGGCCGCCACAGCAGGATGCCGACCATCAACGCGATGTTCGAGAACAGCGCCACCTTGGGCGCCAGGAAGCCGGTGTAGTTGGCCATCAGCCCGA
>CAZWUR010000105.1:0-9677 GCA_964637205.1 uncultured Rubrivivax sp.
CGATGCTGCTGGAGGGCATCGACTGGCGCATGCCGGTGCGCACGCACACGCCCGACCTGGCGGCCTGATGGCCCGATGGCCTGATGGCATGACGACAGTGCCGAGTACTGGATGAACTCGGCTCGGTGATCCCCCGGGTGCCCAGGCCATGCGCGGCTGGGCACAGTGAGGTTGTGTCCAACGACGTGCACCGCCCCGAAGACCAGGCCCATGGCGCCGGCCCCGCCGACGATCTGCGCCTGGTGGTGCAGGCGCGCGACGCCGAGATCCAGGTGCTGCGCCTGCTGGTGCAGAAGTTGAAGCTGCAGCTGGCGCGGCGCAACCGGATGATCTTCGGCAGCGCCAGCGAGCGCTTCGCCGACGGCACGCCAGCCCCGCAAGGCAGCCTGCTCGAAGGCGAAGTACGGGATGGAATTGAGCTGAAGAAGGTGGCCGAAGCGGCCGTGTCGCCTGCGCCCAACACCGTGGCCAACACCGCAGCGAACGACAAATCGGTGGACCGCAGCCTGCCTGAGCACCTGCCGCGCGAGCCACATGTGCACCGCCCCGAGACGACGCCCGAGCACCACGACGCGCAAGGCCAGCCCTGCGGCTGCGGCGAGTGTGGTGGCCGGCTGCGCGAGATCGGCCGCGATGTCTCCGAGCAGCTGGAGTACGTGCCGGGTCGCTTCAAGGTCGTGCGCCATGTGCGGCCCAAGCTGGCCTGCGTGCGCTGCCAGCGGGTGTTCCAGGCGGCCGCCCCCAGCCGGCCGATCACTCGCGGCTTGCCCGGGCCGGAGCTGCTGGCCCACGTGATGGTTGCCAAGTACTGCGACCACCAACCGCTGTACCGCCAGAGCGGCATCCATGCCCGCGAGGGCGTCGAGCTCGACCGCTCCACGCTGGCGGGCTGGGTGGCCAAGGGCGACGCGCTGATCGACCCGCTGGTGGCGGCCGTGCGCCGCTACGTGGTGGCCTGCGACAAGATCCACGGTGACGACACGCCGGTGAAGGTGCTGGCACCGGGCACCGGCAAGACCCGCACCGCCCGGCTGTGGGTCTACGTGCGCGACGACCGGCCTGCCGGCGACCCCGCTCCGCGGGCGGCCTGGTTCGCCTACTCGCCCGACCGCGGTGGCGATCATCCGCAGGACCACCTGCGCGGCTTCCGTGGTGCGCTGCAGGCTGACGCCTACGCGGGCTGGCCCCGGCTGTACGCCACCGGGCTGGTGCGGGAGGTGGCGTGCTGGGCGCATGCACGCCGGCCGTGGTGGGACCTGTTCCTGAGCGGCAAGCGCAACCCAGACAGCTTGGCCGCGCAGGCACTCGCCCGCATCCGCGCGCTCTACGAGATCGAAGACGAGATCCGTGGCCAGCGGCCCGACCTGCGCCGGGCGCAGCGACAGGCGCGGGCCGGGCCGCTGCTCAAGGCGATGCGCACATGGCTGGAGGAACTGCTGCCGCGGGTGTCGGCGAAGTCCGACATCGCCCAGGCCATCGGCTACAGCCTGGGCCGGTGGACAGCGCTGACGCGCTATGTGGACGACGGTCGCCTGGAGATCGACAACAACGCGGCCGAGCGGGCGCTGCGCGGCGTGAGCCTGGGCCGCAAGAACGACCTGTTCATGGGCTCGCACGCCGGGGGCGAGCGGGCAGCGGCCTTCTACACCTTGGTGGAGACCGCCAAGCTCAATGGGCTGGATCCGGAGGCTTACCTGCGCATGGTCTTCGAGCGCATCGCCGAGCACCCGATCAACCGCATCGACGAGTTGCTGCCCTGGAATATCGGGCTGGCGCCGGTGGCGAACCGGGCCACCAAGAGGAAGGCCGCGTGAGCACGCCCGGCATCGACGCGCGGCTGCTGGAGCTGCTGCAGCAGGCGAGCAACCTGCAGCTGTTCCAACTGAACTCGGTGATCGAGCGCATGCTGGCCGACCCGCGGCGCATCCTGCAGGTGCGCAAGGACCTGCACATGGGGCAGACCGTGCGCTTCATGGACTGGCGCGACGCTCAGCTGCGCCTGGGCACGGTCGTGGCGATGAAGGACACGCAGCTCACGATCCAAGAGCAGGCAACCCGCAGCACGTGGACGGTGCCCTACACGGCGGTGGAGCCGCAGGCGCCCGGCGCGCCGCGGCCGGCGCCCGAGCCTGCGCCGCAGCCGGCACCACGGGCCGGCCGCAACGACTTCCGCCGCGGCGAGAAGGTGGCCTTCGAGGACAAGCACCTCAACACCGTCGTGGGCGTGATCGTGCGCATCAACCAGCCACGGCCAGCATCGACCCGGACGACGGGACCACCTGGCGCGTGGGCTTCTCCTTGCTGCGCCACGTGGTCGACATCTGCTCCGGCCAGCGGGCCACAATGGCCGCTACCAGATCAGCAGCAGCGACACGATGCCAGACGACGACATGCCGTTGGACGCCAACGGGCCGGCCTACACCGCACCGCAGAGCCGGCACGGTGTTCCCCTGGAATACGTCGGCGACAAACTTGCACGCGCCATTGAGGAACTGCACCGCTACGCCCGCAAGCACCCTGACCAGCGCAACGAGCTCCATGGGCCGATGTACTACCTGCTCGTGGCGCATCTGGGCCTGCACAACATGCTGGCCAAGGCCAGCGACCGGTCGTTGCCGATGCGACTTCTGGCGGCAAGCACCGAAGAGCTCGACGCCTGGTTGGCAGTCATCGAACGTGAAGGTGATGTAGCAGGCCTGGCCGGACTGGACCAGCACTGACTGGCCACGCGGTCAAGAGGGCCCTGGGGCCACGCTTACGGCTCAGCTAGGACAGAGCCGGCAGCACCGCCAGCAACAGAAACCCGCTGCGCCAGCCGGTGTGCTGCACCAGCCAGGCCAGGGGCGTACCGGTGAACAGCAAGCCCAGGCTGCCGACCCCCATGCCGGCGCCCGACATGAAGGCAAAGCGGTGGCTTGGAAGGTGGCGGGAAATAAACACGGTGCATGCCAGAAACGCCGGCGCGCAGCCCACGCCGACCAGCAGTTGCCCCAGCATCAGCCAGCCATATTGGGGTGCCCAGGCCGACAGCGCCGCGCCGATCACCGTTAGTGGAAATGCGCTGAGCACGGTGCGCCGCAAGCCCACCACGTCCATGCCAATGCCCATGACGAACTGCGTGACGCCAAACGACAGGCCAAACAGACCTGCGAACGCTCCCAGTGATGCGGCTGAAAGACCGAAATCAAGCTGCAAGCCGGTGGCCATGATGGCGGTCACCGTGCAACCGCGCCATGTCGAGCCGGTGGCGCAATTCGCTCACGCCGCCGGTGACGACCAGGCGCCGCAGCGCCATTTCATTTGCTGCGCAAGCGCTTGAGTTCAGTCTCGGCGCGGTCCAGGCGAACGGCGCCTTCAGCGACCAGTACCTTGGCAATGCGGTCGATTTCGTCGCCTGTAGCGCCCGCCATCATCGCGATGTTGTGTGCGTGCAAGGCCATGTGGCCTTTCTGAACGCCGAAAGTCGCCAGCGCCTTCAGGGCCGAGAAATTCTGCGCCAAGCCCACTGCCGCGATGATCTGTGCCAGTTCGCTGGCGGAGCCTACGTCCAGAATTTTGAGTGCGGCCTTGGCGGTCGGGTGCAACTTGGTCGCGCCCCCAATCAAGCCAACCGCCATGGGGATTTCGATGGAGCCGGCTAGGTCGCCATCGTTGGTGATTTCCCAGGTGGTGAGGCTGCCGTAGTGGCCGTGGCGCGACGCATAGGCATGCGCGCCGGCTTCTACCGCCCGGGTATCGTTGCCGGTGACCAGGACCACGGCGCTGATGCCGTTCATGATGCCCTTGTTGTGCGTGGCGGCGCGGTAGGGGTCGGCCTCGGCGAACTGGTAGGCAGCGAGCATGGCGTCGCGCACCTCGTCGCCGCCGATGTCGGCGTTTCGCCAGACGCCGCGCGCCCGTGCCAGGCGCCGGTCGGCCAGGTTCGAGAGAATGCGCAGGTTGGTGCGTCCGCCGGTCCAGGCGGCGATCTCCGGGGCGATCTTCTCGGCCATGGTGTTCACTGCGTTGGCCCCCATGGCGTCGCGCGTGTCGACGATCAGGTGAGTGATCACCATGGCGCCGCCGCGCGTTTCGAGCACCCGCACTTCCAGGTCCCGGAAGCCGCCGCCGAATCTGACCAGCACCGGATCGCAGGCGTCGCACATGGCGCGAATTTCTTCTTTGCGCTCCAGGATGCTGATGCGCGCGTTCTGCGGGTCGCGCACGTGGGTCAGCTGGATCTGGGCAATCATTTCGGTGCCCGACATCGAGGTGATGAAGCCGCCTTGGTCGTAGCACTGGCGCGCCGCATTGCACACTGCGGCCACCACGGACGACTCTTCCGTGGCCATGGGGATCAGCCGGTCGCGGCCATTGATTCGCATGTTGGTGGCGATGCCGATCGGGATGTTCATCGTGCCGATGAAGTTCTCGATCAGGTGGCTGGCCAGCTCGAGCGGCAGGTTGCCGGTGTCGAGCAGGTGCGCCTTGTCGGCCGCGTCGAGGCCGGCGAATTGGGCAACAGCGTCGATGCGGGCGGGAACGTCGAGCTTGTGAAATCCGCTGATGCGGCTGCTGGGAGGGGTAGTGTTGGTGGTCATGGTGATTCCTGACAGAGGTTCAGCAAGAAAAGTGAAAGGGTCCTGGAGCCCAAGCTTGAGAGTGCTCAGCGCGCAGCCATCAGTCTGGGCAGGTAGGTGATGAGGTCGGGGAAGGCGGCGCAGATCAGCAGGCCGACGAACTGCAGTCCGACAAAGGGCAGGATGCCTCGGTAGACCGGGCCCATGGTGATGTTCTTGGGCAGCGTGCCTTTGATGTAGAACAGCGTGTAGCCGAACGGTGGGCTGATGTAACCCATCTGGATGGTGATGGCAAAGAGCACGCCGAACCACAGCTCGTCAAACCCCAGCAGCCGCACAATGGGCAGGAACACCGGCACGGTCAGCAGGATGATGCCCAGCTCGTCGAGCACTGTGCCCAAGAAGATGAGCAGCAGCATCATGGCCCCCAAAATCAGCCAGCGGTTCACCTCCAGCCCCTGGATGAACTGCAGCAGCGTGTCGGCGCCGCCCAGCCCGGTGAAGATCGCCACGTAGGCTTTGGCGCCAAGCGTAATCCACAGAATCATGGCGCTGGCCTTGAGTGTTTCGGCACCAACCTCGCGCAGCATGGCGATGTGTATGCGGCGCTTGAACAGTACCGGCAGCAGGGCGCCGCCCACGCCGACGGCGGCCGATTCGGTCGGCGTGGCAATGCCAAAGAAGATCGAGCCCAGGATCAGCACGATCAGCATGATCGGGAATACCAGCGTGCGCAGCGAGAGCAATTTTTCGCGCAAGGCTGCACTGCGCATCGAGCGATCGATGGGCGCCCACTCTGGCTTGACCCACCCGACAACAACGATATAGCCGATGTAAAGGCTCGCGAGCAGGATGCCCGGCACGATGCCGGCAATCAGCATTTGGCCAATAGAGATCTGTGCGGTCACCGCGTAGACAATGGTCAGCACCGAGGGTGGAATCAGGATGCCCAGCGTCCCGGACGCGCAGATCGTGCCCAGCGCCAGTTCGGGCTTGTAGCCGCGGCGCAGCATCTCAGGCAGAGCCAGGATGCCCATCGCGGTGACCGCAGCGCCGACCACGCCGGTCATGGCCGCCATCATCACGCAAATGATCACGGTGCCGATCGCCAAGCCGCCGCGCAGGCGTCCGAACCACAGCTCCATGGCCTTGTAGAGGTCCTCGATCACGCCCGAGCGCTGCAGGATGCAGGCCATCAGGATGAACAGCGGGATGGCCAGCAGCGCTTCCGACTTCATGGTGTCGTAGATCTGCAGCACGATCACGATGACGGCGTTGGGCTCCCACAGCGTGACGGTGAAAAGCAGCGACAGTCCGCCCAGCACAAAGGCAATCGGCAAACCAGTGAGCATGAACACGGTAAGGCCGCCGAACATCAGCAGCAGGATCATGTTGGGGCTCATGGGTGGCCCTCCAAGGGAGCGCTGCCAGTGCTGCCGTGGGTCACGTCCGCAGGCGTGAACAGCGTAGCCACGAATTCGACCACTGCCTGAAGCAGCATCAGCACCAAGGCCAGGGGCACGGTGGCCTTAAAGGGCCAGATGGGCGGATTCCAGGCAGAAAAACTCGTCTCGCGGTAGGTGAACGCACTCAGGGCTGAGGGGATGCTGAAGTACAGCAAGATGACGCAGAACACCACGATGACCGGGTAGTTCAGCAAGTCAAACCGGCGCTGCCACGCGGGACTCATGCGTTCGCGTGCGACGTCCAGCGCCACGTGGCCCTTGAGGTGCAGCAGGTAAGGGCCGCCAAGCAGAAAGTAGGGGCCGAACAACAGCACGGCCAGCTCCATGCCCCATACTGTGGGCGCATTGAAGATGTAGCGCGCCACGACTTCGTAGAGCATGACGGGAACCACGATCGCCATCAACCACACCGTGGCCTGGAAGATCCAGCGATTGAAGGTGGTGATCGCAGAGGTGGAGACGATCAGCCATTGAGGCATGCGTGACTCCTGGTGAACAAATGAGGCCGCCGATGCAAGGGCAGCGCGCAGTCACAAGGCGCGCCTGTCGGGCGGTGCGCTCGGGGCAGGCGCCTTTCCCGCGCTTGAAGATCAGGCCAGCAGGCCCAGTTCCTTCATGAACGCCACCTGACTGTCCAGGATCTTGGTGGCCAGTGCGTCGCCCTTGGTCGCAGTGCGCCAGGTCGCGATGGCTTTGGGGCGCGCGGCGGCAATATCGGCCGCACTGAAGCGGATAATTTCGCATCCCTTGGCAACGTACTTGGGCAGCACGGTTGCGTCGGTGACCAGGATGTGTTGGCGCAGCGCGGCCGAAACTTCACGTGCAGCCACTGCCAAGGCTGCCTTGAATTCAGCGGGCAGTTTGTCGTACGCGCCCCGGTTGGCAACGTAGCTGGTGGCGGTGGTGGGCTGGTGAAAGCCCGGCACGATCACGTACTTGGCCACTTCGGCCAGGCCCGCTTCGAAGTTGGCCGTCAGATCGCCGCGGTCGGCCATGTCGATCACGCCCTTGTCGAGCGCGGTGTAGACCTCGCCTGTTGGCAGCGGTGTGACCGCCACGCCCATGGCGCCCATAACCGCCGAGGCCAAGCCCACGAAGCGGCCCTTCTTGCCAGCCAGATCAGCCATTTTGCGAATTGGTACCTTCGAGTGCAGTGGCTCTTGGCCATACACCGTGGGCGCAATGTAGAAGAGGCCGGCTGGCGCATAGGCCTGCCGCGCCATCTCAAGCCCACCGCGCTCGTAGAACCAAGCCTCGTATTCGTCGCTCTCGGCAAAGCCGAACGGAATGGTGCTGGTAAATGCGAATGCCGGAATCTTGCCGGCCTCGTAGCCGTCGAAAGTCTTCATGAGCTCGAATGCGCCACCACGCACGGCATCGAAGGCCTGAGCCGCGGGCACGATCTGTCCGGCAGCGAACAGGTTGATCTTGAACCGGCCGCCGGTGAGTTCGGCGACGCGGGCCACAAAGCGCTCTTCAAATTTCTGCGGTGTCGTACCGCCGTCCCACAGGGCTTGCATGCGCCACGTCACGGTCGCCTGGGCGTGGCTCACCAACGGCACCGCCGCTCCCACCGCGGTGGCTGCGGCCAAGGAGGATTTGAGGATGTTGCGTCGGTTGATGGATTGATCTGCCATGTATGTCTCCTGTCGGTTGGTATGTCAGCCCTATTGGCGTGCTGTTCTTGTGTTGCGACGCCCTTCGCTGATCCGTGCTCAAAGGGCGTAAAAAAGTATAGAACCACCGTCCGCGCATTCATGGGTACAGTTTGGGCGCAGAAACAAAAACTGTACCCATGAAATGCGGGGACACCAAAGGATGGACATGGTCCTGGAAAAGGATGTAGCGGTTTCCCAAAGCAAGGTGGTCGCCTTGGCGCAGAGCATTGAGCAGTCGATCGAACAGGGCGTCATTGCCGAGGGCGCCCGCCTGCGCTCGATCCGCGACGCCGCCGCGAAGGAGGGGGTCGGCCGCAACACGGTGGTCGAGGCGTATGCGCGCCTGGCCGCACGCGGCTATGTGGAGGCGCGTGCCGGTTCGGGCTACTACGTGCGCAGGCCCCATGGCCTGCGGGCCCAGTTGCCACCGCTGCACGTGACCGAGGCGGTAGACGTGGTGTCGCTGCTGCGCGAGCAGCTTGAGCAGCACTACCAAGTGCGCGTGGGCGAGGGACGTCCGCCCGTCTCATGGCTGGAAGGCTCGGAATTACGGCGGCACCTGCGTCGCGCGTGCACCCATGGCATGACCGAGATGGGGCGTGGCTACAGCACGTCTTGGGGCTATCAGCCCCTGCGCTCGACCATCGCCCACATGCTGTGTGAGCGCAGCATTCATGTGAATGAGCGGCAGGTGTTGCTGACCCAGGGCGCCAACCATGCGCTCGACCTGATCGTGCGCCATCTGTTGGAGTCGGGCGACGAGGTGCTGGTGGATGCGCCGGGCTATTACCCCTTGTTTGGCAAGCTCAGACTGGCCAAAGTCCAGATGCTGGGTGTTCGGCGCCAGGCTGATGGCCCCGACCTTGACGCACTGGAAGCTATCCTGCAAACGCGCCGCCCCAAGGTGTTTTTCACGCAGTCGCTGGCGCACAACCCCACGGGCGGCTCCATCAGCCTGCCCAAGGCGCACCGGCTGATGCAGTTGGCCGCGACATACGGCTTTTTGGTCGTGGACGACGACCCGTTTGCCGACCTGCAGCCTGTCACGGCGCCGCGCTTGGCGGCGCTGGACCAGTTGGAGCGGGTGATCTACGTGTCCAGCTTTTCCAAGACATTGTCGGCAGACCTGCGTGTGGGCTACATCGCGGCTGCGACGCACCATATCAATGCACTGTGCGACCTCAAGATGGTGACCGTGGTGTCCACGTCCGAATCCGTCGAGCGGGTCGTGCACGAGCTGCTCTCCAGCGGGCAGTACTGGCGCCATCTGAGCCGCCTGAGAGAGCGGATCAGCGAAGCGCTTGGACCCGGGCAGAAAGCGCTTGAGCGCCTAGGCCTTACGGTGCGTCACAGCCAGTTGGGTGGGTACTACCTGTGGGTGGAGTTGCCGCAGGGGATGACCGAGTCGGCTTTGGTGCGCAGTGCTGCGGAGCGCAGCATTTTCCTGGCGCCGGGTGCTGTTTTTTATCCAGATCGCCAAGGGGCGCAGCAGGCATTGCGGGTGAACGTTGGCTATGTCAACGACGCACGTTTCCTGCACTTTTTGAAAGGCGCATTGGACGCTTGGCGCTCCGGCTTGTGAACCGCAGTTGGAGTGGTTGGGCGCAAGGTGCGGACGAAAGCGTGGCGGACGCTTGCCGTTGATGTTGCTCGGCTCGGTGCCGTGGCCTGCGCGTGCTGGAACCTGATGCCGGCAGCTCTGCGCTTGGCAAATCGCCTTTGTGCAACTCGTGCAGCAACTGTGGCGGTGGTGCTCCCAAGACGTCGGCCGACAGCGGCGCCGGAGAACCAATGTCCCTCGTGCGCCTGCGCTGAGCCCGTTCGGCGCGCTCAAGCGGCGTTTTTGTTACCGCTGTTGATGCTGCTGCGCAACCGGCTGGGGCCAGCGCGTCGTGCTGCTCCAGGATGGGGTAGGCGACCGAGCACAGCAGCGAATTGAGTAAGCGTGGCCTCAAGGCCGCATTGACCCACCCTGGGTGAGGGACCGAGCATGC
>CAZWUR010000106.1:0-9547 GCA_964637205.1 uncultured Rubrivivax sp.
CGGTTCGGGTTGTAGGTCTTCTGGATCAGGCCGAAGGCCTTGACGCAGACCTTGCCGCCGCCCGGGTGCACGTCGGCGGCGCAGAAGTTCGGCTCGACCTCGGTGGCCACGCCGCTCTCGACCTTCACGGTCAGCAGATCAGGGCCCGCGACGCACTGGTAGCAGTAGGTGGGGACCTTGCGGGTGGCGGTCATGGGTCGGTCAGCCTGCGCTTGCCTTTTGTGCCTTGGCCGCCAGGCGCTGCGCGGTCTTGGCGACGTCGACGACAAAACGTGAATGGCGGCCGCGCACGATGGGCTCGACGTTGTCGCTGCCCTCGACCTCGAACACCACGGCGCGGCCGTTGACCTCGGCCACACGCACCGTCAGCGTCACGCGCATGCCCATCAGCGTGGCGCCGATGTGGTCGATCTCGACCCGCGTGCCCACCGAGTCCTCACCAGCGTCAGTGTGCTCGAGCAGCAGTTCGCGGCAGGTGACTTCGATGTCGCGCACCAGCATCGGCGTGGCGTAGACGCGGGCGGCATCGCCCATGAAATCGATGGTGCGCGCGCCGTCGATCTCGAAGCTTGCGCTGCGGGTCAGTCCAGCTTGCAGGGTGTTTTTCATCGTGTGGTCCTGTGGGTTTCGAAAGGGGTCAATGTCCGAGGTAGGCCTGCTGCACCTGCGGGTCGCGCAGCAGCTCGGCGGCGACCCCCTGGAGCACGATGCGGCCGGTCTCCATCACGTAGCCACGGTCGGCGATGGCCAGCGCGGCGCGCGCGTTCTGGTCCACCAGCAGCACCGTCGTGCCGCTGTTGCGCAGCGCGGCGATATGGGCGTAGATCTCGGCCACCAGGATCGGCGCCAGGCCCATGCTGGGCTCGTCGAGCAGGAGCAGGCGCGGGTCGGCCATCAGGGCGCGGCCGATGGCCAGCATCTGCTGCTGGCCGCCCGACAGCATGCCGGCCGGCTGCGCGCGCTTGTCGCGCAGCACCGGGAACATGGTCCATACACGGTCGATCGTGCGCGCCGAGCCGCGGGCGAAGGCGCCCAGGCGCAGGTTGTCCTCGACGCTCAGCGGCGCGAACACCTGACGCCCCTCGGGCACCTGCACGATGCCGCGGCGCACACGCTCGCGCGCCGACATGCGGCCGATGTCCTGACCCTCGAAGTGCAGCCTGCCGCCGCTGACCGGCTGCACGCCGGACAGGGTGCGCAGCAGGGTCGTCTTGCCGGCGCCGTTGGCACCGACCAGGGCCACCAGTTCGCCGGCACCGACGTGCAGGTCCACGTCCTGCACGGCGGGGATGCGGCCGTAGCGGCTGCCCAGGCCCTGCACCTCAAGCATCGGCGGCCTCCGCGGCGCCGGCGATGGCGGGTGGCCCTTCGGCGCCGAGATAGGCCTCGACCACACGCGGGTCGGCGGCGACCTCGTCGGGCCGGCCTTCGGCCAGGCGCTGCCCGCGGTCGAGTACGAGCACGCGGTCGGAGACCTCCATCACCAGACGCATGTTGTGCTCCACCAGCACCACCGTCATGCCCTCGGCGGCGAGGCTGCGGATGAGCACGTCGATCTCGCGCGCCTCGGTGGCGTTGAGGCCGGCGGCGGGTTCGTCGAGCAGCAGCACCTTCGGCTCGGCGGCCAGCGCACGCGCGATCTCCAGGCGCTTGAGTGCGCCATAGGGCATCGCGTCGGACGGCGTATCGAGCCAGGCCTCGAGCCCGACGCGCTTCATCAGCTCGATCGCGCGCGAGCGGCATCGCGCCTCGGAGCGCGCCAGCGACGGCAGGTGCAGCAGGGCCGGCCACAGCGCCCGGCCCTCGCGCAGATGGCGCCCGGTCATCACGTTCTCGAGCGCGCTCATGTTGAAGAAGACCTGCAGGTTCTGGAAGGTGCGGCCGAGTCCCCCCGCCGCCCAGCGCCAGGTCGGCAGCCCGGTCACGTCCAGGCCGCTCAGGCGCACCCGACCGCCGTCGGGCACGTAGATGCCCGTCATCAGGTTCAGCAGGGTGGTCTTGCCGGCGCCGTTGGGACCGATCACCGAGTGCACGGTGCCGGTCGCCACTTCGAAGCTCAGGTCGCGGATCACCCGCACCCCGCCGAAGCCCTTGGCCAGATGTTCGACTGCCAGCGCGGTCATGTCAGCGGCCTCGCGCAAGAATGCGCGCCAGCGTGGGCACGATGCCGCGCGGCATGAAGACCATCGTGACGATCAGCACCGCGCCGAAGACCATCATCTCGTAGTCCTCGAACACGGTCAGGAACTGCGGCAGCAGGGTCAGCACCGCGGCCCCGACCACCGCGCCCCAGACCGAGGCCATGCCGCCGAAGACGATCATGATGACGAGTTCGACCGAGTGCAGGAAATTGGCCTTGGACGGCGTGATGAAGCCGCTGTAATGCGCCGTCAAGGCGCCCGCCGCGGCAGCGATCACGGCCGAGATCACGAACACCTGCAGCTTGAAGCGTGCGGCGTCGATGCCCAGGGTGCCGGCGGCCACTTCGGAGCCGTGCACGGCGCGCAGGGCGCGGCCGACCGGCGAGCGGATCAGGTTCAGCGCCAGCCAGATCGTCAGCAGCAGCGCGGCGCAGACGATGGCGTACCACACCGCCTCGCCTTGCAGGGCATGGCCGAAGAGCACCAGGGGCGGCACCGTCATGCCGTCCGGACCGCCGGTGATGCGGTCCTCGTTGGTCAGAACGATGGAGATGATGACGCCCAGGCCCAGGGTGGCCATGGCGAGGTAGTGGCCCTTCAGGCGCAGGGTCGGGCGCCCGACGAGCAGGGCCAGCAGGCCCACCGCGAGTGCGGCCGCCGGCATCGACAGCCAGGCCGGCCAGCCGTGCTGGGCCGACAGGATGGCGCTGCCATAGGCGCCCAGCGCGTAGAAGCCGGCGTGGCCGAGGCTGATCTGCCCGGCGTAGCCGACCAGCAGGTTCAGCCCGATGCAGACCATGGCGTTGAGCGCGACGAGGATCGCCACGTCGAAGAAATAGGCGTTGGGCAGGGCCAGGGGCAGCAGCAGCAGGCCCAGGGCCAGGCCGGCCAGCGAGGCATGCCGCGGCCAGACCGGCACGCGCGGCCCGGTGGCGACGGGTGCCTCAGACACGATCGCTTCGCCGCGCACCGAACAGCCCTCCGGGCATGAAGAACAGGACCGCCAGGATGACGATGAAGGCGATCGCGTCCTTGTAGGCCGAGGACAGGAAACCCGCGCCCAGCGACTCCATCAGGCCGAGCAGCAGGCCGCCGAGGACCGCGCCGCCGAAGCTGCCCAGGCCGCCGAGCATGGCCGCGGCGAAGCCCTTCAGGCCGAGCATGACGCCGATGTCGTAGCTGGTGAAGGTGATCGGGGCGGTGAGCACGCCGCCGAGGGCGCCGAGCGCCGCGGCGAGGCCGAAGCTGACCCACATCACGCTGCGCGTATGGATGCCGACCAGGCGCGCGGCCAGCGGGTTGTGCGCCGTGGCCTGCATGGCCTTGCCGGACAGGGTGCGGTCGAAGAACCAGCGCAGGGCCAGCACCGCCAGCGTCGCACCGGCCAGCACCCACAGGCTCTGCGGCAGCACCGTGGCGCCGCCGATGGCGATCGGCTCGCTGCTGCCGAAGGCCGGCAGGGCGTGGATGCGCTTGTCCCACAGCACCTGGGCGGCGCCGCGCAGGAACAGCGACACGCCGATCGTGATGATGATCAGCGTCACCACGTCGGCGTTGCCGCTGCGCTGGGCCGGTTCGATGGCCAGCCGCTGCACCGCGACGCCGACCGCCGCGGCGGCCAGCACCGCCAGCGGCACCGCCGCCCACAGCGGCAAGCCGGTGGCGACCAGCGAGACCGCCGACATGCCGCCGATCATCACGAACTCGCCCTGGGCGAAGTTGATCGCGTGGCTGGCGTTGTAGACGATCGAGAAGCCGAGCGCGACGAGCGCGTAGATCGCGCCGGCGGTGATGCCGCCGGCGACGAACTGGAGCCAGGCGCCGTTCATGTGCTGGTCCGCTTCCAGGCTGACGTCACTGGGCCAGGGACCAGGTGCCGTTCTTGACCTCGAGCATGCGGAACGCGCTCAGGTCCAGGCCCATGTGGTCGCTGGCCGACATGTTGACCACACCGCCGGTGCCGACGTAGCCCTTGGTGGCTTCCAGCGCATCGCGCACCTTGGCCTTGTCGGTGCTGCCGGCGGCCTTGACGGCGTTCAGGTAGAGCATCGCGCCGTCGTAGGCGTGGCCGCCGAAGGTCGACACATCGCTGCCGTAGCGCTTCTGATAGGCGTCACGATAGGCGGTCACGACCGGCTTCTGCGGGTCGCCGGCGGCCAGCAGGTCGGCCACCAGCAGGGCCGCGGCGGGCAGGCGCACACCTTCGGCCGCTTCGCCGGAGAGCTTGATGTACTCCTTCGAGGCGACGCCGTGCGACTGGTACAGCGGCTGCGTCAGCCCGACCTGACGGTAGTTGCGCGTGACGATGGCCGGGCCCTGGCCGAAGCCCGGGTTGAGCACCGCCTGCGCGCCGCTGCCCTTGATCTTGGTGAGCTGCGCCGTCATGTCGGTGTCGGACGCGCCATAGGTCTCGTCGGCGACGATCTGCAGGCCGTGGTTGGGGGCCACCTTCAGGCATTCGGCGCGCATCGACTTGTCGAAACCGCCGCTGCCGGAGATCAACGCGGCCTTCGTGAAGCCGCGCGCCTTCATGTCGACGAAGACCTTGTCGCAGGCCATGCGGTCGGTGTGCGGCGTCTTGAAGACCCACTTCTTCACCGGCTCGATGATGACCACCGCGCCGGCCAGCGACACGAAGGGCATGCCCGCTTCTTCGACCAGGGGCACCGCGGCCATGGTCTCGCCGGTGGTCGAGCCGCCGACGATGGCGTCGACCTTGTCCTGGTCGATCAGGCGCTTGGCGAAGGTGCGTGCCTTCTCGGCGCTGCCGCCGGAGTCGTAGTGCACCAGTTCGACCTTGCGGCCGATCACGCCGCCGCTGGCGTTGACCTGGTCGACGAGCATCTGCAGCGTCTTCAGCTCGGGGTCGCCGAGAAAAGATGCCGGCCCGGTGACGGCGAGAAAGCTGCCGATGCGGACCGGCTCCTGGGCCGCCGCCGGGGCGGCCGCGAGCAAGGCCGCCAGCGGCAGCAGCAGCGGGCCCAGGGCCCGACGAATCGAATGGTGAACGCGCATATCCAGTCTCCTTGACGAGGGCCGATCTGTCGCGTCGGACCCACCCGCGCGGTCTTAGAATCGATCGGTCGGAGCCATTCTGGTAATGCAATGCGAGTTTTGACTTGATCTGGTACAGCTTTTTGCCGCCTTGTGCGACCATGTCGGGCAGACAGCTGCGCGGGAGCCGGAATTGAGCGGGAAAACCCCGAGACCACCGCGCTCCGGGACCGAGGCTCGAGCCGGGGCCGCGAGCGCCGGGCCGAAGGTCCGGCCGGTGCGCCAGGCCGACCTGACGGCCGTGATCGCGCTCGACGCCACGGTCACCGGGCTGCACAAGGCGGACTACTGGCAGCGCATCTACCGCCGCTACGGCGTGGCCGGCCAGGGCCTGCGGCATTTCCTGGTGGCCGAATCCGACGGGCGGGTGGTCGGCTTCATCATCGGCGAGGTGCGCGACTGGGAGTTCGGCTCTCCGCCCTGCGGCTGGGTGTTCGCGATCGACGTCGACCCGCGCGCACGCCAGCGCGGCATCGGCGCGGCGCTGCTGGCCGCGGTGCGCGAGCGTTTCGAGCGTGCCGGCGTGGGCGTGCTGCGCACCATGCTGGCGCGCGACAACACCGTGATCCTGTCGTTTTTCCGCAGCCAGGGCATGACCGCCGGGCGCCTGCTGCCGCTGGAACTCGCGATCGGGCCCGGGCGATGAAGCTGCAGAAGAATTCCCGCCTGGCGCTGTACGCGGTGCTCGAGTTCGCCGCCCGCCCCGACGAACTGGTGGCCGCCTCCGAGGTGGCCGCAAGGCATGGCGAATCGGCGCACCACCTGGCCAAGGTGCTGGCCGAACTGGTGCGTGCCGGCATCATCGAATCGGTGCGCGGCGTCGGCGGCGGGTATCGCTTCGTCGGCAACGCGCGACGCCTCACCCTGCTCGACGTGATCCGGCTGTTCGAGGACCTGGACGCCGACACGCGCAGCCTGGTCGTGCACGATGCGCCGGTCGACCAGGCGCTGCAGCTGGTGCTGTCCGAGGTCGACGAGACCACGATCGCGACCTTCGGCTCGATCACCGTGAGCACCATGCTGGCGATGGTCCGGCGCGCGGCGAACAGCCGCCCTGCGCAGGGCGCCGGCCGCGCCGCCGAGCGGGGGGCGCGCCGGGATCCCGCCTTGCGCCTGCGCAGGCGCCAGGCTCGCGCTTGCAGATGCCCGTGACCCCGACACCCGACGACGCCCGCCTCGCGCCCGGCGCTTCCCTGCTCTCGCGCACCCTGCAGGGCCTGCCGGCGGCGCTGCGTGCGGCGCTGGCCATGCTGGCGCTGGTGCTCAACACCCTGTGGTGGTGCAGCCTGCTCTTCGTGCTCGCGCTGCTGCGCCTGCTGCTGCCCTGGGCCGTGGTGCGGCGCGCGCTGGACGTCCGGATCAACCGCGTCGCCAGCGCCTGGATCGCGGGCAACAGCGCCTGGATGCGGGCCACCCAGCGCACCGTCTGGGACGTCGAGGGCCTGGACGAGCTGGCCTACCGGGGCTGGTACCTGGTGGTGGCCAACCACCAGAGCTGGGTCGACATCTTCGTGCTCCAGCATCTGCTGAACCGGCGCATCCCGCTGCTCAAGTTCTTCCTCAAGCGTGAACTGATCTGGGTGCCCGTGCTCGGCCTGGCCTGGTGGGCGCTGGACTTTCCCTTCATGCGTCGGCATTCCGACAAGGTGCTGCTGCGCCACCCGGAGAAGCGGCTCGAGGACGTGGAGGCCACGCGCCGTGCCTGCGCCAAGTTCGCCCTCGTGCCGACGAGCGTGATGAACTTCGTCGAGGGCACGCGCTTCACGCCGGACAAGCACCTGGCCCAGCGTTCGCAGTACAAACATCTGCTCAAGCCCAAGGCGGGCGGCCTGGCGATGGCGATCAACGCCCTCGGCGACCGCTTCGACGCCCTGCTCGATCTGACCATCGTCTACCCGGATGGCACGCCGAGCTTCAGGCAGTTCCTGCGCGGCGAAGTTGGGCGCGTGATCGTGCGTGCGCGCACGGTGCCGATCCCGCCGGAGCTGATGCAGGGCGACTACGCGGTCGACTCGCGCTATCGCAAGCAGGTGCTGCGCTGGCTGCTGGGCTTGTGGAAGGCCAAGGACGCGCAGATCGAGGCCCTGCTCGGGGCACCGACGGACAAGGCCTGAACCCGGCCGCCGGTGGCGGCCCGGTCCGCCGGTCGCTCAGGCCGCCTCAACTGCCGCTGCAGCCGCAGCCACCGCCGCCGCCGCCGCAACTTCCGCTGCTGCCCGCCAGCGCAGCGGCGCGCACGCGGCTGATGCGCACCTGCCATTCGGTCGGCCCCGCGGCCAGGGTCTGCCAGGCGAACTGGCCGCCGCGTTGCCGGTCGAACTGGTAGTACAGCGGCTGCGGGTCGTGGTCGTTGACGATCTCGAAGGCGGCGCCAACGGGCAGCGCGTCGAAGGTCGAGAAGATCAGCGGATGGCGCTCGGAGGGGGGCAGATCGGGCACGAAGATGCGTTCGGCGGCGCTGTGCATGGCGGGACCCTTGTCGGTGGATGGATCGGGTTCGCAGCCTAGCGGCCGCGCCGGGCCGCATCCTTGATCCAGTTGAAGGCCAGCACCGCCGCCCGCGCCCGGCAGCCGCTCAGGGCGCTGTGCCGGTCGCAGTCGGCATGCCCACGGCCGCGGCATACAGCGCCGCCGCCCGGCGCGTCATCGGCCCGGGCGTGCCCGCGCCGATGATCCGGCCGTCGACCCGGACCACCGGCGTCACGCCGCCCAGGGTGCCGGTGACGAAGGCTTCGTCGGCGGCGTAGACCTGGGCCAGCGTGAAGTCGCACTCGCGCGCCACGCCGCCGTCGCCGCGCCAGGCGGCGATCACGCTGGCCTGCGTGATGCCCTTGAAGTTGTAGGCGCCGGTGCTGGTCCAGAGTTCGCCGCTGCGCACGACGAAGAAGTTGGTGCTGTTGCCGCTGGCGACAAAGCCGCGCGGGTCGAGCATCAGGGCTTCGTCGGCGCCGGCATGGATGGCCTGGATCAGGGCCTGGATCAGGTTCAGCCGGCTGTGCGAGTTGAGTCGCAGATCGAACACGTCCGGCCCGCTGGTACGGAAGGTGGACGTGAACAGCGCCAGGCCCTGCGCCTTGCCTTCGGGCCGCGGCGTCTTGTACTCGGCGACGATGACCACCGTGGCGCCGCCGATGACGAAGCGCGGGTCCTGGTTCACCGTCTTCTTCACGCCGCGCGTGACCATCAGCCGCAGATGGGCACCGTCGTGCATGGCATTCGCCGCCAGCGTGGTCTGCAGCGCGTCGATCACCTGCGTGCGCGTCAGGCCGATGTCCAGTGCGATGCTGCGTGCCCCCTCGAACAGGCGGCCGAGGTGGGCGTCGAGGCTGATCAGCCGGCCCTGCACCAGGCGCAGGCCCTCCCAGATGCCGTCGCCGAGCACGAAGCCGCTGTCGAACACCGACACGCGGGCCTCGTGGCGCGGCACCAGAGCGCCATTCACCCAGACCAGGACCTGCTCATTGCGCGGGTCGTCGAGATAACCCTGGGCGCTGCGTGAGGTGTCCATGCAGCGACTGTAGAGCTTCAGGCCGGGCTCGCCGCCTGGGCCCAGACAAAATCCGCCAGTTGATGCGTTTCGCCCAGCGCCAGCCAGGGGCAGCCCCGGTGCGCCGCCGGCATCGGCTCGTCGCAGGCGACGCCGACGATGCCGGGCCAGTCGGGCCACAACATCGGCTTGCCCACCGCGCGGCGCCAGACCTCGAGCTTCGGGAAGTCACCCTGCTTGAAGCCTTCGACCAGGGCCAGATCGCAGTGCTGCAGGCGGCTGAGCAGGTAGGCGAGCGGCGGCTCTTCGTCGCCACGCAACTCGTGCATCAGGGCCCAGCGTCCGCGGCCCATCAGCAGCACCTCCTGGCAGCCGGCTTCGCGCAGACGGTAGGAGTCCTTGCCCGGCCGGTCGATCTCGATCGCCTTGTGGCTATGCTTGATGAGCGAGATGCGAAGCCCGCGCCGCACGTACTCGGCCACCAACCGTTCGAGCAAGGTGGTCTTGCCCATGCCGGAACGGCCGGCGATGCCAAAAACCTTCATCTGTCGCTGGGGGGGCTGTCCTTGGGGACCTCGATCTTCGCATCCTCTTCGGCCGGCATGCCGAAGACCTCGCGCCAGTCGGCGCCGAACAGCTCGGCCGGATGCGCGGTGCGCTCCGAACCGTTGCCGCAGACCATGTCGCCGGCGCTGCAATAGCGGTCGCAGCCCCAGCACAGACGCTCGGGATGCGCCGGCCGGTCCGGGAAGCGGCGGCTCATGGCCGTGACCTGACCAGGGCCGGACCGGGGCTCATGTCCACAGCGGCCCGATCGCGTCGAGCGTGTTCTTCAGGATCAGGCCGTATTCGGTGTCGCCCTCGA
>CAZWUR010000107.1:0-9435 GCA_964637205.1 uncultured Rubrivivax sp.
GAAACGGTGTCCGCGATCAACATGAAACGGGTGTCCGCGATCGCTGAAATGCGCATCACCTATCCCCCCCTCGGTCGCCAACCGCTTCAATGCGCTTGGCAAAGGCGCTCCACTTGGCATCGAGCAGGTGGCCCGCGCCTATCCCACAGCCCCTGGTCGGGCGCGTGCCAATGTGCGGCAATGAAGCTCGCCACCGCATCGAGCCGGCCGCCGCGCGCCGGGTAGAGCTCCGCCCAATCGAACATCTGGCCACAAATGCCAATCTTGCGCTGCAGGTCAGCGCCGTTGCCGAAGTCGCGGATCAACGCGTCGTTGTCAATCGGGCGGTAGGCCGGTGGGCGTGGCATGTTCATAGCGCGCCGCGCGTCACCACCGTCACCTCTGCGTGCAGCGTGCGATGCACCGGGCAGCGGTCGGCGATTTCCATCATCCGCGCACGTTGCGCCTCGTCCAGCGGACCGATCAGCTCGATCACGCGCTCGATGCGGTCGACCTTGCCTTCCTTCGTCTCGCAGTCTGCGCAATCGCTGGCGTGGATCTTGCCGTGGGTCAGCGTCACATGGGCGTTCTCGAGCGGCCAGTTCTTCTGCCGCGCATACATGCGCAAGGTCATGACCGTGCACTCGCCGAGTGCGGCAAGCAGCAACTCGTACGGACTGGGCCCGGCATCGTCGCCGCCCACCGATTCGGGCTCATCGCCGACGAACGTGTGCCGCCCGGCCTGGATGCTGACGGCGAAGGCGCCGGTGCCACGCTCGCTGACGCGCACGGTGCCATGTTCGAGCACTTCCTGCGACGGCGCCGACTCCGGCGCTTCGGGCAGGTAACGCGCTGCCCACGCCGCGATCACGCCGGCGGCGTACTGCGCATCGGCCGCGCGCGTGAGCAGGTGGTCAGCGCCGTCCAGGGAGACGAAAGACTTGGGGTGCAAGGCTGCCTCGAAAAGGTGGCGCGCGTTGTCGATCTTCACCACCTTGTCGCCAGGAGCGTGCAACACCAGCAGCGGGCGGCGCAGGGCGCGGATGCGCGCGGCCTGCGGTTGCCCGCTCACATCGTCGATGAACGAGCGGCGGATGGTGAATTCACGCCCGGCGAGCTTGACCAGCGCCTGTCCTTCCCTTTCGATCATTGGCAGGTCGCTGCCGAATTGACGGGTCACATGCGCAGGGTCGCAAGGCGCGCCGACCGTGGCCACAGCGCGTACATCGGTAATACGGTGCGCTGCGGCGAGCACCGCGGCGCCGCCCAGCGAATGTCCGACCAGCAATGCTGGCTGGCCGTGATGGGCGCGTAGCCAATCGGCCGCGGCCACCAGGTCGTCGACGTTCGAGCTGAAATGCGTGTTGCTGAAGTCGCCGCCACTGCCGCCCAGGCCCGTGAAATCGAAACGCAGCACGCCAAAGCCGGCATCGGCCAGGGCTCGCGCGATGTAGGCCGCCGCCTTGGTGTCCTTCGAGCAGGTGAAGCAGTGGGCAAACAGCGCCCAGGCACGCGGCGCGCCGTCAGGCGTGTCGAGGCGGCCAGCCAGCGCGTGGCCCTGGCTGCCGGGGAACTCAACGCGGGTACTGGGCATGGTGTGGCCTCCTTTGGTTCGTTGGGGTCAGTTGCACCGGTTAGCCGTTCATGACACCGAAGATCCGCGCTGCTCATGACCGACCGCCAGCAGCTTGTCCCCGCGACGACCAGCAATGTCGCGGCCGGTTCGCTCGATGTGCCGAATCGACAAGCTCTTATGCCGCTGGGTCAGCCAGCATGCCCAACAAAGGCGCATAACCACCGTCGTGCAGCGCCTGGCCGCGTTCTGCGAACACGGCCGGCGAGCCCTTGACGCCATGGCCTTCGAGCAGCCGGTTCATGAAATTGAACAGGCACACGGTGAGGATGGCGCCATGCAGATCGCGCTCCGTCCACCCCTCGGCAATGATTGCATCGACGTGCTTCTGCGTAGCCTTCGTCGGGGTCAGTGTCAGCACGCGGGCATAGGCCAAGATCGGCATCAGCTTCGAACTGACGGGCGCGCTCTCAAGGTCGGCGAGCAGCGCCTGGATCAGCGACTCCGGCATGCCGAAAGCCTTGGCAGTTTCGCTGTGCACGCCGTAGCAATACTGGCACGCGTTCAGCCCGGACACATAGGCGGCGATCAGCTCCTTGTCGGCAGCAGTCAGCTGCGAATCGGTTCGCAGCGCCGCGCTGTGGAACTCGACCAGCGCACGCCCGGCGGCCGGGTTGAGCCGCAGGATATGGCGCACGACGGCATTGTCCGGCAGAGAAGTCAAGAAGGGCATGCAGGGCTCCAGGTTTGAATTCAACGGCTGGCAGCCGTGCCCATTCCGGCCCGCACCGGGCTCGCGGCGCCCGTGCCTGCTGCCAGGGTGTCATCGTCCAGCCGCGCGTCGGCGCCGAACAAGTCGCGCGTCAAGGCCTCCACGCCAAACATCTGCTGTTCAACGTTGCGACAGTTGTCGCACATCGACAGGTGGATGCGCATGCGCACCCGGTCGATCCAGCCCAGGGGCCCGTCCAGGCGCTGCGACAGCAGCTCAGCCACGCGCTTGCAGGAATGCTTCAGATTCATGGTTCGGCCTTGTTGAGGACCCAGTCACGTTGCATGCAGTCGCGCAGCGCCGTGCGTGCCCGGTGAAGAATGGTGCGGCAGTTCTCGGCGCTGATCGCGGCACGCTCGCAGATTTCGGCCGTCTCGAAGCCCACCCACTCGCGCATCATGAAGACACGCCCTGTCTGCCGGGGCAGGCAGCTCACGCAGCGGTCCAGCACGGTCATCATCTGGCGCTGCTCCTCCCGGTTTTCTGGATGCTGCCACACCGGAACGGGATCGACGTAGACGCCATTGCCGTCGTAGATCGCGTCGGTGCTCGCTTCCAACCGGCTGTCGTCTTCATTGAGTTGCACCATTCGCTTTCGCGAAGGCGATCGGTGCCAGTCGGCAACCTTGTTCTTCAGGGTCGCCGTGGCCCAGGTCACCAGTGAGGCGTTGCCACGCCGCTTGGCGCGCTGCTCGACCACGGCAATGACGGTGTCCTGCACCAGGTCCTCGGCCAGGCTGTGGTCGTGCGCGGCAAAACACGCGTGGCGCAGCAGGCGCAGACGTCATGGCCTTTATCCCCTCGTGATCTGACATGGCCGGGCGTGGTCGGATACGCCTTGTTCAGGGTCAGTGCTCTCAAGAAGATCTAGCCTTGCCGCTTTTCTTGACCCCCGCGGAGGGCGGGCTGGGCGCAGCCCTGGCCTGGGGGTGCTCACGACGACACGCTGGAAGTGGGGAGAGAGGTCGAAGAGGGCGAAGCGCCGGGTCGGTCGTCGCAGCCTTCTGGAGAGCACGCGACGACAGGCATAGCAGGGCGCGCCATTCGCATCAGCCCAAGCACCAAGGCAATGCCCAGCAGCATGGCCACGTAGGCGGCAACCGCAGCCGGCGCCAGCGAAGGCAGCCCAACCAGCAGCAAGGTGTCATTGCCGCCTGGAACAAGGGCGGCGCCCAGGCCCATCAGCGCGCCGCCGCTTGCGTGGCGAGCCCAGCCGGTCAGCCCTTGTGGCTGACGCCAGGCCAGCGAGCCGCGTTCCAGCGCAGAGGCCAGCATGCCGGCCAGCAAGCCCAGAACCAGGATGCCGTGCCACGCCGAAAGCGCGGTGGCGTGCGCGGCCCGATGCAGCACCTCGCCGCGAAGGAAGTTGCTGTAGGACCATGCGCCCTGCGTCGCGTACAGCAGGCCGGCCGCAAGGCCCAGCAGCGCTGCGGCGACCGACAGGTGATCGTTCGGCGCCAGTGCCCGCCGGAACACTTTGGCGTCGGCGTTGTGCTGCGCCAGCCGCCACAATTTGCGCAACTGCCACAGGGCCCAGGCGAACAGCAAGCCGCCGAACCAGGGTGCGAGATCGGGCCAGCGCAACCAGGGCGACACGGCCGGCAGCAGGCGCATGTCAGCGCCCGCTGGCAGCAGGCCCAGGGATACCCACACACCCGCCATGAAGCCTGCCAGGGTGGCCAGCATGCCCAGGTCACCATCGGCGAGCCGGTGCAGGGTGGACAGGGAACATCCCCGGTTGACGCCGGCGCCGACGCCGAAGAGCACGCCGCCCAGCGCGGCCCATTCGATCGGCGTTCGGGTCAGGGTCGGGCGTGGCGTCAGGCCGAAGGCCAGCACCAGCAGGCCGGTCAGCGCGGCCATCCACAACACCGACTGCAGCAGGCTCCAGAGCATGTGCGCCCGGCCCGTGTTTATCGCTTCGGCCACGGCCCGCACGTTGCACAGGCTCGCGCGGTGCGCGGCAAAACCGATCAGCACAACGCAGAGCAAGGCGATGGCATTCAGCAGCATCACCACGGGCTTGGACAGGCGCTAGGGCACATGCAGCACCTCGGTCTCCGGATGGAAGGCGACCCATGCGAACCAGTAGGCCATGGTGCCTGGCCAGGGCTTGCCCTGCTCATCTGTCGCCTCGGCGGTGCCGTGCGCGGGGTCGAAGCGGATGCGCAGCTTCTTGCCGGCCACGGTGTCGAGCAACTCGCCGCGTTTGTCCAAGGCGCGCGCCAGGACACTGAACGGATAGGCCTTGTGCACATCGGCCACTTGCACGCCCAGCACCCATTCCTTGAGCGGGAAGCGGTCGTCGCGGTGCTGAACATCGAAGATCAGGCGCGGCACCTCGCCGTAACCGGCATAGGGGTCGCGGGCATAGTCGCGCACGAAACCCGTGTCGGTGGACAGCACCTGGGTTGCCGGGTAGCGCTTGCGCCAGTCTGCCCAACTGGTGTGCGTGAGCGGCACGGATTGCAGCCGGGTGCCCTTGAGCGTGCCGCTCACCGCCGTTTGCAGGATCTGCGACCACAGCGACAGCGTGGTGCGGTCGTAAAGCAGGACATCACTGTTGTAGAGCAGCCCGGAGACGCCGAAGCTCAACGGCTGCGCGCCAGCCTGCGCATCGAAGGCCATGCCGGTGCCGCACAGTGGACAGAAAGTGACAACGACGGCGCGGTCGCCAAAGCGGTCGTTGACGACCTCATGCCAGTTCAGGATGCGGATCGGATAGGCCCGCGCATCCGTGCCCAGGGCGAGCCCCAAGATGCGGTCCGCGTCAGCGAGGCCTGCCTTGGCAGCGGGCACGAACCGCGGCCTGTCGATGGCGGGAATGCCGTCCTTGGGCGGGCCGCCGCGCTCGATGGCTTGCACCGGCACGCTGGCCCCGGTCAGGTCGAAACCATTGAGCGATTCGCCCACCTTGCCTGCCCAGGCCGGCACTGCGACACATGCAAGCAAGGCTGAGGCAAGGGTCAGTCGGGTCCAAAGCGTCTTTCGCACGGCATATCCCCCAAAGAATCTGGCGACGAGTGCTTCTGCTTGAGGCGAATCGCGCAGCTACGGTGACGCCGGGTTCACGGCCAGAGCCAAGCTCGTCACCACTTAGACGCGCGGCGCAGGGGATTCATTACAGCGCCGTCGGGAAGGGCCTGCGTCGGGGATGCGGCGGCGGACGTTGTGAAGGCCTGCTCAGTCTGGTGCTGTCACGTTTTCAGGGTCCGGTCCCGACCAAGGCTGTGAACGCAACGCTTGCTGCACAACGGCAAGCACCTTGCGGCCTCCCGCAACCGAGACACTCACCCGCTTCAAAGGAAACCATCATGAAGAACTTCGCAATCGCCGCCGCGCTCATCGCCGCTTCCTTCTCCGCGCTCGCTGAGGGCGAAGTCCCTGCGTATGTGTAAACCCAGACCTCCAACGTGACCCGCGCCGAGGTTCAATTCCAGGCCATCGCGGCACGGGCACGCGGTGAGTTGGGGGGCAGGGAATTGAGCTGCGTCCCGGCCACGCTCGCTCCAAAACCGCCACCTCGCCAGCGAATAGTGTCGGATTTACACCGGCGTCAACAAGTGCTTGCCGACTTGGCCGCTGCGCGCGCCAACAACGAGTTGGACCATGGCGAACGCGGCTATGCGTGGGAGACCCATGCCCGTCGCGACAGTGCCTCCGTGCTGGCCGCCAAGAACAGTGGCACCGTGCGCTGAACGCGCGTCTGCCCGCGCCGGGCGACCCAGTGGCGACCGGCGTTGCCGTCAACCGCCAGTGCCCAAGCGCCGTACCGGCTCGCCCATCAGCGATGGCCAGGGGCGTGAGGTTGACGCGGTTGGTGACGTCGCCGATGGCCCAGATGCCCGGCACGCTGCTGCAGCTGTCGGCGTCCACGGCAATGGCGCCGTACTGATCAAGTTGCACGCCGACCTCGGCCAAGCCGAGACCGGCGGTATTGGGTCGGCGCCCCGTGGCATTCAGGGCCACATCGGTCTGCAGAACCGAGCCGTCGGCGCGGTGCAATGCAAAGCCGGCGTCGCACCGCGTCAGCGACTGCAAGCCACGCCACCGGCCAGCGTGACACCACGCCCGGTCAAGGCCTGGGCCAGGCGCTGGCGCAGATCGGTATTGAAGCCGCGCAGCGGATGGGGTCGCGATAAGCCAGCGTAACGCGCACGCCCAGGCCGGCCAGGATGCTGGCGAACTCAACCGCGACATAGCCGCCTCGTGCGATCAGCAACGTGGCAGGGAGATCGCGCAGGCTCAGCACCTCGTTGGACGTCATGGCCATCTCGAGCCCGGGCAAGGCGCCCTGTGCCGGCGTACCACCGGTGGCGATGAGCAGCCACGCCGCGTGTTCTAGCGGCGCGCTCCCACGCTCACTGTGCCGGCGTCGAGCACCTGCGCATGCCCCTGCACCAGTTCGACGCCCGAATCCGCCAGCATCTTGCGGTTGATGCCTTCGAGGCGGTCGATCTCGCGCGCCTTGGCATCGGCCCAGCGGCTCATCTCGAACTGCACTGAACCGCCCGTCCAGCCGTAGCCGGGCGCTTCCTCGAAGGCCTGCGCAAAGCCAACTGCGTACAGCACCAGCTTCTTCGGCGCGCAACCGCGAATCACGCAAGTGCCGCCGACGCGATCGGCTTGCGCGATCAACATGTGGGCGGCGTGTGCCGCGGCTTGTCTCTAGGCCGCCACGCCGCTGGAGCCGGCGCCGATGACGATGCGGTCGTCGTCAGGTTTCAAGGGCGTCTCCGGTGGTCGCGCAGATTCAGGGCACGGTCACGGCTGATGTTGGCACCCCGTCCGGATCGTGCAGTACCAGACCCATCGTTCCGTCCACCGGCTCCAGCCAAGCGCTCCGGGCGATCGCGCACCGTGTGTCTTCGAGCCCGGCGCTCCAGCGCGCCGCGATGCGCGCCGTGTTGAAGTCCATGTCCTTGGTGTGATCTTCGTCGGGCAGGCGCGGCGCGAAGAGCCGCATCACGTGCATCACGGTGCCGCAACCATAGCCGACCATCTCGGCAATGTCGTCACGTTCGAGGACGCCGGCGGGCAGTTCCTTGGCCAGTTCGCGCACGATGTGCCGCAGGCGATGAATCTGCGCCTGGCGGCGCACATGGCTTTCGACCCGGCTGGCGAACGTAATGTCCTTCTGGCGGCCGCTGACCTGCCACATCGACCGTGGGGCATCACCTTCGGGGCGCCACAGCTGCACGGCGAAGACCAGCGAATCGCGGCGCGGCTTGTCGTCGAACACCGCTTCGATGGGGGTGTTGGAGTAGATGCCACCGTCCCAGTACAGATCGTCGCCGATGCGAACCGGCGGGAATGCTGGCGGCAGCGCGCAGGAGGCCAGCACGTGGTGCAGCGAGAGGGCTTCGTCACGGCTGTCGAAATAGCGCATCGCCCCGCTGCGGACGTTGACCGCGCCCACGGTCAACCGCGGCGCGCCGGCGTCGAGACGGGCCGGGTCGATCAGCGCATCCAGCGTATCGCGCAAGTCGGTCGTGTGGTAGTAGCCCGTGTCGTCATCGTCGAGGGCGACATGCTGGCCGAGCCAGGCGCGGTGGTTTGGTGTGAAGAAGCCCGGCAGGCCCTGGCTGACGGACTGCAAGGTCGTCCAGAACGTCGGCAGCCCGGGCAGACCCGGCCACAGCGCGGGCAGGCCCTTGTGCGCCACGGTGTGCCAAAACGCGCGCAGCCGCTCCAGCCTGTCTTCGGGTCGGTTGCCGACGATCAAGGCCGCGTTGATGGCGCCGATCGAGGTGCCGATGACCCAGTCGGGCTCGATGCCGGCCTCGTGCAGGGCTTCGTACACCCCCGCCTGGTAGGCGCCCAGCGCGCCGCCGCCCTGCAGTTCCAGCACCACCTGGCGTTGACCGATGCGGGGATGCGCAGTCGTTGCGGGAACGGTGTCGCAGGCCTCTGGGGCTGCAGGCTTGCGTCGGGAGGTGGCCATGCGGGCTCCGGTCAGGGTGCGAGGTAGTCGTGCAACACGCGGCCATAGGGTAGCGTGAGGTCGGCGATGAAATGCAGGCCGCCGACGATGCGCCGCACCGGCAGATCGGCCACGGGCGCATTCACGTGCGGCACCAGGTGCACCCGGGCCGGGCCCGACCCGGCGCCGTGTACCTGGATATCGGTGAGTTCGTCGGCCACAAGCTGGGCTGTCGCCGGTGTGCCATCGACATGCGGAATGAGCTTCAGGGTAACCTGTGTCTGGCTCATCTTCTCGACGATGGAGGCCGACGAACAGGCTTTGCGCCCGCTGACGTCGTACAGCAGGTGCTGGTGCTTGTCGCCCAGGGTGGCGACCGCCAGCTGCACGCCGGCATCGTCGAGCATGCCGGTGAAGGTGTTGTGCGCCACCGCCAGCCGCGACTGCCCATGTTTCTTGGGAAAGCCCCAGATCTCGCGGTCTCCAGCGATCGGCGGCTCAGCGTCCAGGTACATCTGCGCGGTGAAGTCGACCGACTTGCCTTCGAACAGGGCCGGGATCACCACGCCGGACTCGGTGTAGCCACCGAAGCCGGCCGAGTCGGGCATGCGGATGAATTCGTCGAGCACCTGCCCCGAGCCATCGGGTTCCAACGGCGCGGGCAAGGCGACGCGGATCGCATCCGCGTCGCTTTCGTGGGTGACGATCAGGGACTCGCGGTTGATGAAGCGGTAGGGGCCGCGCATCGACGGGAGATCGAGGTCAGAGGGGCTGCTCAGGTGTGCTGCCGCGCCCGGGTGCGGGGTGGGGTCGCTGTTCACTGGGACGTCCAGCCACCATCGATGGGCATCACCGTGCCGGTGATCGACGCTGCCGCGTCCGAGCACAGGAAGGCCACCAACTGCGCCACCTCGTCGATGCTCACGAAACGCCTGGTGGGTTGCGCGGCCAGCAGCACGTCGCGTTAGACCTGTTCTTCGGTGATGCCGCGCGCCTTGGCGGTGTCGGGGATCTGCTTCTCCACCAGCGGCGTCAGCACATGGCCCCGGGCAGACGGCGTTGGCCGTGATGCCGATCTCGGCCACGTCCAGCGCCACGGTTGTTGACGCCGGTGTAAATCCGCGTCTATTCGTTGGCGAGGTGGCGGTTTTGGAGCGAGCGTGGCCGAGACGAAGTGCAGATGGCCCC
>CAZWUR010000108.1:0-9335 GCA_964637205.1 uncultured Rubrivivax sp.
GCATCGAGAAGGTGAACAGGCTGATGTAGGAGAAGAAGCGCTGGTAGCCCGGGTCCTCGTCCATGTAGCCGATGGTGTAGACGTGCACCATCAGCGACACGAAGGTGACGACGACCATCATCATCGCGGTCAGACCGTCGACCAGGAAGCCGATCTCCATCTTCAGCCCGCCGACGACCATCCACTCGTAGACGGTGGCGTTGAAGCGCGCGCCATCCAGGGCCACGGCCTCCAACGTCATCAACGATGCGACGAAGGACACGGCAACGCCGAGGATCGTCACCCAGTGCGCACCCTTGCGGCCGACGGCCGTGCCGAACAGGCCGGCGACGATGGCACCGAGAAGCGGCGCCAAGGCCGCGGTCAGGAGCAGGTTCTGCGAAATCATCCCGGTCTCACCCTTGCAAGGCGTCGAGTTCCTCGACGTTGATCGAAGACCGATTGCGGAACACCACGACCACGATCGCCAGGCCGATCGCCGATTCGGCGGCGGCCACGGTGAGGATGAAGAACACGAAGACCTGGCCCGCCATGTCGCCCAGGTAATGCGAGAAGGCAACGAAGTTCATGTTCACGGCCAGCAGCATCAGTTCGATGGCCATCAGCAGCACGATCAGGTTGCGCCGGTTGAGGAAGATGCCGACCACCGACAGCGCGAACAGGATGCCGCCCAGCGACAGGTAGTGCCCGAGGGTGATGCCGCTCATGCCCGGCCTCCTTCATCCTTGGTGGCCGGCGCGTCGATCTCGGGCGCGAGCTTGACGATGCGCAGTCGGTCGGCCTTCTTCACGCGCACCTGCTCGCCGGGCTCCATGAATCGGACATCCTTGCGCTCACGCAAGGTCAGCGCGATCGCCGCCACGATGGCCACCAGCAGCAGCACCGCCGCGATCTGCAGCGGGTACAGGAAATTCGTGTACAGCTCGATGCCAAGCAACTGGGTGTTCGGGATCTGCGCCACCTCGGCCGGCAGCGGGTTGGCATCGGTGCGGTCGAAGCCTCGCGTGAGCACCAGGGCCATTTCGGCGGCGATCAGCGCGCCGATCACGCCGGCGAGCGGAAAGTGTTTCCAGAAGCCTTCGCGAAAGGCGTCGCTGTTGTAGTCCAGCATCATCACGACGAAGAGGAAGAGCACCATCACCGCGCCCACGTAGACCAGCACCAGGGTGATGGCCAGGAACTCGGCCGTCAGCAGCATCCAGATGCACGAGGCGCTGAAAAACGAGAGCACGAGGTACAGCGCCGCGTGCACGGTGCTGCGCGCGGTGATGACCATGAAGGCGGCGAAGAGCAGAACCGCCGAGAAGACGTAGAAGAGCGCGCTGGTTGAGTCCATCGGGGTTGTTCTTTGGGGGCTCAGCGGTACTTCGCGTCGGCGCTGCGGTCGGCCGCGATCTGGGCCTCGTAGCGGTCGCCGACGGCGAGCAGCATGTCCTTGGTGAAGTACAGGTCGCCGCGCTTTTCGCCGTGGTACTCGAAGACCTGGGTCTCGACGATCGAGTCCACCGGACAGCTTTCTTCGCAGAAGCCGCAGAAGATGCACTTGGTCAGGTCGATGTCGTAGCGCGTGGTGCGCCGGCTGCCGTCGGCGCGCACCTCGGACTCGATCGTGATCGCCAGCGCCGGGCACACCGCCTCGCAGAGCTTGCAGGCGATGCAGCGCTCCTCGCCGTTGTCGTAGCGGCGCAGCGCGTGCAGGCCGCGGAAGCGCGGCGACAGCGGGGTCTTCTCCTCAGGGAACTGCACCGTGATGTGCGGCGACAGGAAGTGCCGGCCGGTCAGGGCCATGCCCTTGAACAGCTCGGCGAGGAAGAAGCTGGAGATGAATTCCTTGAGGGCGCTCATGACGGCAGACTCATCAGTTCCAGATGTTCCAGGGCGACTGGATCCACAGCCCGACGACGACCAGCCAGACCAGGGTCACCGGGATGAAGATCTTCCAGCCCAGGCGCATGATCTGGTCGTAGCGGTAGCGCGGGAAGGTGGCACGCACCCACAGGAACATCGTGACGACGACGAAGACCTTGATCGCGAGCCAGATCCAGCCCGGGATGAAGGAAAGAAACTCGAACGGGGGCAGCCAGCCGCCGAGGAACATCACGACGCACAGCGTCGAGACGAGGATCATGTTCGCGTACTCGGCGAGGAAGAACATCGCGAACGACATCCCCGAGTACTCGATCATGTGGCCGGCAACGATCTCCGATTCGCCCTCGACGACGTCGAAGGGGTGGCGGTGGGTTTCCGCCAGCCCGGCGATGAAGTAGACGATGAAGATCGGCAGCAGGGGCAGCCAGTTCCACGAGAACATGCCGGCGCCCAGCCCCGCCATCGTGCCCTGCCCCTGCCGGAGCACGATCTCGGACATGTTCATCGTCCCCGAGACCATCAGCACCACGACCAGGGCGAAGCCCATCGCGATTTCGTAGGACACCATCTGCGCCGACGCCCGCAGCGCACCCAGGAAAGCGTACTTCGAGTTGCTGGCCCAGCCCGCGATGAGGACGCCGTAGACCTCGAGCGAGGTGATCGCCATCAGGAACAGCAGACCGGCATTGACGTTGGCGAGCGCGACCTCCGGGCCGAAGGGCACCACCGCCCACGCCGCGAGCGCGGGCATGATCGTCATCACCGGGCCGAGGAAGAACAGGCCCTTGTTGGCCGCGGTTGGGCGGATGATCTCCTTGAAGATCAGCTTCACCGCGTCGGCGATCGGGGTCAGCAGGCCGTAGGGCCCCACCCGGTTCGGGCCCGGGCGGATCTGCGTCCAGCCGATGCCCTTGCGTTCCCACAGGGTCAGGTAGGCGACGCAGCCCATCAGCGGCGCGACGAGCACGATGATCTTGACCAGGCTCCACACGACGAGCCACAGCGTGGGGCCCATCAGGTCGGTGCCGGCCTGGGTGATCTGGTCGATCATGCTTTCTCCACCGCGATCAGGCCGAACATCGGGCCCAGGCCCACGGTGTGCGGGTGGCCCGCGGCCACGCGCACGACCTCGGGTGCGAGCGTCGGGTCGACCTCGGCCGGCAGCACCTGGGCCACCGTGCCCTGCTGTACCAGCACCCGGCCGCCCGGCTTCAGGCCGAGCTTGTCCCACAGCGCCTGCGGCAGCACGGCCGCCGGCGGGCGCGCGTCCGCGGTGTGCTGCAGCGCTGCTGCGCGGCGCACGATCGGGTCGGCGGCGTAGATCGGCAGGTCGGCGATGCGCTGCAGGGCGCTCACGCTGGGCACGGCGACGGGCGCCCCGCTGGCGTTGTCCAGGCGCGCCGGGATCGTGGCCAGGTCACCCAGGGCTTCGGCGCGCACTTCTTCGGCCGTTTCCTGCTCGAACCCCGGCAGGCCGAGCAGGTTGCCGAGCACGCGCAGCACCTTCCAGCCCGGACGCGTCTCGCCGAACGGCTTGACGACGCCGTGAAAGCTCTGCAGTCGGCCCTCGGCGTTGACGAAGGCGCCGGCGGTTTCGGTGAAGGGCGCGATCGGCAGCATCACGTCGGCGATGTCGGCATTGGCGTCGGCAAACGGCGACAGCGAGATCACCAGCCCGGCCTGCTTCATCGCCGCCACGCTGGCGGCGGCGTCGGCGGTGTCGAGCGCCGGCTCGCTGTTGAGCAGCAGCAGGGCCTTCATCGGCTGGGCCAGCATCTGCGCCGCACTCAGGCCACCGGCACCCGGCAGCGCATGCACCAGCTGGGCGCCAACGCTGTTGGCGGCGTCGCCGAGCACGCCCACCGTGGCGCCGATCTGCGCGCCGATCCAGTTGGCCAGGGCCAGCAGGGCCGAGGCGTTCGGGTGCTGCATCGCGGCATTGCCCAGCAGCAGGGCCTTGCGTTCGCCCATCAGCAGCGAGGCGGCGATCGCCTTCGCGTCTTCGCCCGGCACGGCCGGCACCGGCGCCGGCAGTCCGTTGATGGCGGCGATTTCGGCCGCGACGCCGGCCAGCGCCTCGACCCAGGCCAGCGGTGCCGCGACCAGGCGGCGGCCCATCGGCATCGCCCAGTCGTCGGCCAGGGCGTGCAGGCTGTGCACCAGTGCACCATGGCGGGCGGACTGGCGGATGCGCTGCGCCAACAGCGGATGATCCTTGCGCAGGAAACTGCCGATCACGAACACGCGGTCCAGCGTCGACAGCTCGGCGATCGGCCGACCGAGCCAGAAGGCCCGGCCGTCGGCGGCACGGTGGCTGGCCTCGGCCTGGCGCACGCGGTGGTCGATGTTTTCGCTGCCCAGGCCGCGCACCAGCTTGCCCAGCAGATGCAGTTCCTCGACCGTGCTGTGGGCCGAGCCGATGGCACCGATCTGGTCGACAGCAAATTCGGCCTTCACGCGCTTCAGGCCGTCGGCGACGTAGTCCAGCGCGGTCGCCCAGTCCACGCTCTGCCACTGCCCGCCTTGTTTGATGCGCGGCGCGCTCAGGCGCTGCTCGCCGTTCAGCGCCTCATAGCTGAAACGGTCGCGGTCGGCGATCCAGCACTCGTTGACCGCTTCGTTTTCGAGCGGCAGCACACGCATGACCTTGCCGGACTTGACCTGCACCACCAGATTGGCCCCGCTGCTGTCGTGCGGCGAGACCGACTTGCGGCGCGAAAGCTCCCAGGTGCGGGCGCTGAAGCGGAAGGGTTTGCTGGTCAGCGCGCCGACCGGACACAGATCGATCATGTTGCCCGAGAGCTCGGAGTCGATCGTGCCGCCGGTGATGGTGGTGATCTCGGCGTGCTCGCCTCGATGGATCATGCCGAGCTCCATCACGCCGGCCACCTCCTGGCCGAAGCGGATGCAGCGCGTGCAATGGATGCAGCGCGCCATCTCTTCCATCGAGATCAGCGGGCCGACGTCCTTGTGGAAGACGACGCGCTTTTCTTCGGTGTAGCGGCTGGCGCTGGCGCCGTAGCCCACGGCCAGGTCCTGCAACTGGCATTCGCCGCCCTGGTCGCACACCGGGCAGTCCAGCGGGTGGTTGATGAGCAGGAACTCCATCACCGACTTCTGCGCCTTCAGCGCCTTGTCGCTCTTCGTGCGCACCACCATGCCCTGCGTGACCGGCGTGGCGCAGGCGGGCATCGGCTTGGGTGCCTTCTCGACCTCGACCAGGCACATGCGGCAGTTGGCCGCGATGCTGAGCTTCTTGTGGTAGCAGAAGTGCGGGATGTAGGTGCCGGCGGCCTCGGCCGCATGCATCACCGTGCTGCCTTCGGTGATCCGGACCTTCTTGCCGTCGAGTTCGATCTCGATCATGTGGTTTCACCCGTGCGTGACCGGCCTTGCGCCGGGCCGCCCCCGGGAAGGCCCGCCGCCTCGGGGGGCAGCGCGGCCACCCGGGCGTGATGGCCAACAAGGCATTGTTTGTGTTCGATGTGGTGGACGAACTCGTCGCGGAAATGTTTCAGCATGCCCAGCACCGGCATCGCGGCGGCGTCGCCGAGCGCGCAGATCGTGCGCCCCTTGATGTTCTCGGCCACCGAGTCCAGCAAGGCCAGGTCCTCGACCCGGCCCTGTCCGTGCTCGATGCGATGGACCACGCGCCACAGCCAGCCCGTGCCTTCGCGGCAAGGGGTGCATTGGCCGCAGCTCTCGTGCTGATAGAAATAGCTCAGGCGCATCAGGCTGCGCACCATGCAGCGCGTATCGTTCATCACGATGACGGCACCCGAGCCCAGCATCGAGCCGGCCTTGGCGATGCTGTCGTAGTCCATCGTGCATTCGAGCATGATGGACGCCGGCAGCACCGGGGCCGAAGAGCCGCCCGGGATCACCGCCTTCAGTGCCCCGCCCTGCACGCCACCGGCCAGTTCCAGCAGATCACAGAAGGTGGTGCCGAGCGGCACCTCGTAGTTGCCGGGCAGATTGACGTCGCCGACCACGCTGTAGATCTTGGTGCCGCCGTTGTTCGGCTTGCCGCACTCCAGATAGGCCTGGCCGCCGTTGTTGATGATCCACGGCACCGCGGCGAAGGTCTCGGTGTTGTTGATCGTCGTCGGCTTGCCGTAGAGGCCGAAGCTGGCCGGGAACGGCGGCTTGAAGCGCGGCTGGCCCTTCTTGCCCTCCAGGCTTTCAAGCAGGGCCGTCTCTTCGCCGCAGATGTAGGCGCCGAAACCGTGGAAGGCGTGCAGCTGGAAGCTGTACGAGGAACCGAGGATCTTGTCGCCCAGCAAGCCGGCGGCACGCGCCTCGTCCAGTGCCTGCTCGAAACGCTGGTAGACCTCGAAGATCTCGCCGTGGATGTAGTTGTAGCCGGTGCGGATGCCCATCGCATAGGCGGCGATGGCCATGCCCTCGATCACGATGTGCGGGTTGTAGACCAGGATGTCGCGGTCCTTGCAGGTGCCGGGCTCACCTTCGTCGGAATTGCAGACCAGGTACTTCGCGCCCGGGAACTGGCGCGGCATGAAGCTCCACTTCAGGCCGGTCGGGAAACCCGCGCCGCCGCGCCCGCGCAGCGCGCTGAGCTTGACCTCGGCGATCACCTGCTCGGGCGTCATGCCGGGGCCGCCGTCCTGGCCCAGGATCTTCCTCAGCGCCGCGTAGCCGCCACGCGCCAGATAGTCCTGCAAGCGCCAGTTGCTGCCGTCCAGCCCGGCGTAGATCTGCGGCTGGACGTGCCGGCCATGAAAACAGGTCTCGCGGCCCGTGGCCTGGAATCTCGACAGATCAATCATGCCTTGGCCTTCCTCAGCGTGTCGATCAGCTCGTCGAGCCGCGCCTCGCTCATGAAGCTGAGCATCTGGCGGTCGTTGACCAGCATCACGGGTGCATCGGCACAGGCGCCCAGGCATTCGCAGGGCTGCACGGTGAAGACACCGTCGGCGCTCGTGCCATAGGGCTCGACGCCGAGCTTCTCGCAGACATGGGCGAGTGCCGAATCGCCACCGCGCAACTGGCAGGGCAGGTTGGTGCAGACGTTCAGCTTGAAGCTGCCCACCGGCTGCTGGTTGTACATGTTGTAGAAGGTCGTGACCTCATGCACCGCGATCGGCGGCATGCCGAGGTAGGCGGCGACGGCCTGCTCGGCCTCGGCGCTGACATGACCGAACTCGTGCTGCACGATGGCCAGGCAGGCCATCACCGCACTCTGCTGCTGGTCGGCGGGGTACTTGGCCACTTCCTTTGCGAAGTGCGCCAGGGTCGGTTCGCTGAATGTCATCGATCGCTCATTCGTCGCTGTTCGCTCACTTATCGGTCGATCTCGCCGAATACGATGTCCATGGTGCCGATGATCGCCACCGCGTCGGCAAGCATGTGGCCACGCACCATCTCGTCCATCGCCGCCAGATGCGCGAAGCCGGGCGGGCGGATCTTCAGTCGGTACGGCTTGTTGGCGCCGTCGCTGACCAGATAGATGCCGAATTCGCCCTTTGGATGTTCGACGGCGGCATAGGCCTCGCCCTCGGGCACGTGGAAGCCCTCGGTGAAGAGCTTGAAATGGTGGATCAGGTCCTCCATGCCGGTCTTCATGTCGACGCGCGAGGGCGGCGCCACCTTGTGGTTGTCCGTGATCACCGGGCCGGGGTTGGCGCGCAGCCAGGCCACACATTGCTGGATGATCCGATTTGACTCGCGCATTTCCTGGACGCGCACCAGGTAGCGGTCATAGGTGTCGCCGTGGCTGCCGACCGGGATGTCGAAGTCCATGCGCGCGTAGACATCGTAGGGCTGCTTCTTGCGCAGGTCCCAGGCGATGCCCGAACCGCGCAGCATCGGGCCGGTGAACCCCAGGTTCAGCGCGCGCTCGGGTGACACGACGCCGATGCCGACGGTGCGCTGCTTCCAGATGCGGTTGTCGGTGAGCAGGGTTTCGTAGTCGTCGACATTGGCCGGGAAGCGGCGGCAGAAGTCCTCGATGAAATCGAGCATCGTGCCCTGCCGGTTCTCGTTGAGCCGGTCCATCGTCTTCTGGCTGCGCACCTTGCTCGGCTTGTACTGCGGCATCACGTCCGGCAGGTCGCGGTAGACACCGCCCGGGCGGAAGTAGGCAGCGTGCATGCGCGCGCCCGACACCGCCTCGTACATGTCGAGGATGTCCTCGCGCTCGCGGAAGCAGTAGATGAGGATGTTCATCGCGCCGCAGTCCAGCCCGTGCGCGCCCAGCCACAGCAGGTGGTTGAGCAGCCGCGTCAGCTCGGCGAACATCACGCGGATGTACTGCGCGCGGATCGGCACCTCGATGCCCAGCAGCCGCTCCACCGCCAGGCAGTAGGCGTGCTCGTTGCACATCATCGAGACGTAGTCCAGCCGGTCCATGTAGGGCAGCGCCTGGAGGAAGGTCTTGGTCTCGGCGAGCTTCTCGGTGCCGCGGTGCAGCAGGCCGACGTGCGGGTCGGCGCGCTGGATGACCTCGCCGTCCAGCTCGAGCACCAGGCGCAGCACGCCGTGTGCGGCCGGGTGCTGCGGCCCGAAGTTCAGCGTGTAGTTCTTGATCTCGGCCATGATCTCAGTGGAGCCCGCCGTAGTTGTCCTCGCGCACGACGCGCGGCGTGTTCTCGCGCGGCTCGATCGTCACCGGCTGGTAGACGACGCGCATCTGCTCGGCGTCGTAGCGCATCTCGACGTGGCCGCTGACGGGGAAGTCCTTGCGCATCGGGTGGCCGATGAAGCCGTAGTCGGTGAGGATGCGGCGCAGGTCGACGTGGCCGTCGAACAGGATGCCGTAGAGGTCGAACGCCTCGCGCTCGAACCAGTTGGCGCTGTTCCAGACCTCGGTCAGCGAGGCCACGGCGGGCAGTTCGTCGTCGGGCGCAAAGACCTTCAGCCGCACGCGCCAGTTGTGCGTGATCGACAGCAGGTGCGAGACGACGCAAAAGCGCGGGCCCTCCCAAGGGCGGTTCTGGTAGTCGGAGTAGTCGACGCCGCACAGGTCCATCAACTGCTCGAAGCGCAGCGCCGGGTCGTCGCGCAGCAGCCGTGCCGCGGCCAGGTAGCGGTCGGCGGCGACGGTGATCGTGATCTCGCCGCGCTCGCGGACGATCTGCTTGAGCGCATCGCCGAGCACCGAGGTCAGCGCCGCCTGCAGGGCATCGAGTCTTTGGGTCATGGCGATGGCTTCAGCGGGCGATGGTGTTCTCGCGCCGGATCTTGGCCTGCAACTGCAGGATGCCGTAGAGCAGCGCCTCGGCCGTGGGCGGACAGCCCGGCACGTAGACGTCCACCGGCACGATGCGATCGCAGCCGCGCACCACGCTGTAGCTGTAGTGGTAGTAGCCGCCGCCGTTGGCGCAGGAGCCCATGCTCAGCACCCAGCGCGGTTCGGCCATCTGGTCGTAGACCTTGCGCAGCGCCGGCGCCATCTTGTTGCACAGCGTGCCGGCCACGATCATCAGGTCGCTCTGCCGCGGGCTGGG
>CAZWUR010000109.1:0-8952 GCA_964637205.1 uncultured Rubrivivax sp.
GCGTGGCCGCCGCCATCGAGGCCGGCATGTGCTTCGTCAACAGCCAGAACGTGCGTGACCTGCGCCAGCCCTTCGGCGGCAGCAAGGCCAGCGGCACCGGGCGCGAGGGCGGTACCTGGAGCTACGAGGTCTTCCTGGAAGCGAAGAACGTCTGCGTGTCGATGGGCAACCATCACATTGCGCACTGGGGGGCCTGAGATGGGCAGACTTGCACTCGCCGCCAAGATCACGCATGTGCCGTCGATGTATTTGAGCGAACTCGACGGCCCGCGCAAGGGATCGCGCCAGGACGCGATCGACGGCCACATCGAGATCGGGCGGCGCTGCCGCGAACTCGGCGTCGACACGCTTGTCGTCGCCGACACGCACTGGCTGGTGAACGCCAACTACCACCTGAACTGCGCACCGGCCTGGGAAGGCAGCTACACCAGCAACGAGCTGCCGCACTTCATCAGCAATATGGGCTACGGATTCTCCGGCAACCCCGGGCTGGGCCAGCTCATCGCGCGCACGGCCAATGCGCTGGGCGTGGAGACCCTGGCCCACGATGCCACCACGCTGGCGCCGGAATACGGCACCCTGGTGCCGATGCGCTACATGAACGCCGACCGCCACTTCAAGGTGGTGTCGGTGTCGGCGCTGTGCATGGCGCATTACCTCGACGACAGCGCACGTCTGGGCTGGGCCATCCGGCGCGCCGTCGAGGACCACTACGACGGCACGGTGGCCTTTCTCGCCAGCGGCTCGCTGAGCCATCGCTTCGCGCAGAACGGCCTCGCGCCGGAGTTCGGCTTCCGGGTCTGGAGTCCCTTTCTGGAACACCTGGACCGCGAGGTCATCCGCATGTGGCAGGCCGGCGAATGGACTGATTTCTGCGCGATGCTGCCCGAGTACGCGGCCAAGGGCCATGGCGAAGGTTTCATGCACGACACCGCGATGCTGCTCGGCGCGCTCGGCTGGTCGGCTTACGATGCGCCGGCGGAGATCGTCACGCCCTACTTCGGCGCTTCAGGCACCGGGCAGATCAATGTAGTCTTTCCGGTCACGCCGCAGGACGGACGCGCGATGCCTGCGGCCGTCGCCGCGCGCGCGGACGGCTACACCTCGATCGCGACACGGCTCTAGGCATGCCCCACCTCGTCATCCTCTACACCCCGCAGATCGACCGCGAGACCGACATGACGGCGCTGTGTCGCCGGCTCGCCGATGTGATGCTGGCGCTGCGCGACGACGCCGGCGTGCCGGTCTTCCCCATCGGTGGCACGCGTGTGCTGGCCTACCCGGCGGCACACCAGGCCACCACCGACGGCAGTGGTGACCACGCTTTCTGCTGGTTCCATCTGCGCATGGGCCGCGGCCGCAGCGCCGCGGTGCACCGGCGCACCGGCGAGATGCTGGTCGAGGCGGCCCGCGACCATCTGGCGCCCTTGCTGGCGTCGCGGCCGATCGGCCTGACCCTGCAGATCGACGAAGGCGCCGAGGTCTTCGACGCCAAGTTCGGTAACCTGCATTCCCTGTTCGCCAAGCCCGACGCATGAACCTGAGCCCCGACACCCACGCCCAACTCGCGCAGCGCCTGTACGCGGCACGCCGGTCGCGCCAGCCGCTGCGCCATTTTTCGCGCGAACATCCGCAGATGACCGTCGCCGACGGCTACGCCGTGCAGCGCGAATGGGTGAAACTCGAACTGGCCGACGGGCGGCGCATCCGCGGGCGCAAGATCGGCCTGACCTCGCGCGCCATGCAGCAGGCCAGCCAGATCACCGAGCCCGACTTCGCGCCGCTGATGGACGACATGTTCTTCGAGCCCGGCGACATCCCGGTGCAGCGCTTCATCGCGCCGCGCGTCGAGGTCGAATTTGCCTTCATCCTCGGCCGCGCGCTGCAGGGCCCGGGCGTGACGCTCTACGACGTGCTCGCCGCGGCCGACTGGGTGACGCCGGCGGTGGAGATCATCGACGCACGCATCGAGCAGTTCGACCGCGACACGAAGGCGCCGCGCAAGGTGGTCGACACGATCAGCGATTTCGCCGCCAACGCCGGCGTCGTGCTCGGCGGGCGGCCGGTGCGGCCCGCCGAGGTCGACCTGCGCTGGGCCGGGGCGATGCTGTCGAAGAACGGCGTCATCGAAGAAACCGGGCTCGGCGCCGCGGTGCTCGGCCATCCGGCGCTGGGCATTGCCTGGCTGGCGAACAAGATCGCGCCCTGGGATCAGCGCCTGGAGGCCGGCGACGTGGTGCTCGCCGGTTCCTTCACGCGGCCCGTGACGGCCGTGGCTGGCGACAGCTTTCACGTCGACTACGGGCGCCTGGGCAGTTTCGGTTTGCGTTTCGCCTGACTGCGAATGAGTCGTCACGCCGCGGACAGCCGCTATGCCTGGTGGCGCCTGGCCATCGCCCTGGCGGCGATGACGCTGGGCAGCAGCGCGATGTACGTGGTGGCGGTGGTGCTGCCCGCGGCGCAGGCCGAGTTCGGCATCGCACGCGCCGACGCCTCGCTGCCCTATACCCTGCTGATGATCGGTTTCGGCCTCGGCGGGCTGCTGATGGGCCGCCTGGCCGACCGCTTCGGCGTCGCCGCGGTACTCGCGATCGGTGCCGCCGGCCTGGCCAGCGGCTTCGTGCTCGCCGCGCACAGCGAAGGCATCGTCGGCTTCGCCATCGTGCACGGCCTGCTGCTCGGCGCCTTCGGCAGCGCCTGCACCTTCGCCCCGCTGGTGGCCGACACGGCGCTGTGGTTCGTGCGCCGGCGCGGCATCGCGGTGGCGGTGTGCGCCAGCGGCAACTATCTGGCCGGTGCGATCTGGCCGCCGCTGGTGCAGTGGGGCATCGAACACCATGGCTGGCGCGACACCTATACCGCGCTCGGCCTGGTCTGCGGACTCGGCCTGGCGGCCCTGGTGCCGTGGATGCGCGAACGGCCGCCGGCGCTGGCCGCCGCGCCCGGGGCCCGACCGGGGGTGAGCAGCGATGCCCGGCCCTTCGGCCTGGCGCCGACGCCGGCCCTGGTGCTGCTGTGCATCGCCGGCGTGGCCTGCTGCGTGGCGATGGCGATGCCGCAGGTGCACATCGTCGCCTACTGCGGCGACCTCGGTTTCGGCGCCGCGCGCGGCGCCGAGATGTTGTCGCTGATGCTGGCCTGCGGCATCGCCAGCCGGCTCATCAGCGGCGTGATCTGCGACCGCATCGGTGGCGTGCGCACCCTGCTGCTGGGCTCGATGCTGCAGGGCCTGGCCCTGCTGATGTTCCTGCCCGCCGATTCGCTGGTCTCGCTGTACCTGGTCTCGGCGCTGTTCGGGCTCTTCCAGGGCGGCATCGTGCCCAGCTACGCGATCATCGTGCGCGAACATTTCCCGGCCGCGGTGGCGGGGGCAAAAACCGGTGCGGTGCTGATGGCCACCCTGCTGGGCATGGCCCTGGGCGGCTGGATGTCGGGCAAGGTCTTCGACCTCACCGGCTCGTACCACGCCGCCTTCGTCAACGGCATCGCCTGGAACGCGCTCAACCTGTCGATCGCCGGCTTCCTGTGGTGGCGGCTGCACGGCGGACGCCGGCGCGCGGTGGCCGCCTGATGCAGGCGGCCTGAAGCCGTTGCAGGTCGGCGGCAGGCGCTGCGCCGGCCGCCGTCTTGTCGCCGCCGCTCAGCGCTGCGCGATGCCGATCGACGGCGTGTCGGCGCCGGTGTCGGCGCGCTGCTCGGCGAGCATGCAGCCGTCCACCTCGCGGCGGCCCAGCCTGGCGTTCAGCAGCATCGACTTGGCCGGAATCTGCAGCCAGACGATGCCCGCCTCGCGGTCCTCGAGGCGGACCGCACCGGTGCTCGTGGGCTGCGGCGTCAGGGTGTAGCGCGCCTTCTTGAACTCGAGCTCGAAATGCCCGGGCTGGCCGTCGACGGCCTGCACTCGCACATGCTGCTTGAATTCGCACTCGGCGGTGCCGAGGTAGACCTGCTGCGCCGCCGCGAGCTGTTCGGTGCTGAGCGGCTCGGCGGTGGCCGGGACGACGACGGCGGTGCACAGGGCGAGCAGGCAGACGATGCGGGGCATGCGGGATCTCGGTAGTGGGTGGGCTGCGCCGATGTTCGCGGCAGGGCATGTGTCCGGGCGTTCAGGACTGCAACCGGTGGCAAACGGCGACCCTGCTTCAGGCACTGAAGAAGGCCTCGCGCACCGCCGCCGGCAGTTGCGGGCCGTCGGTGGTGGAGGTGCGGTGGGCGCGCTCCAGCAGATGCCAGAAGTAGCGGTAGCTCGCGCGGTCGTGAAGCATGTCACGGTGACGGATCGGCGCCCATTGTGCAGCCTGTGCTGCGAGCAGGATCTCCACCGCGAGATCGACCTCGGCGGTGGTCGGGGAAAAGGCCTCGACGATGGTTTGAACCTGTGACGGATGGATGCTCCACATGCGCGAGAAGCCGAACTCGCGCGCGGCGCGCGTGGCTGCGGCCTGCAGCGCCGAGGCGTGCTTGAACTCGGTGACGACGCAATGCGAGGGTACCTTGCCGTAGGCGTGGCAGGCGGCTGCGATCTCGAGCTTGGCGCGCAGCACCAGCGGATGCTCGAACTGACCCGGCATGCCCATCGCCGACAGCGGGATCGCCCCGCGGTGCGCGGAGACGAAGTCCATCAGGCCGAAGGACAGCGACTCGATGCGCGGCACGGCCGCGATCGACATCACCTCGCGCAGCGCACCATGCGTCTCGACCAGGGCGTGCATCGGCACACCCTGGCCACCCGCGGCGTCGATGGCGCGCACGGCGCGTTCGACGTCGTCGAGCCCGCCCGGCTTGGGCAGCATCAGGTAGGCCGGAGGCTTGCCGGCACGCAGCACCGTGCGCAGCACCTCGACGAAGCGCGGGTGGCCCAGCGGCAGCACGCGCACGCCGACCCGGCCGAAACGGTTGTGCTCGCTGGCCAGCAGCGCGGCGATCAGGCGTGCGTGTTCGACCTCGGCGCCGACCGGCGCACCGTCCTCGTTGTCCAGCGTGACGTCGAAGACCGGGCCGAGCTTGACTTGCAGCTGCAGGCTCTTGAGCATGCGCTCCTCGACGCCCGCATAGTGGTCGCACACCGGCAGCGCCGGTGCGGCGGGCTCGCCGGGGTCGAACAGGGCCTGGCGTGGATGCAGGGCGGTGGTCATGATCTCGAGGCCTCCTGGACCCCGAGCGTAGCGCCAAAGCGCGACCGCCCCGCGCGCAGCTCAATGGGTCACGGCGGCACCGCCGCGCGACGCGACGGTCAGGCGCTCGTTCTCGATCACGCGCAGGGTGTCGAAACCGGGGTCGAACTGCACCACCAGCCGACCGTCCCGGCTGGCGAACCGATGCGGGCCCGCCGGCTCGACGCTGCGCGCCCAGCCCTTGCCGACCGCCACCATCAGGTGCAGGGCGGGCCGCGACACGCGCAGCGTGCGCCCGTCGCTGAGCGCGAAATCGCCGGTCATCGCGTGCATCGTCGCGGCGTCGGGCAGGGCCTGCGGTGCGCCGGTGACCTGGATCGTCTGTTGTACGGCGGATTGCGCGAGGGCAGAACCGCAGGAAAGTGCAGCCGCGGCGCACAGGCAGAGCAGGGTGGAGCGTGACATGGGGAACTCGCTGGTCGGGTTGGGACGAGCGCATTCAGCCTGGGGCCGCGCACGGCGTCACGCGCCGGCCGACCGGTGCGCGCAACGGCCGCACCGGCGGCCGCCCTGCCCGACGGAATGCAATGGCCCAGCCGGGCCCGGGCAATTGGCCCCGTGAAACACGAACGCCGGCCAGCGGCCGGCGTCTTGCAAGCCAGGGGACGGACTACAGCAGGTGCTTGACGCCGTCTTGCTCGCCGGTCAGCTCGGCCAGGGTCTTGTCGATGCAGCTCTGGCTGAAGGCGTCGATCGGCAGGCCCTCGACGATCTTGAACTGGCCGCCTTCGCAGGTGACCGGGAAGCCGAAGATCACGTCCTTCGGGATGCCGTACTCGCCATTGCTCGGCACGCCCATCGTGACCCATTCGCCGCCGGTACCCAGGGCCCAGTCGTGCATGTGGTCGATGGCCGCATTGGCCGCAGACGCCGCCGAGCTCAGGCCGCGCGCCTCGATGATGGCCGCGCCGCGCTTGCCGACGGTGGGCAGGAACACGTCCTGGTTCCAGACCTGATCGTTGATCATGTCCTTCACCGGTGCACCGTCGATGGTGGCGAAGCGGTAGTCGGCGTACATCGTCGGGCTGTGGTTGCCCCAGACGCAGAGCTTTCTGATGCTGGCCACCGGCTTGCCGGTCTTGGCCGCGACCTGGCTCAGCGCGCGGTTGTGGTCCAGGCGCAGCATGGCGGTGAAGTTCTCGCGCTTCAGGCCGGGCGCGCTCTTCATCGCGATGTAGGCATTCGTGTTGGCCGGGTTGCCGACCACCAGCACCTTGACGTCGCGCGAGGCCACGGCGTTCAGCGCCTGGCCCTGGCCGATGAAGATCTTGCCGTTGATCGACAGCAGTTCGGCGCGCTCCATGCCGGCCTTGCGCGGCATCGAACCGACGAGCAGGGCATAGTCGACGTCCTTGAAGGCCGTCATCGGGTCGGCGTGGGCCTGCATGCCGTGCAGCAGCGGGAAGGCGCAGTCCTCAAGTTCCATCATCACGCCCTTGAGCGCCTTCTGCGGGCCTTCGACCGGCACCTCCAGCAGCTGCAGGATGACCGGCTGATCACGGCCGAGCATCTCGCCGGAGGCGATGCGGAACAGCAGGGCATAGCCGATCTGGCCGGCGGCACCGGTGACGGCGACGCGGACGGGTTTCTTGCTCATGGGCGACTCCTGGATTCGATGGGCGGGGACTGGGGCAAACCCGCAATTCTACGCCCGCCGCTGACGGCACTCTTATGTCTTATGTAAGACAATCAGGCCATGTCCGAGGCCGCAACCCGCGCCGGCGCCGCCGAGCCGACCCCTTCCTTCAGCCCGCTGTACCAGCAGATCAAGGGCCTGCTGATGCGCAGCCTGCAGGGCGGTGAGTGGCGCCCGGGCGAAGCCATTCCCAGCGAGATGGAGCTGGCGGCGCGCTACAAGGTCAGCCAGGGCACGGTACGCAAGGCGATCGACGAACTCTCGGCCGACAACCTGCTGGTGCGCCGTCAGGGCAAGGGCACCTTCGTGGCCACCCATGCCGAGCCGCACACGCAGTACCGCTTCCTGCGCCTGCAGGCCGACGGCCCCGGTGCGGCCGCACTGCGCCGGCGCCTGCTCGAATGCCGCCGCCTGCGCGCGCCGGCCGACGTGGCGCGTGCGCTGGAGCTCAAGGGCGGGGACGGCGTGCTGCTCATCCGCCGCCTGCTGCTGCAGGAAGAGCAGCCGGTCGTGCTCGACGAGATCTGGCTGCCCGCCGCGCCGTTCAAGGGCCTCAGCGCCGAGCGTCTGGCCGCCAACCGCGGGCCGATGTACGCTTTTTTCGAGGCCGAGTTCGGTGTGCACATGTCGCGTGCCGACGAGAAGATCCGCGCGCTGGCCGCCGGCGGCGAAGGAGCGGCTGCTCTGGCGGTGCCGCCGGGCACGCCGCTGCTGTCCGTCGAGCGCCTGTCCTTCACCTATGGCGACCGACCCGTGGAACTGCGCCGCGGGCTGTACCGTACCGAGGCGCACCATTACCGCAATGTTCTGACCTGAAGCAGGCCCACGCCACCCAAGCGCCGCGTAAGCCTGCTGCGTTGCAATAAACTCAGACGGTTTCATCCGGGGAACACACGAACACGCCATGTCCGAGAACACCACCCGAACCCGACCCGGCACGATGCGCCTCATCGATGCCACGCGCTACCGGCTGCCGCTGGCCGGCCTGGTGTCGATCCTGCACCGCGCCAGCGGCGCGCTGATGCTGGTGTTGCTGCCCTTCGTGATCTGGATGTTCGACACCAGCGTCAGCTCCGAGGTCAGCTTCGACGTCTTTGCCAGCGCGTTCACGGCCGGACTGGGGCCCTTTCCCGGCTGGATGCTGAAGATCGTCGTGCTGGCGCTGATCTGGGCCTACCTGCACCATTTCATCGCCGGCGTGCGCCATCTGTACATGGACGCCACGCACAGCGTGACCAAGGATTTCGGCCGCCAGACGGCGGTGGTGACCCTGGTGCTGTCGATCGCGCTGACCCTGCTGCTCGGCGCCAAGCTCTTCGGCCTGTTCTGAGGACTCGACATCATGTCCGTCAACTACGGTTCCAAGCGCGTCGTCAGCGGCGCCCACTACGGCCTCGCCGACTGGATGGCGCAGCGCGCCACCGCCGCGCTGATGGCCCTGTTCACCCTCGTGCTGGTCGTGCAGGTGCTCGGCCCGGCACCGATGAGCTACGACAAATGGGCCGGCATCTTCTCGGCCCAGTGGATGAGGGTGCTGACCTTCACTGTCATCGTCGCGCTGGCCTGGCATGCCTGGATCGGTACCCGCGACATCCTGATGGATTACGTCAAATCGGCCGGCCTGCGGCTGGTGCTGCAGACCGCCGCCGTCGTCTGGCTCGTGGGCTGCGCCGGCTGGGCCGTGCAAGTGCTCTGGAGGCTCTGAACCTATGTCTGTCCCCCGTCGCAAGTTTGACGTCGTCATCGTCGGTGCCGGCGGCTCCGGCATGCGTGCGTCGCTGCAGCTTTCGCTCGCCGGACTCAACGTCGCGGTCCTGTCCAAGGTCTTCCCGACGCGCTCGCACACGGTGGCCGCGCAGGGCGGCATCGGCGCCAGCCTGGGCAATATGTCCGAGGACAACTGGCACTATCATTTTTACGACACGATCAAGGGCTCCGACTGGCTCGGCGACCAGGACGCGATCGAGTTCATGTGCCGCGAGGCGCCGAAGGTGGTCTACGAACTCGAGCACTTCGGCATGCCTTTCGACCGCAACCCGGACGGCACGATCTACCAGCGCCCCTTCGGCGGCCACACCGCCAACTATGGCGAAAAGCCGGTGCAGCGCGCCTGCGCCGCGGCCGACCGCACCGGCCACGCGA
>CAZWUR010000110.1:0-8761 GCA_964637205.1 uncultured Rubrivivax sp.
CGATGAGCAGGCTCTTCTTCTCGGCGGTGAAGATCGGCCGCGTGTCCGGGCTGTCCAGGGTCTGGATTCGCTTGTCCAGGAAGACCACGTTCTGGAAAGGCGGCGGCAACTTGAACTTGAGCCCGGGCTCGGTGATGACTTCCTTGATCTCGCCCAGGGCATAGACCACGCCGACCTGGCGCTGGTCGACGATGAACATCATCGAAAAGGCGACCATCAGCACGACGAGCGCGCTGGCGACGATGAAACCGATGCGGTTGACCATGATGTGTGCTCCTCAGCGGCCTTCGCGGTCGCGGCTGCGCGAGCCGTCGCGCGAACGCACGTCGATCACCGCCGGCGAGGCGGATTCGGGCACCGCGGTCGTCGCCGAGCCCGGCGCGGCCGGCGCGACGCCAGCTTGCTGCAGCAGCCGGTCCAGCGGCAGGTACAGCAGGTTGGAGTTGTTCTTGCTGTCGACCAGCACCTTGCTCACGTTGGCGTAGATCTGCTGCATGGTGTCGATGTAGAGGCGGTCGCGCGTGACCAGCGGGGCCTTCTGGTATTCGGCGAGCACCGAGCGGAAGCGCTGCGCGTCACCATCGGCCTGCGCGACGACACGCGCACGGTAGGCTTCGGATTCCTCGCGCAGGCGGCTGGCGGCGCCCTGGGCACGCGGAATCACGTCGCTGGCGTAGGCGTCGCCTTCGTTCTTGAAGCGGTCGCGGTCGGCGCTGGCCTTCACCGCGTCGTTGAACGCGGCCTGCACCTGTTCGGGAACCTGCACGTTCTGCACGTTGACATTGGTGATGATGATGCCGGCCTTGAGCCGGTCGAGCTGGTTCTGGATCGACTTGACGAGGTCGGCGGCGACCGCGTCGCGCTGCTCGTAGAGCACCGAGTCGACGCGGCTGCGGCCGACGATCTCGCGCACCGCCGATTCGGCGGCGAGCACGACGGCACCGTCCGGGTCGCGGTTCTCGAACAGATAGGCGCGCGCGTCGCTGAGCCGGTACTGGACGGTGAAGCGGATGTCGATGATGTTCTCGTCCTGGGTCAGCATCGACGAGTCGCGCAGCCCGGTGGACTGCGCCACCGTGCTGCGGCCGACGTCCACCGAACGCAGCTGCGTCACCGACACCGTGTCGTGCGCCTGGAACGGGTACGGCAGCCGCCACTGGAAGCCGGCGTCCACGGTGTGGCTGTAGCGGCCGAAGGCGGTGATCACGGCCTGCTGGCCTTCCTGCACGATGAAGAAGCCGCTGGCCAGCCAGATCAGCACCAGCACGCCGCCGATCAGGCCGACGCCGATGCCGGCGCTCTTCATGTCGGGCGGCTGGCGCGGCCCGCCTCCGTTGCCGCCCTGGCCGCCACCCGGCCGGCCGCCGCGCGCGCCGCCGAACAGGCCGCCGAGCTTGCGGTTGAAGTCGCGCCAGAGTTCGTCGAGATCGGGCGGGCCGTCGTTGCGGCCGTTGTTGAGCATCGGCTGCGCCCGGCGTGGCGCCAGGCCGGCGAACAGGGCACCGGCCGCGGCTTTCAGCGCGCGCCAGCGGTCGCCGAAGGTGGACTCGGTCGCGTCAGACATGGTGGGGGGGGGATGGGTTCATGAAGCGCCCGTCGACATCGTCGTCGTCGGGCAGGGTTGGGGCAGCACCCGGCTCACCGTGGTGGGCCGTGGCGGCGTCGGCGATGGCTTCGCGCAGCGCGTCGAGCCCGCTGCCGTCGCGCGCACTGACGAAGACGCGGCGATAGCGCCGGCCGCCGTCGCCAAGCATCCAGTCGGCGGTCTCGCGCGGCTGCTGCGACGGCTCCAGGCGGTCGACCTTGTTGCAGACCCAGATCTGCGGGATGTCGCCGGCACCGATCTCGGCCAGTACGCGCTGGACCTCGTCGCGCTGCTCCTGCAACTGCGCGCTGGACACATCCATCACATGCAGCAGCAGATCGGCTTCGGCGGCCTCCTGCAGCGTGGCCTCGAAGGCCTCGACCAGCTTGTGCGGCAGGTCGCGGATGAAGCCGACCGTGTCCGACAGCGACACCGAGCCGACCTCGTCGCCCAGCCAGAGCTGGCGCGTCGTGGTGTCCAGGGTGGCGAAGAGCTGGTCGGCGGCGAAGGCGCGCGCCTTGACCAGCGCGTTGAACAGCGTCGACTTGCCGGCATTCGTGTAACCCACCAGCGACACGCGGAAGGTGCCGCGCCGCTCGCGCGCCTTGCGCTGCGTGTTGCGCTGGCGCTTGACCTTGTCCAGCCGCGTGCTGAGCGACTTGATGCGTTCGCCGATCATGCGCCGGTCGAGTTCGATCTGCGCCTCGCCCGGGCCACCGCGCGCGGCAATGCCGCCGCGCTGACGCTCCAGATGCGACCAGCGCCGCACCAGCCGGGTCGACAGATACTGCAGGCGCGCCAGTTCAACCTGCAGCTTGCCTTCATGGCTGCGCGCACGGTCGCCGAAGATGTCCAGGATCAGCGAGGTGCGGTCAGCCACCGGCACGCCGAGATGGCGCTCCAGATTGCGCTGCTGGGCTGGCGACAGGGCCTGGTCGAAGATCACGCCGCTGGCATCGGTGCCGAGCACCAGGGCCTTGATCTCGTCGGCCTTGCCGCTGCCGACGAAAAGCGCCGCGTCGGGCGCACGCCGGCGCGCGGTGATGCGGCCGACGACCTCGTCGCCGGCCGACGCCGCGAGCAGGGCCAGCTCTTCGAGCGCCGGGTCGAAGCCGGCGGCCTGGCCGATGTCGACGCCGACGAGAACGGCGCGTGGGGACGCGCCGGCAACCACATGGGATGGTGAAGTCAAGGCGGGGTCGTTTGTGCCGAGGGGCCCGGTCAGGCCGCCGGCTCCTGTGGCTCGTTGGGGTGGAAGTTCACCGCGCGGCCAGGCACGACGGTGGAGATCGCGTGCTTGTAGACCATCTGGGTGACGGTATTGCGCAGCAGCACGACGTACTGGTCGAAAGACTCGATATGCCCCTGAAGCTTGATTCCGTTGACCAGGTAGATCGAGACCGGCACATGTTCCTTGCGCAGCAGGTTCAAAAAGGGATCCTGCAAAAGCTGACCTTTGTTGCTCACGGTTGTTTCTCCGTGTTGATGTCGACGGGAGCACGTTATCACAGGGCCTGCCGGCACTGCTGCAGTGCAAGCAATGCGCTCAGGAACCCTTGTCGTCGAAGGGATTCGTGCCGAGCTTGACGTCCACCCGCAGCGGCGTGCCGACGAGCTTGAAATGTTCGCGGATGCGCCCTTCCAGGTAGCGCCTGTAGCTGTCGGTCAGATGCTCCAGCGAATTGCCGTGCACCACCACCACCGGCGGATTCATGCCGCCCTGGTGGGCGTAGCGCAACTTGGGGCGGAAGTGGCCGACCCGCTTGGGGGCCTGATGCTGCACCGCGTCCTGGATCAGTCTCGTCAGCTGCGGTGTCGACAGCTTGCGCGTGGCCGAGGCATGGGCCTCGTCGATCGCCTTCCAGACCGCCGCGATGCCGCGTCGCTTGAGCGCCGAGATGTGCAGCACCTGGGCGAACTTGAGAAAACCGAGCCGGCTCTCCATCGAACGCTCGAGCATCTGGCGCTGGTAGTCGTCCACCGCGTCCCATTTGTTCACCGCCACGACGACGGCCCGCCCGGACTCCAGGATGTAGCCGGCGATGTGCGCGTCCTGGTCGCCGACACCCTGGGTCGCGTCGATCAGCAGCAGCACGACATTGGCGTCGGCGATCGCCTGCAGCGTTTTCACGACCGAGAACTTCTCGATCGCCTCGAAGACCTTGCCCCGGCGGCGCAGCCCGGCAGTGTCGATCAGTTCGTAGCGGCGCCCGCCGCGCTCGAAGGGCACGTGGATGGCGTCGCGCGTGGTGCCCGGCAGGTCGAAGGCGACCAGGCGCTCCTCACCCAGCCAGCTGTTGATCAGGGTCGACTTGCCGACGTTTGGCCGCCCGGCCACCGCGAGTCGGATCGGGCGCCCGTCGCTGCAGTCGTCGACCTCGTCGGCCGCGTCCGCGTCGAAGGCAAAGTCATGCAGAGCGGCCTCGAGCAGGCTGCGGATGCCCTGCCCGTGTGCCGCCGACACCGGATGCGGCTCGCCGATGCCGAGTTCGTGAAACTCGGCAATCTGTGGCGCGTCGAGCATGCCCTCGGCCTTGTTGACGGCCAACAGCACGCGCTTGTTGGCCGCGCGCAGGAAGCGTGCGATCTCGTGGTCCTGCGCCGACAGGCCGGCGCGCACGTCGGTGACGAGGATCACGGCATCGGCTTCGGCCACCGCCTGCTTGGTCTGCGCCGCCATGCGCACCACCACGCCCTCGGTCGCCGCGGGCTCGAAGCCCCCGGTGTCGACGACGATGAACTCCTGCGCACCCAGGCGCGCGTCGCCGTAGTGGCGGTCGCGCGTCAGACCGGCAAAGTCGGCGACGATGGCGTCGCGGCTCTTCGTGATGCGGTTGAAGAGCGTGGACTTGCCGACGTTCGGGCGACCGACGAGGGCGATGACCGGTTTCACCTGGACAGCCCGCGACGCCGTGGGGTTGCCGTCATTGCGGGCGGAAGGCGAACAGCCCGCCGTTGCGCGTGGCCACCAGCAGGGTCGTGCCGGACAGTACCGGCACGCCGACCACCGCCGAACCATCGGTCGGCAGGCGCAGCTGGGTGTTGCCGTCCTGGCGCGACAGGAAGTGCACCTGGCCCTCGAAGTCGCCGACGATGACCACGCTGCCGGCCAGCAGGGGCGCGCTGGGGTCGCGGTACAGCAGGGCGTCCTGCGTCCAGGCCGGCTCGCCGGTGGGTGTGCGCCAGGCGCTGACGCGGCCGGTGGCGTCGCTGCCGAGCAGCAGTTCGGCGTCGCCGCCGAGTGCCGTCGCGCCGGCGCTCGGCCGGCTCCAGACGAGCACACCGCGGCTGGCGTCGACACAGCCGACCGCCGACTGGAAGGCGCGCACGCAGACCAGGTCGCCGACGCGCGTGGCCGGGCCCACCAGGTCGGCCAGGCGCTCGACCTCGTTGGTGCCGCGCGGCGTGGCGACCGCGGATTCCCAGCGCAGCGTGCCGCGCAAGGGGTCCAGCGCCAGCAGGCGCGGCCCCTGGCCGACCAGGAGCAGGTTCTTGTAGGCCGTGACGACCCCGGACTGGCCCAGGGTCAGCGGTTCGCCAGGCCGCTGCCAGGTCCACAGCGGCCGGCCGTCGAGCGCATCGAAAGCCATCACCACGCGGTCCACGCGCAGCACGAACACCCGCTCGCCGGCCACCAGGGGTGCGGTCAGCACCGACGCCGGCAGGCGCTTGCGCCAGCGCTCCACGCCGCCGTCGAACAGCACCAGCTCATTGCCGCGCGTGACCACGCTGGCGAAGCGGCCGTCGTAACCGACCCCGGCACTGAGCGGCGCACCGGCCTGCCCGCGCCACAGCTCGCGCCCGCTGCCCGGCTCCAGGGCGAGCACGGTGCCGTCGCTGCCGGCCGCGACAAAGGCATCCGCCGCGGCGGCGATGTGCAGCGGGAAGCGAACGCCTTCGAGCCGGGCCTGCCAGACCAAGCTGCCGGCGATCGACGGCGTGTAGGCTGCCAGCGGCGTGGGGTCGGCCTTCTTGGTCGACGAGCAGCCGGCCAGCAAGCTGGCCGCTGCAACCAGGACGAACAGCCAGCGCCTCATCGGCCCGCCCCTGAAGCCGCGGGTGCGGCGCCGATGGCCGTCAACTTGGCCTCGACCAGGCGCCGGTATTCGAGCCTCTCGGGGAGCTCGCGCCAGGCCTGTTCCCAGGCGCTGCGCGCGGCATCGGTCTGGCCCTTGGCGGCCAGCACGTCGCCGCGCCGGTCGGCCACCAGGGCCGTCATGCCCGGCACCGCGGCGGCGTCGAGCTGCTTGAGCGCCTCGTCGTACTGCTTGGCGTCGAGCAGCAGGCCAGCCAGGCGCAGCCGGGCGACGGCGCGCAGGGCTTCGTCGCCGGCGTTCTCGGCGGCCCAGGACAGGGTCGCGCGGGCGGCGTCGGCCTGCCCCGCATCGGCCTGCACCTTGGCGGTCAGCAAGGCCGCCTGCGCCGCCTGGGCGGTACGGCCGTACTTGTCGCGCAGGTCGGCGAAGCGGCTGGCGATCTTGTCGACCTCGTTGTCCTGGGCGCTGCGCTCGAGCGCGTCGAACAGCGCGCCGGCCTTCACGCCCTGGTCACGCTGGTACCAGCGCCAGCCGTTCCAGCCGGCGAAGGCGCCCAGGACGAGGATCAGGATCCAGGTGATCAGGTTGCCGTACTGCTTCCAGAACGCCTTGAGCTGGTCGAGCTGCTCCTGCTCCTGCAGGTCGAGTTGTGTGGCCATGGTGCGGTGTCGGAGGGATCGCGGATTATGCGGTGCGCAGACTCTGGGCCCAGGCGGCGGGGTCGGCCAGCGCACAGGCGCGCTGGGCGGCGGCGGCATCGCGCAGCGGCTTCACGGCCACCTCGCCGCGTGCCAGTTCGTTGCCGCCGAAGATCAGGGCATGGCGCGCGCCGGAGGCGTCGGCCTTCTTGAACTGCGCCTTCATGCTGCCGCCACCGGCGTGCAGTTGCACCGCGACGCCGGCCGCGCGCAGCGCCTCGACGGTCTGCAGCGCCGCCGGCAGGGCCGCGGCGTCGGGCACCACGGCGTAGGCATCGGGCACCGGGGCCGGCGGCACGCTGCCGACCTGCTGCACGAGGTCGAGCACACGTTCGATGCCCATGCCCCAGCCGATGCCCGGCGCCGGCTTGCCGCCGACCAGTTCCATCAGCCCGTCGTAGCGCCCGCCACCGCAGATCGTGCCCTGCGCGCCGAGCAGGTCGGTGACCCACTCGAAGACCGTCAGGTTGTAGTAGTCCATGCCGCGCACCAGACGCGGGTTGATGCGGTAGGGCTGGCCGGCAGCGTCGAGCATCGCCTTCAGCGCGTCGAAATGTTTGAGCGACGCCTCGCCGAGAAAGCTCATCAGCTGCGGCGCCGCCTCCACCAGCGGCTGCATCGCCGGGTTCTTGGTGTCGAGGATGCGCAGCGGGTTGCTGTACAGACGGCGCTGGGCGTCACTGTCGAGCTGCTCGCGGTGGGCCTCGAAGTGCGCGATCAGGGCAGCGCGGTGTGCGCGGCGCTCGTCGGCCTGGCCCAGGCTGTTGATGTCCAGCCGCACCTCGGGCAGGCCCAGGTCCTGCCACAGCGCGCGGCACATCAGGATCACCTCGGCGTCCACCTCGGGGCCGGCGTAGCCGAGCGCCTCGACGCCGACCTGATGGAACTGCCGGTAGCGGCCGCGCTGCGGGCGCTCGTGGCGGAACATCGGGCCGATGTAGTACAGGCGCTTGCCGCCGTCGTAGAGCACGTTGTGCTCGACCATCGCACGCACGACGCCGGCCGTGCCTTCGGGGCGCAGGGTCAGCGGATCGCCGTTCATGCTGTCGATGAAGGAGTACATCTCCTTCTCGACGATGTCGGTGACCTCGCCCAGCCCGCGCACGAACAGCGGCGTGGGCTCGACGATCGGCGTGCGCACGAGTTGGTAGGCGTAGCGCCGCATCAGGCGGCGCACACAGTCTTCGAACCATTCCCAGCGCGCCGAATCGGGCGGCAGGAGGTCGTTCATGCCCTTGACGGCACGGATCGGTTCAGCCATGGAGCTCTCTTGGGCGCCGGGCGCCCGGGGGTTCAGGCGGGCGTGCCGAAGCGACGCTCGATGTAGTCTTCGACGATGCGGTGGAATTCCTGGGCGATGCCCTCGCCGCGCAGCGTCATCGCCTTGCTGCCGTCGATGAAGACCGGCGCCGCCGGGGCCTCGCCGGTGCCCGGCAGGCTGATGCCGATGTCGGCATGCTTGCTTTCGCCGGGGCCGTTGACGATGCAGCCCATCACCGCCACCTTCAGGTTCTCGACGCCCGGATAGCGCGCCTTCCAGACCGGCATCTGCGCGCGCAGAAAATCGTCGATCTGCTTGGCCAGCTCCTGGAAGGTGCTGCTGGTGGTGCGCCCGCAGCCCGGGCAGGCGGTGACGCTGGGGTTGAAGTTGCGCAGGCCCAGGGCCTGCAGGATCTCCAGCGCCACCACCACTTCCTGGGTGCGGGCCTCGCCCGGCTGCGGCGTCAGGCTGACGCGGATGGTGTCGCCGATACCCTCCTGCAGCAGCACCGCCAGCGCCGCGGCCGAGGCCACCGTGCCCTTGGTGCTCATGCCGGCTTCGGTGAGGCCCAGGTGCAGCGGGTAGTCGCAGCGCGCCGCCAGGCCGCGGTAGACGGCGATCAGGTCGCGCACGCCGCTGACCTTGCAGCTGATGATGATCTGCTCGGGCGCCATGCCCAGTTCGCAGGCATGGGTCGCGGAGCCGAGCGCCGACTCGATCAGCGCCTGGTACATGACCTGGCGTGCGTCCCGGGGTTCGGTGCGCCGGGCGTTGGCGTCCATCATCGAGGCGAGCAGTTCGGGGTCCAGGCTGCCCCAGTTGACGCCGATGCGCAGCACCTTGTGATGGCGCATCGCGGCCTCGACCATCATGCCGAACTGGCGGTCCTTCTTCTCGCCCTTGCCGACATTGCCCGGGTTGATGCGGTACTTCGACAGCGCCGCGGCCATCGCCGGGAACTCGGTGAGCAGGCGGTGGCCGTTGTAGTGGAAGTCGCCGATCAGGGGCACGTCGATGCCCATGCGGTCGAGCTGCTCGCGGATGTGCGGCACGGCCTCGGCCGCCTCGGGCGTGTTGACCGTGATGCGCACGAGTTCGGAGCCGGCGATCGCGAGCTCCTTGACCTGGATGGCGGTGCCGATCACGTCCACGGTGTCGGTATTGGTCATCGACTGCACGC
>CAZWUR010000111.1:0-8622 GCA_964637205.1 uncultured Rubrivivax sp.
GCCGCGTATTGAGCGGCTCGGATCGACAGTGTACTATTTACGGATAACTTCTAAGGACACACCATGCTCCGCTTCGTCCTCCGAAGACTGCTGCAGATGATCCCGCTGTTGCTGGGTCTTTCACTGCTGATTTTCGCGTGGGTGAGGGTCCTGCCAGGAGGCCCTGCGCAAGCCCTTGCCAACGAGGACGCAACAGTGGCAGACATTGCAGCCATTGAGCGCTCTCTTGGCCTGGATCGGCCTATTTATGTGCAGTATTTCGAGTTTCTTGGCAAGGCGGCCCGGCTGGACTTCGGCAATTCGCTGCAGTCCAACCGGCCGGTGGTCGATGAAATGATCGCCCGCTTCCCGGCGTCCCTGGAGCTCTCGATCTGCGCTCTGTTCCTCGCCATTCTGGTGGGCGTGCCGCTTGGGTACTTTGCAGCACGCCGTTACGGATCGCGGCTGGACAAGATATCGGTCTTCGGCTCGCTGCTGGGCATCACGATCCCGGTGTTTTTCTTGGCGTACCTGCTCAAGTATGTGTTCGCCGTAAAGCTCGGCTGGCTGCCTACAACCGGTCGGATGGACGCGCGCATTGTGGCCGAGCACCCGACCGGGTTTTATGTGCTCGACGGTATCGTGACCGGCAGCTGGCCGGCCGCCTGGAGTGCACTGAAGCACCTGGTGCTGCCTGCCATCGCGCTGGGCACTATTCCCATGGCGCTGATTGCACGCATTACGCGGGCTTCGGTACTGGATGTCGTGAATGAAGACTACGTGCGTACGGCGCAGGCCAAGGGCCTGTATGCCTCGACCATCACCTTTCGGCACATCCTGCGAAACGCGCTGATTCCCTTGGTGACCATTCTGGGTCTGCAGTTGGGAGCGCTGATTTCCGGCACTGTGCTGACCGAAACGGTGTTCTCGTTTTCCGGCGTCGGGCGGTTTGTCGCCAACGCCATCCTGGTGCGCGACTATCCAACGATCCAGGGTTTTGTGATCGTCATCGGACTGCTGTACGTCTGCGTCAACCTGTTGGTCGACCTGGCCTACGGCCTGGTTGACCCCCGAGTGAGGGTTCACTGATGCCTACGGTTCAAATTTCGCCGACTCCCGAGCCGTCTGCCAGCCCAGGGGCAGCGCTGCTGCTCCCGGAAGGCGGCGAAGCGCCCGCGACCCGTGGCCTTTGGCACGAAGCGTTTCTGCGCGTTCTCGCCAGTGGCTCGGGCCGGTTCGGTCTGCTGCTGATCCTGTTTTTCGTTGGGGTGGCGGTGCTCGCTCCGTGGATCGCGCCCTTCAACCCGGCCGACAACCAGTGGCTGAGCGAGGTGCGGCCGGGCGTCTATCCCGGCCCCTCGGCCGAGCACTGGCTGGGCATCGACACCCAGGGGCGCGACGTGCTCTCGCGCCTCATCTGGGGAGCGCGCCATTCCTTGCTGATCGGTGTCGTGTCGCTGCTGCTGGGCGCATCGGTGGGTCTGCTGCTGGGCTTCTTCGCCGGCGCCATGGGCGGCTGGGTGGACGGCGTCATCATGCGTTTGATGGACATCATGCTGGCAGTGCCTTCGTTGTTGTTCGCCATCGCAGTGGCCGCCGTCCTGGGCCAGAGTCTCACCTCGGTGATGATTGCTGTGGCCGTGACCAGTGTGCCGATATTTGCCCGGCTGCTGCGCGGGCAAATGCTCAGCCAGCGCGATGCCGACTATGTGGTTGCGGCCCGATCGATTGGCGTCAAGGGCCACATGATCGCCCTGCGGCACATCCTGCCCAACTCGGTCACGCCGGTCATCGTGCAGGGGACGCTCTTCCTGGCTACCGCCATCATCGATGCGGCCGGCCTGGCCTTTCTCGGGCTCTCGACCGCCGACCCCTCCACGCCAGAGTGGGGACGCATGCTCACCGACGCACAGAACGCGTTGGCGACTGCGCCGCTGCTGGCCATATTGCCGGGCACTGCCATCGTGCTGTCGGCCCTGGGTTTCACCCTGTTGGGCGAGCAGCTGCGTGAAGCGCTCGACCCGAAATACCGGAGGTAAGCCATGAGCCTGCTCCAAGTTCGCAATCTCTCCGTGACTTTTACGCGCGAAGGCAGCGCTCCTGTGAGGGCTGTCGATGGACTGTCCTTCCAGGTCGAACCGGGCGCTTCGGTGGGTCTGGTGGGCGAGTCCGGTTGCGGGAAGTCGGTGACTTCCCTGGCCATCATGGGGCTACTCGCCAGGCGCAACGCAAAAGTCGAAGGCGAGGTCCTGTTCGAGGGCCAAAACCTGCTCGCCATGCCGGAAAACGCCTTGCGCGACATCCGCGGCAAGGACATTGCCATGATATTTCAGGATCCGATGTCGTCGCTGAACCCGGTGGTGCGCATTGGCGTACAGATCACCGAAGTACTGGTGCGCCACCAGCGGCTGAAATTGTCCGAGGCCCGGCGCGAAGCCGAATCGCTTTTGCGCAAAGTCGGTATCCCGGATCCGCTGCGCGCCCTGGGCCAGTACCCGCACCAGCTCTCGGGCGGCATGCGCCAACGCGTCTTGATTGCCATTGCCCTGGCGTGCAAGCCGCGTCTGCTGATTGCTGATGAGCCCACGACGGCGCTTGACGTCACCATTCAGGCGCAGATCCTGGATCTGCTGGGCGCCTTGATGCACGAGACCGGCGCCGCAATGGTCATGATCACGCACGACATGGGCGTGGTCGCGGGCATGTGCGACGAAGTCAACGTGATGTATGCGGGCCGCCTGGTCGAATCGGCGCCGCGTCGCGCGCTGTTCGCTGCGCCGCGCCACCGCTACACCGAGGGCTTGCTCAACTCCATTCCGCGCATGGACAGGCCGCGCAGCGAACCACTTCGACCGATTCCGGGTTCCGTGCAGAACGCTGTGCCCTGGCCAAAAGGGTGTGCTTTCGCGCCTCGCTGCAGCCACCGTCAAGACGACTGCCTTGCGGGCGAGATTGCGCTGCGCACCGAAGGCCAAACCGTTCACCGCTGCCTGCATGCGGCCCCGCTGGGGTCGGACAAGCTAGCAGTGCATTCCGAGGAAGGTGCCCCATGTCTTTGATTCAAGCACGCGCGGTGGAGGTGCATTTCCCCATCAAGCAAGGCATCATTTTTGACAAGACGGTGGGTGCCGTCCGTGCCGTCGACGGCGTCAGCTTTTCGGTCGAGAAAGGCCAGACCTACGGACTGGTCGGCGAATCTGGCTGTGGCAAATCGACGCTGGGGCGGTCGCTCCTGCGTTTGATCGAGGCCACGGCGGGTACGGTCGAGTTCGATGGCGTCGACTTGCGCACGCTGGCACCAGAGCCGATGCGCAAATTGCGCCGGCGCATGCAGATGGTCTTTCAGGACCCCATGGCCAGCTTGAACCCGCGCCAGACGGTGGAGTCCGCATTGCTGGAGCCCCTGCGGGTGCATGGCATGCTGCCCGAGTCGGGGGCCCGCAGCGCTTTTGTGCGCAAGTTGCTGAATGCGGTGGGCCTTCCGGCAACCGCAGGGCAGCGCTTTCCGCACGAGTTCTCGGGCGGCCAGCGCCAGCGCATTGGCATCGCGCGTGCCGTCGCTTTGCGTCCCGATTTGATCATTGCCGACGAACCGGTGTCGGCACTCGACGTGTCGGTGCAGGCGCAAGTCATCAACCTGCTCAAAGAGCTTCAGGCCGACATGGTTCTGACCTACATCGTGATTGCGCACGACCTTGCGGTGGTGCGCCACATCAGCGACACCGTGGGCGTCATGTACCTCGGCGCGCTGGTCGAAGAAGCGCCCTCGGACGTGCTGTACCAAAACCCGATGCACCCGTACACCTTGTCGCTGGTGTCGGCGGTGCCGATTCCAGACCCGGAAATCGAGTTGAACCGCAAGCGCATCTTTCTCACCGGCGACCTGCCGTCGCCGGCCAACCCCCCCCAAGGCTGCCGGTTTCATACCCGGTGCCCGTTTCGCCAGGAGACGCGGTGCGACACCGAACGCCCGGTCCTGCGCGAAGTGGGCCCGGGCCACAAAGTCGCTTGCCACTATGCCGAACGCATTGCTGCGCAAGAAATCACGCCAGTGAGCGACCAGCCTCAGTTGACGCCAAACCCTTAAGGAGAATCCCATGACGACCTCTTCCATAGCCCCATTGCAGGGCATCGTGGTGCTTGATCTGACCCGCTTCATGTCGGGCCCCTACGCCACGATGTTGCTCGCCGATGCCGGCGCCGATGTGATCAAGGTGGAGCCCTTGGGCGGCGAGGAGACCCGCACGCTGCATCCGATCCTGAAGGACGACGACGACCAAGAGATCAGCGGCTACTTCCTGCGTCTCAATCGGCGCAAACGCAGCGTCTGCCTGGACTTGCGCTCCCCTGAAGGGCGCGATGCCCTGATCGAACTGGCCAAGGGCGCCGACGTGGTGGTGGAAAACTACCGCCCCGGGGTGATGAACAAACTGGGGATTGGCGCTGACGTGCTGATGAAGGCCAACCCGCGGCTGATCTTCTGCGCCATTTCCGGCTTTGGCCAAACCGCCTCGCCCAATCGTGACTGGCCAGCTTTCAACCTGGTCCCCGAGGCCATGGCGGGCGTGCTGTCGCAGTCGCCCACCCCTGGCGTGCCACCCCGCCCGGTGGGGCCGGCGCTCGGCGACCTGTTTCCGTCCATGCACGCGGTCTCTGGCATTTTGATGGCACTGCTGCGCCGCCACACTACTGGACAAGGCAGCCTGGTGGACATCGCCATGTACGACTCCATGCTCTCGCTCAATGAAATGGCGCTGGGCGTTGCTTCGATGACCGGCGGTGAGCTGCTCTACGGACAGCGCGTGAACCCCAATCTGGCGCCGTATGGCTACTTCCCGACAAAAGACGGTTGGGTCTGCATCGCCGTCGGCCCCAATCGCCAGTGGGAGAGCCTGTGCAAGCTGATGGGCCACCCCGAGATGGGGGTGGACGAGCGCCTCAACAGTGGCAGCGGGCGTTCCACCCATTTCAAGGAGTTGATCGAGCCGGTGCTGTTTGCCTGGCTGGCCGAGCGCGGCAAGGAAGAAATTGCTGCCGAACTGGCCGCAGAGGGAGTGCCGGCCGCGCCTGTGCGCAACGCCTCGGAGGCGCTGCAATGCGAGCAGGCCCAAGTGCGCGGCATGGTGGCAGACGTGCACGCCCCTGCGGGCAAGTCCTGGAAGGTCGCTGGCAGCCCGGTGCGGCTCAGCCCCGCCTTCGACTTGCCCGAGGCGAGCACGGTTCGCCCCGGTCAGAACACGCTTGAAGTGCTCACCGAAGTCGCCCGCATGACGCCTGAAGACGCGCGCAAGTTGGTGCCCGACCCAACGCTGCGCGCTGCGCCCACCCATTGACCAGCGAAAGACCACCATGCCTATCCCGTCTTCCTGTGTGAACCAGATCTCGGCCCCTGCCGAGGAGACCATCGATCCCCGTTGGGCGATGAACTTTGCCGCCGCCATCGACGACTTCAACCCGCGGCTGTATGCCACGGATCAGGGCGCCCTTCAGGTGCATCCGCTGTACCTCGGCTACACCGAGTGGGAAGCCACCAAGCAGGTCATGGCTTCGGTGCCGCTGACGGACGCCGAACGCATGCGCGGCGTGGCTGCCGGCATCGTGCAGATCATGCACCAGCCACTGCGCACCGGCATGCACATCTCCACCACGGCACGCATCACAGCGCTGTATCGCCACAGCGCTGGCGCCTTCATGGAAAAAACCATCGAGACAACCAGCGGCGGCAAGCCGGTGTGCACCACGCTGTTTCGTTCGGTGATGCGCGGCGTTGAGATCGACGGTCCCGAGGTGGTGGGCGTAGCCCCGTTGCAGCGCACGCCCTTTGGCGACGCGCCCACCCTGCGCGAACGCATCGTGCTGCATCCCAACGCCTGCCACGTGTTCTCGGAATGCGCACGCGCTTACAACGCTTTCCACACCGACATATCGGTGGCGCGCAAGGCGGGTCTTTCGGGCCTGATCCTGCATGGCGCGGCGACCATGGCGCATGCGGTGTCTGTGCTGACGAAGCACTTTGCAGACGGTGACATGACCCGCATTCGCCGTATCGCCGGGGACTACCGTGCCATGGTGTTTGTGCCCGGAGCCATTGAGGTGCAGGCGGGCGCTGCCGTAGCTGGCCCGCTGGGCCTGCACGTGGCTTTCCAGGTGCTGACCGACGATGGCAAGTCGGCCGTCGCGGGCGGTGAGCTGGTACTCAGCGTTTAAGCCCTTTCCACCGGCGTTCCACCACCACATTGCCATGACCAGCACCACCCTTTCCCTAGAAACCATCGAAGCGCGCCTGGAGGCGGGCGTCGTTCACGTGCAGCTGAACCGGCCAGACAAACGCAATGCCGTCAATGCGCAGCTGCTGCGCGACCTGGTACAGGCGGTCCAGGAGCTGGCGTACCGTCCCGAGGCCTGCGTGCTCTTGCTGAGCGGCGCCGGGCCTTCCTTTTGCGCCGGCTACGACGTCGCGCAAACTGCCTACGCAGACACGCGCAGCCAGTGGATCGCCAGCGAGGAGATGGCCAAGGCTTTCGCCCAGATTGCAGCCGCGCCCGTGGTGCGTATTGCGCAGGTGCAGGGCCATGCCGTGGGTGCCGGGCTGGGATTGGCCATGCTGTGCGAGCTGCGCTACGCGACGCCAGACGCTGTATTCGCGGTGCCGGAACTCGACTTCGGCATTCCATTTTCCATGGGCGGCATGAACAGCCTCACGCGGTACATCGGCGTCACCCGCACGGCCGACATGGTGCTGAACGCGCGCCGCATCTCCGGTGCCCAGGCACTCTCCTACGGCCTGGTGACCGAAGTGGTGGCGCCGGACGAGCTGGCTGCCCATGTGCAAGCCATCGCCCAGAAGCTGGCGCGCAGGCCGGGTGTTTTGTTGATGACGACGCAGGTGTCGTTGCGGGAGGCGGCGCTTGCGCACACGCCGGAAGGAAAGAACGACTTGGCGGCGCTGTTCCTGTGCCGCCAGGATCCAGGCTGCCAGCAGGTGAGCGCACAATATGCGCAACAATTTCGACCCAAAAAATGAGAACCAAGCCCCCCACTAAAACGCTCTCTTCGGCGGATGAAGACGCCCAACAGCCTGCGACCGTAGGCAGCGGAAAAGACCGCATCATGGCGGTGGCCAGCGAGCTCTTTTACCGAAAAGGGATTGGCTCCGTAGGGGTCGACCGCATCATTGAAGACGCGGGCGTAGCCAAGGCGACGCTGTACAAGAACTTCCGTAGCAAAGACAACCTGATCCATGCCTACCTGAACGAGAAGCACGATGTCACCGTGGTGGCCCTGACCGCGATTGCCAACAGCGGGCTGACTGCGGGCGAGAAGATCGACGGCATCTTTGGCTACCTGGAGCAGCTCACACAGGATGAGAAGTTTCGAGGCTGCGCGTTCGTGCTGGCCGTGGCCGAATCGCCCCTGCCCGACTCGCCTGCCTACCAATGGGCCCATCGGCACAAGGCCCATGTGCGTGGCGTTTTTTCCGGCATCCTGGCCAAGTCCGTCAAACGGGGACAGCTCGATACGGTAGTGGAAAAAATGATGATCCTCTACGATGGGGCGCTCATTTCCTCGGCACTGCAGGCCAGCCCCGCGCCTATCCATTGCGCCCTTGAAATGGCGCACAACGTTTTGCAGCAACACGCCCCGAAGCAGCGCTCTCTGGCAGCGTGATCGCCCGCCGCGCACCGGGCGGAGCATGAACATAGGAGTTTCAAACGCCCTCCGCAACGCCCAAGACGAGCTCGGGACCGGCCTGCGGCGGCCTGGAGTGCTTGGCTTTGGTGCCGGCGTGGTCGCGTCGCGCCGATTCGGTAGGTCCTTGACCGCTCAAGTGGGCCGGTTCCGGCCTCGGCCTCAGGGTTGCCCTGCCGCCCACAGCGTTGTGCCGGCACGGCCCGCAGCGCCACGCCGGCTGCCGCGTGGCAGCGAAGCCGTGGCGAGGTGTCGTCGACGGGGGACGCCGCTCAGGTAGCGAAGTGCGGCCCCGGCTCGCGCGTCGGGCCCTTGGGCGCCAGCACGCCATGGAACCTGATGAGGTGTAGCCGCGGCCGCGGCACCAGCGCGGCCAGCCGCTGCATGAACTCCAGCGGCGACATCACCAAGTGCGTGGTGCCGTCACGCCAAGGGTCTTGAGCTTGAGCTCGACCTGGCCTGCGGCGTTGAGCTGTGCCCGCTCGTCCGACGGCGCCGGCGGGGTAATGTAGCGGCACAGCTGTTCCAGCCGCTTGCGGTCGTGCGCTTCGACCCGCACCGCGGCATGTAGGCTGAACCCGTCGATGTCGGCGCACAGGGGCTGCTGAGCCGTACCCTCCCGCGGCATCGCGCCGCGCAGGGTCAGCAGCTTCTGCCCGGTGCGCGGCCCGAAGGCGATGCGGTAAGTAGCGGCCGCGGCCTGCAGCGGCCGCAGCGTTCGCGCCTCCTCACCGTCGGCATCCGGCTCGGCCAGGTAGGTCTGCCCCATCTCCTCGATCAGCACGCCCCGGCGCGTGAGCATCTTCATGAGCCGGGTGATGACCGTTTGCAGCAGCGCGTGCAGTTCGTCTTCGGTGGGCGCACAGGCTTCGACGAACAGCGCCAGACCATCGGCACCGTGCGCATTTCAGCGATCGCGGACACCCGTTTCATGTTGATCGCGGACACCGTTTC
>CAZWUR010000112.1:0-8392 GCA_964637205.1 uncultured Rubrivivax sp.
GGCACGTAGACGGCCTGGATCGAGGTGATCGAGCCGACCTTGGTCGAGGTGATGCGCTCCTGCAGGCGGCCCATTTCTTCGGCCAGCGTCGGCTGGTAGCCCACCGCCGACGGCATGCGGCCGAGCAGGGCCGACACCTCGGTGCCGGCCAGCGTGTAGCGGTAGATGTTGTCGACGAAGAAGAGCACGTCGCGGCCTTCGTCGCGGAACGACTCGGCGATGGTCAGGCCGGTCAGGGCCACGCGCAGGCGGTTGCCCGGGGGCTCGTTCATCTGGCCGTAGACCATCGACACCTTGGACTCGCCCAGGTTCTCCAGGTTGACGACGCCCGAATCGGCCATCTCGTGATAGAAGTCGTTGCCTTCGCGGGTGCGCTCGCCGACACCGGCGAACACCGACAGGCCGCTGTGCGCCTTGGCGATGTTGTTGATCAGCTCCATCATGTTCACGGTCTTGCCGACCCCGGCACCGCCGAACAGACCGACCTTGCCGCCCTTGGCGAACGGGCAGATCAGGTCGATGACCTTGATGCCGGTTTCCAGCAGTTCCTGGCTCGGGTTCAGCTCATCGTAGGCCGGGGCCTTGCGATGGATCGCGGCCGTCAGCTCCTGGCTGACCTCGCCGCGCTCGTCGATCGGGTTGCCGAGCACGTCCATGATGCGACCCAGCGTGGCCTTGCCCACGGGCACCGTGATCGGCGCCCCGGTGTTGCTGACCTCGAGCCCGCGGCGCAGGCCGTCGCTCGAGCCCAGCGCGATGGTGCGCACCACGCCGTCGCCGAGCTGCTGCTGCACTTCAAGCGTCAGCGCCGAGCCCTCGAGCTTGAGCGCGTCGTAGATGCGGGGCATCTTGTCGCGGGGGAACTCGACGTCCACCACGGCGCCGATGCACTGGACGATCTTGCCTTGAGCCATGATCCTGATTCCTTCTGAAATATCTGTGGGGCGGGCTGCGATCAGCCGCTGATCGCGGCCGCGCCGCTGACGATTTCGGACAGCTCGGTCGTGATGGCTGCCTGACGCGTCTTGTTGTAGATGAGCTTCATCTCATTGATCAGGCTGCCGGCGTTGTCGGTGGCCGACTTCATGGCCACCATGCGCGCCGACTGTTCCGACGCCATGTTTTCGGCCACCGCCTGGTAGACCAGGGCCTCGACGTAGCGCGACAGCAACTCGTCGATGACGCTCGGCGCATCCGGTTCGTAGATGTAGTCCCAGCCGTACTGCGACTTCTCGGCTGCGGTCTGCTCCAGACGCGCGGCCGACAGCGGCAGCAAAAGCTCGACCTTCGGCTCCTGCTTCATCGTGTTGATGAAGTCCGTGTAGCAAAGATGCACCGCATCGAGCTCGCCGGCGACGAAGGCGTCGAGCATGACCTTCACCGGCCCGATCAGCTTCTCGAGCAGGGGCACGTCGCCGAGCTGCACCGCGTGGCTGACCACCGGCACGCCGATGCGGTTCATGAAGCCGAAGCCCTTGTTGCCGATGGCCACCGCCTGCACGCTGCCGCCGGCGTCCTCGACTTCGCGCATCTTCAAGGTCAGCGCGCGCAGGATGTTGGTGTTCAGGCCGCCGCACAGGCCCTTGTCGGTGGTGACGACGATGAAGCCCACCTTCTTCGGCGCCCCGACCACACGCATGTAGGGGCTGCGGTATTCGGGGTTCGCCTGCGCCAGGTTGGCCGTGATGTTGCGGATCTTGTCCGCGTAGGGCCGCGCCGCGCGCATGCGTTCCTGCGCCTTGCGCATCTTCGAGGCGGCGACCATTTCCATGGCCTTGGTGATCTTCTTCGTGTTCTCGAAGGACTTGATCTTGCCGCGAATTTCTTTACCGACTGCCATCAGGCACTCCTGTCAAGCGGACGCTGCGGAACCGGCCTTGCCGGGCCGCTGGCGTCGCCCCCTCGCGGGGGAGGCGCCGAAGGCGCTTCGGGTGTGGGCCATGCTCAGGCGAACGACTTCTTGAAGGCGACGATCGCGGCGGTCATCTCTTCTTCCGCGGCCTTGTCCATCGCCTTGTCGTTCTCCAGCTTCTGCAGCAGGGCCGCATGGCTGGACTTCAGGTGCTGGTGCAGGCCATGCTCGAAAGCCAGGACCTTCTTCACCTCGATGTCGTCGAGGTGGCCCTTGTTGACCGCGAACAGGGTCGCGGCCATCAGGCTGATCGGCTGCGGCGAGTACTGTGCCTGCTTGAGCAGTTCGGTGACGCGGGCGCCGCGGTCGAGCTGCTTCTTGGTCGCCGCGTCGAGGTCGGAGGCGAACTGCGCAAACGCGGCCAGCTCGCGATACTGCGCGAGGTCGGTACGGATACCGCCCGACAGGCTCTTGACCAGCTTGGTCTGCGCCGCACCACCGACCCGCGACACCGAGATGCCGGCGTTGATGGCCGGGCGGATGCCGCTGTTGAACAGGCTGGTCTCGAGGAAGATCTGGCCGTCGGTGATCGAGATCACATTGGTCGGCACGAAGGCGGACACGTCGCCGGCCTGCGTCTCGATGATCGGCAGCGCGGTCAGCGAACCGGTACGGCCCTTGACTTCGCCCTGGGTGAACTTCTCGACGTAGTCGGCGTTCACGCGCGCGGCGCGCTCGAGCAGGCGGCTGTGCAGATAGAACACGTCGCCGGGGAAAGCCTCGCGGCCCGGCGGGCGGCGCAGCAGCAGCGAGACCTGGCGGTAGGCGACGGCCTGCTTGGACAGGTCGTCGTAGATGATCAGCGCGTCCTGCCCGCGGTCGCGGAAGTACTCGCCCATCGTGCAGCCCGAGTAAGCCGCCACGTACTGCATCGCCGCCGATTCCGAAGCGGAAGCGGCAACGACGATGGTGTAGTCCATCGCCCCGGCCTGCTCCAGCGCGCGCACCACGTTCTTGATCGAGCTGGCCTTCTGCCCGATCGCGACGTAGACGCAGGTCATGTTCTGACCCTTCTGGTTGATGATGGTGTCGACGGCCACCGCGGTCTTGCCGGTCTGGCGGTCGCCGATGATCAGCTCGCGCTGACCGCGGCCGATCGGCACCATCGAGTCGATCGACTTGAGGCCGGTCTGCACCGGCTGGTCGACCGACTTGCGGGCGATCACGCCCGGGGCGACCTTTTCGATGACGTCGGTCATCTTGGCATTGATCGGGCCCTTGCCGTCGATCGGCTGGCCGAGCGCGTTCACGACGCGGCCGATCAGCTCCGGGCCGACCGGCACTTCCAGGATGCGGCCCGTGCACTTGACGGTGTCGCCTTCCGAGATGTGCTCGTATTCGCCCAGGATCACGGCGCCGACCGAGTCGCGCTCGAGGTTCAGCGCCAGGCCGAAGGTGGGCTCGCCGTCCTTGGTGGCGGGGAACTCCAGCATTTCGCCGGCCATCGCGTCCGACAGGCCGTGCACACGCACGATGCCGTCGGTGACGGACACGACGGTGCCCTGGTTCTTGATCTCGGACGACGCTGCAAGGCCTTCGATGCGGCTTTTGATCAGCTCGGAAATTTCAGCGGGATTGAGTTGCATGGTGTTCTCCGGTCGTCACGCTGTGAGCGCGACCTTCATCTGTTCCAGGCGCGCCTTGACGGAGGTGTCGAGCACCTCGTCGCCGACCACCGCGCGAATACCGCCGATCAGCTCGGGCTTGATCTCGACGCTGGCATTGAGCCGGCGGCCGAAACGCTTCTCGAGCGTGGCCACCAGGTCGGCGAGTTGCGCATCGTCGATCGCGAAGGCACTTTCGATCAGCGCGTCGGACACGCCGCCGGTGGCATTCACCAGGGCCTGGTGCTGGGCCACGATCTCGGGCAGCGCGTCCAGCCGGCCGTTGTCGAGCACGATGCGCAGCAGGTTCTGCAGCGCGTCGCCGAGCACGATGCCCTTGCGGGCGAGCACGTCGGCCACGACATTGAAGACCAGGTTCGCGCTGACCTTGGGGTTGTCGGCGAACTGGCGCAAACCGGCGTCTGACGTGACCCCGGCCAGCGCGGCGAGCTGCGACCCGAGGGTCGCCGCGTCGGCGCCGGTCGAGGCCTTGAACAGGGCCTCGGCGTAGGGGCGGGCGATGGTGGCGAGCTCCGCCATGATCAGAGTTCCGACTTCAGGCGGGCCAGCAGATCGGCGTGCACGCTCGGGTTCACCTCGCGACGCAGGATCGCCTCGGCGCCCTTGACGGCCAGCCCGGCGACCTGCTCGCGCAGGACCTCGCGCGCCTTCATGGCCTCCTGTTCGGCCTCGGTGCGCGCCGCGGCGACGATCTTGGCGCCTTCGTCGCTGGCGCGCGACTTGGCTTCCTCGACCATCTGCTGCGCCAGGCGCTCGGCGTCGGCCAGGCGCTTCTGCGCGTCGCCGCGCGCGGCGGCGAGCTGCTGCTCGACGCGCGTGTTGGCAGCGGCAAGTTCGGACTTGGCCTTGTCGGCCGCCGACAGGCCGTCGGCGATCTTGCGGGCGCGTTCGTCCAGTGCGGCGGTGATGGGCGGCCAGACAAAACGCATCGTGAACCAGACGAGGATCGCAAAGACGATCGCCTGGACGATGAGAGTGGCGTTGATGTTCACGGCGGATTCCTCGTCATGGGGAGATCACAGGCCGAGCGCTTGCCACGCGGCCTGCGGACCAGCGCTGACGAATTACTTCGGCAGGTTGGCGATCTGGGCCAGGAAGGGGTTCGCGGTGGCGAACCACAGCGCGATGCCGACGCCGATGATGAACGAGGCGTCGATCAGGCCGACGAGCAGGAACATCTTGGTCTGCAACTCACCCATCAGTTCGGGCTGGCGCGCGGCCGACTCAAGGTACTTGCTGCCCATGATGCCGATGCCGATGCAGGCACCGATGGCGCCGAGACCGATGATCAGGCCGGCGGCCAGGGCGACGAAGCTGATGACTTCCATGGAAAACTCCTAGTGGGGAACGTGTTGTTGAGGGAAGAAAAGACGGCGGGTCAGTGCGTGTCGTGCGCCTGCCCGATGTAGACCAGGGCCAGCATCATGAAGACGAAGGCCTGCAGCGTGATGATCAGAATGTGGAAGATGGCCCACACCGTCCCGGCGAGCACGTGGCCGACGGCCAGGCCGACGCCGCTGGCCGACAGGCTCCAGGCGCCGCCCATCAGCGCGATGAGCATGAAGATCAGCTCGCCGGCGTACATATTGCCGAACAGCCGCATGCCGTGCGAGACCGTCTTCGAGACGAACTCGATGATCTGCATCGCGAAGTTGAACGGCCAGAGCAGGAAATGGTTGCCGAAGGGGGCCGTGAACAGTTCGTGCAACCAGCCGCCCAGGCCCTTGATCCTGACGTTGTAGACCAGGCACACCAGCAGCACCGACACCGACAGGCCCATCGTCACCGACAGGTCGGCGGTAGGCACCACACGCTGGTAGTGGATGCCCACCAGGCTGCTGAGCCAGGGCAGGGCATCGACGGGCAGCAGGTCCATCGCGTTCATCAGGAAGATCCAGATGAACACGGTCAGGGCCAGGGGCGCGACCAGCTTGCGGCTGGTGGCGTTGTGCACGATGCCCTTGGCCTGGTTCTCGACCATCTCGACCATGATCTCGACGGCGGCCTGGAAGCGCCCCGGGACGCCGGCGGTCGCCCTGGACGCGGCGCGCCACAGCACCAGGCAGGTCAGCACGCCCAGGACCACGGCCCAGAAGATGGAGTCGATGTTGAAGACGCTGAAATCGACCACCGCCACCTGCTTGCTGTTTTGCAGGTGCTGCAGGTGGTGCACGATGTACTCGCCGGCGCTGGGTGCGTTTGCTTCGGCTGTCATGTGTTCGAGTCCCGTCCCTTGCTTGTCTGTTCCGTCACTTGCCGCGCCACAGCAGCGCCAGCCAGTACACCTGGAGGCACAGCACCAGACCCGCCAGCATGGCCGGCCAGTTCAGGGGCTGCACGATCTTCGGTGCCAGCATCAGCATGAGCACCGAAACCGCAATCTTGACCATCTCCCACAACATGAAGCTGACGGCGCTGGCGCCGGGCGACACGCTGGACAGGCGGCTGGTCATGCCGCGCGCCATCAAGGCGCCCGGCACAGCCGTCGCGGCCATGCCGTAAAGCATCGACCACGCGACCACCTGGCTGCCGAAGACCAGCCCCGCAAGGCCGGCCGCCAGCACGCCGACGAGGACCTGCACCCCGATGACCCGCCACGGATTGAGTGGCGGCTCCTTGGCACGCAGGGCCTGCGCTTCTTCCCGGGTCAACGGGCGGAAGGCCGGCGCTGCCGGATCCTCGAACGGGTCCTCGTCAACCCAGGGATCGTTGCGACCGTTGAGGGGTCGCGTGCGGTCCGGCATGGGTCTGGTCCTGGTCGCGGGCGGCAAAGCCACAGGATTGTAGGGGCAAACCCGCGCCATTCCTTTCATCCCGTGATTTTGATGGCGTCGGCCCCGCCTTGATGACCTTCAGACAACCCTGCCGGCCATGTGATCACGGTCTTCGGCGACACTCGACGCCTGTCATGTTCCGGCAGCCCTGCCCGCTCGGCGACCTGCCTTCACCCGATGTTTCCGGTCACCCGTCTGCTCCCGCTCGTCCTGTGGCTGCTCCTGCCGGCTGGCGCCGTGCAGGCGCAGCCGGCTGTCGTCACCACGCCACAGGTGCGTGCCGAACTGGTCGCCCACGCCCCCGAGGGTGTCGCGCCGGGCAAGCCTGTGCAGCTGGCCCTGCGCATCGAGCACCAGCCGCACTGGCACACCTACTGGAAGAACCCCGGCGACTCGGGCCTGCCGACGACCCTGAGCTGGACCCTGCCCGAAGGTGTGCAGGCCGGCGAGCCGCAATGGCCGACGCCGAAGAAGCTGGCGCTCGGCCCGCTGGTGAACTACGGCTACGAGGGTGTGCTGCTGCTGCCGGTGGCGGTGACGCTGCCGCCCGGCTTCGCGGCGCCGACGCTGGAGGTCAAGCTGGCCGCCGAGTGGCTGGTGTGCAAGGACGTGTGCATTCCCGAGTCGGGCGAGTTCAGCCTGTCGCTGCCGACGCAGGCGGCCGTTGCAGCCCATGCGGCCGATTTCGACAACGCCCGCGAAACCCTGCCGCAGCCGATGCCTGCGGCCAAGGCGCAGGCACGGGTGCGCGACGACACCCTGGTCGTGACGGTCGACGGTCTGCCGGCGGCCTGGCAGGGGCGCGAAGTCGCCTTCTTCCCGGAAACGGTCGGCGTCATCTTGAACGCGGGCAAGCCGGTCGAACGCTGGGACGGCGGCCGCTGGCAGGCCGAGATCCCGCTCGACCCGCAGCGCAGCGACAGCCCGCAGATCATGCCGGCGGTGCTGGTGGCGCGCGGCGAACTCGCCGGGGGCCGGGTCGAGGTGGCGGTCCAGGGCGCCTGGCCGGCAGTCGTCGCGACGCCGCTGGAGGCCCTGGCGCCGGTCGAGGCCTTGCCGGCTGCCAACGCAGCGCCGCCGGCCTCGCCGCTCGGCCTGCCGCTGGCGATCGCCTTCGCCATCGTCGGCGGCATGCTGCTGAACCTGATGCCCTGCGTGTTCCCGGTGCTGTCGCTGAAGGTGCTGGGTTTTGCCCACCACGCCCAGGACCGCGCACGCTTGCTCGCCGGTGGCCTGGCCTACACCGCCGGCGTCGTCGTTTCTTTCGTCGCGCTGGCGGGCCTGCTGCTGGCGCTGCGCGCCGGTGGCGAGCAGCTCGGCTGGGGTTTCCAGCTGCAGTCGCCGGTCGTGGTCGCGGTGCTGGCCGCGCTGTTCACGCTCATCGGCCTGAATCTGGTGGGAGTGTTCGAGTTCGGCAGCGTGCTGCCCGACCGCGTCGCCACCGCGCAGGCGCGTCACCCGCTGGTCGATTCGGTCCTGACCGGCGTTCTCGCGGTGGCCGTGGCCGCACCCTGCACGGCACCTTTCATGGGCGCATCGCTGGGCTTCGCGCTGACCCTGCCGGCGCTGCAGGCGCTGGCGGTGTTTGCCGCCCTCGGCCTGGGCATGGCCCTGCCCTACCTCGTGGCCAGCGCCTTCCCGGCCGTCGCACGACTGCTGCCACGGCCCGGCGCCTGGATGGCCACCTTCAAGACCCTGATGGCCTTCCCGATGTTCGGCACCGTGGTCTGGCTGGTCTGGGTGCTCGGCCAGCAGGTCGGCATCGACGCCGCCGCGGCCCTGCTCGGCACCCTGGTCCTGCTCGCCTTCGCGGCCTGGGCCCTGGGCTCGCCGACAAATTCGCCGCGCGTGCGCCGGGTCTGGGGCGGGGTCGGCATCGTGCTGCTCGGCCTGTCGCTGGCCTGGGTCGGCCCGGCGCTGCGCCAGCCGGCGCTGGCCACGGCCGGCAGCGTGCCGGTCGGCGAGGGCTGGCTGCCCTGGTCGCCCGAGCGCGTGGCCGAGGCCAGCGCCTCGGGTCGGCCGGTGTTCGTCGACTTCACCGCCGCCTGGTGCGTGACCTGCCAGTACAACAAGCGCACCAC
>CAZWUR010000113.1:0-8240 GCA_964637205.1 uncultured Rubrivivax sp.
CCCCAGAGCACGATCGTGAACGGCTCCTGGATCACCTCGGGCGCGGTGCCGATGGCCGGCGGCGGACTCCACTGCGCGAACTTGGCCATCACGCCCTTGCGCCAGACGATCTCCTTGGGCCAGGTCTGCGTGCCGCGCGGCGTGACGCCGGTGGCCCAGGCGGTGACGATGTCCCACAGCGCCGACTTGATCTCGTCGCGCTTGAGCAGCCAGATGTCCTCGACCTCCTCGATGACGCCATGCTCCTTCATGATGGCGGCGACTTCGCGCATCTTGTTCCAGAACACCGAGTGGAACCAGTGCTCGACATAGAACAGGTGGTTTTCGACATAGGGGAACACCGTCTTCGCGCAGCCCAGCAGTTCGTCGAACTGCTTGCGGTCGGCGTCGGTCTCGATCAGGTCGCGGTACTCGGCGGTGATGCGGTCGCGCTCGGCGCGCACCTTCTCCGTCGGCCGCTCGATCGACACGCCCTGCTTGATCTTGCCGATGTAGGTGGCGATGCCCGACAGCGGCACGTTCATCTGGTCGTTCCACGAGCGGTCGTGGTGGAACCAGCCGGTGCCGGTGGAGATGTTGAACCAGGGTTCGCGTGCGAGGTTCAGCGAGGTCAGCCACTCCACGCCCTTGGGCAGCTTCTGCAGCGCGGCTTCGACCACCGTCCATTCGGGGCTGGAGCACACCGCTTCGTCCACGCCCAGTTCGACCGCCTTGCGCGCCAGTTTCTTCAACTGCTCGTCGGGCTCGTACATGATGACGTCGATGCCCGAGATCATCTGCGTGACGCGCTGCGGCGGGATGCTGGGGAAGAGCTTCTGCACGAAGTCGAGGAAGAACACATAAGCCGCGTAGCCCAGGTTCAGGAACTCGAAGTGGTACTGCCAGCACTTGATGCCCAGATTGATCAGGTCGTCGTAGTTCTTCAGCAGGTGGTAACCCTGCGATTCGCCGAGCGCCTCGGTGACGACCGACATGTCTTCCATGTCTTCCAGGCGCGGGATCTGCAAGGCCTCGAGCTCGCGGATGGTGGCCTCCATCTTGAGCTTCCACCTCGCCTCGAGAGAATCCCAGTTCTTGTAGTAGTAGCCGGCGCGCTCCATGAAGTTGGGCACGCGGCGTCCGATCTCCTCGGGGTCCTTCACCGGCACCGGCGAGATGTAGACGTAGCCGTTGATGATGCGGTGGTCGACGCCGCGCACCGGCGGCACCATGAAGATGCGGTTGTTGAACTGCGACAGCGCCAGGAACCAGGCTTCGTCCCAGATCGTGTCGAAGGGGTACAGCGGCTCGGGGTAATGCAGCCCGTCGTAAAACCAGAAGGTGTCCTTCTCGTACTGGTGGCGCACCGGATCGTCGCTCACGAACTGGTACTGATACGGGTACATGCGTTCCCAGCCTTCGGTGCCGGGAATGGTCTTCGCCTTGACATCATGCGGAACGGGGAACTTCATGGTTTGTCTCCTGGCCGATTTTTTGAGCGCCGTTGCGCGTCGCGCTTTCGTGGCGTCCGGCGGTGCTCCTCTGATTGCATATGCCGTGCCAGGGGATGCGTGCACAAGGCATCGCAAGGGGTTGCGCGGCTTGCGGCGGCTTTTGCAGTTGCCGGGGCAACCCTTCGGCACTTCATCAATTGATGACATCGCACGCTTTCTTCGGCCCGATCTGTGCAATTGGTGAAGCGTCGACACCAGACACCGCACTTACCCTTGCCCGCGAGGGCGATCGCGTCGCAGTTGGCCTATGTCAAGGCGGCATGCCAGCGTCGAACCTAAAAGTGGCTCTTTTGGATGCTGGCGAATTCATGGCCAAGCTGCACAGCATTGCGCGTTCGTCGGGCGACGACCTGCGTGCGCAGGTGCACTTCTGCCCCGAGACCGGGCAGATCTGGCTGCACGAGCACCGCATGCTGCTCGTGCATGCCGAGGCCCAGGGCCTGCTGCGCAAGGAGCTGATCGACTCGCTGGGCATGGACCGCGCGCGTGGCCTGCTCACGCGCATGGGCTACGCGTCGGGGCTGCGCGACGCGGAACTGGCCTGCAAGCGTGCCGAGCACTGCAACGACATCGAAGCCTTCATGACCGGGCCGCGCTTGCACACCCTGGAAGGCATCGTGCGCGTCACGCCGGTGCGGCTCGAACTCGACCGCGCGGCGGCACGCTTCTACGGCGAGTTCCTGTGGGAAAACTCCTGGGAAGGCCAGTGGCACCGGCACCACTACGGCATCCACAGCGAGCCGGTGTGCTGGACGCAGATCGGCTACGCCTGCGGCTACAGCTCGGCTTTCATGGGCCGGCCGATCCTGTACAAGGAAGTCGAATGCGCCGGCATGGGCCACGACAACTGCCGCATCATCGGCAAGCCGGTCGAGGAGTGGGACGACGCCGCCGAGCACACGCGCTATTTCCGGCCCGAGTCGATCGCCGACCAGCTGATCGAGCTGCAGACGCAGGTGGTGCAGCTGCGCTCGACGATCGCCGGCGGCGACAAGCTGCCCGATGACATGATCGGCATCTCGGCGGGGTTTCGCGCCGCCTACGATCTGCTCGAACGTGCAGCGCAGACGCAGATCACGGTACTGCTGCTGGGCGAAACCGGCGTCGGCAAGGAGCGTTTCGCGCGCGCACTGCACGATATGGGGCCGCGCCGCGACCGCGCCTTCGTGGCCGTGAACTGCGCCGCGATCCCGGCCGATCTCGTCGAGTCGGAGCTCTTCGGCGCCGAGAAAGGCGCCTACACCGGCGCCCTGATATCGCGCCCGGGGCGCTTCGAGCGCGCCGACGGCGGCTGCATCTTCCTCGACGAAATCGGCGACCTGCCGCTGTCGGCGCAGGGCAAGCTGCTGCGTGTGCTGCAGGACGGCGAGATCGAGCGCCTGGGCAGCCTGCAGCCGCGCAAGGTGAACGTGCGCGTGATCGCGGCGACGAATGGCGAACTGCACCGCATGGTCAAGGCCGGCAGCTTCCGCGCCGACCTGTACTACCGGCTGAACGGCTACCAGGTGAACATTCCGCCGCTGCGCGAACGCAGCGAGGACATCGCGCTGCTGGCCAAGAGCTTCCTTGCCAGGTACTGCGCGGTGCATGCGAAGAAGCTGCGCGGCTTCACCGACAAGGCCAAGCGCGCGCTGCTCAGCTACCCCTGGCCGGGCAATATCCGCGAGCTGCAGAACATGGTCGAGCGCGGCGTCATCCTTGCACCCAGCGGCACGCGCATCGAGGTCGAGCATCTGTTTTCGCCCTGCGCCGGCGAGCAGGCGCGCGAGCTCGGTCTCGACCGCGGCGGCAGCCTCGACCTGCACAGCGGCAATTCCTTGCAGGCCTTGTGCGACACGGTGCTCGGCGGCAGCGCGACGCTGGACCAGATCGAAGCCCTGCTCATCGAGACGGCGGTGGACAAGGCCCGCGGCAATCTGTCGGCGGCGGCGCGCACGCTGGGTCTGACGCGGGCGCAACTGGCCTACAGGCTCAAGCGCCTGCAGGAAGAAAGCGAAGCCGGCGCGGCGACCGATGCCCAGGCATCGACCGCTCGGCGCGGCCCGATCTGATGCCGCCGGCCCTGCCGCCGGCCGTGGCGGCCTACCTGGACGCGCATCATGTGATGACGCTGGCCACCCACAGCGCCGACGGGCCGTGGGCGGCAGCGGTGTTCTTTGTCCGCCTTGACCACGGCTTGTACTTCATGTCGTCGGCGCACAGTCGGCACGGCCGCGACCTGGCGGTCGACCCACGCTGCGCGGCCGCGGTGCAGGCCAATGAAACCGACTGGGCGCGCATCAAGGGCGTGCAGATGCAAGGCAGGGTCAGCACGATCGAAGGCGCAGAACAAGCGCGTGCGCTGCTGCACTATGCCGCCAGGTTTCCCTTCGTCGCATCGCCCGCCACGGCGCCGGCCGTGATCGCTGCGGCCATGGCCAAGGTGCGCTGGTACCGGCTGCGCATCGAGCGGCTGTTTTTCATCGACAACAGCCGGGGCTTCGGCCAACGTGAACAGATCGACCTGGACGGGGCGTGAACGGCGCTGAATCCGGTCGCCGAGGGCCTGTCGGCGGGGGCGTCCACGCGTCGGCCCTTGCCGCCCAGAACCGTCGGGCAAGGCCCATGCACCCGTCATGTATCCCGGTCGAGCCAGATCGCCAGGCCCTGGGCATTCAAGCCGATGTCCAGGGCGATCAGCTCCAGGATGCGATCGCGCCCGAGCGTGCAGCCATGCGCCCGCAGGCTGTCGACGTACAGGGTCTGCAGCGCCTCTTGCAGCGCCGCCTGTCTTGTCGCGCCGGCCGGCACCGCCCGGGCGAGGTCGACCATGGCGTCGATCATCGACAGCAGCCGCCCGCCCAGGCGCGCCACGTCCGCGACCCGGCCATAGTGCGTCAGGTAGATGCAGGCCGGGTCTGCCGCCAGCAGTCGCCGCACCGAGGCCTTCAGAGGCTCGGGCTCGAACTGCACCGGCGTCGTCGTCGGCAGGATCCAGGCGCCAGCGGCGGTGTCGAACTCGCGGTAGCTCATGCCGAAGGTGTCGCCGGTGAACCAGCCGCGGGTGCGCTCGTCCCACAGGCAGTGATGGTGGCGTGCATGGCCTGGCGTGTGCGCCACCTGCAGCCTGCGCCCGGCCAGAACGATGCTGCCACCGTCTTCGGTGGCGCGCACACGCTCGGCCGGCACCGGCACGAGCTGGCCGTAGGAACGGTCCATCTCGGCCTGGCCGTAGACCGCCAGGGCGCCGGCATACAGCTGCGACGGGTCGACCATATGACGCAGGCCGCGCGGATGCACGCGCAGCGTGGCCGTCGGCAGCTCGCGCATCAGCGCACCGACGCCACCGGCATGGTCCAGATGCACATGCGTCGGGATCACATGGTCCACCGCATTGCGCGGCAGGCCCAGGACCTCGAGCAGGCCGAGCAGGCGGGGCAGGCTGTCGTTGGTGCCACTGTCGATGAAGGCAGCGCGGCCGTCTTCGACGAGCAGGTAGGCGGCGTCGAAACGAGGCCGGTGGAAGCCGGTGTCGATGGCGTGCACGCCGTGGCCGAGATCCTCGGCCCAGGAAGGGTAGTCGCTCATGCCGCGATTGTCCGGCCTTTAGGAGGCTGTCGGGCCCGACCCAAAGCCCGACAGCCTCCTGGATGCTTTACAGCTAAAGCAATTTGCCGGACCATGCCGGGACCGCCAGGAGCCCCGATGTCCCGTCTCGACCACCTCGACCTGCCCTTCTTCGACGACGCCCACCGTGGGCTGGCCCGCGACCTGGACGCCTGGGCCGCCGCGACCGTGGCGAACATCGACCATGCCGACACCGATGCCGCCTGCCGTCGCCTGGTCTCGGCGCTCGGCGAGGCCGGGGTGCTGCGCCATTGCGTGCCCGCGGCTTTCGGTGGCCTGCGCGAGGCGCTGGATTCACGCGCCCTGGTGGTCTGCCGCGAGACCCTGGCTCGGCATGACGGCCTGGCCGACTTCGCCTTCGCGATGCAGGGCCTGGGCAGCGGGCCGATCACGCTCGCGGGCTCGACGGCGTTGCAGCAGGCCATCTTGCCGCGCGTGGCGCGTGGCGAATGCATCACCGCCTTTGCGCTCAGCGAGCCCGACGCCGGCTCCGACGTGGCGGCGATCGCCTGCAGCGCGCGCGACGATGGCGACGCCTGGGTGCTGGACGGCGAGAAGACCTGGATTTCCAACGGGGGCATCGCCGATGTCTATTGCGTGTTTGCACGCAGCGGCGAACGGCCGGGCACAGCTGGCCTGTCGGCCTTCGTCGTCGATGCGGGCACGCCGGGCTTCGAGATCGCCGAGCGCATCGAGGTGATCGCGCCGCACCCGCTGGCCCGCCTGCGCTTCGACGCCTGCCGGATCGCCAAGGACCGCCTGCTCGGCGGGCCGGGCGAAGGCTTCAAGCTCGCGATGCGCAGCTTGGACATCTTCCGCGCATCGGTGGCGGCGGCGGCCCTGGGATTTGCGCGGCGCGCACTCGACGAGGCACTGCGCCACGCCGCGCGCCGCGAGATGTTCGGTCAGCGGCTGGCGGATTTCCAGCTCACGCAGGCCACGCTGGGCGACATGGCGGCCGACATCGATGCGGCCGCCCTGTTGACCTACCGCGCTGCGTGGCGCCGCGACGTGCAGGCGCTGCGCACGACGCGCGAAGCCGCGATGGCGAAAATGGTGGCCACCGAGAATGCCCAGCGCGTCGTCGACCGCGCGCTGCAGATGCACGGGGGCCTGGGCGTGCGCGTGGGCTCGGTGGTCGAGTCGCTGTACCGCGAGATCCGCGCGCTGCGCATCTACGAAGGTGCCACCGAGGTGCAGCGCCTGATCATCGGGCGCGACCTGCTGGCCGCGCGCTGACCGCCTTGAAGCGCCTCAGCGCGCCAGCACCGCCCACAGATGGCCGATATCGGCCACGCCGTCGTCACCCTTGAGCGAGCGCAGGGTCTGCAGGCCCTTGGCCTTGGTGGCCGGGGACTGGATCTGGGCCATGCCCAGGCGCAGCTTGGCGTCTTGCGGGTGCTTCAGGTCGCCCTTGGCAATGCCCTTCTGGATGAGGTCGATGCCCTTGGCCACCTGACCCATGGTGACATAGGTGTAACCGATGTCGACCAGCGCGTCGCCGCTCTTGTCGGCTTCGGCGGCAGCTTCATCGGCGGCGATCGACGCCTTCTTCTCGGCATCGCGCTTGAGCGCGAGGTCCTTCAGCCGCTGGTGGCGGGCGGCGTCCGGGCCGGTGCCGAGCTTGCCGTTGGCAAATCCCTTGTCCACGATGCGCAGACCTTCGGCGGGCAGGCGGTCCTGCAGCGCCAGCTGGGCCATCTCCATGTAGTCGTCGGTGCTCTCCAGCGTATCGGTGGCCAGGCGCAGGCGCATCACGTCCAGGCCCAGGCGCTGGGCAAAGCCGCTCTTGCGCGTCAGACGTCCCAGAAAGGCGGACCAGTAGTCCTTCTTCGGGTAGTAGCTGACCAGCTTCTCCAGGGTGTGGATGTAGCCGTTCTGGTTGTTCAGGCGCTGCTGCGCGTCGGCCAGGCGCAGCAGGTCACCTTCGTCGGGCCGTCGGCCGGCCTTTTCGGCCGCGGAAACCGACGCTCCGGCATCCTTGGCGATGGCGTTGTAGTCGCCCGACTGGGCTTGCAGGTACTGTTCGAGCTGGCGCAGCGACGCGCTGTCGCGGCCGAGTTGCTGGGCCTTGTCGGCCCACTGCCGCGCATTGGCCCAGTCCTTGAGCTGCGAGTAGGCGAAGGCCAGCTGCTCGGCCGCCTGCGCCTGCTCGTTGCCCGAGGTCTTGCCGTAGATCGCGTTCAGGGCCTGCACCGCGGTGCCGTTGTCGCCGGCGCGCTGCGCCGCGGCGGCCTTCATGCGGTCGATCGTCAGCTGCTCGGCGGCGGTCTTGCCGCCGACCGCGTCGGCCTCGCGCACCTTGGCCAGCGCGCCGCGGCCGTCACCCTTGCGGATCAGGTCACCGGCCTGCTGCAATGGTTTGCCGATCTCGGGGCGCAGGCCTTCGGCGTGCACGGCCATCATGCAACCGGCGGCAAGCAACGAGGCAGCGAGGAGACGCAGCTTTTTCATGGGTGAGAATGTCCTTTGCGTGCTTCGGAAAAAACGGGGTCGGACCAGGTGCGGGCCGACCCCTCGCTGGGCAGGCCAGCTCAATCCATGAACTGTTCGTTGCCCACGAGGCCGATCTTGGTGACCCCCAGGCGCTGGGCCGAGGCCATGATCATCGCCACCGTCTCGTATTGAACGAGTTTGTTGGGTCGCAGGTGCACTTCGGGCTGATCGGGTTCGGCCGCGACCTGGGCCAGCCTGGATTCCAGCGTGGCGCGATCGGGCACGATCTCGCCGTTCCAGCCGATCTGGCCGTCGAAGTCGACGTCGATGCGGATGATCACCGGCGGCTTGGGCGGCACCGCATTCGGGTTCGGCACGGGCATGTTCATCTTCACCGCGTGCGTCTGGATCGGGATCGTGATGATGAACATGATCAGCAGCACCAGCATCACGTCGATCAGCGGCGTGGTGTTGATGTCCACCATCACCTCGCCCTCTTCGGTACCCGCGCCTACATTCATTGCCATCGTGGGCTCCTTCTACTGCGCGGCGACGCCGGCCGGCGGCTCGGTGATGAAACCGACCTTGGCGATGCCGGCACGCTGGCAGGCCACGACCACGCGGCCGACGGCCTCGTAGCGCACCCTCAGGTCGCCGCGGATGTGCACTTCGGGCTGCGGCTCCTTGACGGCCTCGGTCTTCAGC
>CAZWUR010000114.1:0-7791 GCA_964637205.1 uncultured Rubrivivax sp.
CAAGCTCGCCGGCATGACCGGCACCGCCGACACCGAGGCCTACGAGTTCCAGGAAATCTACGGTCTGGAAACGGTGGTCATCCCGCCGAACCGGCCGACCATCCGCAAGGACGAGAACGACCTGATCTACAAGACGGCCAAGGAGAAGTACGACGCCGTCGCCGCCGACATCCGCGACTGCTTCGAGCGCGGCCAGCCGGTGCTGGTGGGCACGACCAGCATCGAGAACTCCGAGCTGCTGAGCGCGCTGCTCGACAAGGCCAAGCTGCCGCACCGCGTGCTGAATGCCAAGCAGCACGCCATGGAGGCCGAGATCGTGGCCCAGGCCGGCCGGCCCAAGGTGATCACGATCGCCACCAATATGGCCGGCCGCGGCACCGACATCGTGCTCGGCGGCAATGTCGAGAAGCAGATCCAGCTCCTCGAGGCCGACGCCGCGCTGAGCGACGAGGACAAGGTCGCCAGGTCCAGGCAGCTGCAGGACGAATGGGCCGGCCTGCACGAGCAGGTCAAGGCCGCCGGCGGCCTGCGCATCGTGGCCACCGAGCGCCACGAGAGCCGGCGCATCGACAACCAGCTGCGCGGCCGCTCCGGCCGCCAGGGCGACCCGGGCTCGAGCCGCTTCTACCTGAGCCTGGACGACCCGCTGATGCGCATCTTCGCGGGCGACCGCGTGCGCGCCATCATGGACCGGCTGAAGATGCCCGAGGGCGAGGCCATCGAGGCCGGCATCGTCAACCGCAGCATCGAGAGCGCGCAGCGCAAGGTCGAGGCGCGCAACTTCGACGTGCGCAAGCAGCTGCTCGAGTACGACGACGTGAGCAACGACCAGCGCAAGGTCATCTACCAGCAGCGCAACGAGATCCTCGAGTCGGATTCGCTGCTCGAGACCGCCACCGGCCTGCGCCGCAGCACGATGACCGATGTCACGCGAACGCATGTGCCGGCGCAGACCCTCGAGGAGCAATGGGACCTCGCCGCGCTGGAGCAGGTGCTCAAGGACGAATGGCAGCTCGAGCTGGCGCTGCGCGCCGAGGTCGAGTCGGCCGATGCGATCACCGACGAGGACATCGTCGACAAGGTCACCAGCGCCGCGGACGCGACGTTCCAGGCCAAGCTCGACATCGTCGGCGAGGCGCAGTTCACGCCCTTCATGCGCATGGTGCTGCTGCAGTCGATCGACAGCCACTGGCGCGAACATCTGGCGGCGCTGGACTATCTGCGCCAGGGCATCCACCTGCGCGGTTATGCGCAGAAGAACCCGAAGCAGGAATACAAGCGCGAGGCCTTCGAGCTCTTCAGCCAGCTGCTCGACGTGGTCAAGATGGAGGTCACGCGCATCCTGATGACGGTGCGCATCCAGACCCAGGAGCAGGCCAGTGCCGCCGCCGAGGCCCTGGAGCAGCAGGCCGGCCAGCTCGCCAACGTCAGCTACACGCACCCCAACGAAGACGGCAGCGTCTCCACCGAGGCCGATGCCGCCACCGAGGTGGCGCGTGTCGGCCGCAACGAGCCCTGCCCCTGCGGCAGCGGCAAGAAGTACAAACATTGCCACGGCCGGCTGGCCTGAACCGCGCCGCGTGCCAGGCAAAAGAAAGGGGCCCCGAGGGGCCCCTTGTTCAGCGTGCGCCGATCACGGCCGCGCGACGGTGATCGTCGGCGACGACCAGGTCTCCCAGTGCGCCGGGTTGCTCTCGTCGCCCAGGGCCTTGAGCACCGACACCTTGACCATGTACTGGCCGTTCGGCACTTCCTTGACCAGGACCGGGTTGCCGGTCCTGCCGCGGAAGGTCACGCCGTCCCAGGTGAAGGAGAAGAAGCCGCCCGGGGTGGAGTTGCGCGTGACGTACTCGTCGTCGCTGACCTTGCCCATCGACTTGCCGCTCGCCGCATCGAAGGCCTCCAGGGTGATGCGCCGCGACATGTGGTCGAGGTGCATCAGGAAGTACGGGATGTCCCCGTCGGCCATCGTGTAGCTCGCGCCGCCCGGCTGGTTGGTGTACGAGCCGCCGGCCAGCGTGGCCAGCCACGGGAAGCCGTTGGCCGTGGGCGTCAGCACCTGGGTGGTCTGGTAGTCACCCTTGAAGCCGGCATAGGGCACGCGCATCAAGGTGCCCGCACCCTGCGGCGTCAGCGTGATGTAGCCGCCGTACAGGCTGCGTTCGGGCAGCGTGTCGTTGGCCGTGATCACGGCGTCGAAGGACATGCTGCCCAGGGGTGGCAGCGTCAGTGTCGCCCGGCTCAGCGTCACCGTGGCCGGTGCATCGAAGTAGCCCGTAGGTGCGTACGAAGATCCGCTGCCGATCTGGTTCGGCCCGGTGGCCAGCCCGGCGACATGGCCCAGCGTGTAGGTGGCCGGCGACAGCGACAGGTTGCGCACCGTGATCGTCTGCAGGTAGGCGCCGCTGGCGCTTTCGCCGGTGCTGATCTGGCTCGGCGACACCGTCGCCGTGGCCGTCACCGCACCGACGATGTCGAGCATGCCCGCGCCCTGGCGGTAGCTGTGGTCGAGCAGCCCGAGGTCCGGGTTGCCGGACCAGTTCTTCGGGTCCGCCGTGTTCTGCAGCCGGCCCTGCACCGCGGCCGGCCGCAGCCTGGGCTTGGCCTCGAGCAGCAGCGCCACGCCGCCGGCCACGTGCGGCGACGACATCGAGGTGCCCGAGAGCACCGCCGAGCCGCCCAGCTCGAGCGGATAGGCCGACAGGATGCCGCCGCCCGGCGCACCGATCTGCGGCTTGATGCTCAGGTCGGCGGCGACGCCGAAGGAGCTGAAGCCGGAAATCAGGCCACCCGTGCCGAAGGGATAAGCCACCGCGTTCGGCGACCAGTTCAGCGTTGTCGGCCCGCCGGCGATGGCGGCGTCCAGGGCCGCACCCTGGGCGGCGGTGATGCCGACCACCGGGACCATGATCGGCGGGTCGCCGGCCACGGTGGCGTTCAGCGCGCCGGCCGCATTGTTGTAGAGCACGACTGCCGCCGCGCCGGCGGCCTGGGCATTGCTGGCCTTGATGTAGAAGCTGCAGCCGCCGCGCCGGACCAGGGCGGCCTGGCCGCTGAGGTCGTCGGTGATCGGGCTGCAGGCATCGGTGGTGCCCGCCGTCGTGCCGGTCCTGGCCATCGGCAGGCTGCCCTCGGTGGGCGGCAGCGGCGAGCCGGTGGCCGGGTTGAAGCCGTAGGGCGTGCCGCCGACCTCGAAGGAACGCTGGGCGTTGTCGAACGAGGCGCTGGCGATGACCTTGCTGCCGGTGCCCGGAGCGCCGGCCGCGAACAGGCCGTCGGGCGACGAGCCGAGCGGGCCGTTGTTGCCGGTGGACGCCACCATCACCACGCCCTTGGCGACCAGGCGCGACGAGGCCTGCGCGGTCGGGTACTGCGGCCATTGACGGCCCGAGCCCAGGCTCTGGTTGATGACCTGCATGCCGTCGGCGTAGGCGCGCTCCATCGCCTCGACGATGACGTCCGACGACGACGAGCCGTTGCAGCCGAAGACCCGGTAGGCGCCGAACTGCACGTTCGGCGCCACGCCCTTGATGCCGCCGCCGTTGCCGCCGACGATGCCGGCGACATGCGAGCCGTGGCCGGCGCAGTCGTCGGGGTTCTCGTCGGGCACCGGGACCTGCTGCTCGGGTGTGCCGCCGGCGTTGTAGTCGTCGCCGACCAGGTCGTAGCCGGCGACCACACGCGCGCTCGGGAAGGGCGAGGTGCCGGGCGTGCCGTTGCCGCCGAAGGCCGGGTGGTCGAGGTCGATGCCGGTGTCGACGATGCCGACCTTGACCCCCGCGCCGCTCAGGCCGAGCTGGTTCTGCGCGATGTCGGCGCCGGTCAGCGACAAGGCGAACGCCAGGTCGGGCGAGGTGTCACCGGCCTGTGCCGCGGCCGGGCGCTCGACGATCTGCACCGGGTACATCGCCTTCACGCCCTTCAGGCGCAGCAGCCGGTTGCGGTTGACCGCGTCGACCTCGACCGAGAAGCCGTTGAACAGGGTGTCGAAGGCGCGGCGCTCCTTGAACTTCACGCCGGCGGCGCGCGCCGCGGCGCGGAAGGCCGCCTTCTCGGACAGCACGGCGGCGTGCGCCCGGCCGTCGGCCACCGGCGCACCGGACAGCTCGACGAACCACAGCCGGCCACCTTCGGCCGCGGCGGCGGGCAGGCTCATCTTCGCGGGCGAAGCGGCCTGGGTGCCCATCGTCATCACCGCCAGTGCGGCGAGTGCCACGGCAGTACGGGTTCGATTCATGCTGATCTCCTGGAGTCGAAACGGGAAAGCCGCCGCCGGTTTGTCGGCTGCGGCCCGAAAGGTTGTTTTTCGCCGGCGGGATCACCGCAGGTTGTAACCGTTGCATGGTGCCGGCGGGGCGAAAGTCTCGTCCAGGGACTAACCCTGAAGGGCTGGCGTCGTGCCCGCCGGAAGAAGGCCGATCCCCGCATCCGGGGGGGATGCCACAATGAATCCACCCCGGACCGACCGCAGACCGACGCCATGCCCGTGAACCTCGACGCCCCCGACGCTTCTTCCTTGCTGCCCATTGCGGGCCTGCGCATCGGCACGGCGATGGCCGGTGTGCGCAAGGCCCGGCGCCGCGACCTGGTGGTGTTCGAGCTCGACGCCGGCGCCTCGGTGGCCGGCGTCTTCACGCGCAACCGTTTCTGCGCCGCGCCGGTGCAGCTGTGCCGCGAACACCTGGCGGCCGGGCAGGACGTGCGTGCGCTGGTCATCAACACCGGCAATGCCAATGCCGGCACCGGCGAGCCGGGCCTGGCCGCGGCGCGCAGCACCTGCGAGGCGCTGGCCGCGCTGGCCGGCTGCACGGCGCAGCAGGTGCTGCCGTTTTCCACCGGCGTCATCATGGAGCCGCTGCCGGTGGAGCGCATCGTCGCCGGGCTGCCCGCCGCCTGGGCCGACCTGGACGCAGCGCACTGGGCCGAGGCCGCCGCCGGCATCATGACCACCGACACCCTGCCCAAGGCCTGCTCGCGCCGGGTCGAGGTCGACGGCCACAGCGTCAGCGTCACCGGCATCGCCAAGGGCGCCGGCATGATCCGCCCCAATATGGCGACGATGCTCGGCTTCGTGGCCACCGATGCGGTGCTCGCGCCCGGCGTCGCGCAGGCCCTGGTGCGCGCGGCGGCCGACCGCAGCTTCAACCGCATCACCATCGACGGCGACACCTCGACGAACGACGCCTTCGTGCTCATCGCCACCGGCCGCGCCGGCCACGCCCCGGTGCGCAGCCTGGTCTCACCCGCCGGCCGCGTGCTGGCGCAGGCGGTGTTCGAGGTCGCGACCCAGCTCGCCCAGGCCATCGTGCGCGACGGCGAGGGGGCGACCAAGTTCATCACCGTGCAGGTCGACGGCGGGCGCAACGAGTCGGAGTGCCGCCAGGTGGCCTACGCGATCGCGCATTCGCCGCTCGTGAAGACCGCCTTCTTCGCCAGCGACCCGAACCTCGGGCGCATCCTGGCGGCGGTGGGTTATGCCGGCATCGATGACCTCGACCAGGCGCAGATCGACCTCTTCCTCGACGAGGTGCATGTGGCGCGCGGCGGCGGCCGCCACCCCGACTACCGCGAAGAAGACGGGCAGCGCGTGATGCAGCAGTCGGAAATCACGGTGCGTGTAGACCTGCACCGCGGCGGCGCCTCGACCACCGTCTGGACCTGCGATCTGTCGCACGATTACGTCAGCATCAACGCCGACTATCGGTCCTAGGGGTCGGAATCTTGCCGCCCGACAAGGCGGCTTGATAAGATTCGTTTATCTGAAGATAAAGGAAAGGGGTGGCCCCGCCCAGGGGCACCGCCATGGCCAGCGCCCGCCTCCTGCAGGCCTTGCGCACACGATTGCGCTTGCCGCCCGGCGACCTGTTGCGCGACGCCACCTACCGGCGTCTGTGGACCTCGATCCTGATCAGTTCCTTCGGGGGCCAGATCACGATGCTCGCGCTGCCGCTGACGGCGGCCGTGCTGCTGCACGCCACGCCGACCCAGATGGGCCTGCTGACGGCGATGGAGATCCTGCCCTTTGCCCTGCTCTCGCTGCCTTCGGGGGTGTGGCTGGACCGGGTGCGCAAGCTGCCGGTCTACGTGGCCGGCGAACTCGTCATCGCCGCCGCGGTCGCGAGCGTGCCGCTGGCCGCCTGGATGGGCTGGCTCGGCATGCCCTGGCTGTACGGCGTGGGGCTGCTCATCGGCTGCGTCTACACGGTGGCGGGCACCGCGGCGCAGGTCGTGCTCACCCAGGTGGTCGCGCGCGAGCGCCTGGTCGAGGCGCATGCCAAGAACGCGCTCGCCAGCTCGGGGGCCGAAGTCGCGGGGCCGGGCGTGGCCGGGTTGCTGATCAAGCTGGCCGGTGCACCCCTGGCCCTGGTGGCCGATGCGCTGCTGCTGGTCTTCTCGGCCGCCATCCTGCGTGGCGTGCACATCCACGAGCGGCTCGACGTCGGCGTGCGCCGGCATTTCTGGCAGGACCTGAAGGCCGGCCTGCGCTTCGTCGCCAGCCAGCGGCTGCTGCTCACGCTGGCCGGCCTGCTCGGCCTGTGGCAGATGAGCCACCATGCGGCGATGGTGGTGCAGATCCTGTTCGCCACGCGCAGCCTGGGCCTGTCGGAGCAGGCCGTGGGCCTGAGCTACGTCGGCCTGGGCGTGGGCACGGTGGCGGCCAGCGTGGCCGGGCACCGCATCAGCGCCCGGCTCGGCCCCGGGCCCAGCCTGACCGCCGGCATCGCCATCTGTGCGGCCGGCTGGCTGCTGCTGGCGGTGGCACCGCTGTCGGCCTGGGGCGTGGCCGCCTTCGCGTTGATGCTGGTGCTCTTCGGCTTCGGCGCGGTGCTGGTGTTCATCAACTTCCTGGCCCTGCGCCAGGCGGTGACGCCGGCGCCCCTGCTCGGCCGCATGACGAGCACCATGCGCTGGATGACGGTGCTGCCGGCCGGCCCGGGCGCCCTGCTCGGCGGCTGGCTGGGCGAACATGCGAGCCTGCGTGCGTCGCTCGCCTTCGCCGGTCTGACGGCCTTGCTGGCCGCGCTGATCGCCTGGCGGCTGGCGCTGATCCGCGAGCTCAGGGTGCTGCCGGCGCCCGACGACGTCGAGGCTTCGCTCGGGGCGGAGGCGGCGGTGCCTCGGCAGACGATCCCGGCGCCGGGCTGACCGGCAATTCGTCGGCTGGCGCGTGGCGGTCGACGGCATCGGTGATCAGGCCGTCGATGCCCAGGGCGCGCAGCCGGGCCACGTCGGCCGCCTCGTTGACCGTGTAGCACAGCGCGCGCAGGCCGAGTTCGCGCAGGGTCGAGAGCAGCGCCTCGTCCATCAGCAGGTGGTTGCTGACCACGGCCACGCAGCCCAGCGAGACGGCAACGGACAGGCAGTCGGGCCACAGCGTGTCCAGCAGCAGGGCGCGTGGCAGCGCCGGCGCCGTCTCGCGCGCGCCGAGCAAGGCCATCGGCTGGAAAGAACTGATCAAGGGCGGCACGCTGGCGCCGGCCCAGAGCGCCGCCGCCGCCGCCGCCACGGCGCGCCCGGTCTCGAGCTCGGTGCCGGTCGTGGGCTTGATCTCGATGTTCAGCAGATGGCCATTCGCCTGCACGAAGGCCGAGACGGCCGCCAGCGTCGGCGGCGGTTCACCGGCGTAGCGGCGCGAATGCCAGCCGCCGGCGTCCAGCTGCGACAGCGCGGACCAGGGCCGATCGCCGGCCACGCCATGTCCGCTGGTGGTGCGCTCCAGGGTGTCGTCGTGCAGGAGGAAGGGCACGCCGTCGGCGCTGAGCTTGACGTCGCACTCGTAGGCCCGGTAGC
>CAZWUR010000115.1:0-7750 GCA_964637205.1 uncultured Rubrivivax sp.
CCATCCGCGGCATCCTGAAGGTCGTCGCCGTCAAGGCGCCGGGCTTCGGTGACCGCCGCAAGGCCATGCTGGAGGACATCGCGATCCTGACCGGCGGCAAGGTGATCGCCGAGGAAGTCGGCCTGACGCTTGAGAAGGCCACCCTGGCCGACCTGGGCCAGGCGCAGCGCGTCGAGATCGGCAAGGAAAACACCACCATCATCGACGGCGGTGGTGCTGCGGCCGACATCGAGGCGCGCGTCAAGCAGGTCCGCGTCCAGATCGAGGAAGCGACCAGCGACTACGACCGCGAGAAGCTCCAGGAGCGCGTGGCCAAGCTGGCCGGCGGCGTCGCCGTCATCAAGGTCGGTGCCGCCACCGAAGTCGAGATGAAGGAGAAGAAGGCGCGTGTCGAAGACGCGCTGCACGCCACCCGTGCCGCGGTCGAAGAAGGCATCGTCGCCGGCGGCGGCGTCGCCTTCCTGCGTGCGCGTCAAGCCATCGGCAACAAGCTCAAGGGCGACAACCACGACCAGGACGCCGGCATCAAGATCGTGATGCGCGCTGTCGAGCAACCGCTGCGCGAGATCGTGATCAATGCCGGTGACGAAGCCAGCGTGGTCATCAACAAGGTGCTCGAAGGCAAGGGCAACTACGGCTACAACGCCGCCACCGGCGTGTACGGCGACATGATCGAGATGGGCATCCTGGATCCGACCAAGGTCACCCGCCTGGCGCTGCAGAATGCCGCCTCCGTGGCCGGCCTGATGCTGACGACCGAGTGCATGATCGCCGAGTCGCCCAAGGAAGACGCTCCGGCCGGCGGCATGCCGGGCGGCATGGGCGGCATGGGCGGCATGGGCATGGACATGTAAGTCCTGCGCCAAGCCGCAAGGCCTGGCCGCAAGGGCCTGCATCCGCAAGGATGCAGGCCTTTTTCGTGGGATCGCCGGCGCGCCGGGCAGTGAATAATCGGCGGACATGAATGCGCGCCGCGAAAACGCCCGCCTGCAGTTCATCGACGACGAGTTGATGCGGCTGCCGATGCTGGCCGACCAGGTGTTCGACGCCACGCTGCGGTCGATGACCGAAAGCGTGCCCGGCCTGGGCCTGCACGAACGCGGCATCGTCGCTGAACTGCTGCAGGTGGCACCGCCGAACCGCGGCCGCATGGTCGAGCGCTTCACCGCTGCCGTGCGGCGCCAGGTGCGGGCCGAACTGGCGGGCACGGCACCGGCGACGGCGGCCCCGGCACTGGCCGCGACCGGCGGCCTGGCGCTGCTGGACGAAGCCGAGATCGCCGCCGACGTCGAGACCTCGCACACCATCGAAGCCATCCGCAGCACCGCCGAGCATGAGTTGCGCGAGATGGCCACCTATGCATCGGCCCTCGCCGGCGATCCCGACGTCTCGCGCGACCACAACCCCCTGCGCGCCGAAACCTATGCCCAGGCGCTGTGGGAGGCGATGCAGGCCCTGCCGCTGGCGCGCGCCTACCAGGCCCGCATGATGCGCCTGGCCGCGCAGCCCCTGGCCCAGGTGCTGCGCAAGTCCTATGCCGGCGCCTGCGCACGGCTGGAGTCACAGGGCATCGAACCGGCGGCCTACCGCACCATGATCCTGCCTGGCGGCAAGCGCAGCTCGCGCCCCTCGGAATCCTGGTCTGGCGAAGGTTCGCCGACCCTGCACATGGTCCGCGCCACGATGCCGGCACCCCTCGAGCCGGTTGCCGAGCCGATGACCACCGAGGTGCCGCTGGAGCGTGTCATCGAGGACACCGACGAGGCCCTGCGCGCCCTGCCCGCCGACGTGCCGCCGACCGTGCGTGCACAGCTGCTGCAGTCGCAGCGCGCCCGTCTGGTGCGCCACGCCCGCTCGCCGGTCGACCGGCAGGTCATCGAGATGCTGTCGCGCCTGTTCGAGGCCATGCTCTCGGATCCGCGCGTGGCGCGCGACATCCGCTCGGTGCTGGCGCGCCTGCAGCCCTCGGCCCTGCGCCTGGTGCTGCGCGACGACAGCGCCCTGGACGACTACACCCACCCGGTGTGGCGCTTCATGGACGTCATCGCGCACCAGGCCGCGCTGCATGCCGAAGGCAGCGCCGACCGCGAGGCCCTGCTGCAGCTGGCCGAGCAGCTGATCGACACCATGGCGCGCGAGCAGGTTCCCGATGCGCCCTTGTACCGGCGTGGGCTGGACCGCCTGCTCGCCGAGGAACGGGCCCGCTTCCAGGCCCGCCTGCGTGGCGCGGCCGGCGAGATCGACGAGATGCAGCGCATCGAGGACCGCGTGGTCGGCCGCAGCGCCACGGGGCTGCCCACCGGCGCCGGGCCGCTCGACGAGGGCCAGCTCGACACCGTGCCCGCCGAACTGCTCGACCAGCTGCCGGCCGCCGAGGCCGAGCGCCCTGACGGCGAAGAGTGGCTGCGCCAGCGCCGACCCGGCGACTGGCTGCGGATCTTCATCCAGGGCCAGTGGCAGCGCGTGCAACTGCTGCACATCGGCCGCCATCATGATGCCTATCTGTTCGGGCGCGGCCTGACCGACGTCACCCTGGCGCTGCGTCGAGGCGCGCTGCTGCGCCTGCGCAACGAGAACCTGCTCAAGGTCCTGCGGGTGCGGTCGATGCTGCGTTCGGCGGCGGTGCAGGTGCTGAACAACGCGCAGAAGGGCTAGTCCTGCGGCGGCGCAGCGGGATGCACCCAGTCCCAGAGCTGGAGCGCGGCGTCGCCCAGCCCCTGCTTGGACAGCGCCGAGAACAGGATCAGCCCGATGTCGGCCGCTTCGGTCGCCACCTCGCCGAGCAACGCCTGCGCCGCGACCAGCGCCTTCTGCGCGTCGCTCCGGTTGAGCTTGTCGGCCTTGGTCAGCAGCACCAGCAGGCGCAGCTCGCCGGTCTGCACACGCGGCGCGATCAGCGCCAGCAGACGCTGGTCGAGTTCGGTGAAACCCTGGCGCGAATCGACCAGCATCACCACGCCGCCGAGGTTGCGCCGGTACCGCAGATACTCGGCCATCACCTCCTGCCAGCGCAGCTTGGCGCCGCGCGCCACCGCCGCATAACCGTAGCCCGGCAGGTCCGCCAGACGCGCATCGGGTGCGTCCTTCGGCCCGATATCGAACAGGTTGATGTGCTGCGTGCGCCCCGGCGTGCGCGACGCGAAGGCCAGCCGCCGCTGCTGTGCCAGGGTATTGATCGCGGTGGACTTGCCGGCATTGCTGCGGCCCACAAAAGCGAGCTCGGGCAATTCGGAACTCGGCAGCTCGGGCAGCTTGCTGGCGGTGGTCAGGAAGCGCGCCCCGTGGGTCCAGGCCAGCGCCCGCGCATGCGGGTCCGGCAGCAGGTCGACGGGCGGGTCAGCGGCGGCCATGCACAGCCTGAAAGGTGGTCGTCATGGGACATTGTAAAATCTGCGGGTTTGAATCCACGCGCCGGCACTTCGAGTGGCGGCGTTTCCTCCTCAGCCTGACCCGAGCATGAAAACCGCCACTGCCCTGCTGTCCGCCTGGTTGATCACCGCCCTGGCCCTGATGGCCGCGCCGGCCCTGGCCGCCGAAGCCGCTTCGCCGGCCGCCAAGCCCGACCTGGCCAAGGGCCAGGCCACGGCCGAAGTCTGCCAGGCCTGCCATTCGGCCGACGGCACGCGCGGCGCGCCAGCCAACCCGATCATTGCCGGCCAGTTCCCCGAATACCTGGTCAAACAACTGCACGACTTCAAGGCGGGCAAGCGCGAAAACGCCATCATGCAGGGCATGGCGGCGCCGCTCACGGACGAGGACATCGTCAACGTCGCCGCGTTCTACGCCGGCAAGCAGGCCAAGCCCGGTGCGGCGAAGAACAAGGCCACGGTGCTGACGGGCGAGCGCATCTGGCGCGGTGGCATCGCCGACCGCATGATCCCGGCCTGTGCCGGCTGTCACGGCCCGGCCGGCGCCGGTCTGCCGGTCCAGTACCCCATGCTTGCCGGCCAGCACGCCGACTACACCGAAGCCCAGCTGCGCGCCTTCCGCGCCGGTGAACGCGCCAACAACGCGCCGATGGCGGGCGTGGCCGCGAAGATGAACGACGCCGAGATCAAGGCGGTGTCCGACTACATCGCCGGTCTGCGCTGACGCGCCCGGCGCCACCAGCATCCCGAGGGCCGGTCGACAGACCGGCCCTTTGCATTCCAGGGTCGGCTGCGCTGTGTAAGCTGGACGCCCGTCGACCGACCACATGGCCATGAACACCCTGCGCAACCGCGGCTTCGTGCACCCCGTGCCTTCGGAGATCACGCCGAAGTCGTCCTACCTGAAGCGTCGCGCCTGGCTGCAGGCGCTGGCCGCCGGCGGCAGCGCCCTCGGCGCCTGGGCGGCGCGCGACGCACGCGCGGCGTCCGTGACCCGGCCGGGCAAGCTGGCGCCGCTGGCCGCCGTGCCCAGCAGCGTGGCCGGCGCGCTGACGATGGAAAAGCTCACCAGCTACGAACACGTCACCGGCTACAACAACTTCTACGAGTTCGGCACCGAGAAGTCCGACCCGGCCGCAAATGCCGGCCGCCTGAAGCCGCGGCCCTGGACGGTGCAGATCGAAGGCGAGGTGAACAAGCCCGGCCGCTGGGACATCGACACGCTGATGAAGATCGCGCCGATCGAGGAGCGCATCTACAGGCTGCGCTGCGTCGAGGGCTGGTCGATGGTGATCCCCTGGCTGGGCTGGTCGCTGTCCGAGCTGATCCGCCGCGTCGAACCCACGGGCAAGGCCAGGTATCTGCAGTTCGTGACCCTGGACGACCCGCAGCAGATGCCCGGTCTGCGCTCGCGGGTGCTGGACTGGCCCTATGTCGAGGGCCTGCGCATGGATGAGGCGATGCACCCGCTGTCGATGCTGGTCTTCGGCGTCTATGGCGAACTGCTGCCGAACCAGAACGGCGCACCGCTGCGCCTGGCGGTGCCCTGGAAGTACGGTTTCAAGTCGGGCAAGTCGATCGTCAAGATCCGCTTCGTCGACAAGCAGCCGCCGACGAGTTGGGAATCGGCGGCGTCGCAGGAGTACGGTTTCTATTCCAACGTCAACCCGAAGGTCGACCACCCGCGCTGGAGCCAGGCCACCGAGCGCCGCATCGGCGAGGACGGGCTGTTCGCGAAGAAGCGCGCCACGCTGATGTTCAACGGCTACGAGGCCCAGGTCGGCCAGCTCTATGCCGGCATGGACCTGAAGAAGTTCTTCTGATCCACCCACGCTCATGAACCGCTGGTTGCTGCATCCGGCGGCCAAGCCGCTGCTCTTCACCGTGGCGCTCGTGCCGCTGGCCTGGTTGTTCTACGCCGCCGCGGCCGACCGTCTGGGCGCCAACCCGGCCGAGGCCCTGATCCGCGGCACCGGCGAGTGGACCCTGCGCGCGCTGTGCCTGACGCTGGCCGTGACGCCGCTGCGCCAGTGGACCGGCTGGACGGCCCTGCTGCGCCTGCGCCGCATGCTGGGCCTGTTCACCTTCTTCTACGGGCTGCTGCACTTCAGCGCCTATGCCTGGCTGGACCAGGGTTTTGAGCTCGGCAAGATCCTGGCCGACATCGGCAAGCGCCCCTTCATCCTCGTCGGCAGCGCGGCGCTGTTGAGCATGCTGCCACTCGCCGCGACCTCGTTCGACCGCGCCATCCGCGCCCTCGGCGGACGGCGCTGGCGGGCCCTGCACCGCATCGTCTACGGCGTGGCGCTGCTCGCCCTGCTGCACTTCTTCTGGATGCGCGCCGGCAAGCAGGACTTCGCCGAGGTGGGCGTCTACGCGCTGATCATCGGCGTGCTGCTCGGCTGGCGGCTGTGGGTACGCTGGCGCCCGCCTGCAAAATCGCCGGTGCGGCTGGCTCCGGGAAAAGGATGATCCGGCCACGATGTTCTCGTGGTTAGCATTGCAGGCCATGCACCCGGCGACGACCGGGGCAGGCCGCCATCCACCGGAGACACCCGCATGCGCCACCTCAAGAACCCGCTCGCCGCCGTTGCGCTGGCCGCCCTGATCGGCGCCCCCGGCGTCGCCTCGGCCCAGATCACGCTCACCATCTCGTCCTGGGTGCCGCCCGGCCACCTGCTGACGCGCCTGCAGAACGACTGGTGCAACGAGGTCAGCAAGGCCACCTCGGGCCGCATCCTGTGCAATATGCTGCCCAAGCCGGTGGCGCCGGCACCGGCCACCTTCGACGCCGTGCGCGACGGCCTCGTCGACCTGTCGCTCAGCGTGCAGGGCTACACGCCGGGCCGCTTCGTGATGACCAAGATGGCCGAGATGTCCTTTCTGGGCGACTCGGCCATCGCCACCAGCGTGGCCTACCAGCGCATCTACGAAAGGCATCTGGCCGCCTTCGACGAGCACAAGGGCATGCACGTGATCACGGTGTTCACGCATGGCCCGGGCATCATCTTCAACAACAAGCAGCCGGTGACCAAGCTGTCCGACATGGACGGCATCAAGTTCCGCGTCGGCGGCGGCGTGGTCAACGACATAGGCAAGGCGCTGGGCATCAACATGACGCTCAAGCCGGCGCCGCAGTCCTATGAACTGCTGTCCTCGGGCGTCGTCGACGGCGTCTGGTTCCCCGACGAATCCATCGTCGGCTTCAAGCTGGAGAAGCTGGTCAAGTACCGCACCGCGATGCCCGGCGGCCTGTACAACACCAGCTTCGCCTTCGTGATGAACGAAGCCACCTGGAAGAAGATCTCGAAGGCCGACCAGGACATCATCAACAAGATGTCGGGTGAATGGGCGGCGCGCTTCATCGGCAAGTACTGGGACGACGCCGACGAGGCCAGCCGCAAGGTCCAGCGCGAGATGGGTGTGCAGAGCCTGGTCGCCGACGCCAAGTTCGTCGCCGACTTCAAGGCCAAGACCGCCGGCATCGAGACCGAGTGGGTCAAGGAGGCTGAGGCCAAGGGGCTGAAGAACGCCGCCGCGGTGCTGCAGGAGTTCCGCGCCGAGATCGCCAAGGTCAAATAGCTCGGTTTGCTCGCAGGCCGCCGTGGCCCCGGCGCGGGTCGCGGCGGCCTTCGTGTATCGCCCGGGCCGCAGCGCCATGAAACGCATCACCACATTGTTCACCTCGGTGGCGGCCGTCTCGCTGTTCGCGATGATGCTGCTGACCTTCGCCGACGTCTTCAGCCGCAAGTTCCTCACCAACTCGATCACCGGCGCGGTGGAACTCACCGAGCTGTTCATGCTGGTGATGATCTTCTTCGCGCTGCCGCTGGCCTCGATGGCCGGTGAACACATCGTCTTCGACCTGCTCGACCGCAGCCTGCCGAGCCGGGTCCTGCGCTGGCAGAAGACCCTGTCGCATGGCCTGACGACGGCCATCTTCGGCGGCGCGGCCTGGATCGTCTGGGAACGCTCGCTGCGCAGCGCCGACTACGGCGACATGACCTCGGCGCTGGAAATCAAGCTCGCGCCGTTCCAGACCATGGCCTCGCTGATGCTGGGCGTGACGGCCCTGGTGCATCTGGTCCTGGCCTGGCGCGCGGCCCGCGGGCTCGACGACCTGGCGATCGACAAGGACGGCCGGTGATCGAGGGCCTGCTCGGCTTCGGCGCGATGTTCACGCTGATGGCGCTGCGCGTGCCGATCGCGGTGGCGATGGGCCTGGTCGGCGTGGTCGGCATGGGCCTGATGCGCTCCTGGCCGGCGGCCCTGTCGTCGGCCGCCGGCGAGTTCGTCGACATCGGCAGCTACACCTTGTCGGTGGTGCCGCTGTTCGTGCTGATGGGCAACTTCGTCACCCGTGCCGGCATGTCGCGCGACCT
>CAZWUR010000116.1:0-7732 GCA_964637205.1 uncultured Rubrivivax sp.
GGCTGTTGACGAAGCACATGCCGGCCTCGATGGCGGCGGCGACGCGGTGCGCGCGGCCCAGGTGCTCGGTCCAGACATAGCTGCTCAGGCCGTAGCGCGTGTCGTTGGCGATCTGCACCGCCTCGGCCTCGTCGCTGAACGGGATCAGGCAGGCCACCGGACCGAAGATCTCGTCCTGCGCGATGCGCATGCGGTTGTGCACCTTGGCAAACACGGTCGGCCTGACGAAATTGCCCTGGCGCAGCGCGGCCGGCAGGTCCGGCGCGTCGAGGCCGCCTGCCAGCAGTTCGGCCCCGTCCTGCACACCGAGTTCGATGTAGCGGCGCACCTTGGCCAGATGTTCGGGCGAGATCATCGGGCCGACCAGGGTGGCCTCGTCGAGCGGGTCGCCCACCTTGATGCGCGCCGCACGCGCCGCGAAGTCGGCGACGAAGCGGTCGTGGATGCCACGCTGCACCAGGATGCGCGAGCCCGCGGTGCAGCGCTCGCCGTTGTTGCTGAAGATCATGAACAGGGCGGCGTCGAGCGCGCGGGCGTAGTCGGCATCGTCGAAGACCACGAAGGGGCTCTTGCCGCCGAGCTCCATGCTGAACTTCTTCAGGCCGGCGCCGGCGATGATGCGCTCGCCGGTGGCGGTGCTGCCGGTGAAGCTGACGGCGCGGATGTCCGGGTGGCGCACCAGCGCCTCGCCGGCGGATTTACCGTAGCCATGCACCAGGTTCAGAACGCCGGGCGGCACGCCGGCTTCGAGCGCCAGCTCACCCAGGCGCGCAGCGCTCAGCGGCGACAGTTCGCTCATCTTCAACACCGCGGTGTTGCCGAAGGCCAGGCAGGGGGCGGTCTTCCAGGTCGCGGTCATGAAAGGCACGTTCCAGGGGCTGATCAGCGCACAGGGGCCGACCGGGTGGAACAAGGTGTAGTTCAGATGGGTCGGCGTCGGGTAGGTGTGGCCGTCCACACGCACGCACATCTCGGCGAAATAATGGAAATTGTCGGCCGCGCGTGGCACCAGCTGGCGGCCGGTCTGCGTGATGACCTGGCCGGTGTCCTGCGTCTCGGTGTGCGCGATGTCGGCCACCTGCTGCGTGATCAGGTCGCCAAGACGGTGCATGATCTTCGCGCGCTCGGCGGCGGGGCGGCCGGCCCAGGCCGGGAAAGCCGCCTTGGCGGCGGCCACGGCCGCCTGCACCTCGGCCTCGCCGCCGCTGGCCACTTCGGCCAGCACCTGCTGGGTGGCCGGGTTGACGGTCTTGAAATAGTCGGTGCCGGCGACGGTCTTGCCGTCGATCAGGTGGTCGATGCGCATCATTCCGCTTCCAGGGTATTCAACAAGGTGCCGATGCCGTCGATCTCGCATTCGACGACGTCACCGGGGTTGACGTTGACCACCCCTTCGGGCGTACCGGTGAGGATGATGTCGCCAGGCATCAGGGTCATGAAGCTGCTGAGGTATTCGATCAGCGCAGCGGCGGTGTGGATCATGTTCGCTGTCGTGCCCTGCTGCGTGACGACGCCGTTGACCCGCGTTCGCAGCAGCAGGGCCTGCGGGTCCGGCACTTCGTCGGCGCTGACCAGCCAGGGGCCGAGCACGGTGCCGCCGTCGCGGTTTTTCACGCGCAGGTTCGGGCGATACCAGTTCTCGAGGTGGTCGCGCACCGCGTAGTCGTTGGCCACGGTGTAGCCGGCGACATGGGCCAGCGCGTCGGCCGCGCGCACGCGCCGCGCCGCGCGGCCGATGACCACCGCCAGTTCGCACTCGTAGTGCATGAAGGCCATGTCCCGCGGGCGCGGGCTGCGGGCGCAGTGGCCGACCACCGACGACACCGTCTTCAGGAAGGCCAGCGGCTCTTCGGCCGAGACGCTGGAAAGCTCCCCGCTGAGTTCCTTCACATGGTCGGCGTAGTTCAGGCCGAGCGCGATGATCGTGCCCGGCTGCACCGGCGGCAGCCAGGTCACGGCGTCTTCGGCGAGCACCCTGCCATCGGGCAGTTGCAGGCCGTCGGCATGCGGCACAGCCGCGTGCACGGCGCCGTTGAAGGCCACACGGGCGATCTTCATGATTCGGCCTCGAAACGCACGTCCAGCGCCGCCAGCCCCGGCGCCGTCACGTGCACGGCCTGCCCGGCGCGCACCCGCGGTGCGCCGTGGGCGACACCCAGCATCAGCAGATCGCCTGGGTTCAGCGTCATGAAGGCGCTGACATCGGCGATCAGTGTGGCGACATCGCGTACCCGGTCGCCGGTGCCGGCTTCGTGCACGACGCGGCCATCAACGGCGACGCTCAGGGTCAGCGCGTCGGGTGCCGGCACCGAAGCGCGCGGCGCCACTGCCGGGCCCAGCGGGCAGAAGCCGTCGCGCACGCGCCAGCGCAGCGAGGGCCGGTAATAGACCGCGTGCGGCACACACAAGTCGGCCACCAGCAGCCAGCCGGCGACATGGTCCAGCGCGTCGGCGGCGGCCACGCCGCGGGCCGGCCGGCCGATCACCGCCGCCAGCGTGGCGCCGAACTCCAGCTCGGAAGCATCGACCGGCAGCAGCACCGTGCCGCCGCTGGCGAGCCAGGTATTGCGCGGCTTGACGTAGAGCACCGGCGCCTTGGGCGGTGCCTTGTAGGGCGGTTGGTGCAACGCTTCGCCCAGTGCCGCCAGCGCCGGGCGGTGGTTCATCAGCACGCCGAGCACCGTGCCGCTGAGCGCCCAGGGCGCCTGGTCCAGCCGGACGGGCGGCCGGCACGGCAGTTGATTCACTAACATGTTAGCAATATAGTCGGCAGCGATGGACGATGTCAATGCGACGCTCTCGCACCGCAACCTGCCGCTCCTGCTGCTGCTGGCGCGCGAGGCCGTGATCGCGCGCTTCCGGCCGGTGCTCAATGCGCATGGGCTGACCGAGCAGCAGTGGCGCATCCTGCGCCTGCTGGTGACGGTGGAGTCGCTGGAGCCGCGCCAGATCACGGGCCTGTGCGGCATCTCCAGCCCCAGCCTGGCCGGCATCCTGGCGCGCATGGCCGAGCAGGGGCTGGTGAAGCGCGCGAGCCTGGCACACGACCGGCGGCGCCAGGCCGTGTCGGCGACGGCCAAGGGCCGGCGGCTGGCGGTGCGCATGGCACCGGGTATCGAGGCGGTCTACGCAGCACTGGAAGCGCAGCTGGGTAACGAGGTCGTTGCCCAGCTCTACGCCACGCTGGGCGCGATGCTCAGGACGCTTGAGGCAGAGCCGCAAGAGGCGGACTCGGTCGACGCTCGCCGCTGAATGGCACCGGTGCGGGTGGCTGGTCTGCACAGCAGGCCAGGGCCGGATCCAGGACAGCTTCGCGGCGGGACATGTCGGTCGGCGGTGTCGAGATTCGACCCCTATGCATAGGTCTCAACTATGCGCAGGTCCTCGTCACGGGGCCATCGGCGATCAAGCAGGACGCGGCTCGCACGCCCTCGATGGCCTGAACATCTATACATAGTTCTTGTCTGGGCGTGCACTGGCGTCTCCACAACCTGGAGACTGTCATGCCTACCGAGCCCTGTTCTCGCCTCGATCCTTCCGGCCGTGCCCGCGGCTGCGCCCAACTGGATCGCCACATCCTGGCCTACCGCCAGTACCTCGCAGACCGCGGCAATGCTGCCGGCTATGCGCGTAGCTGCGAAGCGGCCGTGGCGCATCTGTCGATGTGGATGAAGGGCGCCAAGAAGAGCCTGGCCGACGTCGACGAGGTGCTCATCGCGGAGTTCGTCGTCAGCCACTTGCCCGGCTGCCAATGCGCGACCAGCGCACGCCATCCGAGCAGCGTGCGTGCCGCCTTGGGCCACCTGCTCGTCGTCCTGCGCGCTGCCGATGCCATCGCAGGCCTGCCTCTGGACATGACAGAGGTGGGCCAGGAACTGCGCCGCTACGACCAGTACATGGAGCAGGTACGAGGGCTTGCACCGAACACGCGCGATGGGGCGTTGCGCCTCGTCCAAGCGCTGCTGCGCCAGCACTTCGGCAGCGACGCCATCCGGTTCGAGGTCATCACGCCGGAGCGCGTGCGACGCTTCTTCGCTGCCCAGGCCAAGAACTACAAGGCGCCGACGAGCCTGGGCACCGTCGTGTCGGCGCTGAGGGGCTACTTCCGCTGGCGAGCAACGCTCGGTGACCGAACGCACGCGCTGGTTGGTGCGCTGTCGTACCCGGCGAACTGGCAACTGGCGTCGCTGCCCAAGTCGCTGGAGCCAACGGAGGTCGAACAGCTCGAGACGGCCCTCGGCCAGAACGGGCCCTCGATGCTGCGGGCTGACGCCATGGTGCGCTGCATGCTGGATCTGGGTCTGCGCAGCGGCGAGGTTGCGCGCCTGGGCATGGACGACATCGACTGGGACGCCGGAACGATCACCTTGCGCCGGACCAAGGGTCGGCGTGAAGACGTGATGCCATTGCCCGAAGCCACCGGGCAGGCCATCGCCGCATACCTGCGCAACGAACGACCGAAGACCCAGCACCGGATGGTCTTCGCCCGGCACATGACGCCACGCGAGCGGCCGATCGGGCCGGACCTCGTGCGCAAGACCATCCGCCAAGCGTACGCGCGCGCCGGGCTGCCCTACACACGCTCGCACCTGCTGCGCCACACGATGGCCGGCCGTCTGCTGGCTGGCGGGGCCTCGCTCAAGGAGGTGGCCGACGTGCTGCGCCACCGCTCGCTGAACACGACGCTGATCTACGCCAAGCTCGACAGCGGCAGCCTCATCGAAGTTGCCCTGCCGTGGCCGGGCATCGCTGCCGTTGCCGCCACCGGGAGGGCATCATGACTATCGGCCTGACCGCGCTCGTGGAGCGCTACCTCACTGAACGCCGCACCCTGGGCTTCCAGCTGCGTTCGTCCGCCTACAGCTTGCGCAGCCTGGCCGAGCACGTGCGACTCACGCGCCATCGCGGTCCGTTGACCCTGGAGGTCATGGCCGCGTGGGCGCGTCAGGACTCCCATGCCAGCGTCGATCCCCGGACCTGGGCCAGGCGGCTGAAGCAGCTGCGCTCCTTCGCGCGCTGGATGCAGCAGTTCGAGCCGGCCACCGAGGTGCCCGACGACACGATCTTCGGCCGGCTACCCGAGCGCCAGGCACCGCACATCTACAGCCCCGAGGAAGTGCAGCAGTTGTTGGCTGCCGCGCGCGAGATCGGTCCCAGCCCCGGCTTGCGCGGCCTGGTCTACGAGACGCTGTTCGGCTTGATCGCCAGTTGCGGCCTGCGCCTGTCGGAGGCGCTGTCGTTGACCGTCGCCGACGTCGACCTGCGCCGCGGTGTGCTGACCATCCGGCGCACCAAGTTCGCCAAGTCGCGTCAGGTGCCGCTGCACCCAAGCACGGCCAAGGCGCTGGGCCGCTACCGATGGACGCGGGACGTGGCCGGCGCTTCACGAGACGACGACGCGCGGTTCTTCATCGGCACGCGCGGGCGCCTGTTCGGCAAGCCGATCAGCGGGCATCAGGTGGAGCGAGTCTTCGTCACGCTGCGCACTGAACTGGGTTGGATCAACCGCGGCACCCATCACGCGCCGCGCATCCACGACCTGCGGCACACCTTCGTGGTCAGGCGCATCTTGCTGTGGCAACAGAACGGCGTCGACGTGGACGAGGCGATGCTCGCGCTGTCGACCTACGTCGGGCATGCGATGGTCACCAACACCTACTGGTACCTGCAGGCGGTGCCGGAGTTGATGGCGGTGGCCGCGAAGCGCTTCGAGTCGTGCATGCCGGAGCTCAGCCATGGCTGAGCCACGCTTGCGCAAGGGGTCTCCACCAAGCTTCCCGGCACTGGTGCAGCAGTTCTTCACCGAGTACCTGGTGGCGCAGCGTGCGCTCAGCCCACGGACAGTGGCCAGCTACCGCGACTCGATGACGCTGTTCCTGGCGTACGTGACCGAACACCTGGGCAAGGCGCCGATGAGCCTGCGGTTGACGGACATCACCCCGGAGCTGGTCCTCAAGTTCCTGGCCCACCTGGAACGCGAGCGGCACAACTCGGTGCGCAGCCGCAACCTGCGGCTGACGGCACTGCGGGCGTTCTTGAAGTTCGCCGGGCGCCGCGACGTGAGCGCACTGCACGCCGTCGAGCAGGTGATGGCCGTGCCGATGAAGCGCTTCGAGCGGCCGCTGCTGGGCCATCTGACGCGACCGGAGATGATCGCCGTGCTGGGGCAGCCGGGCAGCGACTGGACCTCGCAGCGAGACCATCTGCTGCTGAGCCTGCTCTACAACACCGGCGCACGGGTGTCGGAGATCGTCGGGGTGCGCGTCGTCGACGTCGTGCTGGGCGGTGCGGCCTGCATCCATCTGCATGGCAAGGGACGCAAGGATCGCTCGGTGCCGCTGTGGCAGTCGACCGCAGCGGCGGTGCGGGCGTGGCTGCTTGCCAACCCCGACTTGCGTGGCTCGGCAGCGTTACTGCCCAACCGATCTGGTCGCCTTATGACGCGGTGCAACGTCGCGCAGCGACTGGCCCTCGCCGTCGACCGTGCGTCGGCCGAGCAGCCGGGCCTGAAGACCAAGCGGGTCTCGCCGCACAGCCTCAGGCACACGACCGCCATGCACTTGCTGCAAAGCGGCGTGCCCTTCAACATCATCGCCCTGTGGCTCGGCCACGAGAGCACGAACACGACGCACCGCTACGTGGAGGCCAACCTGGAGATGAAGGAGAAGGCGCTCGCGCGCCTGGAGGCACCGGACATCAGGCTCCAGCGCTTCCGAGCCGACGACGACCTGATGAAGTTCCTGCGCAGCCTGTAACTATGCAAAGGACCGCGGTGGCCGCCAACACGTGCCGACATTGCTGCCGACCGTACCGGGCGCCGCGGACCTATCCATAGTTGAGACCTATGCATAGGGGTCGCTATGCAAAGCTTTCCATAGCGACCCTGAAGAGACATCCGCCGTCCGGATCTCGCCGCCCCGAAGCTGCCGTTCGGACTCACACCACAGGCACCCAAAGGAGACCCCGCAGCGGCGGGCACACATCGGCGGGAAGCACTCAAGGCGATTGAGGCACGGAGCACGGACTGAGACCGTGCGGGCTCACCCCCTCGGGAGCCCAGCGTGCAAGCCACTGGCCGACAACCCCAACGGGCGCCGGATGGCGCCCCGCTTCACTACGAGCGCCACCGCCCCGAGCAGACCACGCTGTACCGCCTGGTGCAGCAGCACGCGGCCAGCTTCATCGCGCACACCGAGGCCAGCACCGGCGCGGCGCTGCCGCGCTTCATCAATCAAAAGACGAGTTCGACGCCTTCCTCGAATGCGGCATCCTGGCGCACGGCTTCCTAAGGCTGCGCTGCGGCGAATGCGGTCACGACAAGTTGCTGGCGTTCAGCTGCAAGCGCCGCGGGTTCTGCCCGTCATGCGGGGCCCGGCGCATGTCGCAGACCGCGGCGCACCTGGTGGATCACGTCATTCCGCACGTGCCGGTGCGGCAGTGGGTCTTGTCGCTGCCGATCCCGCTGCGCTTGCTGCTGGCCGCTCAGCCCGAGCTGGTCACCCAAGTGCTGCAGGTTGTGCAGCGCGTGGTCACTCGCCACCTGCTGGACCGCGCCGGGCTGAAGGCCGACGAGGGCCACGGCGGCGCCGTCACGCTGATCCAGCGCTTCGGCTCGGCCGCCAATTTGAACATCCACCTGCACTGCCTGGTGCTGGACGGCGTGTACCGGTGCGGTGCCTGCGTATTTCACGCCATCGCGGACACCCATTTCACGGGATCGCGGACAGCGTTT
>CAZWUR010000117.1:0-7460 GCA_964637205.1 uncultured Rubrivivax sp.
GCTTTTGCGCGTACTGCGAATCGAGCGCGTGTTCGGCGTCGATGAAGGCGCAGGTTCCGGCGAGCTTCTGCATTTCGGCGATGACCTGCAGGGTCAGCGTGGTCTTGCCTGAGCTCTCGGGCCCGTAGATCTCGATCACGCGGCCGCGCGGCAGGCCACCGACACCGAGCGCGACGTCCAGGCCCAGCGAGCCGGTGGACACGACCTCGATGTCGGCGACGGCCTCACCGTCGCCCAGGCGCATGATGGTGCCCTTGCCGAACTGCTTTTCGATCTGCGCGAGCGCAGCCTGCAGGGCCTTGGCTTTTTCGGTGTTCAGGGCTTTCACGGGTGCGTCCATCGGAATCTCCTTGCTGAGGCCGGATTATGGCAGAAGCTGGATGCCCGTACAGTGATTCGTCGGTGCCCGTCTAGGGATTTGCTGTCTTGACTCGGGTCAAGAGTGAAGGCGCCAACGGCTTCCTAGAATCGGGGCACACACAGACCGGGCCGCCGATGCCCGGCACACCAGGAGACAGACCCCATGCGCATCCTCATCGCGGAAGACGACCAGGTCCTTGCCGACGGCCTGCTGCGTTCATTGCGCGCCTCGGGTTATGCGGTCGACCAGGTCGGCAACGGCAGCGAAGCCGATGCCGCGCTGGCCTCGCACGAATTTGATCTGCTGATTCTGGACCTGGGCCTGCCCAAGATGCACGGCTTTGACGTGCTGCGCAAGCTGCGCGGGCGCGGCTCGTCGGTGCCGGTGCTGATCCTGACGGCCGCCGACAGCGTCGAGCAGCGCGTCAAGGGTCTGGACCTGGGCGCCGACGACTACATGGCCAAGCCCTTCGCGCTGCAGGAACTCGAGGCTCGCGTGCGCGCGCTGACGCGCCGCGGCCTGGGCAGCGCGAGCACGGTGATCAAGCATGGGCCGCTGTCTTTCGACGCCACCGGCCGGGTGGCCTACCTGAACGACCAGATGCTCGAGCTCTCGGCGCGCGAGCTGTCGCTGCTCGAAGTGCTGCTGCAGCGTTCGGGCCGCCTGGTCAGCAAGGACCAGCTCGTCGAGCGCCTGTGCGAGTGGGGCGAGGAAGTGAGCAACAACGCCATCGAGGTCTACATCCACCGCCTGCGCAAGAAGATCGAACATGGTCCGGTGCGCATCGCCACCGTGCGCGGCCTGGGCTACTGCCTGGAAAAGATCGCCGCCTGAAGCCCACCACCCGATCGCGCGCATCATCGCAGCGTGCCGGTGATTTCACGCCCACCCGAACAGCGTTCGCTCTTCGGCGAGATCCTCGACTGGATGCTCGCGCCGCTGCTCCTGCTGTGGCCGATGAGCATCGCGCTGACCTATGCGGTGGCCCAGGGCATCGCCAACGGGCCCTATGACCGCGAGCTGGCGGAGCTGGCACATTCGCTGTCGCGCCAGGTGCGCATCACCGCGCCGGTGGGGCTGCAAGGGCCGCCGACGGTCTCGATCCAGTTGCCCGACGCGGCCACCTCGCTGCTGCGCCGCGACGATGTCGACACCGTCTACTACCAGGTGCTGGGCGTGCGCGGCGAGTTCCTCAGCGGCGACTTCGACCTGCCGGTGCCCGACGCCGAAACCCTCCAGCCCGACACGGCGCTGCGCTTTCGCGACGAGGCGGTGCACGGCGTGCCGGTGCGCGTGGCTTATCTGTGGCTGCCCGGCCCGGGCGGTCAGCCGCAGTACGCGGCGCTGGTCCAGGTGGCCACGACGCTGGACAAACGTTCGCAGCTGGCCACCGAGATCGTCAAGGGCGTGATCCTGCCGCAGTTCGTGATCCTGCCGGTGGCGGTGGTGCTGGTGTGGTTTGCGCTGGCGCGCGGCATCCGGCCGCTGTCGGATCTGCAGCAGCGCATCCGCCGCCGCGAAAGCACCGACCTGAGCCCGATCGCCGAACGCGACGTGCCCGACGAGGTGGTGCCCCTGGTGCGCTCGATCAACGATCTGCTGGTACGCCTGGACGATTCGATCGCCACCCAGAAGCAGTTCCTTGCCGATGCCGCCCACCAGCTGAAGACACCGCTGGCCGGGCTGCGCATGCAGGCCGAACTGGCCGAGCGCCAGATCGACCGCGGCGAGGGCGAGCCGCAGGCGATGAAACATTCGCTGCACCAGATCGCACTGTCCAGCCAGCGCGCGGCGCACATGGTCAACCAGCTGCTGTCGATGGCGCGCGCCGAGGACCGCGAACACGCCGTCGGCTGGAGCCAGGTCGACCTCGCCGCGACCACGATGGACGTGGTGCGCGATCTCGTGCCGCAGGCTCTGGAGCGGCGCATCGACCTGGGCTACGAGGACCCGCCCGAACCCGGACGCACGAGCCTGCGCGGCAACCCGGTGCTGCTGCGCGAACTGGTGCGCAACCTGGTCGACAACGCGCTGCGCTACACGCCGCCCGGCGGCACCGTCACCGCGCGACTGATGACCGACCCCTTCGGCCAGGTGCTGGTGCTGCAGGTCGAGGACGACGGCCCCGGCATTCCGGCGGCCGAGCGCGAGAACGTGTTCCGGCCTTTCTACCGCACCCTGGGCACCGAGGTCGACGGCAGCGGCCTGGGCCTGTCGATCGTGCACCAGATCGTGCGCCAGCATGGCGCGACGATCACGGTCGAGGACGCGCACCCGCGGCCGGCTCCGGGCAGCGGGCCCGGGGCCCTGTTCACGGTGCGCTTCCCGCTTCAGCTACCCGAGGAGGAGGAGGATTCAGGCCCGGCCGCGCCAGGGCGCTGAGCTGTCGGCGTCGGGCTCCGGCGCCGCGCTCACGACGGCATCAGACGGCGGGCGCGCGCCACCGACATCAGGATGCCCAGCCCGAGTCCCAGGGTCACCATCGCCGTGCCGCCGTAGCTGATGAAGGGCAGGGGCACGCCGACCACCGGCAGGATGCCGCTGACCATGCCCATGTTGACGAAGGCGTAGGTGAACAGGCTCAGCGTGATCGCGCCGGCGAGCAGGCGCGCAAACAGGGTCGGCCCCGAGCCGGCGATCCACAGCCCGCGCACGATGAGCAGCAGATAGCCGGCCACCAGCAGCAGCACGCCGGCGAGGCCGAATTCCTCGGACAGCGCGGCGAAGACGAAGTCGGTGGTGCGCTCGGGGATGAACTCAAGATGGGTCTGCGTGCCCTGCATGAAACCCTTGCCGGTGAGGCCGCCGGAGCCGATCGCGATCTCGCCCTGCAGGATGTGAAACCCTTTGCCCAGCGGGTCGCGCGTCGGGTCGAGCAGGGTGCACACGCGGGTCTTCTGATAGTCGCGCAGGCCGGGCCACTGCACGCCGTCGGCACAGATCCGGTCACCCGTGAACACGAGGGCCACGATGCCGATCGCGCCGGCCGCCAGCACCGGCACGATCAGCCGCCACGACAGGCCGGCAAAGAAGATCACGAACAGCCCCGCCGCCATCACCAGCAGGGCGGTGCCGAGGTCGGGCTGCTTCAGGATCAAGGCCAGCGGCAGGGCCAGGATCAGCGTGGCGACACCGAAATCGGCCGCGCGCAGCTGACCCTCGCGCTTCTGGAACCACCAGGCCAGCATCAGCGGCATCGCGATCTTGAGCATCTCGGAGGGCTGGATCACGATGCCGAGGTCGAGCCAGCGCGTGGCGCCCTTCTTGGTGACGCCGAACAAGGCGGTCGCCACCAGCAGCGCGACACCCAGCGCATACAGCGGTACCGCGACCTGCATCAGCCGCTGCGGCGGCACCTGGGCGACGAGAAAGATCACCGCCAGCGAAAGCGCAAGGTTGCGCGCATGGTCGACGAAGCGCGTGCCGTGGTCGAAGCCGGCCGAGTACATCACCACCAGGCCGATCGCACCGAGCCAGACGATGGCCAGCACCAGCAGGCCGTCGAAGCCGCGCAAGGCCCGCGCCGCCCGCCGCCACAGCGAGGCCTGCTCGAAGACCGTCGTCATGCGCGCGCCCTCATGGCGCGAGAACCGGCGCGCTGGCCGCGACGCCCGGCAGCGCGTAGGCCGCCGCCGGGCGCGGCGTGCCGCTCGGCGGGCCGCCCTCGCCGCGCGGCACGGCGGCGATGTCGGCTTCGCTGGGCACCACGCCGGTGATCAGGTAGTCCAGCGCGCGGCGCGCGATCGGCGCCGCGGCGGCGGCGCCGAAGCCGGCGTTCTCGACGATCACGGCCAGCGCCACGCGGGGCGCCTCGATCGGCGCCAGCGCGATGTACAGCGAATGGTCGCGCTGGAATTCGGCCAGCTTGCGCGCGTCGTACTTCTCGTTCTGGCGCACCGACACCGCCTGCGCGGTACCGGTCTTGCCGCCGCTGCGGTAGGCGGCGCCGGCGAATACACGCGCCCCTGTGCCTTCGATCGTCACCCCCTCCAGCGCCTCGAGGATCAACTGCACATGCTCGGGCTTGAGCGCCAACGGCGGCAGCGCGTCCTGGCTGAGGGTGCGGCGCTCGCCGCTCACCGCGTCCTCGATCTCGTGCACCAGGCGCGGTCGGAAACGCTGCCCGCCGCTGGCCAGGGTGGCGGTGGCGCTGGCCAGCTGCAGCATCGAGAAGTTGTTGTAGCCCTGGCCGATGCCCAGCGAGATCGTCTCGCCGGCATACCAGCGCTGCTGCTCGGGCCGCTTGTAGTTGCGCTTCTTCCACTCGGTGGACGGCAGCAGGCCGGTGAGTTCGCCGTCGAGGTCGATCTCGGTGCGGCGGCCCAAGCCGAAGGGCTCGAGCTGGTCGTGGATCAGGTCCACGCCCATCTCGCTGGCCAGCGAGTAGTAGTAGACGTTGCTCGACTTGACGATCGAGCGCTTCATGTCCACCGGCCCCAGGCCCTTGTCGCCGTGGCTGCGGAAGACATGGTTGCCGAAGACGAAGTTGCCGCCGTCGTGGATGATCGTCGACGGACTGCGTTTGCCGCTGTTCAGCGCCGCGATCGCCATGAAGGGCTTGAAGGTCGAGCCCGGCGGGTAGGTGCCGCGCAGCGCGCGGTTGAGCAGCGGCTTGTCCAGGCTCTCGTTGAGCTCGCGCCAGCTGTCGTGGTCGATGCCGTCGACGAACAGGTTGGGGTCGAAGTTGGGCTTGCTGACCAGGGCCAGCACCTCGCCGTTGCGCGGGTCGATGGCGACGAAGGCGCCGCGCCGGTCGCCGAAGAGCTGCTCGACGAGGGCCTGCAGCCGGATGTCCACCGACAGCACCAGCTTGTCGCCCGGCGTCGCGGGGTGGCTGGACAGGCGGCGCACGGCGCGGCCGCCGGCGGTCTGTTCGACTTCCTCGTAGCCTGCGCGGCCGTGCAGTTCATGTTCGTAACGCTGTTCCAGGCCGAGCTTGCCGATGACCTCGGTGCCGCGATAGTTGGCCTGCTCCTCGTCGGGCCAGTCCTCGATGCGCTTCTTCTCGGCGGCGTTGATGCGGCCGATGTAGCCGACCAGATGGCTGGCGGTCTCGCCCAGCGGATAGTTGCGAAACAGCCGCGCGTTGACGTCCACGCCGGGGAAGCGGAAACGCTGGGCCATGAAGCGCGCCACCTCGGCGTCGCTCAGGCGGTTGCGGATGGGCACCGACTCGAAGCGCTTGCCCTCCTCGAGCAGGCGCCGGAAACGGCGCCGGTCGCTGGCCTCGATGTTCACCACCCCGGCAAGTCGATCGACCAGGGCTTCCAGGGCCGCCATGTCACCGACCTGCGACGGCGTGATCTCCAGCGTGTAGGCCGAGTAGTTGTTGGCCAGCACGATGCCGTGGCGGTCGACGATCAGGCCGCGGTTGGGCACCACCGGCTGTACCGCGATGCGGTTGGCTTCGGCCTGCGTGGCCAGCACGTCGTGGCGGATCACCTGCAGCCACACCAGGCGCGCGACGACGAGCACAAACCCGAGCAGCACAAAGGCCACCGCCGCCAGCAGCCGGCCACGAAAGCGGTCGAGCTCACTGTCGATGTCCTTCAGCGCCGGGGCGCGGTGCGGGGCGCGTTTCACAGCGGTCGATTCTGGTCCGGATCGGGCGGCCGGCGCTGCGGTGCCTGCAAGAGCAGCGTGGTCACCGGCCACAGCAGGGTCTGGAACAAGGGCGCCAGCCACATCGTCCAGCCGGGGAACATGTCGCCGGCGGCCAGGCGCACGAGCAGCATCATCAGTTGCGCGACGACGAACAGCGGCAGCACCTGCAGCATCTGCGCCGGCAGCTCGAACCACAGCAGCCGCCGGTGGATCGTGATGGCGCCGAAGGACAGCAAGGTGTAGGCCAGCGCATGCTGGCCGAGCAGGGCACCCTGGTGCACGTCCATCACCAGGCCGAAGCTGAAGGCGACGAAGATGCCGACCCGCCGCGGCTGATGCGCCGACCAGTAGACCAGCACCAGGGCCAGCAGGTCCGGCACGGCGGGCTGGCGCCCGAGCGGCAGCATGTTGCCGGCCAGCGCGAGCAGCAGGGTCAGCACGATGAACCAGGGCCGGGTGGGCAGCAGCAGGGCTTCGCCACGGCGCATGATCATGGCCGGGCCTCCGCCGGCGCGGCCGCCGCGCCGGCCGGCGGCAGCAGCGGCTCGAGCACCAGCACATGGCGCACGCCATCGCCCGGCGCCGCCGGCGCCAGCAGCACGCGTGCGAAGCCGCCCTCGGCGCGACGCTCGACGCTGCGCACCGTGGCCACCGCCAGGCCAGGTGGATAGACGCCGTCGAGGCCGCCGGTGAGCATCTTGTCGCCGACCACGATGTCGACGTTGGCGGCCACGAAACGCAGCTCCATGGTCGCGTCGCCGGCACCGCGCACGCCGCCGAAGGCGGCGGCCCGCTGACCGCTGCGTGCATTGATGACCGGGATCGCCGCGTCGCGGTCGGACAGCAGGGTGACCTCGGCGCTCAGCGGGTACAGCCGCGTCACCTGGCCGAGCACGCCGGCCGGCGTGAGCACCGGCGCACCCAGGCGCAGGCCCTGGGCCTGGCCGCGGTCGATGACGAGCCTGCGCGTGTAGGGGTCGGGGGCCTCGAACAGCACCTCGGCCGCCATCTGCCGCGGCAGGCGCGCCGGCGCGAGGTCGAGCAGCGCGCGCAGGCGCTGGTTTTCCTGTGCCAGCGCATCGGCGCGCGCCGCCTTCTCGGCCAGCAGGGTCTGCGCGCGACGGGCTTCGGCGGCCTCGGACTGCGCCTGCTGCAGCCCCTGCAGGTAGCCGCCGCCGCCGAGCACGATCTCGACCGGCACGCGCAGGGCCTGCTGCAGCGGCAGCAGGGCCGTGGCCAGCGCGCTGCGCAGCGGCGCGACGACGCCCAAGCGCGCGTCGGCGACCATGAAGAAGACCGCCAGCGCCGCACAGATGGCGAGCTTGGTGAGAGCCGACGGCCCCTGGCGGAAGAAGGGTGGCGGCGTGCGATCCAGGGTGCCCAGGGGCACGGCGCGCGCCTCTTACTCGGAAGTGAAGATCGAGCCCAGGCGCTCCATGCGCTCCAGCGCCATGCCGCAGCCGCGCACGACGCAGGTCAGCGGGTCCTCGGCGAC
>CAZWUR010000118.1:0-7045 GCA_964637205.1 uncultured Rubrivivax sp.
CAAGGCCGGCCACGGCTCGCGCAACACGCGCGCGCTGACCGAGTTCTACCGCCTGCTCGCGCGCGCCACGCACAACGAAGTGATCGTGATGCTGATCGACGCGCTGTCGGAGATCACGCGCACGCTGCTGGCGCGCATCGACCCACAGCCTTTCCCCGAGATCATCCAGGTGCGCCGCAAGGTGCTGAAGCACTTGCGCGCCGGCGAGCCCGAGAAGGCCTGCGCCGCGATGGCGGCGCATTTCCGCAACCTTAACCGTTACCTGGAAGAAAAGCCCTGGGCCCAGGGCGCGGCGGGCGCCGCCGGGACGGCGGCCCAGGCGGTGGCCAAGGCCGCAGGCGCGGCGCGCAAGGCCGCTGCGCCGGCCGCGGCGGCCGGCGCCCGCAAGGCCGCGGCCCGCAAGCCTGGCTGAGCAGCCGGTTCAAGCGCGCGGCGGCGGCGCCGACAGCGCATCGGCGCTGGCGTCGCCCAGCCCGGCGCCGCCGTCGCAGTCGAACACCGTGCCGGTGACGTAGCGCGCGTTGTCGCTGGCCAGGAACAAGGCCATGTCGGCGACGTCGCGGACCTGCCCGTAGTCGCGCAGCGCCAGCCGCTGCTTGATCGCGCGTTCGCGCTCGGCCGTCGCGGCGAGCCGCGCCATGCCTTCGGTGCCGGCGATCGGCCCCGGCGACAGCGCGTTGACGCGCACGCCCGCCGGCCCCCATTCCAGCGCCAGGCAGCGCACCAGCATGTTGACGCCGGCCTTGGCCGCGTTGGCGTGCGCCTGGAACGGGCCCGGGTGCGTGGCCCCCGGCGCGGTGATCGCGATCAGCGAAGCGCCGGGCTGGCGCAGGTGCTCGAAGCTCGCGCGCAGCACGTGGAAGGTGCCGATCAGGTCGATCTCGACCACGGTGCGAAAGCCGTTGGGCGACAAATGCGCCGCCGGCGCGTGGAAGTTGCCCGCGGCGCCGGAGACGACGATGTCGATCGGCCCGAAGGTCGCGGCCGTCTCGCGCACCACGGCGGCCACGGCGTCGTAGTCGCGCACGTCGGCGGCGCGCGCCAGCACCGCATCGTCCGCGGCGGGCAGCGTGCGCGCCGCCGCGGCGATGCGCTCGGCGCTGCGGCTCAGGATCGCCACGCGCGCACCATGGCGCGCGAAATGCTGCGCGATGCCGAGGTTGATGCCGCCGGACGCGCCGGCGACCAGCGCGACCTTGCCGGCCAGCGCGTCGGGCGCGAAGGCGTCGCGGCCGGTGAAGGTGGAGGGCATGACGGAGGACTCCTCGTTCTTGGGCCATCGATGGCGATGGCGTTGGCGTTGGCGATTGCATTATGATGGTTGAACCAATGAAAATCCACGCCGACCCGCATGACGACCGAAGCCCTGATCTTTGACGCCGTGCGCACGCCGCGCGGCCGCGGCCGCGCCGACGGCAGCCTGCACGAGGTCAACCCCGTCGGCCTGCTGGCCGGGCTGATGCGTGGCCTGCAGCGCCGGCTGGACCTCGACACCGCGCAGGTCGAAGACGCGCTGATCGGCTGCGTGCAGCCGCACGGCGAGCAGGGCGCGGTGATCGCCAAGCTGGCCGCGCTGGCCGCCGGCTGGCATTGGCGGGTGCCGGGGCTGCAGCTCAACCGCTACTGCGGCTCGGGCCTGGAGGCCGCCAACCTCGCGGCGGCCAAGGTGCGCGCGGGCTGGAGCGACCTCGTCGTCGCCGGCGGCGTGGAATCGATGTCGCGCGTGGCGATGGGCGCCGCCCCCAGCGCGCGCGACAACAGCCCGGCGCTGAACTTCCAGCTCCGCCTGGTGCCGCAGGGCGTCAGCGCCGACCTGATGGCCACGCTGGACGGCCACACGCGCGACGCTCTGGACCGCTACGCGCTGCAATCGCAGCAGCGCGCGGCCGCGGCGCGCGCCGAGGGGCGGTTCAGCCGCTCGCTGCTGCCGGTCGAGGACATCAATGGGCTGACCATTCTGGCCGAGGACGAGTTCATCCGCCCCGACACCACGCTGGAAGGGCTGGCCAGGCTGAAGCCATCGTTTGCCGCGATGGGCGAGGCCGGCTTCGACGCGCTGGCCGTCGCCGCCTACCCGCAGCTGGAGCGCATCGAGCACGGGCACACGCCGGGCAACTCGTCGGGCATCGTCGACGGCGCGGCGCTGATGCTCGTCGGCTCCGAGGCCAAAGGCCGTGCGCTGGGCCTGACGCCGCGCGCGCGCATCGTCTCGGTGGCCGCCGTCGGCAGCGAGCCGGTGATCATGCTCGACGCGCCGGCGCCGGCGGCGCGCATCGCGCTGGCCAAGGCCGGGCTGGCGCCCGAGGACATCGACCTCTACGAGGTCAACGAGGCCTTCGCCACCGTGGTGCTGCGCTTCATGCGCGAGCTGAAGCTGCCGCCGGAGAAGGTCAACGTCAACGGCGGCGCCATCGCGCTGGGCCACCCGCTGGGCGCCACCGGCTGCATGCTGGTGGGCACGCTGCTCGACGAGCTGGAGCGCCGCGGCCTCACGCGCGGCATGGTCGTGCTCTGCGCCGCCGACGGCATGGGCGTGGCCACCATCATCGAACGCCTGTGACGACGCGCGGAGTGCAAGCCATGACCGAAGCCATCCGCTACGAGCGCGACGAGCAGCGCATCGTCACCCTCACGATCGACATGCCGGGCCAGTCGGCCAACACCATGAACCCGGCGTTCCGCGCTGCGCTGGCCGCGACGGTCGGGCGGCTGACGGCAGAAAAGAACGACATCGCCGGCGTGATCCTCACCTCGGCCAAGAAGACCTTCTTCGCCGGCGGCGACCTCAACCACCTGCTGGCGGCCAGGCCCGAAGACGCTGCGGCGCTGTTCGAGCGCGCGCAGGGCATGAAGGCGCTGTTGCGCCGGCTGGAGACGCTGGGCCCGCCGGTGGTGGCCGCGCTCAACGGCACGGCGCTGGGCGGCGGCTTCGAGATCGCGCTGGCCTGCCATGCGCGCTTCGTGCTGGACGATGCGGCCATCGCGCTGGGCCTGCCCGAGGCCAACCTCGGCCTGCTGCCCGGCGGCGGCGGCGTGGTGCGGCTGGTGCGCCTGCTGGGCGTCGAAGCGGCGATGCCGCTGATCGTCGAAGGGCCCACGTTCGACCCGGGGCGCGCGCTGGCGCTGAAGCTGGTCGACGGCCTGGCCCCCGACCTGAACGCACTGCGGGCCCGGGCGCGCGAGTGGATCGCCGCCAACCCGCAGCCGCAGCAGCCCTGGGACCGCAAGGGCTTCCGGCTGCCGGGCTCAACCGCCAACGCGGTGGCGCCGCTGGCCTGGCTGCGCAGCGCGCCGCTGGCGCTGATGGCCAAGCACCGTGGCCTCTATCCGGCGCCGGAGGCGGCGATGTCGGCGGTGGTGGAATGCGCCGCGGTCGACTTCGACACCGCGTCGCGCATCGAGAGCCGCTACCTCGTGCAGCTGGCGACGCACCCGGTGTCGAAGAACCTGATCACGACGTTCTTCTTCCAGATGAACGAGATCAAGAACGGCAAGGGCCGGCCCGAGGGCCAGCCGCCGTCCGCCGTGCAGCGCCTGGGCGTGCTGGGCGCCGGGATGATGGGCGCCGGCATCGCGCTGGCGGCGGCGCAGCGCGGCCTGCCGGTGGTGCTGAAGGACGTGAGCGCCGAGGCCGCGCAGCAAGGCAAGGCGCGCATCGGGAAGACGCTGGCCCGGCTGGTCGAGAAAGCCCGGCTCGACGCCGAACGCATGGCGCTCACGCTGGCGCTGATCCAGCCCACCGGCGACGCCGGCGAGCTGCAAGGCTGCGACCTGATCATCGAATCGGTGTTCGAGAAGCGCGACGTGAAGGCGCAAGCCACCGCCGAGGCCGAGGCGATGCTGGCCCCGGGCGGCTTCATCGGATCCAACACCTCCACGCTGCCGATCACAGGGCTGGCGGCGGCGGTGGCGCGGCCCGGGCACTTCATCGGCATCCACTTCTTCTCGCCGGTGGACCGCATGCCGCTGGTCGAGATCATCAAGGGCCGACAGACCTCGCCGCAAACGCTGGCGCGGGCGCTGGACTTCGTGCAGCAGTTGAAGAAGACGCCGATCGTCGTCGACGACAGCCGCGGCTTCTACACCAGCCGCGTGTTCGGCACCTTCACCAAGGAAGGCGCGGCGATGCTGGCCGAAGGCGTGGCCGCGGCGCGCATCGAGAACGCGGCACTGGCGGTGGGCATGCCGGTGGGGCCGCTGGCGGTGATGGACGAGACCTCGATGGCGCTGTCGTGGTCGGTGCGGCAGCAGACCATCGCCGACCTCGCGGCCGAAGGCCTGCCGCTGCCGCAGCACCCGGGCTGGGACGTGATCCGCACGATGGCGGTCGACTTGAAGCGCCCGGGCCGCGCCGGCGGTGGCGGCTTCTACGACTACCCGGAAGACGGCCGCAAGCGGCTGTGGCCGGGGCTGGCCGACGTCTTCAGCGGCGGCGGCGGCGGCGCGCCCGACGCCGACCTGCGCGACCGGCTGCTCTACGTCCAGGCCATCGAGTCCATCCGCTGCCTGGAAGAGGGCGTGATCGAGGCGGCGCGCCACGCCAACGTCGGCTCGGTGCTGGGCATCGGTTTCCCGCGCTGGACCGGCGGCACGCTGCAATACGTCAACAGCGTGGGTCTGAAAGCCTTCGCGCAGCGCGCGGCCGAGCTGGCGCGACGCTACGGCGAGCGCTTCGAGCCGCCGAAGCGGCTGCTGTCGATGGCCGAGCGCGGCGAGCGCTTCGTCTGAAGCGGCGCTCTGGTGACGAGCATGAGCGCCGGCGCTAACGCTACGAACGAGCTCATCGGCTGGATCGGCCTGGGCGCGATCGGCGCGCCGATGGCGCAGCGCGTGGCGCAGGCTGGCTGGCCGCTGCAGGTGTGGAACCGCGACCGCGCGAAGGCGGAGGCGCTGGCTATGCAAGGGGCGAGCGTCGCCACGACGCCGGCCGCGCTGGCGCGCGAGGCCGGCATCGTCTGCCTGTGCGTGACCGACGCGGCCGCGGTGGAGCAGGTGGTGTTCGGCCCCGAGGGCGCGGCCGCCGGCCTGGCGCCGGGCGGCATCGTCATCGACCACTCGACCATCGCGCCCGACGCGACGCGCGCCTTCGCCGCCCGGCTGCTGGCCGAGCGCGGCGGCCACTGGATCGACGCGCCGGTCTCCGGCGGCCCGGCCGGCGCGCGCGACGGCCGGCTGACGGTGTTCGCGGGCGGCGACGCCGCCGCGCTCGCGCGCGCGCAGCCGCTGCTGCAGGCCTATGCCGCGCGCATCACGCACCTGGGCGCGGCCGGCAGCGGCCAGATCGGCAAGGCCTGCAACCAGCTCGTCAGCTTCGGCACCGCCGCGGTGCTGGCCGAGGCCTTGCACCTCGCGCAGCGCCAGGGCCTGGACGCCGCCGCGCTGGTGCAGGCGATGCAGGCCGGCTTCGCCGACTCCGCGGTGTTGCGCCACTACGCCGGCGCCATGCTGGCCGGCGTCTACAGCGGATCGACGCTGAATGCGCTGAAGGACACCGAGATCGCCTTGGCGCTGGGCCGCGAGGCCACGGCGCCGCTGCCGATGGCCGAGCTACTGGCCACGCTGTACCGGCAGTTGGTGGCGCAAGGGCACACGCGGCTGGGGATGGCGGGGGTGATGCGGCTGTACGTCGAGGGGCCGCTGGCCGACGTGCCGGCGCTCGACCGCCAGCTGCCGTAGCAACCCGCCTCCGCACGCGGGTGAGGGAGCCTGCCACGACCTGCGGCGGCGACGGCCGATTGCGTGCAAAATGGACGGACCATTTACACGAAGCCGCTGATCGAGGGTCCCGACCCATCGCAGCGTGCTCGGCCGCAACCTCGTCCGCTGAACGCCATGCAAACCACCCCTGTTTTGATCGTCGGCGCCGGCCCCGTCGGCCTGGCGCTGGCCGGCGACCTGGGCTGGCGCGGCGTGGACTGCGTGCTGGTCGAACGCGGCGACGGCGTGATCGGCCAGCCGCGCATGGACATGGTCGGCATCCGCTCGATGGAGTTCTGCCGCCGCTGGGGCATCGTGCCCTGGGTCGAATCGGCCGGCTACAACCGCGACTACCCGCAGGACTGCGCCTGGGTCACCGACCTCAACGGCTACGAGTTCGGGCGCGAGGTTTTCCCGTCGCCGGCGGCCGAGAAGTGCCCACCCGTCAGCCCACAGAAGCGCGAGCGTTGCCCGCAGAACTTCTTCGACCCCGTGCTGGCGCGCTTCGTGCGCAGCACCGGCCGCGTGGACCTGCGTTACCGCACCGAGCTGGCGTCGTTCGAGGACCGCGGCGACCACGTGCTGGCGACGCTGAAAGACGCCGCCAGCGGCGAGCGCCGCACGCTGCAGGCGCAGTACCTCGTGGGCTGCGACGGCGGCGCCAGCGGCGTGCGTCAAGCCTTGGGCATCGGCATGAGCGGCGAGCCGGTGCTGTCCTACACCACCAACGTCGTCTTCCGCTGCGACGGGCTGGAGAAGCTGCACGACAAGGCGCCGGCCTACCGCTACATCTTCATCGGCCCCGAAGGCACCTGGGCGACGCTGGTGGCGATCAACGGCCGCGACCAGTGGCGCTTCTCGCTCGTTGGAGACGCCACGCGGCGCGAGGTGAGCGAGGCGCAGATGCGCCGCGCCATCGTGCGCGCGATGGGGCGCGAGTTCGACTTCGAGATCCTCTCGGTGCTCCCCTGGGTGCGCCGCCAGCTCGTGGCCGACCGCTACGGCCAGGGCCGCGTCTTCATCGCCGGCGACGCCGCGCACCTGACCTCGCCGACCGGCGGCTTCGGGATGAACACCGGCATTCTCGATGCGGTGAACCTGAGCTGGAAGCTGGCCGCGAAGGTGCAGGGCTGGGGCGGCGACCACCTGCTCGACAGCTACGGGTTCGAGCAGCAGCCGGTGGCCGTGCGCAACGTCACCGAGGCCGGCGAGAACCTGCGCCGCATGCTGTCGCCGCGCGTGCTGAAGCCCGACCCCGCGGTGTTCGACCGGGACCACCCCGACATCGAGGCCGCGCGCCGCGAGTACGGCGCGCGCTACACCGAGATGATGAAGCGCGAGTGGTTCT
>CAZWUR010000119.1:0-6976 GCA_964637205.1 uncultured Rubrivivax sp.
CCCCCGACCTGGCGGCTTGATGGCGGTGCCGACTACTGGATGAACTCGGCTCGGTCCACGCATCTGGGCCTGCACAACATGCTGGCCAAGGCCAACGACCGGTCGTTGCCGATGCGACTTCTGGCGGCAAGCACTGAAGAGCTCGACGCCTGGTTGGCAGTCATCGAACGTGAAGGTGATGTAGCAGGCCTGGCCGGACTGGACCAGCACTGACTGGCCACGCGGTCAAGAGGGCCCTGGGGCCACGCTTACGGACGGCGTGTACCGGTGCGGTGCCGATGGTCTGGCGCTGTTCGTCGAAGCCTGTGCGCCCACCGAAGACGAACTGCACGCGCTGCTGCAAACGGTCATCACCCGGCTCATGAAGATGCTCACGCGCCGGGGCGTGCTGATCGAGGAGATGGGGCAGACCTACCTGGCCGAGCCGGATGCCGACGGTGAGGAGGCGCGAACGCTGCGGCCGCTGCAGGCCGCGGCCGCTACTTACCGCATCGCCTTCGGGCCGCGCACCGGGCAGAAGCTGCTGACCCTGCGCGGCGCGATGCCGCGGGAGGGTACGGCTCAGCAGCCCCTGTGCGCCGACATCGACGGGTTCAGCCTACATGCCGCGGTGCGGGTCGAAGCGCACGACCGCAAGCGGCTGGAACAGCTGTGCCGCTACATTACCCCGCCGGCGCCGTCGGACGAGCGGGCACAGCTCAACGCCGCAGGCCAGGTCGAGCTCAAGCTCAAGACCCTTGGCGTGACGGCACCACGCACTTGGTGATGTCGCCGCTGGAGTTCATGCAGCGGCTGGCCGCGCTGGTGCCGCGGCCGCGGCTACACCTCATCAGGTTCCATGGCGTGCTGGCGCCCAACGCCAAGCTGCGCGCGCTGGTGGTGCCGCAGGGGCCACCCAAGGACGAGGAAGCGGCGAGCGTTGCCGTCGCCGGCCCGTGCGCGGTCGAGATCTTCCAAGCCCGGCCAGGACGCATCAACTGGGCGCGGCTGCTCAAGCGCGTGTTCGATTTCGACATGCAGCACTGCCCGAACTGCGGCGCCGGCGAGCTGAAGATCATCGCGGCCATCCTCGAGCGGCCGGTGATCCAGAAGATCCTGGACCACCTGGGGTTAGACCCACAGCCGCCTCCCAAGGGCCGGGCGCGCGAGCCGGGGCCGCACTTCGCTACCTGAGCGGCGTCCCCCGTCGACGACACCTCGCCACGGCTTCGCTGCCACGCGGCAGCCGGCGTGGCGCTGCGGGCCGTGCCGGCACAACGCTGTGGGCGGCAGGGCAACCCTGAGGCCGAGGCCGGAACCGGCCCACTTGAGCGGTCAAGGACCTACCGAATCGGCGCGACGCGACCACGCCGGCACCAAAGCCAAGCACTCCAGGCCGCCGCAGGCCGGTCCCGAGCTCGTCTTGGGCGTTGCGGAGGGCGTTTGAAACTCCTATGCTCAGGACACCCCGCGCGCCAAGGTCTGCCAGTCCGTTCAGTCTTCGAGCTCGGCCTCGTCCCAGCGCGGGGTCGCTCCGATCAGATCGCCCTTGACCTTGACGGCCTGCCCCGACACCGCAGCGCTGAAGAAAGCGGCGCGGCCGATGGCGTTGTCGCTGCGATCCTTGAAGTTCGACTCCGAGATCGACGTCGTGTCCACGGCCACGCCGAGGATCGTCAGCGTCGGGTTCGATGCCGCGCTGACCGGCCCGCGCAGTTCGATGCGCGTGTCCGGCGCGTTGGACCGCAATTCCAGCTCACTGGCGACGACGCGGTTGGACGGGGCCAGCCTGCCGCGGATGCGCAAGTGGTTGCCCGCAACCAGCGCGCCGACCGAGGTCACGCCGTCCAGCTCGGTGTTCGACGTGGCCTCCACGACGATGCCCGGCAGGCCTTGCAGCGTGAGACCGCCGGCCCCGTTGCTGACCACGTTGGCCTCGATGCGCACGCCGTCCTTGAACTGGACCTTGGTGGCAGTCAGGACGCCGCCGCTGATCGAGCCCTCGGCCTCGAGCTTGACGCCCACGACGAGGTCTGCCGCCGTGCCGTTCTCGAAGCGGGTCCCCGCGCCGATGGCGACCGCCTGATTGCCCAGCACGAAGCTGCTGCCGCTGACGGATGTGACGAATCCCTCCACCTCGGCCTCGCTGGCGCTGGCCACCTGAAGCCCCCAGGGTTCGACCTTGCTGGCCGTCAGGGTGCCGCACACTGGATTGCCGGCACAGGCCGTTCCCTTGACCTCGACCAGCAGGCCCACCCACGAACCCCCCGGCATGTCGCTGATCGTCGCGCCGCTATAGGCCACGGAGAGTGCGCCGACGGTGAAGGTCTGCGCCGCAGCGTTCTGGCTGGCGATGAAGCCGGCCACCACGAAGGGTGGGCTGGCCAACGCGCTCTTGCGCTCGACGAAGCCCGCCGCTACGACGCCGCCGGCGACCGGCAGGCCGTGAACCTCGATGTAGTCACCCTGCACCGGCCGCACGCCGTTCTCGAACAAGGTCTGGCTGTCGGTCTGCACTGTCTGGCCCATGACGCGCATGCGGTTGGCGTCGATGACCTGCTCCACGCGGCCCTTGATGGCGCTGTCGACCGTGATGGTGGTCGCCTGCTGGTTGGTGATCGAGCCGTCGACCCGCGCCACCATGCCCACGCGCAGGTCGCTCTGCGAGACGGTGCTGTCGTCGCGCTTGATGACGGTGCCGCTGGAGCTGAACTCCACCCCGTTGACGAAGACGCTGCCGAAGCCGGTGATGGTGCCCAGCGCAACGCCGGTGCCGCCGATGCCGCCACCCCCGCCTCCGCCGGTGCCACCGATGCCGCCATCGGCACTGCCACCGCCGCCGCAGGCGGCGACCAAGAGCGTCAGCGCGGTGGCCGCACTGCCCAGGATTCGATGGAAGTTCATGATCTCACTCCTTGTGGGACTCGGGGCTCACGGGAGCCTCGAAGTAGTAGATGCCCAGGCCGATGCGCACGCGCGGTGCCTGCGTCGGGTCGTCGGGGTCGTCAATGTCACGTTCAGAAAGCCAGGCGTCGAGCTTCTCCAGCAAGCCCTGTGCCTGCTTGCCGCTGAGCGCCCGGAAGGCCGGCCGGACGTCGGACGGCATGCTTCGGTACATCACTTTGCGCTGGAACCAGGGGTCGTCCCGGCCGTGCTGGAGGTTGTGGTCGATGGTCGCGATCAGGTCGGCCACATCGCTGCCCAGGATGCCCAGCTTCTCCGCCTCGCCACCCTGGGGCACGTAGGCCTTCTCGACCAGTTCGACACAACCATCGTCGCGCTGGCGGATGGCGCCGACGCGGAGCAGCTCATCCAGGACGGCGCGCGCCGGCATGTCGCCGCTGTGGCGGCGCACCAGTTCGGCGAAGCTGCTCGGCCCCTCCTGCAAGCCCAGGGCCTTGGGTGCGCCGTCCTCGGTACAGAACGCCGCATCACGGGCCCAGCCGGTCAAGACGCGCGCGGCGCGGTTGTAGTTCTCCTCCAGCGCAGCGACTTCCGGCGCCGGGGCCAGCAGCAGGCGTTGCACGTCCTTGCGGGTCAGTCCGGTCAGGATCGACGCGCGCGATTGCGTGGGCTTGCGACCCGGGATCGCGAAGTCCTCCATCGCGACCTGGACGTACACATGCTTGGCCAGCTCCTCGAAGGCGGCGAACGGCACCTGATGGCGAAGCAGCAGCCGGCACAGCGGCCTCAGGAGCCTGAGCACCGCGCCGTTGAGCGCCACCTGGGGAGAACCCGTCTTCTGCATATTGGGAAGAATATCCCAAATGAGAAATCTGTCAACTCTCCGGCAAGGCCCCTCGGTGCGAATCCTGGAAGGCACCCGGCGGGTCCGGGCGCAAGGCGTGCTTGTCGATGCGGTAGCGCAGAGTGTCGCGGCTGATGCCAAGTTCGCGCGCCGCGCGGCTGACGTTCCAGCCGGTGTGCTCCAGCGTCTGCAGAAGCGCATCGCGCTCAACGTCGACCAGGGTGCGCGCCTCCCCACTGTCGATCGGGGCGCCGGCGCCTGTCAGGCTGGCAGGCGGCAAATCCAGCGTGTCGCCGCGGCAGAGGAGCACGGCCTGTTCCAGCAGGTTGCGCAGTTCGCGCACGTTGCCGGGCCAGACGTGGCGGCTCAGCATCTCGGTGGTGGCCTGGCCCAGACGCGGCGCCGGTTTGCCGTAGCGCGCCGCATGGTGGGCCACGAACACCTTGGCCAGGGCGACGATGTCCGCACCGCGCTCCCGCAAGGGCGGCAGGTCAAGTTGCACCACGCGCAGGCGGAAATAGAGGTCGGCGCGGAAGCGACCCTCGGCGACGAGCTTGTCGAGCGGCCGGTGGGTCGCGGCGACGATGCGGACATTGACCCGCTGCTCGCGCACGCTGCCCAGGCGGCGGACGGTGCGCTCCTCCAGCAACTTCAGCAGCTTGGCCTGCAGCCCGAGCTCCATGTCGCCCACCTCGTCGAAAAACAGCGTGCCGCCTTCGGCCGTCTCCACCAAACCGAGCTTGCGCTCGCGCGCGTCGGTAAAAGCGCCGCGTTCATGGCCAAACAGCTCCGACTCCAGCAACTGTGCTGGCAGTGCGGCGCAGTTCAACTCGACGAAGGGGCGCTCCCGACGCGGTCCGGTGAAGTGCAGCGCCCTCGCCACCAGCTCCTTCCCGGTGCCGGTTTCGCCACGCACAAGCACCGCGGGCGCATCGCCGTCCTGCAGGCGGGACTCGGCCTCCAGCAACTGCCGGATCGTCGACTTCAGGCGCAACATGCCCGGCGAATCGCCGAGCAGGGTGTCGAGCGTGACCCCCGCCGCGTCGCGCTGGCGGTAGTAGTCCAGCGTCCGGCTGCGCTGCGCGTCCGACGAAGCGCGCTCGATCAGCATCTTCAGTTTCGACAGCGCCACCGGCTTGGTCAGGAAATCCAGCGCCCCGGCCTTCATCGCCTCCACCGCCAGCTCGACGCTGCCGTGACCCGTCACCATGATGACCTGGGTCGACGCATCGATCGCGCGGATGCGCTCCAGCGCCTGCATGCCGTCCATGCCCGGCAGGTTGAAGTCGAGCACCACGACATCCGGGTTGAGCGACGCCAGCAGATCGATGCCGGCCTCGGCCGTCGAAGCGATGCGTACGACACATCCGCCGCGCTCCAGATAGGTCGCCATGTTCTTCGCCAGCACCGCCTCGTCCTCGACGACGAGCACCACTTGATTCATCTCGCTCATGACTGACCCTCCGCGGCGGTTGTTCGAAGCGCGATGGAGACGACGGTGCCGACGCCCCGCTCGCTCGCCAGTTCCAGCACGCCGCCATGGCGCCGCAGCACCCGGCGCGCCAGCGCCAGGCCGACCCCCAGGCCGTTTGGCTTGGTCGTGAACATCGCCTGGCCGGCCCGGCGGCGATCGGACCACGCCAGCTTGGCTATCGCGGCCTATGGCTTCCTGATGGCGCAGCAGCTACGGCATCCCGAAGGTGCCGGCAAAAAAAACGCCGCAAGACGCGCCATACACAGCCAAGAACCTGCCCTACCCACGCATTACAAACCTCGCGGCAGCCCAGCGCACGCAGCGCCACGTCCCATCGTCCATCACGAGCTTGCGGCTGCGTATCGCCGCAGCCTTGCTCAGGACGCTACCAAGGTGCCCTTGCTGCCTGCGCGCAAACGCAAGGCTTCGCTTGTGACACAGTAAGATTAGATACCGGCCATTCAGCCGGCCGGCGACCGGGCCCTCCGATGACCGGTCCATGTCCGAGACCGTGAGTTCAGTGGCCAACCGCCACTAACCGGACACGCTGCGCACCGGCTGCTCAAACTCGTCGGTCAAAGGTTGGACCCAGGTCGGGCACGGCGTCCTTCTGGGCGGCTGATCTCAGTCCGGCAGCTGCGAGCGGTCCCGTAGGTATTTGCTAACACCCTCGGCAAGGCTGCGTGGCTCCCAGGCTAGTTCGCTGAATGCGGAATCGGCCACCGGCTCGTCGCCCTTGGTCACGAAGTCGAGCTGCGACACCGACATGATCGGCCGCTTTCCGGCAAAGCGCGCGATGCGCTCCAGCAGGCCGATCGCCGCGTACGCCATCCGTTGCGGAATCACCGGCGGAACGAATGCTCCGGGCACCTGAGTGCGCACCGTCTGCGCAATTTCCTTGAGCGAGGTCATGCCTTCGCTGACGATGAACGCGCCGGGATGGTCGAGGGCACTGACGACGGCCTCGGCCAGCGAGTCGACGTGCACGACTGGAAACGCGCTCTTCAGAATCGTGGGGATGCTCAGGATGCGGCGGTTGAGCACGTTTTCGATCACGTGCGTCACACCGTCCCCGGTATCGCGCCCGCCGTAAACGGCCGCCGGGTGGATGGTTGTCAGCGTCAGGCCCGCCGTCGCGGCGGTGTCGACGGCCAAGCGGTAGGCCTTGGTCATTGACGAGAAGTACGGTGACAGCGTCTCAGGGTCGGCTACCGGGTGGCTCTCGCGTATGCGCTGCTGCACCGGCTCGAACACCTCGTAGGTCGAGATATAGACCAGGCGGCGCACCGGCGAGTCGCGCAGCGCCTGCAGGAACAACGCGAACAACCGGTGGTTGACTTCATCGAACGTGTCGGGGTCGTGCACGTATTGCTCGGGCAGGCCGACGCTGTAGATCACCAGGTCCTGACCTGCCAGCGCCTGCGCGAACGCGCCGACGTCGAACGCCGGCGCCTGGATGACGCGCACTGCGGCCGGGAACCCGAGAAGGGCACCTTCACGGACCAGCACCGTCAACGAGTGGTTAGTTGCCGCAAGCGCGCGGGCAAGCGCGAAGCCGATCTGTCCCGTCGCTCCAATGAGCAGAATGTTCATGCGTCCCTCGATGGTGTTGTTCGGGTCGTCTGGTCAGCGCAATTTGCGGCCAAAGCATTCATCGTTGGCCGGCGTCAACTATCTCGACGGCCGGCCAAGGTGATTGTCGTCAACCACATCGTACCGGCTTAGAAGTTATCCGTAAATAGTACACTGTCGATCCGAGCCGCTCAATACGCGGC
>CAZWUR010000120.1:0-6498 GCA_964637205.1 uncultured Rubrivivax sp.
AGCCGGTGTAGGGGATGCCGAGCAGCTCGAGCGCCCCCTGTACCGTGCCGTCCTCGCCGTGGCGGCCGTGCAGCGCGACGAAGACGCGCACGAAGCCTTCGGCCTTGAGCTCGTGCAGCCCGCGTTCGGCCGGGTCGAAGGCATGGGCGTCGACGCCGGCGCGGCGCAGCGCCGCCAGCACGCCGGTGCCCGACATGAGCGAGACCTCGCGTTCGGCGCTGCTGCCGCCCATCAGCACGGCGACCTTGCCCAGGCTGGCGACGGCGACGGCCTGCGACGGCGCGTTCATGGCCTGGCTCCCATCAGGTCGACCAGCTGCTGCGGTACCGCGCCGATCGTGCCGGCCCCCATCACGACGACGACGTCGCCGTCCTGGGCCAGGCCGGCGATCGCCTGCGGCAGGTCGGCCACGGCCTCGACGAAGACCGGCTCGGCCTTGCCGGCCACGCGCGTCGCGCGCGCCAGGGCGCGCCCGTCGGCGGCGACGATCGGCGCCTCGCCGGCGGCGTAGACCTCGGTCAGCAGCAGCGCGTCGGCCTGGCCCATGACCTTGACGAAGTCCTCGAAGCAGTCGCGGGTGCGCGTGTAGCGGTGCGGCTGGAAGGCGAGCACCAGGCGCCGGCCGGGGAAGGCGCCGCGCGCGGCGGCGATCACCGCGTCCATCTCCACCGGGTGGTGGCCGTAGTCGTCGATCAGGGTGAAGCGCCCGCCGTCGGAGCTCGGCAGTTCGCCGTAGCGCTGGAAGCGCCGGCCGACGCCGGCAAAACCGCGCAGCGCGGTCACGATCGGTGCATCCGGCAGTTCGAGTTCGGTGGCCACCGCGATCGCCGCCAGCGCGTTGCGCACATTGTGTTCACCGGGCAGGTTCAGCGTGATCGCCAGGTCGGGCATCGCGCTGCCGTTGCGGCGCTGGCAGGTGAAGCGCATCTGCCCGCCGGGCAGGGCCACCACGTCCACCGCACGCACCTGGGCTTCGGCATGCAGGCCGTAGCTGACCAGCGGGCGCGACACCATCGGCAGGATCGCGCGCACCCCCGGGTCGTCGCCGCAGAGCACGGCCGCGCCGTAGAAGGGCATGCGGTGCAGGAAGTCGACGAAGGCGCTGCGCAGCTTCGTCAGGTCGTGGCCGTAGGTGTCCATGTGGTCGGCGTCGATGTTCGTGACCACCGACAGGACCGGGTTCAGGTTCAGGAAGGAGGCGTCACTCTCGTCGGCCTCGACCACGATGTAGTCGCCGGCGCCCAGGCGGCTGTTGCTGCCGGCGCTTTCGAGCTTGCCGCCGATGACGAAGGTCGGGTCCAGCCCGGCCTCGGCGAGCACGCTGGTCACCAGCGAGGTCGTCGTCGTCTTGCCATGCGTGCCGGCGATGGCGATGCCCTGCTTCAGGCGCATCAGCTCGGCCAGCATCACCGCGCGCGGCACCACCGGCACACGTTTTGCGCGCGCGGCGATGACTTCGGGGTTGTCGCCCTTGACCGCGGTGGAGGTGACCACCGCCTCGGCGCCGACGATGTTCGCCGCGTCGTGGCCGAGTGCGACGCGGATGCCCAGCGCCGCCAGCCGACGCGTGACGGCGCCGTCGGCCTGGTCGCTGCCCGAGACGATGTAGCCCAGGTTGTGCAGGATCTCGGCGATGCCGCTCATGCCCGCGCCGCCGATGCCGACGAAGTGGATGTGCTTGACGGCGTGTTTCATGTCCGTACCGCCCGGCTGTTCCGAAGGGACGGGTCGCCCCCCGGGGGGGCGGCGCGCGAATGCGAGCGTGCGGGTTTCATGCCAGCAGCCTTTCGATCTCGTCGGCCACCCGTGCCGCCGCCTGCGGGCGCGCCATGGCGCGCGCCTTGACCGCCATCTCCAGCAAGGTGGCGCGGTCCAGCCCGCGCAGGACTTCCGCCAGCTTTTCCGCGGTCAGCTCGGCCTGCGGCAGGTGGATCGCCGCGCCGGCGGCCGCCATGTGCTGGGCGTTGTCGCGCTGGTGCGCGGTGGTGCTGACGATCAGCGGCAGCAGGATCGCCGGCACGCCGGCGGCGCAGAGTTCGCTCACGGTGCCGGCGCCGGCACGGCAGAGCATCAGGTCGCAGTCGGCCAGTTGCGCCGCCATGTCGTCGATGAAAGGCAGCAAACGTGCGCCGACGCCGGCCTGGTCGTAGGCCGCCGCCACGGCCGCGTGGTGCGCGTTGCCGGTCTGGTGCGTGACCTGCGGGCGCTGCGCCGGCGGGATCAGCGCCAGCGCCGCCGGTACGGTCCGGTTCAGCACCTGGGCGCCCAGGCTGCCGCCGACCACGAGCAGGCGCAAGGGGCCTTCGCGGCCGGCGTAGCGTGCCTGCGGCGCCGGCAGCGCCTCGATCTCGGCGCGCACCGGGTTGCCGGTGACCACGGCGCGCCGGGTCTTGCGCGCATCGGCACCGTCGAAGCCGAAGGCGACGCGGTCGGCCACCGGCAGCAGGGCGCGGTTGCTCAGCAGCAGTGCCGCGTCGGCATTCACGAGCAGCAGCGGACGGCCCAGCAGGGCGGCCATCATGCCGCCCGGAAAGCAGACGTAGCCGCCCATGCCGAGCACCGCGTTCGCACCGCGCCGGCGCAGGATCCGCAGGCAGTCCCAGAAGGCCTTGAGCAGGCGCAGACCGCCGGTCAGCGTGTGCAGCAGGCCCTTGCCGCGCAGGCCGCTGAAGCCGATGCGGTCGAGCGCAATGCCGCTCGGCGGCACGAGCGCGTTTTCCATGCCGCCGGTGGTACCCAGCCAGCTCACGCTCCAGCCGCGCCTTTGCATCTCGCGGGCCACGGCGAGGCCCGGGATCACATGCCCGCCGGTGCCGGCCGCCATCACCACCAGATGGCTCATGCGCGCCCCCCGCGCATGAGACTTCGGTTCTCCATGTCTACCCGGACCACCAGCGCCAGCGCCACCAGGCTCATCAGCAGGGCCGAGCCGCCATAGCTCACCAGGGGCAGGGTCAGGCCCTTGGTCGGCAGCACACCCAGGTTGACGCCCATGTTGATGAAGGCCTGGCCGCCGAACCAGATGCCGATGCCCTGCACCATCAGGCCGGCGAAGACGCGGTCGAGCGCGATCGCCTGGCGGCCGATCATGAAGATGCGCCGCGTCAGCCAGAAGAAGGTGGCGATCACCACCACCACGCCGACCAGGCCGAGTTCCTCGCCGACCACCGCGAGCAGGAAGTCGGTATGCGCCTCGGGCAGGTAGTGCAGCTTTTCGACGCTGGCGCCCAGGCCCTGGCCGAACCATTCGCCGCGGCCGAAGGCGATCAGCGAATGGGTCAGCTGGTAGGCCTTGCCCTGCGCGTACTTCGGGTCCCAGGGGTCGAGGTAGGCGAAGATGCGCTCGCGGCGCAGGTCGTCGAAGGCGATGATGGTGGCGAAGGTGAGCACGATCACCGCCGCGATCAGGAAGGACATGCGCGCGTTGACGCCGCCGAGGTAGAGGATGCCCATCGCGATCACGGCGATCACGATGAAAGCCCCCATGTCGGGCTGGCGCAGCAGCAGCGCGCCGACGAAGGCCACCGCCAGCGCCATCGGCCACACCGCGCGGAAGAAGTTCTCGCGTGCGCCCATGCCTTTGTCGCTCGCGTCCATGCGCCGCACCATGTAGCTGGCCGCGTACATGGCGATCGCCAGCTTGGCGAGTTCGGAGGGCTGGAAGTTCATGAAACCCAGCGGGATCCAGCGCCGCGAATAGTTGACGACCTTGCCGACGAAGGGCAGCAGCACGATCACCAGCAGGGCCAGCGCGGCGACGAAGATCAGCGGCGCATGTTTTTCCCAGAAAGCCACCGGCACCTGCACCGCGGCAAAGGCCGCGAGCACCCCGATGAGGGCGAACAGCGCGTGGCGGGCGAGGAAATAGGTCGGCGTGTAGGCGGCGAACTTGCGGCTGTCGGGCAGGGCGATCGAGGCCGAATAGACCATCACCGTGCCGAAGACCACCAGGGCCAGCACGACGATCACCAGGCTGCGGTCGAAGGCCAGCAGCGCGGGCGCGGCGCTGCTGCGCAGACCGTCGCGCACCGGCAGGCGCGCCGAGACCGGTCCCGAGCGCCGTGCGCCCCAACCCGCCAGCAGACGTTCACGCCAGGGTCGGCGCAGCGTGGCGGCGGCGGCGCGGGCCATCAGACGGCCTCCCCACGCTCGGCGGCGAGTGCGCGCACGGCCTCGACGAAGACCTCGGCGCGGTGTCCGTAATTGCGGAACATGTCCAGGCTGGCACAGGCCGGCGAGAGCAGCACGGCGTCACCCGGCTGCGCCTGAGCGTAGGCCCAGGCCACCGCCTCGGGCAGGCTGTCCAGGGTCTGCATCGGCACCCCGCAGCCCTGCAGCGCGGCGGCGATGGTCGGCGCGTCGCGGCCGATCAGGGCCACGGCGCGCGCAAACTGCGCCACCGGCGCGGCCAGCGGCGTGAAGTCCTGCCCTTTGCCGTCACCGCCGAGGATCACCACCAGCCGGCCCGGCAGCACGTCGGCGCCCAGGCCCTCGAGTGCGGCCACGGTGGCGCCGACATTGGTGCCCTTGCTGTCGTCGAAGGCCTCGATGCCGCCGACGCCGCCGACCGGCTCCACGCGGTGCGGCTCGCCGCGGTACTCGCGCAGGCCGTGCAGCATCGGCGCCAGCGCGCAGCCGATGGCGCTCGCCAGGGCGAGGGCGGCCAATGCGTTGGCCGCGTTGTGGCGGCCGCGCACGCGCAGCGCGTCGGCCGGCATCAGGTGCTGCAGATGAATCGGCTCGGCTTCGCCCTTCTTGCGCCGGAGCGTCAGGTCGGCCGGCAGGGCACGCACCAGCCAGGCCATGCCGTGGTCGACCACGAGGCCGAAGTCGCCCGGATGCTGCGGCGTGTCGAGGCCGAAGCGCAGGACTTCGCGCGGTGCCTCGACCGGCGTCTTGCGCCCCTTGGGCAGCACCGGCGCCGGCACCATCGCGGCCACCGCCGGGTCGTCGCGGTTGATGACCAGGGTCGCCCGGCTGCCGAAGATGCGCGCCTTGGCCGCAGCGTAGGCGGCCATCGAGCCATGCCAGTCCAGATGGTCCTGGCTCAGATTGAGCACGGCGGCGGCGGCCGGCTCGAAACCGGTGACGCCGTCGAGCTGGAACGAGGACAGCTCCAGCACCCAGACTTCGGGCCAGTTCTCGCGCGGCGCGTCGAGCTGGGCGGCCAGGGTGTCGAGCATCGTCGGACCGACGTTGCCGGCCATCGCGACGCGCCGGCCGGCGCGCTCGACCAGCAGGGCCGTCATCGACGTGACCGTGGTCTTGCCATTCGTGCCGGTGATCGCGAGCAGTTGCGGCGCGTAGTCGAGATCGGCCAGCGCGCGCACGAAGAGGCCGAGTTCGCCCAGCACCAGGGTGCCGCGTTCGGCGGCGGCGGCGAGCAGCGGCGCAATGCGTTCATCGTGCGGCGCCAGGCCCGGGCTCTTCAGCACCAGCTTCAGGTCGGCCAGCAGGGCCGAGTCGAGCTCACCGCGCAGCCGGGTCGCGATGCCGTCGATGGCGCCATCGTGCGGTGCCGTGTCGCGCGAGTCCCAGACCTGGACACGCGCGCCGTGGCGGGCACACCAGCGCAGCATCGCCAGCCCGGAGTCGCCGAGGCCGAGCACGAGCACGGGGGTGTCGTTCAACCAGTGCATCGTGTTCACCGCAGCTTCAGGCTCGCCAGCCCGATCAGGCACAGCAGCATGGTGATGATCCAGAAGCGCACGACGACCTGGGTCTCGGCCCAGCCCTTCTTTTCGTAGTGGTGGTGCAGCGGCGCCATCAGCAGGATGCGCTGGCCGGTGCCGGTGCGTTTGCGCGTCCACTTGAACCAGGCCACCTGGGCCATCACCGACAGCGCCTCGGCGACGAACACGCCGCCCATGATGCCGAGCACGATTTCCTGGCGCGTGATGACGGCGATGGTGCCCAGCGCGCCGCCCAGGGCCAGCGCGCCGACGTCGCCCATGAAGACCTGGGCCGGATGCGCGTTGAACCAGAGGAAGGCCAGCCCCGCGCCGGCCATCGCGGCGCAGAAGATCAGCAGCTCGCCGGCGCCGGGGATGTAGGGGAAGAGCAGGTAGCGGCTGAAGTTGGCGTGGCCGACGATGTAGGCGAACACCCCCAGGGCCGAGCCCACCAGCACCACCGGCATGATGGCCAGGCCGTCGAGACCGTCGGTGAGGTTGACCGCATTGCTCGCGCCGACGATGACGAAGTAGGTCAGCGCGATGAAGCCGAAGACGCCCAGCGGGTAGCTGATGGTCTTGAAGAAGGGCACCATCAGGTCGGCCTTGGGCGGCAGGTCGTTGGCGAAGCCGCTGCCGATCCAGCGCAGGAACAGCTCCAGCACGCGCAGATTGGAGGTCTCCGAGACGCTGAAGGCCAGGTACAGCGCGGCGATCAGGCCGATCAGGCTCTGCCAGAAGTACTTCTCGGCCGAGCGCATGCCCTGCGGATTCTTCTGCACCACCTTGCGCCAGTCGTCGACCCAGCCGATGGCGCCGAAGCCGA
>CAZWUR010000121.1:0-6270 GCA_964637205.1 uncultured Rubrivivax sp.
GGCCGCCCATGCCGATGCCCAGCAGCGTGACGAAGAAGCCGGTCAGGCCCGCGGTCGCTGCGACGGCCAGCGTGCCGAGCGCGAACCAGGCGACGACGCCCAGCACGCCGCCGACCACCAAGGCCCCGGGCACCCGGCCCAGCACCTGCCGCAACACGCCGCCGAGCACCAGTGCGACGATGAACAGCACGGGCCAGCTTTGGCCGAGGCCGTTGTCAGCCGCTGCCGCGCCGCGTCGGGTCGGCGTCGGCAGGGCTTCGCCATCAAGGACGCGCAAGACCTGATCGAGCCCTGCCGTGAGCCCGCCGTAGAAGTCGCCCTGCCTGAAGCGGGGGGTGATGACCTCCGCGATGATCCGCGCCGCTGTCGCGTCGTTCAGCGCGCCTTCGATCCCGTAGCCGACCTCGATGCGGACGGCGCGATCGTCCTTCGCGACGAGCAGCAACGCGCCATCGTCGACCTTGCGGCGGCCCAGCTTCCATTGCTCGACCACACGCAGCGCGAAGGGTTCGATCGCCTCCGGCCGCGTGGTCGGCACGATGAGCACCGCGATCTGCGTGCCCTTGCGCTCCTCGAACGCGCGCAGCGACTGCTCGAGGGCGGCGCTCTGCGGTGCCGTCAGCGTGCCGGTCAGGTCGGTCACCCGACCTTGTAGAGGCGGCACCGGGATCAGTTCTTGGGCAGCGCCCAGCGCGGTCCAGCACAGGAGCCAGACGACGGCGAGCCAACGCACGAAGCCTCCGACCGGGACGCGGGCTGCTGTCACTTCTTGGCACCCGAGGCGCCGATGCCACCGAGATCGACCTTCGGCGGCACCGAGAGCGCTGCTTCGTCGGTGACGCTGAAATTGGCCTTGACGCCGTAGCCGAACACCATCGCCGTCAGGTTGCTCGGGAAGGTGCGGACCGCGACGTTGTAGTCCTGCACGGCCTTCACATAGCGGCCACGCGCAACGGCAATCCGGTTCTCGGTGCCTTCGAGCTGCACGCGCAGGTCTTGGAAGCCCTGGTTGGCCTTCAGGCTGGGGTAGTTCTCGGCGACCACGAGCAGGCGCGACAGCGCGCTCGACAGCTCGCCCTGCGCGGCCTGGAACTTGTTGAACGCCTCGGGGTTGTTGACCAACTCCGGCGTGGCCTGGATCGAGGTCGCCTTGGCGCGTGCCTCGACCACCTTGGTCAGCGTCTCCTGCTCGAAGTTGGCCTCGCCCTTGACGGTGGCCACGATGTTGGGAATCAGGTCGGCGCGGCGCTGGTACTGGTTCAGCACTTCCGACCAGCTGGCCTTGATCTGTTCGTCGGTCGACTGGAAGGTGTTGTAGCCGCAGCCGGACAGCGCGAGTGTCAGCGCGGCAAGAAGGGCGGTGAGGAAGTGGCGCATGGTCAGGGCTCCTGGGGTTGTCACTTGGGAAGCGGGTCGGAAGAAACACGGGGCGGCCGCGGCGGAGGCCCCTCGGTCGACCACCACGCGGGGCGCACGATCAGGGTGCCCAGCGTCGCCAGCAGCGGCAGCGCGAGCCACGCGAAGCTGAGCTGGGCCACCGTACCGAAGAGCCAGCCGGCGGCCGCCGAGCCGAACGTCTGGCCGAAACCCGCCGCTGCGGCCAGCCCGCCCATCGTGGCGCCGAGCCGTCGCCGCGAGGCTCCGGCCGCGAGGTAGGAAATCGTGGGCAGCACGAGCCCGGTGCCGGCGGCGGTGAAACTGACGCCAACGTACATCCAGGCGTCGCTGCGGTGCTGTGCCAGCATCGCCAACCCGGCGATCGCGAGCACGAGCCCGGCCGCCATCACGCCGCGGCCGGCGGCGCGCTCGAGCAGCCCGGTGAAGAACAGCAGCGCGTTGACGCCAAGCATCACGAGGCTGCACTCGGCAAACATCAGCGAGATCTCGCGCGACGACAAGGTCGGATGCTGCTGGCCCTGCAGAACGATGCCGAGTTCGAATCCGGACAGCACGAACATGACCACGCCGTTCAGCCCCCACAGTGCCATCGCGCGCCTGCGATCGGCGGACGCAGGCTGCGAGTCGTCCTCGAGGGCGGCCGGCGCGGCGCGCGGCAGGGTCGCGGCCAGTCCCAGCATCATCAGCGCGCCCAGCGCTGCCGACATCACGATCACGAGATCCGTCGCGTCGAAGGCGCCGCCACCGGCGCTGGCGAGCGTGGCGGACACCTGCGCGGCGGCCGCGTTGAGCCCCGGTCCGAACAGGAAGCCCAGCAGCGACATCGCGCCAAGCCACGCGAAGCGGCGGGCGCGCTGGCCCTGCGGCGTGTACTCGGCGACGAGCGCCGGCACCACGGGCACGACGGCTGCCACAAAGAACCCGGTGGCCCCGCGCAACGTGTAGATGCCAGGGAGCCCGACCCAGTCGGCCCGCAACAAGGGCAGCAGGCTGGCGACGTAGCCGACCAGGCCGATCACCAGAATGCGGCCCCGGCCCCAGCGGTCAGAGACCAGGCCCCACAGCGGCGCGCCGACCAGCACCCCGGCGGCGTACAGACCACTGAGCAGGCCGACATGGCGCGCGACCTCGGCTTTACCATCGGCTGCCATCAGCGGCTCGAGCCAGGCCGGCAGCAGCGGCATCAGCGCGCCGTACCCGGCCGAGACAACGAAGACCGCGGCGGCCAGCCATGCGAGTTGCGCGCGCCCCAGCCCAGCCGGTTCGGACGGCGGCGAATGGAGGCTGGGCGCAGACGACATCGTGATGTTCTCGACGAGTCTCAGAGCACCAGCCGCAGGCCTGCGCGCACCGAGTTCACGCTGGTGCTGCCACCGGCCTCGCGCTGCCACTGGCGGCCGACCTCCAAGTACGGCGCAACCGCGCGCGTGATCTCGTAGCGCAGGTTGAGCCCCCACTCGGATGACGTCGCGCCGGCCTTGATCCCCTCGGCCGGCAGCGAGCGCGCTGCCCAGTCGACGCCCACGAACGGCTTGGCGATCAGGCGGTTCGTGAACAGCAGGTCGTACTCGACGCGGGTGCGCGCGAACACACGTCCATCGCTGCGAACGAAGGCAGAGAGGTCAACGTCGAAGGCGTACGGGGCCAGCCCGCGGATGCCGATCACGCCGAAGTTGCGGGCTTCCGGCTTGAGCTCTCTGCGCAGCCCCACTTGCAAGTCCCAGAAGGGCGCGACGTAGCGGCTGTACAGCGCCTGAACTTCGGCGTCCTCGAGTCGGCCGTCGCGGCGCGAACCTTCAGTCCGCCATGCGAAGCGGTTGTAGTCGGTACCGATCCAGCCATCGGCGCGCCAGGCCGCCACGTCCTTGGAGTTGCTGCGGCCGGCATCGACCTCGATGCGGGTGGTCTGGAAAACGGCGTCGTCTTCCATCGCGCGGGCCGAGCCGGCAAAGCCGGCGAGCGCGAGGACCAGCGCGCCTGCCAGCGGACGCGCCCGTTGGATTCTTTTCGTGTTCATGTTTGTCTTTGCTCGGGTCTGCAGGCGGGTTCACTTCACGACGAGGGCCTGCACCATGCCGGCGGCAGCGTGATAGAAGAGGTGGCAATGGAAGACCCAGGGCCCGGGTTCGTCGAAGCTGGTGTGCACCGTGATGGTTTCGCCGGGCTTGACGATGACCGTGTGCTTGAGAGGTGCTCGCTCCCCCTTGCCGTTCTCGACCACGAAGAACGCCCCGTGCATGTGCATCGGGTGTTCCATCATGGTTTCGTTGATCAGGCGGATCTCCAGCCGCTCACCGACACGGGCCTCGAAGAACTTCGCCTCCGAGAGCTTCTTGTCGTTGATCGACCAGATGTAGCGGTTCATGTCGCCAGTCAGGCGCATGTCGATCTTCTGTGCCGGACCGGCCGGCAACCGCAGCGGCGTGAGCGCCTCGAGATCGGCGTAGGCGAGGCGGTCCTTCGCCTCGTCGGCGCGTGCATCGGCGCCCTTTGGGCCGCCCATCGCCATGCCCTCCATGCCGGGCATCCCCCCGGACATCTGCATGCCGCCATGCATCGCATGCGGGTCTGCCGCGGCTGGCGCCGGAGGGGCGGCTGCGTGTCCGGCGTGGGGGTCGCCCGCCGTCGGCGCTGCCGCGGCGGCCGGTGCGCCGTGTGCGCCGCCGTGTGCACCCGCCATCTCGGACATGCTGCGCACGGGCCGCGGTCCCAGCGGCGGGATCTCGCCTTCCATGCCGAGCTCCGGCGCGAGCGTGCCGCGGGCGAAACCGATGCGCCCCGAGGTCGCAGCGAACAGCGTGTAGGCCTTGCGCTCCTTCGGCTGCACGATCACGTCGTAGGTCTCGCCGTTGCCCATGCGCAGCTCGCGGACCTTGACGGGGCGGACGTTCTGGCCGTCGGCCTGCACCACGGTCAGGTCCAGGCCCGGGATCGAGACGTCGAAGAAGTTCATCGCCGACGCGTTGATCAGGCGCAGGCGGATGCGCTCGCCAGGCCGGAACAGCGCGGTCCAGTTGTCCTCGACGCGCTGGCCGTGGACGAGGAACTGCCACTGGCTGCCGCCGTCGGTCGCGTCCGTCGGGTCCATCCGCATGCGCGCCCAGGCGAGCCGCTCGTTCCAGATCTCCTCGCGCTCCTGGGAGGATGCCGCCGTCTTCAGAGCGGCAAACAGTTCCGGCAGCGTCTGGCGCCGGTCGTTGTAGTAGCCGTCGACCTTCTTCAGGTTCGCCAGCACCTTCTCGGGCGGTGTATCGACCCACTCCGACAGCATCACGACATATTCGCGGTCGTAGCCGAACGGGTCGCGCACCAGCGGATCGATGATCAGCGGAGCGTAGAAGCCGGCAGGTTCCTGCAGGATCGCGTGGCTGTGATACCAGTAGGTGCCGCTCTGGCGCAGCTCGAACTGATACTGGAAGGTCTCGCCCGGTTGGATGCCCGGGAAGGTGACGCCCGGCACGCCGTCCATCCTGTTCGGCACCTTGAGCCCGTGCCAGTGCGCGGCGGTCACCTCGTCGAGCCGGTTGGTCAGCGAGATGGTGACATCGCGCCCTTCGTGCATGCGAAGCAGCGGGCCGGGCACCGTGCCGTTGAGCGTGATGGCCGAGGCCGGCGTGCCGGTGAAGTTGACCTGGGTGCGTGCCAGCGTCAGCTCGAACTTGGTGTCGACCCGCGAGGACGACAGCGGCAGGGCGAGGTGCGACTCCTTCACGACGGCATTGGCGCCGAGTGGCCAGGCCAGCATGGCGGCCATGCCGGCCGTTCCCTGGAGGAAGCGACGCCGCGGCAGGACATGGCCTGCGGTGGCCCTCCGGGCGGCGTGGTGGCGGTTCATCGAAAGGACTCCTGTTCGTTAGATGAGATGGGCGCTGAGAGCGCCTGCGACTGACGGCTGGGTCGGCCTCAGGCCGACGCGCCTTGCGCGAGCGGCGACGGCGCGGCCGGGGCAGGGTGAGGACTGCGGATGCCGGCGAGCTTGGTGCGCTTGAGCATCAGCGCATTGATCGCCACGATGGCCGAACTGCCCGACATCGACAGCGCAGCGACCTCGGGAGATAGCGTGAACGGATAGAACACGCCGGCCGCGAGCGGGAAGGCGATCACGTTGTAGCCCACCGCCCACCACAGGTTCTGGTGCATCTTGCGCAGCGTCGCGCGCGACAGTTCGATCGCGCCGACGACGTCGTAGGGGTCGCTCTTCATCAGCACGACCTGGGCGCTTTCCATCGCCACGTCGGTGCCCGCGCCGATGGCGAAGCCGACATCGGCCTGCGTCAGGGCCGGGGCATCGTTGATGCCGTCGCCGACCATGGCGACCTTGTGGCCCTGGGTCTGCAGTTCCTTGATCTTCGAGGCCTTCTGACCCGGCAGCACGTCTGCGAGCACGATGTCGATGCCGAGTTCCTTGCCGATGCGCTCGGCGGTGGCCTGGTTGTCGCCGGTGATCATGGCGACCTTGACGCCGCGCTCCTGCAGCTTGGCGATCGTGGCCTTGGAGGTCGGGCGCACCGCATCGGCGATCGCGATCAGGCCGATGAGGCGGCCGCCGCGCGCCACGTGGACGACTGTGCGGCCGCCACCCTGCAGCCGTGCCGCCTCGGCTGCCAGTTCCGCAAGGCCGATCTGCTCTGCCTCCATCAGCTTGCGGTTGCCGAGCAGCACGACGTCATCGCCGATCGTTGCTCGCGCGCCCTGGCCGTCGATGTTGGTGAAGGCGGTCGCCGTCTCCGGGGTGTCCGGACCGGCGCGCTTGAGCACCGCCAGCGCGAGCGGGTGCTCGGAGAACTTCTCCACCGCGGCCGCGGTCGACAGCAATTGCGCTTCCGTCACACCCGGCGCCGGCACCATCTCGACCACGTCCGGCTGGCCCAG
>CAZWUR010000122.1:0-6193 GCA_964637205.1 uncultured Rubrivivax sp.
GTGGATGAACGTCGGCTTCATCCACGGCGTGATGAACACCGACAACATGACGATCTCGGGCGAAACCATCGACTACGGCCCCTGCGCCTTCATCGAGGCCTACGACCCGGCGGCGGTGTTCAGCAGCATCGACCATGGCGGGCGCTACGCCTACGCCAACCAGCCCCTGATCGCGCGCTGGAACCTGGCCCGCCTGGCCGAGACCCTGCTGCCCCTGCTCGCCGATGCCGACGACGAGGCGGCGGTGCTGGCTGCGGTGGCGCAGGCCACCCGTATCACCGACGCCTTCCCGGCCTGGCTGGACGCCGCGCTGCGTGCGGGTCAGCGCGCCAAGCTCGGCCTGGCCGATGCGCGGCCTGGCGACGCCGAACTCGCCGACGACTGGCTGGCCCTGCTGCAGCGAAACGCGGTCGACTTCACCCTGGCCTGGCGCCGGCTGGCCGACGCCGCCGAGGGCGACGAATTGCCGCTGCGGGCGCTGTTCGGCACCGCGGCCGACGGCTGGCTGACGCGCTGGCGCACGCGCTGCGCGGCCGAGGACAAGCCGCCCGCATCGGCCATCACGGGTCGCGAGCGGGCCCAGCGCATGTGCGCCGTGAGCCCCTTCGTGATCCCGCGCAACCACCTTGTCGAAGCGGCGCTGGCGGCGGCGACGCAAGGTGAGCTGGCCCCGTTCGAGCGTCTGCTCGCCGCGCTGCGGCGGCCGTTCGACGAAACGCCGGAACTGGCCCCTTACGGCGAGCCGGCGTCGCCCGAGGTCACGGCGGCGTACCAGACGTTCTGCGGGACCTAGGCGCGCACGGCGTCATTCGACCGTCACGCTCTTGGCCAGGTTCCTGGGCTTGTAGCTGCGGCACGGCGCTCCGCGCCTTCACATCGGCTGGCGCCGAGTGAGCCTGCGCTGCAAGCCCAGGCCCTGTTGCGGCCAGGGCCGCAAGGCGCTGCGCGATGATCTGTAGGAATACGGTCTGTCGGGGTCGCCACAGGGAACGCGCAGGATTTTGAACCTGCAAACCCCTTGTCGGAAATGCTGTATCAGCCCTCACATCCTTGCCGCATCGGAATAAGGTCTGTCGAGATGTGTAACAGCAGCGATCCGTCATGCACGGTGTCAGCCATGTAGCCGCTGCGGCCTATCAGCTTGACGTACCGAACGACTGCGACCGGCCAATTGCCGACACTCCCACCCGGCAGCTTTGTGAAGCCCTCGTTCCAGATCCTCGGTACAAAATCGATCGATAACGCCGGCTCGTCCATGATGGCTTGCATCGCGTGCCACAGGTGCAGGTATTCAGGCAGCGCCAGCTTCACTTCATTGCGCTGGAACAGGTGGGGGGCTATTGCGCGCGCTCGAGCTCGGGAGGGGTGTCGAGCCGAAGATCGACCATCAGCATGCGCCAGGCCGGGTCGATCTGGATTCTGGGATTGCGCATGGTGTGACTCGCCAGATTCAGAACCGTCCGTCGCGCAAGAACGCGATGGTGTGCTGCGCCACGGCAGCGTCGTGCCGCATCATCGAATGCCCGACGTCAAGGATGACGAAATCCTGCATGCCAGCAAGCCGCGTCGACGCCACCGGAACCAGTCCGTCGTTCGGCTCCGTCAATTTGACCATGGCGCCGGCGCCGTGGGACAGCTGCCCCGCGATCACGCCGACCGGATAGGTCGGCGCGGGCAAGCCTTTAGCGAAGCTGTCGGGCCCAGTGCCCAGAGCATTGGCCAGCGGACCGGCGAGCTGCATCCACCAGGCTTCACGGTTGTGGTCCACAACCGGCGTGCCCTGGTTGGGCGTACCCAGTAGCACCACGCGCCCGAGCCTGGGCATCTGATGATCGGCCAGATAGGCCCGGATCAACAGCCCGCCCAGCGAATGTCCGACGAAGTGAACCGGCATATTCGATGAAGCGCAACAGGCTTCGATCTGTGCGGTAACCGCTGCCAATGCCTTGTCGGGCGTGGCTCCAAGTGAGTCGTAGCCAACCAAGGTCACATCGTAGCCAGATGCCTCCAGCCGACGTGCCAGTGGCCACATGGCCATTCGGCTTCTGCCCAGGCCATGGATCAGCACCACCAGCTCGGGCGACTCCGCGCGCTTCGATGCAGGCAGCGCCTGCTCGCGGGCCGTCGCCGAGCAGCCCACCTGACCCAGGGCGACTGGCACGCCGACAATGAGACCCGCCAGGACACGGTGCCAGGGTGGCATCTTCGACCGAGCCTTTTTTCGATCAGGCATTGTGACCAAGCGCTCGGGGCTTGGCACTTTGGCCAGTCCGTTGGTCGCAGGGACAGGCGAGGTGTTTGAAAAGGTATTCATATCCGCAGTTTCGTTGGGTTTCAGGTTCACCTGGTTGCCAGCGAAGCCGCAGCGAATAAGCTGCGGCTTCAATGGGTGGGGGTTTGACCTGTGGCTGGGTAGATGGCGAGGCATACCGCTGTCACCACGCCTTCAGCTGTTGTGATCGACCGTGTGCCGGAATGCTTTGCGTTGTCAGCGGCGAACACGCCAATACCACCACACCAGCGGCACCAAAAGCACCACTTCAATGCCCACATAGATCCATTGTTTGAGCACCGGGCCGTCCAGCGCGATTCCGATCAGCCGCGCCACCAAAAGGCCGAACATGAGGGCGGAGCCGGTGGCGGCTAGGGTGGGCATCCAGGGGCGAAGCTGGTGGTGAAACAACAGCAACGCACCGAAGCCGATCAACAAGCCCCACCATATCCTTCGCTCTGTGGCTTGAAAGGTATCGCTGGGGATGGGTTTGTGGCTGACCAGCTCCGGGTTCCAGACCAGGGTGATGCCGATGGCGATGAGTGCGATGCCGGCGCATCTGAGGAGCAGGGTGCTGTCCATCATTCGAGTGTGTTCTGTTGGCTTTGTGGATCTTATTGACTGCGCGGCTCAAAAGGCCCAGCTGAACCCGGTGGCTTTTTCCGAGCGGCTCCACAACTTTTCCATGACCGCCTTGTCGTGGGCGTAAGCCTCCAGCGTGCCTTTACCAACGGGGCCTACCCACTCCATGCGCCCGGTGGGGCCGTACAGCGCTCGCTGCTCCAGACCGTCTTCGGTGGCGCACATGATTTCCGGGTAGGCGCCTTTTTCGGCCGATTGCACTAGGGGCGACAGCGTCATGAGCCAGAAGGTGAACCGGGTCATGAAGTTGCCGCTGGTGCTGATCAGCGAGGTGGCGGACGAGCCGGGGTGGCAGACATGGACTTCGACGCTTTTGCCCGCCGCATTGACTCTGTCTTGCAGCTCATAAGCAAACATCATCTGCGCCAGTTTGCTCTGGCTGTAGGCCGGGTTGGCGCTGTAGCGTTTGTCCCAGTTCATGTCGTCGAACTGGATGGTTCGCAGCCCCATCTTGTAGCCCAGGCTGGCCACGACAACGATGCGGCCTGTCGATGCTTCGATGCGATCGAAGAGCAAGCCACACAGCACGAAATGGCCGTAGTGGTTAGTGCCCAGCTGGCTCTCGAAGCCGTCCACGGTGAGCTGCTGCGTGGGCACTTGCGCGATGGCGCCGTTGCAGATGAGGGCGTCGATCCGGGGCACCGTCTTCAAAACTTCGGCCGCGGCTTGGCGCACGCTCGCCAACACAGCGAGGTCCATGCGAACAAAGCTCACGTCGGCGCCCGCGCCGAATTCCTGCTTCAGCTTGGCCACGGCGGCGGTCGACTTGTCGGCATTGCGGTTCAGCATCACCACCTTGGCGCCCTTGGACAAGAGGATGCGGCTGGCCTCAAAGCCGGTGCCGGCGTTGGCGCCGGTGATGACATAGGTTTTGCCGGAGAGGGAGCCGATGCGTTCAGGGGTCCAGCCCTGAGGGCCGAAGGGGTTGGGGGAGGTCATGGTTCTAAAGCCTGGATGGGTGTGCCGGAGCGGCGGGCGCAAGCAGGTGAACAGCTTGCGGGGTATGGGATTGACTGTAAATCTCGCCATTGATCTGCAGAAGGCGAATTCGTCTTTCATACTTGCCCAATCGTCTCGTTGTGAGTTTAGGGATGACGGCGCCGTGCTACATTGACCCCATGAGCCAGCACCAACCTCAACCACTTCAACAGCGCCAGCAACTCCAGCAACTCATTGAAAGCAGGGTCCGCACCGACGGCCTGGTGGAAACCGGGATCAAAGGCGTGCAGCTCTTTCGCGTCACCGAGTCGGTGCGCTGCGCCCCTGCGGTCTACGAGCCCACCGTGGTGGCCATCGTGAGCGGGGTCAAGGAAGCCATCCTGGACGGCACGCGGTATGTGTACGACAGCAGCCGGTACATGTGTTGTCCCATGTCCATGCCGGTGGAGGCGGGCACGCCCACCGCTTCGCCCGACAACCCCCTGCTGGGCGTGATGATCGCGCTCGACACGCGGGTCATGACCGAGTTGTCCATGGCCATAGACAACGCCAGCGGGTTCCGGCGCAAAACCCGAAACGAGCCGCCCCTCGCCCAGGGGCTGTCGCTCGCCCGCTGGGACGACAGCTTCACCGAAGCGCTGCTGCGCCTGCTGCAGCTGGGCGACAGCCCCACGGACACAGCGGTGCTCGGCGAGAGCCGGCTCAGAGAGCTGTACTACGCGGTGTTGAAGGGTGATGCCGGCGACGCCGCCCGGCGCGCATTTGGCGTGGGTAACGACATCGCCCGGGCCATCGCCTACATGGCTTCCCACCTGACGGAGCCGGTCACCATCGACGACATGGCCTCGCAAGTGGGCATGAGCCGCGCCGTGCTGCACCGCAAGTTCAAGGAGGCGACCACCATGTCGCCCATCCAGTATGTGAAGTCCATGCGGCTCAACAGCGCCGCCATGAAGATCGCCGGCGGCGCGAACGTGAGCGAAGCGGCGATGGACGTGGGCTACGTGAGCGCTTCCCAGTTCAGCCGGGAGTTCAAGCGCCTGTACGGACAGTCACCCAGGCAATGGAATCAGGCTTGGCATCCACCTGCGGGAACCGCCTGACGGATGCGCATGGGTGTGTCCGGCTTCATCCATCCCCGCTTTCGTAGGGAAGCTCGGGACATTGCGCTGGGATGGCGCAGGCCGATCGGTGCCCGTTGCACCGTTCGCATCCAGCAGCGTTTGATTGCGTACGTCTGCTTCTAGTCGATGACAGTGGTCACGCCACCGTCGGCTCAGGGTCGGATGGGCGACGAGGGAAAGCTCATCGAAATGTGGCATGACGCGACCAGCCCAGCCCCGCATTTGCTTGGCGGCCTTTTGGATGACCCGGCGCGAGCCGCACGCATCTGCGCCGTGATGCACGAGGTCGTGCAGACCGAGCTGAAGGCCATGGCCGACGAGGCGGCCATACCGTAATTCAGAAATGGCGGCTCTGGGCCGCGCCGCCCGCACGAGCCCTTCAGCCGTGGTCTCAGCCAAGAATATGTAACAGACGAGCCCGGTCTTTCGTGGCCCGACAGACCTTATTACGGGCCCTACAGACCTTATTCCTACACAACAAGCGCCGCCAAGCCCGCGCCGGTCTACTCGACCGTCACGCTCTTGGCCAGGTTCCTGGGCTTGTCGACGTCGGTGCCGCGGGCGCAGGCGGTGTGGTAGGCCAGCAACTGCAGCGGCACCACATGCAGGATCGGACTCAGCGCGCCGTAATGTTCGGGCATGCGGATCACGTGCACGCCGGGTTCGCTGTCGATGCGCGTGTCGGCGTCGGCAAAGGCGTAGAGCTGGCCGCCGCGGGCGCGCACCTCCTGCATATTGCTCTTCAGCTTCTCGAGCAGGGCGTCGTTGGGCGCGATGGTGACCACCGGCATCAGCTCGGTCACCAGGGCCAGCGGGCCGTGCTTGAGCTCGCCGGCTGGGTAGGCCTCGGCATGGATGTAGCTGATCTCCTTGAGCTTCAGGGCACCTTCGAGCGCGATCGGGTAGTGCAGGCCGCGGCCCAGGAAGAGCGCGTTCTCCTTGCGCGCGAACTCCTCGCTCCAGGCGATCACCTGGGGTTCGAGCGCCAGCACGGCCTGCAGCGCCAGGGGCAGATGGCGCAGCGCCTTCAGTTCGGCCGCTTCGCGCTCGTCGTCGAGCTTGCCGCGCACCTGGGCCAGGGCCAGCGTCAGCAGATACAGGCCGACGAGCTGGGTCGTGAAGGCCTTGGTCGAGGCGACGCCGATCTCGACTCCGGCGCGGGTGATGAAGGACAGCGCACATTCGCGCACCATCGCGCTCGTCGCCACGTTGCAGA
>CAZWUR010000123.1:0-6185 GCA_964637205.1 uncultured Rubrivivax sp.
ACCAGATCCTTGCCGAAATTCGTGAAGCCAACCTGTCGTACCTGATGCTGGCCCAGAGCCTGATCCGCACCGACCGCGAGCAGGCCCTGTACCGCCTGGGTGTCAGCGAAGACACCGCCAACCTGATCGACATGCTGACCTCGGCGCAGATGATGAAGATCGCTGCCGGCAACACCCTGCTGTGCCGCTTCCGCATGGACGACGACCTGGTCTGGAACCTGCTGACCAGCCACGGCAAGGCCGCGGCCAACGACGGCATCGGCCGCCTGCACGCCAGCATCCTGATGGCCGGCCGGCATCAAGAAGCGGCCTGAACACCCGCTCACCCCACGCAATCCAGGAGGACACAGAACATGGCCCGCATCAAGAGCATCCTCACCGAAGCCAGGCAGATCGAACGCGCCGTCACGCTGATCCACCTCGGCGCGCGGCTGCAGGTGCTGGAAAGCGAGACCGACCTCAGCTACGAGCGCCTGCTGCGCCTGTACAAGGAAGTCGCGGGCAAGAGCCCGAGCAAGGGCCAGTTGCCGTTCTCCACCGACTGGTTCATGACCTGGCAGCCGAACATCCACGCCAGCCTGTTCCTGAACATCCACGAGTACCTGAACAAGACCGCCGAGCTCGACGAGATCGACGCCGTCATCAAGGCCTACCAGCTCTACATCGAGCAGATCCAGGCCCAGGGCCTGGAGCCCCTGCTCAGCGTCACCCGCGCCTGGCGCCTGGTCAAGTTCGTCGACAACGGCATGTTGACGATGACGCCGTGCAGCAGCTGCGGCGGCCACTTCGTGACGCACCCGCACGAGATCGCACGCCACTTCGTCTGCGGCATGTGCAATCCGCCGGCGCGCGCCGGCAAGGGCAAGCAGGCCGGATCGTTGCAAATTCCCGCCCACGCGCATTGATCGTGCGCACGCCTCAAGTCCGCTCGGCACCGGCCGATAAACCCGGCAGACCGATCGTTTTCAGCGTCTTGTCTCCTCCTGGCACATCCGTTGTGCCTTTGCGGCGGGTCCTTCGGGACCCGCTTTTTTTTGTGCCGGCGACCTGAACTGCCGGCCCGGCGCGGCCCAAATCCAGCGATCGGACCGCACCGCCGGCGGCAACACTTGATGCATGAGAAGCAATGCTGTGCCGCAGCCCGCCGCCGGCCTTTGGCTGCCCTGGCCGCTGCCGGCCCTGCTGGTCTGGGCCGCCGCCTGGGCTTGCTTTGCACTCGTCGGGCAGCTGCTGCCGGGCCGGCCGGCGTTGGCCCTGGCCCTGGCGAGCGCGCTGGGCCTGCTGGCCGCACGTCGGCAGGGTTCGCGCAGCCGGCGCTGGCTGGTGGCGGGTGGCTTCCCGCTGTCCTGCGCGGTGCTCGCGGCGTCGGCCGCCGGAGCCTGGATCTGGCTGACCCTGCTGCTCGTGAGCGTTGCCCTGTACCCGCTGCGCGCCTGGCGCGACGCGCCGGTCTTTCCCACGCCGGCCGCGGCGCTCGAGGGCATGGCGCCGAGCCTGCATCTGGCGCCCGGGGCGCGGGTGCTGGACGCCGGAAGCGGCCTGGGCGACGGGCTGATCGCGCTGGCGCGGGCCTGGCCGGCGGCTCAAATCGAGGGCATCGAATGGAGCCGACCCCTGGCCTGGCTGTCGCGCCTGCGCTGCCGCGCTGCGCGGGTCCGGGTCGGCGACATGTGGTCGGCCGGGGCCTGGCGGGGCGTCGATCTGGTCTACCTCTTCCAGCGCCCGGAGTCGATGGCGCGTGCCTGGCGCAAGGCCTGCGACGAACTGCCCGGCGGCTGGCTGCTCAGCCTCGAGTTCGAGGTGCCGGGACGCCGCCCCGAGCTCTGCCATGTGCTGCCGGGTGGCCGCCAGGTGCTGGCGTGGCGGGTACCCGGGCTCAACCCGGGCGCCAAGCCGCCGATAACAGCCACTAACAGCGTCTGACACGACAAAGCGGGCTGGCGCGACAGCGGCCTCCAATTCGGTACACCAAGCATCATGTTCGTCATCATCGGCTGGCTCGTCGCCCTGGGATGTGTCTTCGGCGTGTACATCGTGCACGGCGGGAACATCGGCGTGATCCTGAAGGCCCTGCCCTTCGAGATGATCACCATCTTCGGTGCGGCCATCGGCGCCTTCCTGGCGAACAACCAGATGAAGGTCGTCAAGTCCTGCATCAAGGGCATCGGCCTGTGCTTCAAGGGCAGCAAGTTCAGCAAGGCCCGCTACATGGAGCTGCTGGCCCTGCTCTACGACATCCTGCAGAAGGCGCGCAAGGAAGGCCTGATGTCGATCGAGAAGGACGTCGAAGAACCGCACAGCTCGCCGCTGTTCCAGAAGTACCCGACCGTGGGCAACGACCATCACGTCACCGAGTTCGTCACCGACTACCTGCGCATGATGGTCTCGGGCAACCTCAACGCGCATGAGATCGAGAGCCTGATGGACAGCGAGATCGAGACCCACCACCAGGAAGAACACGCCGCCGTGGCGGCGATCCAGCGCATGGCCGGCGCCCTGCCGGCCTTCGGCATCGTGGCCGCGGTGCTCGGCGTGGTGAACACGATGGGCTCGGTCGGCCAGCCGCCGGCGGTGCTCGGCGGCATGATCGGCTCGGCCCTGGTCGGCACCTTCCTCGGCATCTTCCTGGCCTACGGCTTTGCCGAGCCGCTGGGCGGCCTGCTCGAGCAGAAGGTCGAGGACGCGACCAAGGAACTGCAGTGCATCAAGACCACCCTGCTGGCCAGCATGCAGGGCTACGCGCCGCAGGTCGCGATCGAGTTCGGCCGCAAGGTTCTTTACTCCACCGACCGGCCAAGCTTCACCGAACTGGAGAGCCATGTGAAAGGCAAGAAGTGATGCTGCACGGCCGACCTGCATTTGCGACGCAGCTGTCGCTGCCCTTCGTCCCGCATGGGCAGCCCGCGGTCAGGCCCATGCGCGGATCCGGCTCTGGCGCTCCGCTGCATGAGCCGGCGGCATGGATGCCGCCAGCGCTCGCAGGCGAAGAACAGTCCGCTGGGGCTGTTGTTCGTCCCGCTCTCCCCCCGCAGGCGGAGTTGGAGACTGCGGCGCAGCCGCGACCGCAGCCGCGACCGCAGCCCGGGGGCAGCTGATGGCCGGTGACGCGAAGAAGCTGCAGCCGATCATCGTCAAGAAGGTCAAGAAGGGCGGCCACGCGGCGCATGGCGGCGCCTGGAAGATCGCCTATGCCGACTTCGTGACGGCGATGATGGCCTTCTTCCTGCTGATGTGGTTGCTCGGCTCGACCACCGAAGGCGACAAGAAGGGCATCGCCGACTATTTCCAGGCGCCGCTGAAGGTCGCCATGTTCGGTGGCTCGGGCTCGGGCGATTCGTCGTCGATCCTCAAGGGCGGCGGCAAGGACCTGACGCGCACCACCGGGCAGGTCAAGTCAGGCGAGATCGAGGCCGACCGGCGCACGATCAACCTCAAGGCGCTCAAGGAAGAGCAGCGCCGGGCCGAGATCGCGCGCCTGAAGCAGTTGATGCAGCGTGTGCAGGACAAGCTGGCGAGCAACCCGATGCTGGCCGCACTCAGCTCGCAGATCCGCCTGGAAATGACCCACGAGGGCCTGCGCATCCAGATCGTCGACGAGCTCAAGCGACCGATGTTCGAGAGCGGCAGCGCCGTCGTGCAGCCGCATATGCGCGAGCTGCTGCGCACCATCGGCGGCGTGCTCGCCGAGGTGCCGAACCGGATCACCCTCGAGGGCCACACCGATGCCGCGGCCTTCGCCGGCGAGCAGCGCGGCTACAGCAACTGGGAGCTGTCGGCCGACCGCGGCAACGCCTCGCGGCGCGAACTCACCGCCGGCGGCCTGCCGCCGAGCCACATGCTGCGCGTGCAGGGCCTGGCCGACAGCCGGCCCCTTGAGGAACAAGATCCGCAGGCCCCAGGCAACCGGCGCATCAGCATCATCGTGATGAACCGCGAGAGCGAGGACCGCTTCTTCGGCCGCGTGCCCGAGGCCGAGCAGGAGGCCGCCCAGCCGACTCTGCCCTCGATCCGGCCCGACCTCGCCCCGTCGGCCTCAAGCCGGGCCGACGCGGGCCGATAAGTTCCACTGCAGCATCCTGTTCCGAGGGCATCCCGTGATGAGCCAACCCACCGACCTGAAGTTCCTGATCGTCGACGATTTTTCGACCATGCGCCGCATCGTGCGCGGCCTGCTCAAGGAGATGGGCTGCAACAACGCCGACGAGGCCGAGGACGGTACCGTCGCGCTGAACATGCTCAAGGCGCAGCGCTTTGACTTCGTGGTCTCGGACATCAATATGCCGAACATGAACGGCTTCGAGCTGCTGAAGGCGATCAAGGCCGACGAGACCCTGAAGCACCTGCCGGTGCTGATGGTGACCGCCGAAGCACGCAAGGAAGACATCGTGCTGGCCGCGCAGAGCGGGGCCGCCGGCTACATCGTCAAGCCCTTCACCAAGGTGACGCTGGAAGAGAAGGTCACCAAGATCCTGCAGAAGCTGGCGGCCACGGCCTGAACCCGGGAGTCGCAGCATGAAGATGGAATCCGCCGAAACCCTGTCGCAGCGCGCCGTGCAGGAGGCCAGCGCGACGGAAGTGTTTCTGCAGGTCGGCACGATCACGCGGCTGCTGCACGACACCCTGTCCCAGCTCGGCGTGATGCCGCAGCTGCAACGCGCCGCCAACGGCCTGCCCGATGCGCGCAGCCGACTGAACTACATCGCCGACAAGACCGCCTGCGCTGCCGAGAAGGTGCTCAACACGGTCGACAGCGCCAAGGCCGAGCAGGCCTCGATCGCACGGAAGACGCGCGAACTCGCCCTTGCGCTGACCGCCAATCCGGTGAAGGCGGTGGCCAGTGGTGCGGTGCTGAACTTCGTGCAGGACGTCGAGCAGGCCACCACCCGCACCGACGAGCAACTGACCGAGATCATGCTGGCGCAGGATTTCCACGACCTCACCGGCCAGGTCGTGGCCAAGGTGGTGGCTCTGGCCAACGACCTCGAGGGCAGCCTGCTGAAGCTGTTGATACAGGTCATTCCGGCCGACCAGGTGCACAAGGTGGAGACGGTGCTGCAGGGGCCGGTGGTCGACGCCGCAGGTCGGACCGACGTGGTCAGCAACCAGGGCGAGGTCGACGACCTGCTGGCCTCGCTGGGCTTCTGAGCCCCGGATTCGGACGGTCGCTGGCCGGGCCCTTGCCCGGCCTTTGTCGTTGAGGGGAACACCGCCCCGAATCGCCGGTTTATCCGGCGCAAGATTGGGCCGTCTGCCGGCACCATGGCGAAGCTCGCGGTCCTCGGTGGACCCGAGCCCGTTTCGCCATGGCTGACTCCGCACAGGACAAGAGACTACCCGCCACCGGTCGCAAGATCGCGAAGGCGCGCAAGGAGGGCCAGGTCGCGCGTTCGCGTGACCTGGGCCACTTCGTTGCCTTCGCCGCGGGCGGTGCGCTGATCGTCGCCCTGGCGCGCCCGCTGACCGAATGGCTGGTGTCGCTGCTCGGACAGGGCCTGCGCTTCGATCGCAGCGCGGTCACCGACCCGGCCGCGATGACGCAGTTGATGGCCGACCTCGGCGCCCAGATGCTGGCCGTCGTGGTGTCGCTGGGCCTGGTGCTGGCGGCGGTGGCCGTCGCCGCCAGCGTGCTGTCCGGCGGCTGGAACTTCACGCTCAAGCCGCTGCGGCCGAAGTTCGAAAAACTCAATCCGATGAATGGCCTGGGGCGGCTGTTTTCCAAGCAGCAACTGGTCCCGACGCTGAAGGCCTGCGGCCTGGCCCTGGTGCTGTTCGGCGTCACCGCCTGGCATCTGCAGGGCCACCGCGAGGACTATGTGCTGCTGCTCGCGCGGCCGCTGCCGGCGGCGCTGGCCGGGGCCGGGGCGATCCTGCTCGACGGCCTGCTGCTGGCGGTCGGCGTGCTCGCACTGTTTTCGCTCGTCGACGTGCCGCTGCAGCGCTGGCTTCTGGCCGAGAACCTGAAGATGAGCCACCAGGAGGTCAAGCAGGAACACAAGGAGGTCGAGGGCAACGCCGAGGTCAAGAGCAAGATGAAGACGCTGATGCGCCAGCGCTCGCGCAAGCGCATGCTCGGCGCGGTGCCGCAGGCCGACATCGTGGTCATGAACCCGACCCACTTCGCGGTGGCGCTGAAATATGACGAAGGTGGCAGCGGCGCGCCGCGCGTCGTGGCCAAGGGCAGCGAC
>CAZWUR010000124.1:0-6138 GCA_964637205.1 uncultured Rubrivivax sp.
TAGGGGTCGTTGATCAGGCCCTTCCAGCCGACCGTGGTGCGCGGCTTCTCGAAGTACACGCGCATCACGATCTCGAGCTCGCCGGCGTGCTGCTTGCGCAGCACCTTCAGCCGGCCGGCGTAGTCGAGCGCGGCCGCCGGGTCGTGGATCGAGCAGGGGCCGATGACCACCAGCAGCCGGTCGTCGAGACCGTGCAGGATGCGGCGCACCGACTGCCGGGTGTCGGCGATCAGGCGCTCCACCGGCGTGCCGGCGATCGGGAAGAAGCGGATCAGGTGCTCCGGCGGCGGCAGGGGCACGACGTCGCGGATGCGCTGGTCGTCGGTTTCGCTGGTTTTTTCGCTCAGGGTGTAGCGGTCGCTGTTCATGGGTGTTCCGGACAAAAAAAAGCCGCCGGGGTTGCCGGCGGTTTCTGGGGTTCGGGGCGTCGTCTTCGTCTACGCGCTTGCCTCTCCAGCCGCCGTGCGGTGCGAGATCCAGAAGAACGCAAAGAAGAATGTGCCCAAACGCATGGCCGGAAATGTAGCACAGCGTCAGTACGCTGATGCGTCGAAGCCGGCCGCTTGCATGGCCTCGAGCACGGCCGCCACATGCGCGCGGTTGCGTGTCTGCAGCACCAGTTCGACCTCGACGTTCTGCGCGCTGAGCATCGAGAAGGCGCGCTGGTGATGCACCTCCTCGATGTTGGCCCCGGCCTGCGCGACCACGGCGGTGATCCTGGCGAGCACACCCGGCGTGTCGCGTGCCGCGACGCGGATGCGCGCCAGCCGCCCGGCGCGCACCAGGCCGCGGCCGATGATGGCCTGCAGCAGCAGCGGGTCGATGTTGCCGCCGCACAGCACCAGGCCGACCTTGCGCCCGGCAAAACGCTTCGGGTCCTTGATCAGGGCCGCGAGCCCGGCGGCGCCGGCACCCTCGACCAGGGTCTTCTCGATCTCGAGCAGCATCACGATGGCCTGCTCGATGTCGCCTTCGTCGACCAGGACCAGGTCGTCGACGAGCGCGCCGACCATCTCGCGCGTGATCTGCCCTGGCCGGCCGACGGCGATGCCTTCGGCGATCGTGCTCGTGCCCAGCGGATGCGTCGTGCCCTTGATGGCGTTGACCATCGCCGGGAAGCGTGTGGTCTGCACGCCGATGATCTCGATTCCGGGTTTCAGCGCCCGGGCGGCGGTGGCGATGCCGCTGATCAGCCCGCCGCCGCCGATGGCGATGACCAGGGTGTCCAGGTCGGGCTGCTCGTGCAGCATCTCCAGGCCGATCGTGCCCTGGCCGGCGATCACGTCGACATCGTCGAAGGCGTGCACGAAGGTCAGGCCCTGCGCATCTGCGATCTCCAGCGCCCGCTCGCGCGCCGCGTCGAAGGTTTCGCCGTGCAGCACCACCTCGGCGCCGAAGCCGCGTGTGCGCTCGAGCTTGACGGTGGGCGTCAGCACCGGCATCACGATCACCGCGCGCAGGCCCAGGCGCTGCGCGTGGTGGGCCACGCCCTGCGCGTGGTTGCCGGCCGAGGCGGCGATCACGCCCTTCAGCGGCACACCCGATTCGAGCAGGGTGGCCAGCTTGTTCAGCGCGCCGCGCTCCTTGAAGCTGGCGGTGAACTGCAGGTTCTCGAACTTCAGGAAGACGCGGCAGCCGAGGATCTGGCCCAGGGTGCGGCTCTCGACGCAGGGCGTGTCCAGGACCTGGCCGGCCAGCCGCGTGGCCGCGGCTTCAATGGTGGCCCGTGTGACCCAGCTTCCCGCCCCGGAACCGGCTTCGCCGGGCCGGTGGCGGACGGCCCCCGCGGGGGGTACCGAGTGAAGCGAGGTCGAGGGCTCCACTTACGCCGTTCCCCCGCCCGTCAGCCGCTCGATGCGCAGCGTCGGCTGACCCACGCCCACCGGCACGCTCTGGCCTTCCTTGCCGCAGACGCCGACGCCGGCGTCCAGGGCCAGGTCGTTGCCGATCATGCTCACCCGGTTCATCGCCTCGGGCCCATTGCCGACCAGGGTCGCCCCCTTCACCGGGTACTGCAGCTTGCCGTCCTCGACCCACCAGGCCTCGCTGGCGCTGAAGACGAAGCGCCCGCTGGTGATGTCGACCTGGCCGCCGCCGAAATTGGTGGCGTAGATGCCGCGCTTGAGGCTGGCGACGATCTCCGCCGGGTCCTTGTCGCCGCCGAGCATGTAGGTGTTGGTCATGCGCGGCATCGGCACATGGGCGTAACTTTCGCGGCGGGCGTTGCCAGTGGGCTTGACGCCCATCAGGCGTGCGTTCAGGCTGTCCTGCATATAGCCGCGCAGGATGCCGTCCTCGATCAGCACATTGCGCCGCGAGGCCACGCCTTCGTCGTCGACGTTGAGGCTGCCGCGGCGGTCGGCCAGCGTGCCGTCGTCGAGCACGGTCACGCCCTTGGCCGCCACACGCTGGCCGATGCGGCCGGCAAAGGTGCTGCTGCCCTTGCGGTTGAAGTCGCCCTCCAGGCCATGGCCCACCGCCTCGTGCAGGAGCACGCCTGGCCAGCCGGGGCCGAGCACCACGGTCATCTCGCCGGCCGGCGCCGGGCGCGATTCGAGATTGATCAGCGCCGCGCTGACCGCGCGGTCCACATAGTCCTGCAGCACCGCGTCCTGGAAGTAGCCCAGGCCGAAACGCCCGCCGCCGCCGGCCGAACCGACCTCGCGGCGCCCATCCTGCTCGGCGATCACGGTGACGTTGACGCGCACCAGCGGCCGCACGTCGGCGGCGCGTGTGCCGTCGACGCGCGCGATCAGCACCACATCGTGTTCGGCGGCCACGCTGGCCATCACCTGCAGGATGCGCGGGTCCTTGGCGCGCGCCAACTTCTCGATGCGCTCCAGCAGCGCCACCTTGCCGGCGCTGTCCAGGGTGCCGATCGGGTCGGTGGGCGCGTAGAGCACGCGGCTGGCTGCGGTGCGCGTGCGGCCCGGCACCTTCACGCGGCGCTGCTGACCGGCCGCAGCGATGCTGCGCACCGTGCGCGCGGCGTCCATCAGCGCCGCTTCGGACAGGTCGTCGGAATAGGCGAAGGCGGTCTTCTCGCCGGCCACCGCGCGCACGCCCACACCCTGGTCGATGCTGAAGCTGCCGCTCTTGACGATGCCTTCTTCAAGGCTCCAGCCTTCGTGGCGGGTGGTCTGGAAGTACAGGTCGGCGTCGTCGACGCGGTGCTCGCGGATCGTGGCCAGGGCCTTCGCGATCGTGGCCTCGGACAGGCCGAAGGGCTCAAGCATCAGCGACTGGGCAATGGCCAGCCGTTCCAGGGTGGGTTCACGCTTCATCTGCGCATTCTAGGTTTGCCCCTGTTTTTTCGACAGCGCCAGGGCATACAGGGCATTGCGCGGCGCGCCGCTGATCTCGGCGGCCAGGGCCACCGCCTGCTTCAGCGGCAGCTCGCGCTGCAGCACCTCCAGCGCGTGCAGGGCGGCGGGGTCAAACTCGCCGGCGTCGTCAGTCGCCTGAGCATGCAGCACGAGCACGAACTCGCCGCGAAGGCGGTTGGCGTCGGCGGCCAGCCAGGCCGGCAGCGCGCCGGCCGGCATCGTCGCCACGGTCTCGAACTGCTTGGTCAGCTCGCGGCACAGGGTCAGCGGCCGTGCCGGCGCCGCTTCGGCCAGCGCCGTGGCCAGTTGTCCGATGCGGTGCGGGGCTTCGAACAGCAGCTGGCTGCCGGGGGCGGCCAGCAGGGCCAGCAGTGCCGTTTCGCGTTCGCGGCCCCTGGACGGTAGGAAACCCTGGAACGTGAACCCGCCGTCGGCGACGTCGCCGGCCACGCTCAGCGCGGCCAGCGCGCTGCTCGGCCCGGGTATCGGCAGCACGCGGTGCCCGGCCGCGGCCACCGCCGCCACCAGGCGTGCGCCGGGGTCGCTGACTGCCGGGGTGCCGGCGTCGCTGATCAGGGCCACCCGTTCGCCGGCCGCCAGGCGCTGCAGGACCTGGCCGGCCGCGGCGGCTTCGTTGTGCCGGTGCAGGGCGAGCAGCGGCTTGTGCAGGCCCAGGTGCTGGAGCAGGGCGCCGCCGATGCGGGTGTCCTCGCAGGCCACGCGGTCGGCCAGGGCCAGCACATGGATGGCGCGCAGGGTGATGTCGGCCAGGTTGCCGATCGGCGTGGCGACGACGTAGAGTGCGCCGGCAGGACAGTGCTGCGCAGCGGCCGCCTGTTGTGCGGCCTGCAGCAGCAGGGAGGACGAGGTGTTCAACGCAGGGTCCCGGGACACCGGCGCCGCCGCCGAAGCGCGTGCGCTGGCCCATCTGCAGCGCCAGGGCCTGGTGCTGGTGGAGCGCAATTATCGGGTCGCGCGCGGTGCGCGGGCGCGCGGCGGCGAGGTCGACCTGATCCTGCGCAGCGGCGACGGCACCCTGGTGTTCTGCGAGGTGCGCGCGCGCAGCGCTGCTGCGCATGGCGGCGCGGCGGCCAGCGTCGTGGCGGCCAAGCAGCGCGCCCTGGTGTTCGCCGCGCAGCACTACCTGCGGCGTTTTGCCACCCCGCCGCCCTGCCGCTTCGACGTGGTGGCGGTGGATGGCGACCGGCTCGAGTGGCTGCCCGCCGCCTTCGACGCCGGCGGATGGTGAAGTCCGGCCGCGCGGTCTGGCTTTCGGGTCAGCCGGCCCTGCGCGCGGTTTTTCCCGCCAAAGTCGGGCAAGGCGCGCGGAACCGACCCATCCGGGCGGTGTCCTACACTCCGTGTCGATGCTCGAACCGCGCCTGCAGCAGTCTTTCTTCGACTGCGCCGACCTGCTCTACCAGGCGGCGGAGCCGCTGGCGCGGCCGCTGTCGGATGCGGCGCAGGCGATCACCGCCGGCCTGACGGCGGGCGGCAAGCTGCTGGTCTGCGGCGGCCCGCTGGCCGGCCATGCCGCGGCCCTGCTGGTGGGCGGGTTCGAGCGCGAACGCCCGCCGCTGGCGGCCCTGACGATCGCGGCCGAGCCCACGCCGCTGCGCGCCCTGGGTCACCCCGGCGACCTGCTGCTGCTGCTCGACGACGGGCTGGCCGTGCCCGCCGTGCTGGCCCTGCTGGCGGCGGCGCACGCCCAGGACATGACCGTCATCGCCCTGTCCGGCGACGCGCCCGCCTGGCAGACCGGCCTGACCGAAACCGATGTCCTGGTGGCGGTGCCGCACGAGCGCGCGGCGCGTGTGCGCGAGCTGCACCTGCTGATGCTGCACGCGCTGGCCGACGCGATCGACGTCCAACTGCTCGGAGAACAGGAACCCGCATGAATTTCCCCCGCAAGGCCGCACGCCCGTTGGCTGCCGCCCTGATCGCCACCGCCTCCTTGAGTGTCCTGTCGGGCTGCGCGCCGCTGCTCGTCGGCGGCGCGATGGTCGGCGGCGTGCTCGTGGCCACCGACCGCCGCACCACCGGCGCCCAGGTCGAGGACCAGGGCATCGAGCTGAAGGCCTCCAGCCGCATCCGCGAACTGGCGACCCTCGGCCACGTCAATGCCACCAGCTACAACCGCATGCTGCTGCTCACCGGCGAGATACCCGACGAGGCCCAGCGTGCGCGGGTCGGCGAGGCCCTGGCCCAGCTGGAGAACGTGAAGTCGGTGGTCAACGAACTGGCGGTGGCCGGCAGCAGCTCGGCCACCTCGCGCGCCAACGACCTGCAGCTCGGCCTCAAGGTCAAGGCCAGCTTCGTCGAGGCCAAGGACGTCTTCGCAAATGCGGTGAAGGTGGTCGTCGAGCGCGGCAACGTGTATCTGATGGGCCGCGTCAGCGAGCGTGAGGCGGCGCGCGTCGCCGACCTCGCCAGCCGGGTGCCCGGCGTGGTCAAGGTCGTGCGCGTGTTCGAGCTGATCAGCGAAGAAGAGCTGGCCAGGATCCAGCCGACCGCGAAGTGATCAGCCGAGGCTGAGCGCGGCCGGGCTCAGGCCCTCATTTGCGCAGGCGCCGGATCAGGCTCGAGGTGTCCCAGCGCTGCCCGCCCATGGCCTGCAGCTCGGCGTAGAACTGGTCCACCAGGGCCGTCACCGGCAGCTGGGCGCCATTGCGCCGGGCTTCGTCGATGACGAGGCCCAGGTCCTTGCGCATCCAGTCGACGGCGAAGCCGAAGTCGAACTGGTCCTCGGCCATGGTCCGGCCGCGGTTGTCCATCTGCCAGCTCTGCGCCGCGCCCTTGCCGATGACCTCGA
>CAZWUR010000125.1:0-6060 GCA_964637205.1 uncultured Rubrivivax sp.
CGCCCCGCGAACTTGCGGCTGCCGGTGCTCGCGCAGCGCTCGCCCGGCGCCAGCCGGTCGGCATTCATCGCCAGGCACATGCTGCAGCCGGGTTCGCGCCATTCGAAACCGGCGCCCAGGAAGACCTCGTGCAGGCCCTCGCGCTCGGCCTGCGCCTTGACGCGGCCGGAGCCGGGCACGACCATCGCCAGCTTGACGTTGGCCGCCAGCCGGCCGCCAACCTTGCGCACCACGGCCGCGGCCTCGCGCAGGTCCTCGATGCGGCTGTTGGTGCACGAGCCGATGAAGACCTTGTCGATGTGGATGTCGGTGATGGCCTTGTTCGGCTCCAGGCCCATATAGGTCAGCGCGCGCTCGATGGCGCCGCGCCTGGTCGCGTCCTTCTCCTTGTCCGGGTCGGGCACACGCGCGTCGATCGGCAGCACCATCTCCGGGCTGGTGCCCCAGCTGACCTGCGGCCGGATCTGCGCCGCATCCAGCTCGACGACGCTGTCGAAGTGCGCGTCGGGGTCGGAATGCAAAGTGCGCCAGTACGCCACCGCCTGGTCCCACTCGGCGCCCTTCGGGGCGAACTCGCGGCCCTTGACGTAGGCCAGGGTGGTCTCGTCGACCGCCACCAGTCCGGCGCGCGCCCCGGCCTCGATGGCCATGTTGCAGACCGTCATCCGGCCTTCCATGCTCAGCGCGCGGATCGCGCTGCCGCCGAACTCGATGGTGTAGCCGGTGCCGCCGGCGGTGCCGATGCGGCCGATGATGGCGAGCACGATGTCCTTGGCCGAGCAGCCGGTTGGGAGCCGGCCCTCGACCTTGACGAGCAGGTTCTTCGCCTTCTTGGCCAGCAGGGTCTGCGTGGCCAGCACATGTTCGACCTCGCTCGTGCCGATGCCGTGCGCCAGGGCGCCGACGGCGCCGTGGGTGCTGGTATGGCTGTCGCCGCAGACCACGGTCATGCCCGGCAGCGTGGCGCCGGTCTCCGGCCCGACCACATGCACGATGCCCTGGCGCGGGTCCAGGTAGGGGAAGTAGGCGGCCGCGCCGAAGGCCTTGATGTTGGCGTCCAGGGTGACGATCTGCTGCTTGCTGATCGGATCGGCGATGCCGTCGTAGCCCAGGTCCCAGCCGGTGGTGGGTGTGTTGTGGTCGGCGGTGGCGACGATCGAACTGCTGCGCCAGACGCTGCGCCCGGCCAGACGCAGGCCCTCGAAGGCCTGCGGGCTGGTGACCTCGTGCACCAGGTGGCGGTCGATGTAGAACACGGCGGTGCCGTCGTCTTCGGTGTGGACGACATGGTCGTCCCAGAGCTTGTCGTACAGGGTGCGTCCGGGCATGGGTCTGATCCTCTGGAACCTTGAATTGTCGCCCAGACCTGCGCTCGGCGCAGGCGCTTCAGCCGCCGGCCGCGGCGCGACGCTCGAGCTCGGCCTTCAGCTCGGGCGGCAGGCGCAGTGCGCCGGCCAGGGCGTCCAGGTAGGCACGCTCCATCGTGCTCGTGGCGTCGCAGACGAGCAGGCTGGCCAGATAGACCTCGGCCGCCTGCGCCGGGCCGTCGACGCCCGCGGCCACCTCGGCCGGGTCGACCGGTCGCTGCAGTTCGGCGTCGATGCGCGCACGCAGCGCCGGCTCGGCGTCCAGGCCCTGCAGCCGGACCTCGACCAGACCACGTTCACGTTCGTCGATGTGGCCGTCGGCGCGCGCGGCACTGAGCATCGCCTTCAGCATCGACCAGCTGTGCGCCTGTGCCGCCGGCGCGGGCAGTTGGGCAAATGCCGTCGGGGCGGCGGCGGTCGGACCGGCCGCCGGCGCTGCTGGCTGCCGGGCCTGCCAGTCCCGGTAGATGTTCCAGGCAAAGGCGCCCAGCGCGGCCGCGCTGCCGTAGCGCAGCAGCGCCCCGCGGCGCCGTCCGCCGAGCAGCAGGCCGAGCGCGCCGCCGGCCGCGGCGCCGGTGGCGTATTTGCCCAGATCGGTCTGGCCCGGGCCGGCATTGGCCGAGCGCAGGATCTGGTCCAGCAGGGACTGAATGTTCATCGAAGGAGCCGGTGGCGGTGGTGTTCCGGCCACTGTAGCGCGCAGCGCGACGCTGCGCTCGCCCAGGGACCGCAGCGCCAGTTCAGGCCGCTGGACGGACGGCTGTCGGTGTCCATGCAGTCCTCGAGCGGGCGGCTGAGCGGGCGCAGCCCGCGGACCGCGCAGGCCCGGCATCGCCAGCGCTAGCGGGTGGGCACCAGCAGGGTCTGCAGACACAGGTCCGAGGCGCAGTGAAAGCATGCGGGCGCAAGCCTCGGCGGCGGGTTCCCGGACCGGGCAGTGGCAGCTTGTCGGCGTCGCTGAGGGTCCGCGCTAGTCCGCGGCGCGCGCGGCGGCCTGGCAGCAGCCTGCGGCGACGCCCGGCCGAGGCACACCGTGGTTGGCCGGCTGCTTCTCCGGCAGCGCGCCGGCTCAGTGTCGGAATCCTTGACGAACCCTGCCGGCCGAGTCCCGAGCGTGCCCCCTGTTTCCTGATCAGCGGCCCGATACGCGGTCATTGGCGCGAATCTTGCATGCACTCAAGGTCAGCATGCGATCAAGGGGATTCAACATGATGAAGAGGTTCAAGAAGGGTGGCCAGACGCTCGCAGCGGCCCTGTCGACCGTAGGCCTGATCAGCGTCGCGCAGGCCGCCCCGGTCAGTTTCAACGTGTCGCCCTTGTCTTTCACCGCCGGCACCGGTTATGGCGTGGACGCCAACGAGTTGGGCGGCACCTTGCTCGACGTGTCGTTCAGCGCCGCGCCTGGATTCCAGAACTTTCAGCTGGCGTCCCCGGGGGACAGTTTCAGCTTCGTGTTCGGCAGTGCGACATTGAACGAGTCCGGCCTGATCGGCCCAAACGAGCTGGACGACCTGGGTGTGTCCGCCAACTTCCTGTTCCTCGATCCACTGCTCGGCGTGCGCAACGTCGTGGCCTCCGGCACAGCCATCGCCGGCCCGCTGATCGACACTGCCATCGACCTGTCGATCGTCTGGAACCCGCTCCTGGTCGCATTCACCGGCGGATCCTTCCTGATCGAGATGGATACGATGAACTTTCGATTCAGCAGTCAGACCGTGGCGACGAGTGCCACCATCACCCTGCAATCCGTTCCTGAACCTGCCTCGCTGGCACTCACCAGTCTCGCGCTGGCCGGCCTCGCCCTGACCCGCCGCCGGCGCGCCGCGCGCTGACGGTTCGCCGCGGCCTGCGCGCCGGCTACCGGCCGCGCAGGCGATCAAGCGAGCGCCGCGATCACCTCCGGCGGCGCCTGCACGAGCTCGATCAGCACCCCTTCGCCACCGATCGGAAACTGCTCGTTGCCTTTCGGGTGGATGAAGCAGATGTCATACCCGGCAGCGCCCTTGCGGATGCCGCCGGGGGCGAAGCGCACGCCCTGGGCCGTCATCCATGCGACGGCTTTCGGCAGGTCATCGACCCACAGCCCGACATGGTTCAGCGGCGTGGCGTGCACCGCGGGTTTCTTGTCCGGGTCCAGCGGCTGCATCAGGTCGACCTCGACCGCGTGCGGGCCCTCGCCCAGCGCGCAGATGTCCTCGTCGACGTTTTCGCGCTCGGAGACGAAGGTCGACTTCACGCTGAGCCCGAACATGTCGACCCAGAGCGACTTCAGGCGCTGCTTGTCGGGCCCGCCGATGGCGATCTGCTGCAGGCCGAGGATGCGGAAAGGCTTTTCCATGCCGTTCATTCGAAAGCCACGATCGGCTGGTCCACGCTCAGGCTCGCCCCCGGCTCGGCGAGCAGTTCCTTCACGGTACCGGCCTGCTGCGCGACGAGGATGTTCTCCATCTTCATGGCCTCGATGACGGCCAGCTTCTCGCCTGCCTGCACCAACTGCCCGGGCTGCACCGCCAACTGCACGAGCAGGCCCGGCATCGGCGAGAGCAGGAATTTGCTCATGTCCACCGGCGGCTTGAAAGGCATCACGCGCAGCAGCTCGGCGGCGCGTTCGCTCATCAGCATCGCCTCGATGCGCCGGCCGTTGTGCTGGACCTGGGTCCACAGGCCGTGGCGCTCGACCTGGGCCGTGAACGGGCGGCCGTTGCAGCGCCCACGCGCGCGCACGCCGCCGAAACGCCAGTCGATCTCGATCTGCCAGTCGCGGCCGTTCAGCGCCACGTGCACGGCGTGGCCGTCGGGGCGCAGGGTCAAGGGATGGAAACCGTGCTCGCCGCCCTCGCCCTTGACCACCGCGGTGAAGGCTTCGCCGATCTTCAGGTGATGCCCGGCAAGCTGGCCGGTGATGCCGGCCGCACGCTCGCGGTAGCGTCTGTAGGCCGCGCCGGCCAGCGCGACCAGGAAGTCCGGGTCTTCGTGCGGCACGTCCTCGGCGCGAAAACCATGCGCAAAATGTTCGGCGATGAAGCCGGTGTCGAATTCGCCGGCGACGAACTTCGGATGCGCCAGCAGCGCGGCCTGGAAGGGGATGTTGCTCGACACGCCGCGGATCACGAAGCCGTTGAGCGCCTCGCGCATGCGGGCGATCGCATCGTCGCGGTCGGCACCGTGCACGATCAGCTTGGCGATCATCGAGTCGTAGTACATCGGGATCTCGCCGCCTTCGTAGACGCCGGTGTCCACGCGCACCCCGCCCCCATCGGAGGCCGGCCCCGCGGCCTGCAGGGTCGTCGGCGGCGGCGCGTAGCGCACCAGGCGGCCGATGGACGGCAGGAAGCCGCGGAACGGGTCCTCGGCATTGATGCGGCACTCCATGGCCCAGCCGCGGCGCGGGATCTGCGCCTGCGTGAAGGGCAGCTTCTCGCCGGCGGCCACGCGGATCATCTGCTCCACCAGGTCGATGCCGGTGATGCATTCCGTCACCGGGTGCTCCACCTGCAGCCGCGTGTTCATCTCGAGAAAGTAGAAGCTCTGGTCACGGCCGACGACGAACTCCACGGTGCCTGCGCTCTGGTAGTTCACCGCCCTGGCCAGCGCCACCGCCTGCTCGCCCATCGCCTTGCGCGTGGCATCGCTGATGAAGGGCGACGGCGCCTCCTCGATCACCTTCTGATGGCGGCGCTGGATGCTGCATTCGCGCTCATGCAGATAGACCACGTTGCCGTGGGCGTCGCCGAGCACCTGGATCTCGATGTGGCGCGGGCTCTCGACGAACTTCTCGATGAAGACGCGGTCGTCGCCGAAGCTGTTGCGCGCCTCGTTGCGGCAGGCGCTGAAGCCCTCGTGCGCCTGCGCGTCGTCGAACGCCACGCGCAGGCCCTTGCCGCCGCCGCCGGCGCTGGCCTTGATCATCACCGGGTAGCCGATGCCCTGGGCGATCTTCACCGCGTCCTCGGGCGTTTCGATCGGCTCGTTCCAGCCGGGGATCGTATTCACCCTGGCCGCCTCGGCGAGCTTCTTGGACGCGATCTTGTCGCCCATTGCCGCGATGCTGTGGTGCTTGGGGCCGATGAAAACGAGGCCCTCTTCTTCCACCCGGCGCGCGAAGGCCTCGTTCTCGGACAGGAAACCGTAACCCGGGTGCACGGCCTGGGCGCCGGTGCTCTTGCAGGCGGCGATGATCTTGTCGGCCACGAGGTAGCTCTCGCGGCTGGGCGCGGCGCCGATGAAGACCGCCTCGTCGGCCAGGGACACATGGCGCGCATCGCGGTCGGCCTCGGAATAAACCGCCACGCTGGCGATGCCCATCTTCTTCGCGGTGGCGATGATCCGGCAGGCGATTTCGCCCCGATTGGCGATCAGGATCTTTTTAAACATGCGCCACCTCGATCGGGTCGAAATCGCCTGCGCACGCTTTGCGTGCCAGGCATTCTGGCTTCGCCGCAACGGCCAGGCGGCCGTTGTCGCCGCGATTGACGATCAGGATCTTCTTGAACATGTGCATCTCGCTCAAACGTGGCCGAGGTGGCATGCCACCGGCCGAAACAAGCCGCATGCGCCGATCCGGCTTTGCCGGTCCGCAGCATGAGCCCCCTCGGGGGGCAGCGACGGGAGGAGCGTGGGGGCCGACATCACAGTGGGATGTTGCCGTGCTTGCGCCACGGGTTCTCGAGCTTCTTGTCCTTGAGCATCGCCA
>CAZWUR010000126.1:0-5986 GCA_964637205.1 uncultured Rubrivivax sp.
GGCCTGGGCGATGACGTACTTGCCTTCCTCGATGGCCGACAGGTAGTCGATCTGGACGGTGACCTGGCCGTCCTGCACGCGGCGGTACGGCGTCTCGAGGAAGCCGTACTCGTTCAGGCGCGCGAACAGCGCCAGCGAGTTGATGAGGCCGATGTTCGGGCCTTCAGGCGTCTCGATCGGGCACACCCGGCCGTAGTGGGTCGGGTGCACGTCGCGCACCTCGAAGCCGGCGCGCTCGCGGGTCAGTCCACCCGGGCCGAGGGCCGAGACACGCCGCTTGTGCGTGATCTCGCTCAGCGGGTTGGTCTGGTCCATGAACTGCGACAGCTGGCTGGCGCCGAAGAACTCCTTGAGCGCGGCGCTGATCGGCTTGGAGTTGATCAGGTCGTGCGGCATCAGGGCTTCGGTCTCGGCCTGGCCCAGACGTTCCTTGACCGCCTTCTCGATGCGCGCCAGACCGCTGCGGTACTGGTTCTCGGCGAGTTCGCCGACGCAGCGCACGCGGCGGTTGCCGAGGTGGTCGATGTCGTCGACCTCGCCGTTGCCGTTGCGCAGGTCGACGAGGATCTTGACGACGTTGATGATGTCCTCGTTGGACAGCGTCATCGCGCCTTCGGGCGTGTCGCGGCCGACGCGGGCATTGAATTTCATGCGCCCGACCCGGCTCAGGTCGTAGGTGTCGGCGCTGTAGAACAGGCGGTTGAACAGGGCCTCGACCGCGTCCTCGGTCGGCGGCTCGCCGGGGCGCATCATGCGGTAGATGGCCACGCGCGCCGACAGCTGATCAGCGGTCTCGTCGGCGGCCAGGGTCTGGCTGATGTAGGCGCCCTGGTTCAGCTCGTTGCTGTAGATGCACTGCAGGTCCTGGATGCCGGCGCTGCGCAGCTTCTTCAGCAGCAGTTCGGTCAGTTCCTCGTTGGCCTTGGCGATGATCTCGCCGGTATCCGGGTCGACCATGTTGCGGGCCACGACACGACCGACCAGGAAGTCCTCGGGCACGCTGATGTAGCCGGTGCCGGTCTGCTCGAGCTGGCGCACATGGCGCGCCGTGATGCGCTTGTCCTTCTCGACGACGACGGTGCCGTCCTTGTCGGTGAGGTCGAAGCGGGCGATCTCGCCCTTCAGGCGGTCGGCCACGAAGGCCATCTGCGCGCCCGAGTCCATCAGCTTGAAGCTGTCGTTGTCGAAGAAGTGGGCCAGGATCTGCTCGGGGTTCAGGCCGATGGCCTTGAGCAGGATCGTGACCGGCATCTTGCGCCGACGGTCGACGCGGAAGTACAGGATGTCCTTCGGGTCGAACTCGAAGTCCAGCCAGGAGCCGCGGTAGGGGATGATGCGCGCGCTGAACAGCAGCTTGCCCGAGCTGTGCGTCTTGCCCTTGTCGTGTTCGAAGAACACGCCCGGTGAACGGTGCAGCTGGCTGACGATGACACGCTCGGTGCCGTTGACGATGAAGGAACCGTAGTCGGTCATCAGGGGCACCTCGCCCATGTAGACCTCCTGCTCCTTGATCTCCTTGACGACCTTCTGCGGATGGCTCTCGCGGTCGTAGATGATCATCTGCAGCTTGGCGCGCACGGCCGCGGCGAAGGTCAGGCCCCGCTGCTGGCATTCACGCACGTCGAACGGCGGCTTGGCGATGTTGAACTCGATGAACTTCATCTCCACGAACCCGTTGTGCGAAACAATCGGGAACGCGGACCGGAAGGCCGCCTGCAGGCCCTCGGGCTTGCGCTGCTGCGGCGGCACGTCCTTTTGCAGGAACGCGACGTAGGAGTCCTGCTGCATGGTGAGCAGATAGGGGACCTCGAGCACGCTTGGGCGTTTGCCGAAGCTCTTGCGGATACGCTTGCGCTCGGTGTAGCTGTAGGTCGGGGATGCTTGCGCCATTGAACTCTCCGTGTCGGAACCCCAGCCTGGCCGTGGCCGGGGCTTCGTCGGCGACTGGCTACCCAGATGCGCCCAGGTGCCCGCATCGCGGCCACCGCCCCCCGAAGGGAGCGGGTCGACACGGGAGCGGCCCGTGATCGACCCAGGTCTTGCACCTGTGGCTTGGTGGCAGGCCACTACCTGCCGCTGGCGGACAACCCCGGCCTTGCACCGGGGTCCGACCAAACCTGTTCTCTGCAGTCGGATCAGAGAACACTGCAAAACCTGAACCGGGGTTCGGCTTTGCACTGCTCTCGCAGGAACTGCCGGCAGGCAGGGCCCTGCAAAGGCCCTGCCCGCCGTGCTTCTTACTTAATTTCCGCCTTGGCGCCGGCGTCGGCCAGCTTCTTCTGGGCGGCCTCGGCGTCGGCCTTGGACACGGCTTCCTTGATGGCCTTGGGCGCGCCGTCGACCATGTCCTTGGCTTCCTTCAGGCCCAGGCCGGTCAGCTCGCGCACCGCCTTGATGACCGACACCTTGTTGGCGCCGGCTTCCAGCAGCACGACGTTGAACTCGGTCTTCTCTTCGGCGGCCGGGGCGGCGGCGCCGCCGGCACCACCGGCGGCCGGGGCGGCCATCGCGGCGGCGGACACGCCGAACTTCTCTTCAATGGCCTTCACCAGGTCATTGAGTTCCATCACGGTCATGCTGTCCATCGCGGACAGGAAAGCGTCTTTGTCGAATGCCATTTGTATTACCTATAGATCGATGAATGGTTTGAAGGGATTGCGGGGCTCAGGCCGCGGCCGGGGCATCGGCGGGGGTTTCGCCACCGCCACGCTTTTCGACCAACGCGGCCAGCACGCCGGCCATGCGCTGGATCGGCGACTTCAGCAGGCCGGCGACCTGGGCGATCAGCACTTCGCGGCTCGGGATGGCGGCCAGGGCTTTCACACCCTCGGCATCCAGCGCCTTGCCGGCAAAGGCCCCACCCTTGATCACGAGCTTGTCGTTGGTCTTGGCAAAGTCGGCGATGACTTTGGCCGCCGCCACGGCGTCTTCTGAAAAGCCGTAGATCAGCGGGCCGACCATGGCTTCCGCGGCCACCTCGAACGGCGTGCCAGCGACGGCGCGGCGGGCGAGTGTGTTCTTCAGCACGTGAAGGTACACACCCTGCTCGCGCGCCTGCTTGCGCAGCGCGTCCATATGGGCCACGGTGAGGCCACGATAGTCGGCCAGCGTCAGGGTCTGGGCGCGTGCGGCTTGCGCCGACACATCCGTCACCACGGCTGCCTTCTCGTTGCGATTGAGACTCAAGGTCTGCTCCTCACGGTACGTGCTTGGCGGGCGGACCCGCTTTGCACACGGTTTGCAGCGACCATCCGTTTCCATCCATCCGTCGGATGCACTTCACGGCGGGATCGCCATCTGCGCTGGCCATTAAGGGGAGAGGCGCTCCCCACCAGCGGTCTTCGATGGCCTGCGTCCGGTTGTCCGGACTCAGCCCCGGGGCTTGCAGGCCCCGGGTCCTTCGTCAGACACATGGCAGTCCGCAGGGACTGCCATGGCTCCGGACTCAGCCCACCAAATCTGTTCAATGCCTCAGGCCGCAGCCTGCGTCAGCGACGCCATGTCCACGCGGACACCGACGCCCATGGTCGAAGACACCGCCACCTTGCGCAGGTAGACACCCTTGCTGCTCGCCGGCCTGGCCTTGTTCAGGGCGTCGATCAGTGCGCGCAGGTTGCCGGTGAGCTTGTCGGCGTCGAAGGAACGGCGGCCGATCGTGCCATGCACGATGCCCGCCTTGTCGACGCGGAACTGCACCTGGCCGGCCTTGGCGTTGCGCACCGCCTGCGCCACATCGGGCGTCACGGTGCCGACCTTCGGGTTCGGCATCAGGCCGCGCGGGCCCAGGATCTGGCCCAGGGTACCGACCACGCGCATCGTGTCCGGGCTCGCGATCACGACGTCGAAGTTCAGGTTGCCGGCCTTGACCTCGGCGGCCAGGTCGTCCATGCCGACGATGTCGGCACCGGCGGCCTTGGCTTCCTCGGCCTTGGCGCCCTGGGCGAACACGGCCACGCGCTTGGTCTTGCCGGTGCCGTTGGGCATCACGACAGCGCCGCGCACGACCTGGTCGGACTTGCGCGCGTCGATGCCGAGCTGCACCGCCACGTCGATCGACTCGTCGAACTTGGCGGTGGCGCATTCCTTGACCAGGGCGAGTGCGGCGTCGATCGGGTAGAGCTTGTTGCTGTCGACCTTGCCGTCGGCGGCCTTGACCTTCTTGGTGAGTTTGGCCATGGTCAGACTCCTTCGACGATGATGCCCATCGAACGGGCCGACCCGGCGATGGTCTTCACGGCCGCGTCCATGTCGGCGGCGGTGAGGTCCTTGTTCTTGGTCTTGGCGATCTCTTCAAGCTGTTCGCGCGTGACCTTGCCCACCTTCTCGAGGTGCGCCTTGCCCGAACCCTTGTCGATCTTGGCCGCCTTCTTCAGCAGCACCGTCGCCGGCGGCGACTTGAGCACGAAGGTGAAGGACTTGTCGGCGAAGGCGGTGATCACCACCGGCAGCTTCAGGCCGGGTTCGTAGCTCTGCGTCTGGGCGTTGAAGGCCTTGCAGAACTCCATGATGTTCAGGCCGCGCTGGCCGAGCGCCGGGCCGACCGGCGGCGAGGGGTTGGCCTTGCCGGCCGGGATCTGCAGCTTGATGAAGCCGACGATCTTCTTTGCCATGAATGGCTCCTTGTCGAGTGCTGACGCCGGGGTTCACCCGGCTCCTCGGAGTTCAGCCCTGGGGGACGAAAGCAGGCCGGGGCTGGGGCGGCCTGCCCGTGAAATTCAGATCCTCAGACCTTTTCGACCTGCGCGAAGTCCAGCTCGACCGGTGTCGAACGCCCGAAGATCGTGACCGACACGCGGACCTTGGACTTCTCGTAGTTGACTTCCTCGACCGCACCGTTGAAGTCGGTGAACGGGCCTTCCTTGACGCGGACCAGCTCGCCGACCATCCATTCGACCTTGGGCTTGGGCTTGTCGACGCCTTCCTGCATCTGGCTGACGATCTTCATCACCTCGGCCTCGGAGATCGGGGCCGGGCGATTGCGCGCCCCGCCGACGAAGCCGGTGACCTTGCTGGTGTGCTTGACGAGGTGCCAGGACTCGTCGTCCATCTCCATCTCGACGAGCACGTAGCCGGGGAAGAAGCGGCGCTCGGTGACCGATTTCTTGCCGTTCTTCAGCTCGACGACTTCTTCGGTCGGCACCAGGATGCGGCCGAACTTGCTGTGCATGCCGGCGCGCTCGATGCGCTCGCGGATGTTGCGCTCGACCGCCTTTTCCATGCCGGAATAGGCGTGCACGACATACCAGCGCATGTTTGTCGGGGCCGGCGCCGGGGCTTGCGCGCCCTGGGCTTCGGTGTCGGTGACGTCGTTCATTGTTCTCCTTCAGCTGCGCCAGCCCAGAACCAGGTCGTACAGCACCCAGCTGACCGTCTTGTCGGTGACCCACAGGAAGAAGGCCATCACGAAGACGAAGGCGAACACGTAGCCGGTCATCTGCAGGGCTTCGTTGCGGGTCGGCCAGACGACCTTCTTCACCTCGCGCGCCGAATCGCGCCCGAAACCGATCAGTTGCCGGCCCGGCTCGGAAATGAAGAACATGCCCACCGCTGCGGCAATCAGTGCCAGCAGCGCCAGCACGCGCAGCCACAGCCCCTGCGCACCCAGCAGATAGAAGGCGGCGATGCCGCCGACCAGCAGCACGGCCGCGGCGGCCAGCTTGGCCTTGTCCGCGGCGGTGGAGACGGTTTCGACGGAGGCTTGGGTGGACATGGACTGGGTTTCTCGGCTGGGCGGCTGGACGACCGGGCCCGTGAACGGCGCGCTCGATTCAGACGCAAGGCCCGCAGGGCCTGGGCCCGGCGGGTTGACGGACCACCCGTCGACCCTGTCGGCGGTCCGGATTCAGGTGGCAGGGGCGGAGGGAATCGAACCCCCGACCTTCGGTTTTGGAAACCGGCGCTCTACCAATTGAGCTACACCCCTGCGGCGAACCTCACTCGATGATTTTGGCCACGACGCCGGCGCCGACGGTGCGGCCGCCTTCGC
>CAZWUR010000127.1:0-5803 GCA_964637205.1 uncultured Rubrivivax sp.
CGCCGATCTTCTTGCCGTAGTCGAGCACCACGACGCGGTCGGAGATGTCCATCACGACGCTCATGTCGTGCTCGATGAGCACGATGGTGGTGCCGAATTCTTCGTTGACGTCGAGGATGAAGCGGCTCATGTCCTGCTTCTCCTCGACGTTCATGCCGGCCATCGGCTCGTCGAGCAGCAGCACCGCGGGCTCCATCGCCAGCGCACGGCCCAGGTCGACGCGCTTCTGCAGCCCGTAGGGCAGGCGGCCGACCGGCGTCTTGCGGTGCGCCTGGATCTCGAGAAAGTCGATGAGATTCTCGACGAAGGTGCGGTGCGCCTGCTCCTCGCGCTCGGCGGCGCTGAACCAGGGGTTGCGCAGGGCTTGCTGGAAGAGGTTGGTCTTCATGCGCAGGTTGCGCCCGGTCATGATGTTGTCGAGCACGCTCATGCCCTTGAACAGGGCCAGGTTCTGGAAGGTGCGGCCGATGCCCATCTCGGCGACCTGGCGGCTGTTCATGTGGCCGAAGGTCCGGCCGCGGAAGCTGATGCTGCCGCGCTGCGGCGCGTACACGCCGTTGATGCAGTTGAGCATGCTGCTCTTGCCGGCGCCGTTGGGGCCGATGATGGCGCGCACCTCGTGCTCGCGCACGTCGAAGCTGATGTCGGTGAGCGCCTTCACACCGCCGAAGGCCAGCGAGATGTTCTTCACCTCAAGGATCACGTCCCCGATCTGCTTGTCGCTCATGCGGCCCTCTTCACGGCCGAAAAGGTCTTGGCGTCCGCGATCTTCAGCGTCGCGCTGACCATGCCGCTGCGCCCGTCCTCGAACTTCACCGTGGTCTGCACGTACTGCTCGGTCTTGCCGCCGTAGAGCGCCTCGACCAGCACCGCGTAGCGTTCACCGATGAAGCCGCGGCGCACCTTGCGCGTGCGCGTGAGCTCGCCGTCGTCGGCGTCGAGCTCCTTGTGCAGCACCAGGAAGCGGCTGATCTGGCTGCCGGCGAGCCGCTCGTCCTGCGCCAGGTCGGCGTTGACCTTCTCGACGCAGTCCTGGATCAGGGTGTAGACCTCGGGCTTCTGCGCCAGATCGGTGTAGCCGGCGTAGGGCAGATTGCGTTTCTCGGCCCAGTTGCCGACCGCTTCGATGTCGATGTTGATGAAGGCACAGGCTTTCTCGCGCTGGTCGCCGAAGGCCACCGCCTCCTTGATGAAGGGAAAGAACTTGAGCTTGTTCTCAACGTACTTGGGGGCAAACATCGCGCCGTCGTGGGCGCCGCCCATCAGGCGGCCCACGTCCTTGGCCCGGTCGATGATCTTCAGGTGGCCACCGGCGTCCAGGAAACCGGCGTCGCCGGTGTGGTACCAGCCGTCATTGCTCAGCACCTCGGCGGTGGCCTCGGGGTTCTTGTAGTACTCGCGCAGCAGGCCGGGGCTCTTGACCAGGATCTCGCCGTTCTCGGCGAGCTTGATCTCCACGCCCTCGATCGGCACGCCCACGGTGTCGGCCTTGGCCTCGTGGTCGGGCTGCAGACAGACGAAGACCGCGGTCTCGGTGCTGCCGTAGAGCTGCTTGAGGTTGATGCCGATCGAGCGGTAGAAGGTGAACAGGTCGGGCCCGATCGCCTCGCCCGCGGTATAGGCCACACGTACGCGGCTGAACCCCAGGGTGTTGCGCAGCGGGCCGTAGACGAAGAGTTTGCCCAGGGCGTACTTGAGCCGGTCCAGCGCGCCCACCGGCCTGCCGTCCATGATCGCCGGGCCGACGCGGCGCGCGAGGTCCATTGCGCGATGGAACATCCAGCGCTTGGGTGCGCTGGCGTCCTCCATGCGGATCATCACGCTGGTCAGCAGGCCTTCGAAGACGCGCGGCGGCGCGAAGTAGTAGGTCGGGCCGATCTCGTTGAGGTCGATCGTCACCGTCTCCGCCGACTCCGGGCAGTTGACGGTGTAGCCGCAGGCCAGCCACTGCGCATAGCTGAAGATGTTCTGCCCGATCCAGGCCGGGGGCAGATAGGCCAGGATGTCCTCGTCGGCGCTCAGCTTGTCGAAGCGGGCGCCGGCCGCGGCGCGGTCGGCCAGGGTGGCATGGGTGTGCACCACGCCCTTGGGCTTGCCGGTGGTGCCCGAGGTGAAGAACATCGCCGCCACGTCGTCCGGCCGGCCCCGGGCGATCGCCTCGTCGACGACGTTGGGGTGGGTGGCGTTCCAGCCGCGGCCGCGCTCGAGCAGGGTGTCCAGCGCCGCCAGGCCCGGCTCGTCGTACTTGCGCAGGCCACGCGGTTCGTCGTACCAGATGTGCGTGAGCTGCGGGTAGCTCTCGCGCACCTCGAGCAGCTTGTCCACCTGCTCCTGGTCCTCGACGATCGCGAAGCGGACCTCGGCGTTCCGGATCGGAAACACGTACTCGGTGGTGGCCGCGTCCTGGTACAGCGGCACCGGGATGGCGCCCAGCGCCTGCGTGGCCAGCATCGCCGCGTACAGGCGCGGGCGGTTCTCGCCGATCACGACCAGGTGTTCGCCGCGCTGCAGACCGGCTTCGGCCAGGCCGGCGGCGATCTCGCGTACCAGTGCCGTCAGTTCGCCCCAGGTGGTGGTCTGCCAGATGCCGAATTCCTTGACGCGCAGGGCCGGCGCCTGCGGCCGTTCGGCAGCATGGCGAAGCATCTGTTGCGGGAATGTGGAACTCACGGCGTCCTCCAACGGGTACCGAGTCCATTGTGGACATCGGCTTTGACGCCGGGTTGTCGTTGTGACGACAATCTCCGGGAACCCCCTGACAGGTCTTACCCGGATCGAACCGTCTTGAAGCCCAGTGCACCCTCGCTGCTCGTGCGCTCCCGGCCGGCCAGCGCGGCCGAACTGGACGGCATCCCCTGGCTGGCCGCGCTGTCGGCCGCCGAGCGCGCGCGGGCGGTGGCCGACCTGCAGGTCGTGCGTGCCGAACCGGGCGAGCTGATCTGCCGCGTCGGGCGGCCGGCGGTGTACTGGCTGGGCCTGGTCGACGGCCTGCTGAAGATGAGCAACGACAGCGCCAGCGGCATGCCGCTGACCTTCACCGGCATGCCGCCCGGTGGCTGGTTCGGCGAGGGCACGGTGCTCAAGCATGAACATTACCGCTACAACATCCAGGCCCTGCGCAGCAGTCTGGTGGCCGGCATCACGGTGGCCACCTTCGACTGGCTGCTCGACCACAGCATCGGCTTCAACCGGTTCGTGATGAACCAGCTCAACGAACGCCTGGGCCAGTTCATTGCCGCGCGCGAGATCGACCGCCTGACGCATCCCGACGAAAAGGTGGCGCGCAACCTGGCCGCGCTGTTCCACCCGGTGCTCTACCCGGGCGTGGGCACCCTGCTGCGCATCACCCAGCAGGAGCTGGGCTATCTGGTGGGCCTGTCGCGCCAGCGCGTGAACGAGGCACTGCGCGCGCTGCAGGCCGCCGGCGTCATCGCCATCGAGTACGGCGGCGTGCGCGTGCTCGATCTCGAAGGGTTGCGGGGCTATCGGGTCTGACCGCGCCGCCCGTCGCCGCGATGCGGGGGTGACGATCGGACCGGGTGAATGGCATCGCCTTCCTGCTGTATCCATCGAGGGCACCCCTCGATCGAATTGGAGAACGCCATGACCCCCCACCGTCCGTCGATGTCCTGCACCGCCGCCCGGGCCTTGATGCAACTGCCTGCTCTTGGGCTCGCGCTCGTCCTGGGCGCCTGTGCCACGGCCTACCAGCCGGACAGCTGGACCGGTGGCTTCGAAGAAGCGCAGCTGGCGGACAATGTCTTCCGCGTGCAGTTCCGCGGCAACGGCATGACGTCGTCGACGCGCGCCGAGGAGATGGCCCTCCTGCGCAGCGCCGAGCTGACGCTGTTGAAGGGCTACACGCACTTCGCGATCGTCGACGACCGGCACAGCGAGGACGTGGCCACCCTGGCCAGCCCGGCCCAGTCGTTCACCACGGTCTCGGGCGGCGGCCTGCAGACCACGACCTATGGCGGCGGCCTGACCTTCATCAGCCGTCCACGCTCGCGCAACACGGTGATGATGTTCAGGGGCGCGCCGGCCCAGGGTGGCGTGGTCTTCGATGCCCGCATCGTGTGCAACTCGCTCGGGCGCAAGTACGACGTGACCTGTGGTGCTTGAGAATGTGCAAGCACTCGATGCGGCCCGCAGGCCGCACGCCAGGACGGGAGCGCACCCCGCAGCTTGTCTTGCCGATGCGGGCCGGTGCGGCAGGGTCGGCCGACGGATGCCACGCCTGCGGGCCACGACGATCGCCCATCCCCGGTACGGCTCGCGGCACCGATGGCTGCGGAAGGTCTTCGGCGTGGAGCGCTCACCCTAAAGCATCGCTTGCCGTGGACGGCGGTGGCACCCACAGTCCACCGCCATGGCAAACGAAGCTCTCGAGGTGCCCGGCGCCCAGCCTGCAGCCGTCCGCCCGCGCCGCTGGCCGCTGCACGCCGACGATGTGCGCGGCCTGCTGCGCCTGGGCGTGCAGGCGGTCACCGGTGCCACCGACGTCGTCGAGGCGATGCACCACACCATCGCCTCGCGACCGGCGCCGCTGGGCAGCCCGCCGGCCGGCCGCACCCACGGCCTGACCGGCTTGGTGTATGGCGCCGTGCGCGGCACGACCCGCCTGGTCGGCCACGGGCTGGAATGGGCCGGCGCCCTGCTGCCGGACACCGATGCGCCGTCGACCCCCCGGCGCGAGGCCTGGCGCGCGGCACTCAACGGCGTGCAGGGCGACCACCTGGCCGACAATGGCAACCCGCTGGCGATTCCGATGCAACTGCGCATCGGCGGCCGACCATGGCGCGAGCGCATCGGCCCGGCGCCCGGCGGGCGCATCCTGGTGCTGGTGCACGGGCTGGCGATGAACGACCTGCAGTGGTCACGCCACGGCCACGACCACGGCCAGACGCTGGCGCGCGACGCGGGCTGGACCCCGGTCTATCTGCACTACAACAGCGGCCGGCATGTGGCGCAGAACGGGCGCGAGTTCTCCGACCGGCTGGCCGAACTGGTGGCCGGCTGGCCGGTGCCGGTGCAGGAGCTGGCGATCGTCGGCCACAGCATGGGCGGGCTGGTGGCGCGCAGCGCCTGCCAGGTGGGGGCGCGCAGGGCCTGGCGCCGCAAGTTGTCGCGCCTGGTCTGCCTGGGCACGCCGCACCATGGCGCGCCGCTGGAGCGCGGTGGCCGCCTGGTCGACGTGCTGCTCGGCGTTTCGCCCTATGCCGCACCGCTGGCCCGCCTGGGCAAACAACGCAGCGCCGGCATCACCGATCTGCGCTACGGCAACCTGCGCGACGCCGACGGGCAGCCGCACGACCGCCACCGGCAGGCGCACGACGACCGCCGCCCGACGCCGCTGCCGCGCGGCGTCGAGGTGTATTTCGTGGCCGCCACCACGGCCGCTTCGGCCGAGCTGCAGGGCAGCCTGCGGCATCGCCTGCGCCAGCGCCTGCTCGGCGACGGCCTCGTCCCGCTGGCCAGCGCGCTGGGCGAACACGCCGACCCGGCCCTTGCGTTGACGCTGCCGGCCGACCACCGGCTCGTCGTCACGCAGGCCAACCACTGGGACCTGCTGGACCACCCGGCGGTCGACGCCGCGCTGCGCCGCTGGCTGGCCTGAAGCGCGGCGCGCGAGCCGCGCCTCAGCCGTCGTTGCGCACGCCGGCGGCCACATGCCCGGCCGGCACATGCCCGGCGGCGCTCTCCACATGGCCGGTCTGGTCGTCGAAGAAGAAGTCGGGCTCGAACTCGCGCAGGAAGGCGCCCTTGGGCAGGCCGCCGAGGAACATCGCCTCGTCGACCTCGA
>CAZWUR010000128.1:0-5746 GCA_964637205.1 uncultured Rubrivivax sp.
CGCCCAGGCCGTAGATCACCGTCGGGTCGGTCTGCAGCGGCATGCCGATGCGCAGGCGGTTGATGAACACCGCGGCCACCAGGGCGCGCTCGTCGGCGCGGCCGGTCTCCTTTTCGATGATCGAGGCCAGGATCAGCGCGTCCTCGGGCGACGTCAGCGGCAGGTCCGGAGCCCGTGCCGCCCATTCGGTCTGCAGATGGCGCTGCATCGCGGCGAAGGCACGGCGCAGCACGGTGAGGTCGCTGACCCTGCGGCTGTAGGCATAGGTGTCGGGGTAGAAGCGGCCTTCGGCCCAGGGCGGCCCGTCGGCCGGCGCGCCCACGGCGGCGAGCAGGGCCCGGTCATCGAGGTCGGCGGTGGCGGGTTTGAGATCCGGCGCGGCGGCCAGCAGGCGGCGCCATTCGCGCAGCGTTGCGCCTTCGGGCAGGCGCAGCGCGAGCAGGGTCTCGCGCCCCTGGACCATCGTGTCGAGCAGGCTGCGCGGGCTGACCCCGGTCTCGACCTCGTAGCTGCCGGCGCGGATGCGCCGCGATTCACCCGACAGGCGAAACCACCAGAACAGGAGCCGGGCATCGGTGTCGATGCCGGCCTGCACCCAGGCCTCGGCCACCGTGCGCGGTGGCGTGCCCGGCTCCACCGACAGCTCCACCGTCGGCCGGCGCAGGGCCAGGGGCTGATCCAGCCAGCGCCAGGCCCACCAGGCGGCGCCGCCGGCCAAGACGGCTGCGGCCAGCAGCCCGGCCAGCAGGGCCGAGGCGATGCGGCGAATCCATGATGCGCGTCGGCCGGGTGGGGGTATCACGGTCGAAATGATAATCAGCGCATGAGTACCTCTTCCGCCCTGCCCGCCTTCGACGGCGTGACCCCGCTGCCCGACTGGGGCCTGATCCGCGCCAGCGGCCCGGATGCACGCAGCTTCCTGCATGGCCAGCTGACGCAGGACATGCTGCAGCTGGCCGCGGGCGAAGCCCGCCTGGCCGGCTACTGCAGCGTCAAGGGCCGCCTGCTGGCGAGCTTCGTGGTCTGGGCCGACGCCGACGACGACCTGCTGCTGGCCTGCAGCGCCGACCTGTTGCCGGCCACGCTGAAGCGCCTGTCGATGTTCGTTCTGCGCGCCAAGTGCAAGCTCAGCGATGCCTCGGCCGAACTGCCGCTGCACGGCCTGCTGGGCAGCGCGGCACCGGCGGGCGCACCCTGGACGGTGGCTGAACAGCGGATCGTGCAGCTGCCGCCGGTGGACGGCGTGGCGCGCGCGCTGCTGGCCGGACCGCCGCCGCAGGGGCCGGCGCTCGACCCCGAACTCTGGCGCTGGCTGGAGGCGCGCAGCGGCATCCCGCGCATCGTGGCGGCGACGGCCGAGCAGTTCGTGCCGCAGATGATCAACTTCGAATTGATCGGCGGCGTGAACTTCCAGAAGGGCTGCTTCCCGGGCCAGGAGGTGGTGGCGCGCAGCCAGTACCGCGGCACGACCAAGCGCCGCGCCCAGGTGCTCAGCGCTGCGCTGGCGCTGCAGCCGGGGCAGGAGGTCTTTGCCGCCAGCGAGCCGGAGCAGCCCGCGGGCATGGTGGTGCTGGCGGCGGCGCCGGCCGGCCTCGAGCCGGCGGCCCTGGTGGAGCTCAAGCTCGCCGCCGTCGGCGAAACGCTGCACGCCGGGTCGCCCGAGGGCCCGGTGCTGCGCCTGGGCAGCCTGCCCTATGCGCTGCCGACCGAACCGGCCTGAGCCCGCCGCACCAAAACCTTCGGAACCGTCAGCTCAGACCGAGCGCCATCGCCTGGTGCGGGATGCCGGCTTCCTCGAACGCCGCGCCCACCGGCCGAAAACCACGCCGCGCGTAGAAACCCACCGCGCTGGCCTGGGCATGCAGGATCAGCTCGCTGTCGCCCCGGCCGCGCGCCGCGTCCACCAGGGCCTGCAGCACGGCCGCGCCGGCACCGCCGCCACGCAGCGGCCGGATCACCGCCATGCGGCCGATCTTCGACACGCCCGGGGCATGCTCGAGCAGCCGCCCGGTGGCCACCGCCCGGCCCAGCCGGTTGACCGCCACCGCATGCAGCGCCGACGCATCGGCGGCGTCGTACTCCAGCTCGGCGGGAATGCCCTGCTCGTCGATGAACACCGCCTGGCGGATCGGCTGCGCCTGCCGGCCCAGCGTGTCCCAGTTGCCGAGCTGCACATCGAGCACCGGCTCGCCGGCGTCGAAGCCCTGGAACAGTGCACGCAAGGGTTCGGGCACCGGCATCGGGCGATGGCTTGCCGGGTCGGCATAGACGTAGACCAGCTCGCCGGTGACCAGCCGGCGGCCGTCGCGGAACACCGCGCCGTGCAGCAGCATCGAGCTGCTGCCGATGCGCGCGCAGCGGATGCCGACTTCCAGCGGTTCGTCGTAGCGCGCCGGGCCTTCGTATTCGATGCTGGCCTTGCGCACGAAGAAGTCGCCTCCGAGCTCGTGCATCGTCTGTTCGTAGGGCAGGGCCATCGCGCGCCACCAGCCGGCCACCGCGGTGTCGAAGTACATCAGGTAGTGGCCGTTGAAGACGATCTTCTGCAGGTCCACCTCGACCCAGCGCACGCGCAGACGCTCGGCGAATCGGAAGTCAGTGCGGTTCATGGTTCCAGGCTTGCATGAGCGCATCGGCTGCGACTTGTTGAAAAACACCGGCCTGCTTCAGCACACGGCCCATCTTGATGAAATCGTGGGTCAGCCCGCGGCCGATCTCGAGCTGCACCGGCACGCCGGCGGCACGCAGGCGGTCGCCATAGGCCAGGCCCTCGTCGACCAGGGGGTCGCATTCGGCGAGCAGCAGGCAGGCCGGGGCCACGCCGTCCAGGTCCGGCGCTTCCAGCGGCGCAAAGCGCCAGTCGTGCCGCTGCCGCTGCGGAATGTACTGATCGAAGAACCAGGCGATGGCCGCCGCGTCGAGCAGGAAGCCGTTGCCGAACAGCCGGTGCGAGCCGCTGTCGGCCTGGGCCGCGGTGCCCGGCGTGATCAGCAGCTGCAGGGCCAGCCGCAGACCGCGGTCGCGTGCGTGGATCGCCGCCACCGCGGCCAGCGTGCCGCCGGCGCTGTCGCCGCCGATGGCCAGCCGCGATGCGTCCAGTCCCAGGCTTCCGGCCTGGCCGGCCAGCCATTCGAGCGCGCCCCAGCTGTCGTCCACGGCGGCCGGGAACGGGTGCTCCGGCGCCAGCCGGTAGTCCAGCGCCAGCACCGCGCCGCCGCTGCGCAATGCCAGCTGGCGGCACAGGCTGTCGTGGGTCTCCAGGCCGCCGATCACGAAACCGCCGCCGTGCAGATACAGCAGCAGCGGCAGGCGGCCGGTGCCGGCCGCGTACAGGCGCGCCGGGCGGCCGGCCACGACCAGGTCCTCCACGCGCGGCAAGGCGGCACGCGGCGGCTCCAGGACTTCAGCCGCCGCCACATAGGCGGCGCGTGCGGCCGCGGGTGTCAGCGTCTGCAGGGCCGGCCGCCGGGCGCGGTGGATGCGGTCCAGCAGGCCGGCCATCGCCGGGTTCAGCAAGTGGGTGCTCAAGGCTTGTGCGGATTCCACACGGGCGGGGTCACAAGGATACTCAAGCCATGAGCCGCATCCTGTACATCACCCAGATCGAGATCGAGCATGGCGCGGTGCGCCATCTGCCGGCCGAATGTGAGCGCACCGGCATGCGCCGCCCGCTGGTGGTCAGCGACCCCGGTGTGCGCGACGCGGGCGTGCTGCAGCGCGCGCTGGGCGCGCTCGGCGGCCTGCCGCATGCGGTGTTCGACGCCACGCCGTCCAACCCCACCGAAACCGGCGTGCGCGCCGCGGTGGAACTGCTGCGGCGCGAGGGCTGCGACGGCCTGGTGGCCGTGGGCGGCGGCTCGAGCATCGACCTGGCCAAGGGCGTGGCCATCGCCGCCACCCACGACGGCCCGCTGAAGACCTACGCGACGATCGAAGGCGGAAGCCCGAAGATCAGCGAGCGTGTGCTGCCGCTGATCGCCGTGCCGACCACCGCCGGCACCGGCAGCGAGGTGGCACGCGGCGCCATCCTCATCGTCGACGACGGGCGCAAGCTCGGCTTCCACAGCTGGCATCTGGTGCCCAAGACCGCAATCCTCGACCCCGAGCTCACGCTCGGCCTGCCCCCGCTGCTGACCGCGGCCACCGGCATGGATGCCATTGCGCACTGCATGGAGACCTTCATGGCGCCGGCCCTGAACCCGCCGGCCGACGGCATCGCGCTCGACGGCCTGTGGCGCGGCTGGGCGCATGTGGAGCGCGCCACCCGCGACGGCAGCGACCTCGAGGCCCGCTGGAACATGATGAGCGCCAGCGCCCAGGGTGCGCTGGCCTTCCAGAAGGGCCTGGGCTGCGTGCATTCGCTGAGCCACAGCCTGGGCGGCGTGAATCCGCGCCTGCACCATGGCACCTTGAACGCCGTCTTCCTGCCGGCGGTGCTGCTGTTCAATGCCGATGCCGAGTCGATCCAGCGCGATCGGCGCCTGCAGCGCATGGCGCAGGCGATCGGTCTGCCGGGCTGCGACGCGCACGGCACCGAGCTGGCCGAGGCCCTGCGCGATCTCAACGCCCGCCTGGGCCTGCCGTGCGGGCTGCGCGCGATGGGCGTCGGCGAGGACCTGTTCGAGCGCGTGATCGACGGCGCGATGGTCGACCACTGCCACGCGACCAATCCGCGCGAAGCCAGCCGCGACGACTACCGGGCGATGCTCGCCGCCTCGCTGTAGCGCCGCGCCGACGGCGCCTGCAGTCCGTCGCGCGCCGCTGCAGCCTGTCGGATGGCGCTTCGCAGGTGCCGGGCGAACCGATATGGTGTGTTACCTCAGCAACACACCGGCGGACCCCCCGATGACCACCTGGGACGACCGACAACCGATCTACCAGCAGCTGGCCGACCTGCTGGCCGCGCGGCTGCTCGATGGCCAGCCACCCGAAGGCGAGGCCCTGCCTTCTGTGCGTGTGCTGGCCGGCGAACATCTGCTGAACCCGCTGACCGTCAACCGCGCCCTGCAGGCCCTGGCCGACGCCAATCTCGTCGAAACCCGCCGCGGCCTGGGCGTCTTCGTGCGCCCCGGGGCCCGGGCGCGGCTGAAGGCGGCCGAGCGTGAACGTTTCCTGCACAGCGAGTGGCCGCGCCTGCGCGAGCGGCTGAAACGGCTGGACATCAACCTCGAACAACTTTCCTGGGAGGACTCCCGATGAGCACGGACCTGCTGGTGCAGGCGAAAGGCCTGAGCCTGCGCTACGGCGCCAAGGCGGCGATCGACGACCTCAGCCTCGCGATCCCCAAGGGCCGGGTGATCGGCCTGCTCGGCCACAACGGCGCGGGCAAGACCACCCTGATGAAGGCCCTGGTCGGGCTCAAGGCGGCCGAGGGCGAACTGACGGTCCTGGGCCTGCACCCGGTGCGCGAGCGTGTCGCACTGCTGCAGTCGGCCTGCTACATCCCCGACGTGGCGATCCTGCCGCGCTGGGCCCGCGTGTCGGAACTGATCACCCTGATGAGCGGTCTGCACCCGCGGTTTTCCGCTGACCGTGCGCGCAACCTGCTCAAGCGCAGCAGCGTCAAGCTGTCGGACAAGGTGAAGAACCTGTCCAAGGGCATGGTGGCGCAGGCCCATCTGGCTCTGGTGGCCAGCATCGACGCACGCCTGATGATTCTCGACGAGCCCACGCTCGGCCTGGACGTGCTGTCGCGCAAGGCCTTCTACGAGATGCTGATCGACGAGTGGTGCGACGGCGAGCGCAG
>CAZWUR010000129.1:0-5633 GCA_964637205.1 uncultured Rubrivivax sp.
TTGCGCGCGGCCTGCTGCGCCAACGCACACGACAGCCACGTCTTGCCGGTGCCGGGCGAAGCAGTCACATACTGCCCGCGAACAGCTTGTAGAGCTGGTTCGCATCAACTATCCATTCCACCTCCGGGTAGGTCTCGAAGTCGAAGTGCTCGGCCGGTCCAGGCACGGCACTGACGACTTCCTGATCGTGCGGCAGCCCGATGGCACGAGGGCGCATCTGCCGCAGTGGATGACGCTGCCCACGGCGGGCGATGTGCCGACGCGCTCGCCGCCGCGGCTGCTGTTGAGTTCGCTGCGCGCATTGCGGCGGGAACTCGACACCGTCCTATCTTCATCGACCTCAGCTCTGCCCCACGGAGGCGTCGATGAAGCCCCCCCCATCGCGGGCACGCCCGCTCGTTCAACCCGACTTGTTCGACAGCGCGGCGGCGCCCAGGCCGTTGACAAGCCTGCAGTTGCATCACAACGAACTGGTCGATCTGCTGAGCCAGTTGTTGTGGCGGGTGGCAAGCCACGCCGCGAGCGCTCACCCACTGGAGAATGACGATGAGCAAGATAAGTCCTGAGCACTTGGCGCGCGGCGCCTACGTGTACGTGCGCCAGTCCACTGCCGATCAGCTGCGTCATAACCACGAGAGTCGTCGGCGCCAGTACGCCCTGGCTGATCGAGCGCGCGCACTCGGTTGGACCGAAGTGGTGGTGATCGATGATGACCTTGGCGTGTCCGCCGGTGGCGTCGCACGACCGGGTTTCGAGCGGTTGCTGGCGGCGATTTGCAGCGGCCAGGTCGGCGCAGTGGTGTCCATCGAGGCCTCTCGTCTGGCACGCAACGGTCGTGACTGGCACACGCTGCTGGAGTTTTGCGCATTGGTCGGCAGCGTCCTCGTCGATGAGGACGGCGTCTATGACCCGCGAAGCGTCAACGACCGGCTGCTGCTGGGCATGAAGGGAACCATGTCGGAGATGGAGCTGTCGCTGCTGCGCCAGCGATCTGTTGAGGCGCTCAAGCTCAAGGCGGCCAGGGGCGACTTGCACACGACGGTGGCCATCGGGTTCGTTCGCAGCGAAGGTGACCGGATCGAACTCGACGCTGATCTACGCATCCGCGAGGCGATCGCGGCCGTGTTCCACCGCTTCACGCAGGCCGGCAGCGTGCGCCAGGTGCTGCTGTGGTTCCGGCAAGAGCGAGTCGAACTGCCTGCGGCAGTCTACGAAGAGGGCCGGCGCACGGTGCTCTGGCGCCTGCCGGTCTACAACACTGTGCTCAAGATACTGACCAATCCGGTCTACGCCGGCGCCTATGCGTTTGGTCGCACCGAGACGCGGGTGCGCATCGAAGCCGGTCGCAAGCGCGTCGTACGCGGCCATCGCCGCGCGCAGGAGCACTGGCAGGTCTTGATCCAGGAGCACCACGAGGGCTACATTGACTGGCAAACCTACGAACACAATCAGCGTGTGATCGCCGACAACACCAACATGCGCGGCGGCATGGCCCGCGGCGCACTGCGGCGCGGCGAAGCGCTGCTGGCAGGGCTTCTGCGGTGCGCGCACTGCGGCCGCAAGCTGCACGTGGCCTACAGCGGCAGCGATGGCGACACGGCCCGCTACCACTGCAAGGGCGCTGCGATCAATCACGGCTCGCCGCACAGCTGCATCTCGTTCGGATCGCTGCGCGTGGACGAGGCGGTCTCTTGCGAAGTTCTGGCCCTGCTCACACCGGTCGGGGTGCAGGCCGCCATGCACGCCATTGAGCAACGTGCCGACGATGTGCATGCCAAGCGCAGGCAACTCGAATTGGCCTTGGAGCAAGTGCGCTTCGAGGCGGCGCGAGCGCAGCGGCAGTTTGATGCGGTCGACCCGGGCAACCGACTTGTCGCCGCCGAACTCGAACGGCGCTGGAACGAGCGTCTGGCGCAGGTCTCGCAGCGCCAGGCAGAGATCGAGGCGCTGCAGGCCCAGGTCGGCCCAGGCCTGACGCCCGGACAACGCGACGAGCTGATCGCCCTGGGCACTGACTTGCCGCGCGCGTGGTCGCACCCTGCGGCCGGCAACGAAGTGCGCAAGCGCATCTTGCGCAGCGTCATCAGAGAGATCGTTGCACGCATCGACGAGTCGCGTATCGGACTCATCGTCCATTGGCAGGGCGGGGACCACACCGAATTGAGCGTGGTGAAGAACCGCACCGGGCAGCACCGCTGGACCACGAATGTCGAGGTCCAAACATTGATTACGCAGTTGGCCCGCCAGCTGACGGACGGCACGATCGCATCGCTGCTGAACCGTCTTGGTCATCGGACCGCCAAGGGCCACACTTGGACCGAGATGCGCGTGCGCTCGTTCAGGAGCGACCACCACATCGCGGTCTACAAGTCCGGCGAACGCGAAGCGCGGGGCGAGCTGACTCTGGAGCAAGCTGCCGACATTCTGGGCACGAGCAAGATGACGGTGTTGCGCATGATTGGCACTGGTGCGCTGCAGGCCTCACAAGCCTGCAAGGGAGCTCCTTGGGTTATCAAGGCCGCCGATGTTCAGCGGCCTGAGGTCCGTGCAGCCGTCGCAGCGCCTGTTGCGTATTTCGGACCAACGTGACCGCCCGTTTCGGCATCGTGACCGCCGATTTCGGAAGCGTGACCGGCCAAGCCGGTGACGTGACCGCCGGAGTTTTTGCACCCAACTGACGGCGGATGCCGACCTGTCAAGGGGTCGGTGTTGGTGTTGCGTATGAACCACCGCTGGGGCCTAGCCTCACGGCCTTTTTGGCCGGAGAGCCGATGCCGCAGCAACGAATGGACATACGCATGATCAAGGACATCCTCAGACTTAAACACCAAGGCGGCCTGTCGCACGAGCGCATTGCGCGCAGCCTGGCCATCTCCAAGGGAGTGGTCGCCAAGTACCTCGGCCTGGCCGGCGCCGCCGGGCTGGACTGCACGGCCATCGACGAACTGGACGAAGCCGCGCTGGAGCGCCGGCTGCTCGGGCGTGGTGGCGACGACGACCTCGTCGAACCCGACTACGCCCATGTGCACGTCGAGCTGCGCCGCAAGGGCGTGACACTGCTGCTGTTGTGGGCCGAGTACCGCGCCGCCAACGAAGGCCGTCGCACCTGGGCGTACACGCAGTTTTGCGGGTACTACAAGCGCTTCGCCAAGTCGCTCAAGCGCTCGATGCGTCAGCACCGGCGCGCTGGCGAGAAGCTGTTCATCGACTATGCCGGGCCGACCCTGGCGCTGGCCGACGGATCGCGAGCCCAGGTCTTCGTCGCCGCCATGGGTGCGTCCAGCTACACCTTCGCCTGCGCCACGACCGACCAGAGCATGCGTTCGTGGTTGGGTGCGCTGGCCCGAGCGCTGACCTTCTACGGTGGCTGCCCCCAACTCATCGTGCCGGACAACCCGCGCGCGCTGGTGTCCGATGCCTGCCGCTACGAGCCCAAGCTGAACGCGACGGTGCGCGAGTTCGCCCGCCACTACAACGTCTCGTTCCTGCCGGCGCGGCCGTATTCGCCAAAGGACAAGGCCACCGCGGAATCCGCGGTGCAAGTCGTCACCCGCTGGATTCTGGCGCGGCTGCGCCACACCGTGCTGGCCGACGTGCATGCCGCCGACGCGGCTATTCGCCAGCTGCTGCCGGCGCTGAACGAACGGCGCTTCCAGAAGATCGACGCCAGCCGCGCCAGCCTGTTCGCAACCCTGGATGCGCCGGCGCTGTCGAGCTTGCCGCCGCAGCACTGGCAGTGGGCCACGTTCAAGACTGTGCGCGCGCACATCGACTACCACGTCGAGATCGACTGGCACCGCTACAGCGTGCCGCATGCGCTGGTGGGGCTGGAGCTGGAGGCACGCATCACCGACGCGCTGGTGGAGGTGCTGCACCGGGGCCAGCGCGTGGCCTGCCACGCGCGCAGCGCCCGGCGCGGCGGCTTCACCACGCTGGACGAGCACATGCCGGCGGCGCACCGCGCGCACAAGCAGTGGACGCCCCAGCGGCTGATCCATTGGGGCGGCGAGGTCGGCCCGAGCACGCAAGCCTTCGTCACCCAACTGCTGCAGCGATTCCGTCATCCCGAGCACGGCTACCGCAGCTGCCTGGGACTGCTCAGCCTGGCCAAGCGCTACGGGCCGGCACGACTGGAGGCCGCCTGCGCGTTGGCGCTCGGACTTGGCGCGGGCTACTACCGCCAGGTGCGCGACATCTTGAACAACGGCGCCGACCTCGTCGAGCCCGCGCCCAGCGAGCCGCAGTGGGTCGCACCCGAGCACGACAACCTGCGCGGCGCGAGCTACTTCCATTGACGCCGCCGACCACGACGACAACACAACCCAAGGATCCGATCATGATGATGAACACCACCCTGGCGCAGCTGCGCGATCTCAAGCTCGCCGGCATGCTGCAGGCCGTCGAGGAGCAACTCGCCGGCGGCGCCGGCACGACGCTGAGCTTCGAGGAGCGGCTGGCGCTGATGGTCGACCGCGAGGTCCACCACCGCGGCGACAAGCGCCGCGCCGCGCTGCTCAAGCGCGCCGGCCTGAAGTATCCGCAGGCGTGCATCGAAGACGTCGATGGCCGCGCCGGACGCGGCTTCGAGCGCAGCACGCTGATGAGTCTGGCGCTGTCGCGCTGGGTCGAGGACGGCACGGCGATCCTGGCCACGGGACCCACGGGGTCGGGCAAGTCGTGGCTGGCCTGTGCATTGGCGCAGTACGCCTGCCGCAGAGGTCACTCGGCGCTGTACCTGCGTGTACCGCGCCTGGCCGAAGAACTGCGCATCCTGCACGGCAATGGTGGGTTCTCGCGCTGGCTGGCCACGGTGGCGCGCACTGAAGTCTTGGTCCTCGACGACTGGGGCATGACCGCAATGGACGCACCCACGCGCTCGGACCTGATGGAGATCATCGACGACCGCGCCGGCACGCGCGCGACCATCGTCACCAGCCAGTTGCCCATCGAGCACTGGCATGCCTGGATCGGCGACGCGACCATCGCCGACGCGATCCTGGACCGACTGCTGTCGCGCAGCCAGCGGCTGCAGCTCAAGGGCAAGTCCTTGCGGCCGCCCAAGGCCGGCGGCGCGGCCACCACGGCCGACACGCCGGCCCCAGCTGGTGCCGGCACTGACCAGCCGTAGCCGCGAGCTGCCCTATGGATTTGTGCACAGGCCCGCTGGCGCGGGCTTCCCGGCTGAGCGCTGAGGCGCTCACCTGTGGAGGGCCGGATGGACAACCCTGCGGGTTGCCCACGCGTCCACCCACAGGCCGCCGGCTGCGCACAAGCTCCACAGGGCCCCACCACGACAGGTTCAACAAGGCAAGAAAAGTAGCCAAAAACCCGGCTCTTCGCTCAGCCTTCGGGGCGACGACACACGCCAACTTCGGAGGTACATCACCCCCAAAGCACAACCTCAAACCTACAATCTTCCCCGCGCAACCCAGCACCGACGCGAAACCGGTCACGCTTCCGAAATCGTCGGTCACGTTCGCCGAAATACGCACCTGTAAAAGGCCCGTTCCCAGAAGATCCTCGACAAATTTGTCTTGATATTCAATAACGTGGTGAGGTGAGCATCATGTCGCGTGATCGGTGGCGCCGGTGATGAGGATCGTGCGCGCATGGCGCACCCAGTCGCAGCCGGC
>CAZWUR010000130.1:0-5569 GCA_964637205.1 uncultured Rubrivivax sp.
CGCCGATCAGGCGCGCCCAGAAGGGCATCACCTGCATGTAGCCGCGCGCGCCGGCACGGCTGATCGCGTACTTGCGGAATCCGCTCTCGACCTGGATCAGGCCGAGCACGAGCGAGCTCTCGAGCCCGGCGCGACGGCTTTCGTACCACAGGGTCTGCAGGAACTCCACGCGCGTATGGTGTTCGGCCTTGCGGCGCTTGAGCTTCTCGCTCGTCGCACCCAGCCAGCGCAGATAGGCCAGACGGTCCTCGATATCGTCGAAGGCCGGCTTGGGCGGCGCGTCCTGGGCCACCGCGGCGGCCAGTGCACCACGCACGCTGTCGGCCAGCGGCTCCTCGATCTGGTTGCCGGCCCTTGCGCCGTGCCAGCACAGCAGCGGCAGCGCGCCCAGCGCGCGCCGCCGGATCATGGGCGCAGGCGCGCCTGCACGAAGGCGCCCGCCTCGGCCACCGGCACCACGCTGGCCTCGGTCTCGCGGCGGCCCTGGATCTCGAGCGTGCCGGCCTTCAGGCCGCGCTCGGAGATCACCACGCGCCAGGGCACGCCGATCAGCTCCCAGTCGGCGAACATCGCGCCCGGGCGCTCGCCGCGGTCGTCGAGGATCACGTCCAGCCCGGCACCGGAAAGTTCGTCGTGCAGACGGTCGGCCGCCGCTCGCACCTCGGCGCTGCGCTCGTAGCCGATCGGGCAGAGCACGAGCTCGAAGGGGGCGATCGCCGCCGGCCAGACGATGCCGCGATCGTCGTGGTTCTGCTCGATGGCTGCCCCCAGGATGCGCGTGACGCCGATGCCGTAGCAGCCCATTTCCATCGGCTGCGGCTTGCCGGTCTCGTCCAGGTAGTTCGCGTTCATCGCCGCGCTGTACTTGGTGCCGAGGTAGAACACATGGCCGACCTCGATGCCGCGCTGGATGGCAAGATGGCCCTTGCCGTCGGGCGACGGATCACCCGCCAGCACATTGCGGATGTCGGCCACCAGATCGGGCTCGGGCAGGTCGCGGCCCCAGTTGGCGCCGGTGTAGTGGAAGTCGGCGTCGTTCGCGCCGCAGACGAAGTCGCTCATCGCGGCCACCGTGCGGTCGGCGATCACCATCACCGGCCTCACCGGACCGATGGGGCCGAGGTAGCCGGGCTGGCAGCCGAAATGGCCCTCGATCTCGGCGGCGGTGGCGAAGCGCCAGCCGTCCTTCAGCCCGGGCAGCTTGCCGGTCTTGACTTCGTTCAGGCTGTGGTCGCCGCGCACCAGCAGCAGCCAGAGCCTGGCGCCGACGACGTCGCCCGCCTCGTTGTGCGTGTCGGTGGCCAGCACCAGCGACTTCACCGTGCGCTGCAGGGGCAGGGCCAGCAGTTCGGCCACCTGCTCGCAGCTGCTCTTGCCCGGCGTGGCTGTCTTGGTCAGCGCCTGGGCAGGCGCGGCGCGCGGCGCGGCCGGGGCCACCGCCTCGGCAAGCTCCATATTCGCCGCGTAGTCGCTGTCGGGGCAGTAGACGATGGCGTCCTCGCCGGTGTCGGCGATGACCTGGAACTCGTGCGACAGATCACCGCCGATGGCGCCGGTGTCGGCAGCCACGGCACGGTACTGCAGGCCGAAACGATCGAAGATGCGCTTGTAGGCCTCGAACATCGCCTCGTAGCTTGCCGCCGCGCCCGCCTTGTCACGGTCGAAGGAGTAGGCGTCCTTCATCGTGAACTCGCGGCCGCGCATGACGCCGAAGCGCGGCCGGCGCTCGTCACGGAACTTGGTCTGGACGTGATAGAAATTCCGCGGCAGCTGCTTGTAGCTGCGCAATTCCTGGCGGGCGATGTCCGTGATCACCTCTTCGCTGGTCGGCTGGATGATGAAGTCGCGCGCGTGCCGGTCCTTCACGCGCAGCAGTTCGGGGCCCATCTTGTCGAAGCGCCCCGTCTCCTGCCACAGTTCGGCGGGCTGCACCACAGGCATCAGCAACTCGACGGCACCGGCACGGTCCATCTCCTCGCGGATGATGGCCTCGACCCTGCGGATCACGCGCAGGCCCATCGGCATGTAGCTGTAGATGCCGGCCGACAGGCGCTTGATCAGGCCCGCGCGCATCATCAGCCGGTGGCTGACCACCTCGGCATCGGCGGGCGCTTCCTTGAGGGTGCTGACGAAAAAACGGGAGGCTTTCATCGGGGTCCGGTGAGGGGTAGAAGGGGCTCGGCACAGCTGCTGCGGGAAATCGTGGCTGTCGCCCGGCACCAGGGCGGTGCCATAATGAAATCAATCGAAAAATTGGGGTCAGATTATGCTCGACAGGGAAGGCTTCAGGCCCAACGTCGGCATCATCCTGCTCAACGCGCGCAACCAGGTGTTCTGGGGCAAGCGCCTGCGGACACACTCATGGCAGTTCCCGCAGGGCGGGATCAAGCACGGCGAGACGCCGGAGCAGGCGATGCTCCGTGAACTGCACGAAGAAGTCGGGCTGCTGCCCGAACATGTGCAGATTCTGGCCCGCACGCGCGACTGGCTGCGCTACGAGGTGCCCGAACATTTCATCCGCAAGGATGCCCGCGGCCACTACCGCGGGCAGAAGCAGATCTGGTTTCTGCTGCGCATGGTCGGTCGCGACAGCGACATGAACCTGCGCGCCACCAACCACCCCGAGTTCGACGCCTGGCGCTGGAACGACTACTGGGTGCCGCTGGACGTGGTGATCGAATTCAAGCGCGGTGTCTACGAGACGGCACTCACCGAACTGGCGCGTTTCCTGCCACGCACGCAGCACCACAACCGCTATCTGCGTGCCGGCATGCGCGACCGTCGACAGGACCCGCACCTGGACGCCGCCGCCGGCGAACCGCCGGCGAACTGAGCGGCCACTCAGCGCCGCACGAGGTTCGTGCGGTGGATCAGTTCACGCTCGTTGACGTAGCCCAGCAGCTCGGCGATCCGGCTCGAGGGCTGGCGCGCGATGCGCCGTGCTTCGCCGGCCGCGTAGTTGCTCAGGCCGCGAGCGATCTCCTGGCCTTCGGCGTCGAGCACCGCGATCACGTCACCACGCTCGAAGTCGCCCGTCACGGCGGTCACGCCCACCGGCAGCAGGCTCTTGCCTTCGTCGCGCACCTTGGCCGCGGCACCCGCGTCCACGGTCACCGCACCGCGCAGTTGCAGCTGGTCGAGCATCCAGCGCTTGCGCGCGGCCTGCTTTGCCGTGGCGGCCAGCAAGGCCGTTCCGATCGGCTCGCCACCGGCCAGGCGCAGCAGCACGTCGGGCTCGCGGCCGCTGGCGATCACGGTGCTCGCGCCGCTGCCGGCCGCACGCTTGGCGGCCAGCACCTTGGTCAGCATGCCGCCGCGGCCGATCGCACTGCCGGCGCCGCCGGCCATGCGCTCGAGCGCCGGGTCGCCGGCCCGCGCCTCGGCGATCAGGGTGGCCGACGGGTCCTTGCGCGGGTCGGCGGCGTACAGACCGGCCTGGTCGGTCAGGATGATCAGCACGTCGGCTTCGACGAGGTTGGCCACCAGCGCGCCCAGGGTGTCGTTGTCGCCGAACTTGATCTCGTCATTGACGACGGTGTCGTTTTCGTTGATCACCGGGATCACGCGCATCGCCAGCAGGGTGAGCAGGGTCGAGCGTGCGTTCAGGTAGCGCTCGCGGTCGGCCAGGTCGGCATGCGTCAGCAGCACCTGGGCGCTGGCCATGCCCTGCGCGCGCAGCTGGGTCTCGTACATCTGCACCAGGCCCATCTGGCCCACCGCGGCGGCGGCCTGCAGTTCGTGCAGTTCCTTCGGCCGCGTCGTCCAGCCCAGGCGCTTCATGCCTTCGGCAATGGCGCCGCTGGACACCATCACCAGTTCGCGGCCCTGGGTGGCCAGCGCGGCGAGCTGGCGCGACCAGTTGCCGATGGCCTCGGCGTCGACACCGCGGCCTTCATTGGTGACGAGGCTGGAGCCGACCTTGACGACGATGCGCCTGGCGCGCGCGACGACGCTCATCCGGCCAGCCTCGCGCTGCGCGCGGTCGCGCCGGACGCGCCGGGTTGCACCCTTCGCAGCAGCCGTGCGGCAGCACTCATGGTGTCGCGGCAGATGGGTCGAAACGCCGGTCGGGCTCGACGATCTCGACCCGCTCGGCGGCAACCTGAGCCCAGATTGCCTCCATCAGCGCCTGCAGACCGTCGCGCGTCAGCGCCGAGATCTGGAACACCGGGCCCTTCCAGCGCAGACGGCGCACGAAGTCCTTCACGCGTGCTTCGGTTTCGGCCGCGGGCACCATGTCCAGCTTGTTCAGCACCAGCCAGCGCGGCTTGGCGTGCAAGGCCGGGTCGTACTTCTTCAGCTCGGCGACGATGGCCCGCGCCTGCTTGACCGGATCGACGTCGTCGAAAGGTGCCAGATCGACGATGTGCAGCAGCAGCCGCGTGCGCTGCAGGTGGCGCAGAAACCGGTGGCCGAGACCGGCGCCCTCGGACGCACCTTCGATCAGGCCCGGGATGTCGGCGATCACGAAGCTGCGCTCCGGCCCCAGGCGCACGACGCCCAGGTTCGGATGCAGCGTGGTGAAGGGGTAGTCGGCGATCTTCGGCCGCGCATTGGACACCGCGGCGATCAGGGTGCTCTTGCCGGCATTGGGCATGCCGAGCAGGCCCACGTCGGCCAGCACGCGCAGTTCCATGCGCACCTTGCGCGCCTCGCCCGGCCAGCCCGGCGTCTTCTGGCGCGGGCTGCGGTTGGTGCTGGTCTTGTAGTGCAGGTTGCCGAAGCCGCCATCGCCACCCTTGAGCACGAGCACAGGTTCGTGCGGCAGCAGCAGTTCGACCACCGGCTCACCGGTCTCGAAATCCTTCACCAGGGTGCCCACCGGCACGCGCAGCACGATGTCGTCGCCGGCCGCACCGAACTGGTCCGAGCCGCGTCCGGCCTCGCCGTTCTTCGCCTCGAAGCGGCGTGTGTAGCGGTAGTCGATCAGGGTGTTGATGTTCGGGTCGGCCACCATCCAGACGCTGCCGCCGCGCCCCCCGTCGCCCCCGTTCGGGCCGCCGAAGGGGATGAACTTCTCGCGCCGGAAGCTCACGCAGCCGGCGCCACCGTTGCCGGCGACGATGTCGATCACGGCTTCGTCGACGAACTTCATGGCGCATCCCTCCTGCAAATGACAAAGCCCCGGCGGGCCGGGGCTTCGGTGTGCATCCCGGGCCGGGCTCAGACCGGCGTGACGAACACCGTCTGGTTGTTGTCCGGGCCCTTGACCTTGAAGGACACGGTGCCGTCGATGAGCGCGAACAGCGTGTGATCGCGGCCCATGCCGACATTGCTGCCGGCGTGGAACCGGGTGCCGCGCTGGCGCACGATGATCGAACCGGCGTTGATCGCCTGGCCGCCGAACACCTTCACGCCGAGCATCTTCGGCTTGGAGTCGCGTCCGTTGCGGGTGGAGCCGCCGCCCTTTTTCTGTGCCATGGTTCAGTGCTCCTTCAGCCGTTCACCGCGCCGATCTGCAGCTCGGTGTAGTTCTGGCGGTGGCCGCCATGCTTCTGGTAATGCTTGCGGCGACGCATCTTGAAGATGCGCACCTTGTCGTGCCGGCCGTGCGCGAGCACCGTCGCGC
>CAZWUR010000131.1:0-5562 GCA_964637205.1 uncultured Rubrivivax sp.
GAAGTAGCCGCGCGCCTTCTGCAGCTGCTCGATGCTGACGACGCCGATGCGCACCAGCACGATCACCGCGATCGGCACCTCGAAGGCGATGCCGAAGACCAGGAACAGGGTCAGCACGAAACCGAAGTACTGTTCGATGTCAGGCGCGGCGGTGATGCTCTTGGGCGCGAACATCTGGATGAACTGCGACATGCCCGGGATCACCAGGTAGTAGCAGAACGCCACGCCGACGATGAACAGGATGGTGCTCGAGACCACCAGCGGCAGCACCATCTTCTTCTCGTGCGAATAAAGGCCCGGGGCGACGAAGGACCAGACCTGGTAGAGCACCACCGGCAGGGCCAGCATGAAGGCCGCCATCAAGGTGATCTTCAGCGGCACCAGGACCGGGGAGATCACATTCGTGGCGATCAGGGTGGCGCCCTCGGGCAGGTGCGCGACCAGGGGCGCGGCCAGCAGGTCGTACAGCCCCGACGGGCCGGGCCACAGCGCGAGCGCCGCGAAGGCGATGCCGACCGCGATCAGCGCCCGGATCATCCGGTCGCGCAGCTCGATCAGGTGCGAGACGAACGGGGCTTCGCTGCCTTCGAGTTCGTCGGGTTTGTCGGCCTTGTCGCTCATCCGCGCAGGCCCGGGGGCCGGAACCTGGCCACGCGTGCGGCGCCGGACTGCGCCTTGCTGCGCACACCGTTGCGATGTTTGTACCACTGCGGCACGGCGCCGCGCTTGAGCCGCCAGTTCTTCTTCGGCGGCCGATACACCGGCGGCGGTCGGATCGAGTGGCCGGACGACGCATCGCTGCCATCGGACAAGGCGCCGGTGGCCTCGCGCCAGTCGCTCTCGAAGCTCTGGCTGGCCTCGCGCACGTTTTGCTCGACGCTGCTCTGCACGTCGCGCGCGGCGTCCTCGAACTCGGTCTTCATCTTCTTCAGCTCGTCGAGCTCGATCGAACGGTTGACCTCGGCCTTGACGTCGGCCACATAACGCTGCGCCTTGCCGAACAGATGGCCGACGGTGCGCGCCACCTTGGGCAACTTCTCGGGGCCGATGACGATCAGCGCCACGGCCCCGATGAGGGCCAGCTTGTCGAAGCCGAAATCGATCATCGCCGCGCTGCCGGGGTCAGGGAGTCAAGGGCTCAGGACTTGGTCTTGGCCTCGACGTCGACGGTCTCGCCGACATTGCGCTGGCTGGCCGTGACCTGCGCGGCCGGGCCCGCGGCCTGCTCGTCGGCCACGTCGCCGGCGCCCTTGACGCCGTCCTTGAAGCCCTTGACGGCCGACCCGAGGTCGGAGCCGATGTTCTTCAGCTTTTTCGTGCCGAAGATCAACACCACGACCAGCAGCACGATGAGCCAGTGCCAGATGCTGAACGAACCCATGTCATTCTCCTTGAGGGAACCGCGAATTCTAAGGCGAGCGGCCCGATCACCCCGCAGCGGTCTACCCTTTCGCCCAGGGTCTCGGGCCGCCCAGAACATGCATGTGCAGGTGGTAGACCTCCTGCCCGCCGTTGGGCCCGGTGTTGACCACGCTGCGAAAGCCGTCGGCGATGCCCAGCTCGCGCATCAGCCGCGGCGCCAGACCCAGCATGCGGCCGAGCAGTGCCTCGTCGGGCGGCACGGCGTCGTACAGCGACGCGATATGCCGCTTGGGAATGATCAGCAGATGCACCGGCGCCCAGGGATGGATGTCGTGGAAGGCCAGGAGTTCCGCGTCCTCGTAGGCCTTTTTCGACGGGATCTGCCCGGCGACGATCTTGCAGAAGATGCAGTTCGGGTCGGCACTCATCAATCTTCCCCTTGCTCGCGGGCCCCGGACTGGCGCCGCGCAAATTCCTCCAGGCCCGACAGTCCCTCGCGCCGCTGCAGTTCGGCCAGCACGTCGGCCGGCCGCAGCCCATGCGCCGCGAGCACGATCAGCGAATGAAACCACAGGTCGGCGGTCTCGCCGACCAGCTTGTCGGCGTTTGCACCATGGCTGGCGTCCTTGGCCGCCAGCACGAGCTCGGTGGCTTCTTCGCCGATCTTCTTGAGCATCGCGTCGTGGCCCTTGTGGAACAGGCGCGCGACATAGCTCTTGTCGGGGTCGCCGCCGCGGCGGGCTTCGATGACGTCGGCCAGCCGCGCCAGGGTGTCGTCGGCCTTCATGGGTAGATGCTCCCCGGGTCTTTGAGCACCGGATCCACGGTCTGCCAGGCGCCGTCGTGCCAGACGCGGAAAAAGCAGCTGTGGCGCCCGGTGTGGCAGGCGATGCCCGGATCATGGCCGCCCTGCGTCACGCTCAGCAGGATCACGTCGGCGTCGCAGTCCAGGCGCAGCTCGTGCACCTGCTGCACATGGCCCGACTCCTCGCCCTTGTGCCACAGCCTCCCGCGTGAACGGCTCCAGTACACCGCCTGGCCGCGCCGCACGGTCTCGGCCAGGGCCTCGCGGTTCATCCAGGCCACCATCAGCACGTCCTTGCTGCCGCGCTCCTGCGCGATGGCGGGCACCAGGCCATTGGCGTCCCAGCGGACGGTATCAAGCAGGTCCATGCGGGAAGTCTAGTGCGTCGGATCGTCGAAGCCACGCTCGGCCGCCAGCCAGGCCAGCACCGGCACGGCGCCCGGCAACAGCGGGCCCACGCGCACCGGCAGCGTCTGCCAGGCCATCTGCTGCGCCTCGCGCATCTGCAAGCCACCCTGCCAGGCGAAGACCTTGCAGAAATGCAGGCGCACGCGGGCATGCGGGTAGTCGATGATTTCCACCCGCCAGGGCTCGGCCGCGCCGATGGTGATGCCGAGCTCCTCGTGCAGTTCGCGCCTCAGCGCCTGCTCGACCGACTCGCCGGCCTCGAGCTTGCCGCCGGGGAACTCCCAGTAGCCGGCGTAGACCTTGCCCGCGGGGCGGGAGGTGAGCAGGAAGGGTGCGTCGGCGCGGTGCATGTCGATCAGCACCCCGACCGCCACGTCCACCGCTTCGCGCTCAGCCACCGCTGCGCCCGGCATGGTCGCGCGCGAACTGGTAGGCCACGCGGCCGGAGCGTGAGCCGCGCTCCAGCGCCCAGACCAGCGAGTCCTGGCGCGCCGCGACGATCGCGGCCTCGTCGACGCCGAAATGGCGCAGCCACTGCGCGACGATGGCCAGGTATTCGGCCTGGGTGAAGGGGTAGAAGCTGATCCACAGGCCGAAACGCTCGGACAGCGAGATCTTCTCCTCGACCACCTCGCCGGGGTGCACTTCGCCGTCGTCGGTGTGGGTGTAGCTGAGGTTCTCCTTCATGTACTCCGGCAGCAGGTGGCGACGGTTGCTGGTGGCGTAGATCAGCAGGTTGTCGCCGGCCTGTGCGACGCTGCCGTCGAGCATCGACTTCAGCGCCTTGTAGCCCGGCTCGCCTTCGTCGAAGCTCAGGTCGTCGCAGAAGACGATGAAACGCTCGGGCCGGCCGGCCACCAGGTCGGCCAGGTCCGGCAGGTCGACGAGGTCGGTCTTGTCGACTTCGATCAGGCGCAGGCCCTGCGGCGCAAACTCATTCAGGCAGGCCTTGATCAGGCTGCTCTTGCCGGTGCCGCGCGCGCCCGTCAGCAGCACATTGTTGGCCGGCCGGCCGGCAACGAACTGCGCCGTGTTACGCAGCAGCCGCTCCTTCTGCGGCTCGACCTCCTGCAGATCGGACAGCCGGATGGTGGCCACATGTTGCACCGGCTCGAGCCGGCCGCTGTCGCCGCGCCTGCGGTAGCGGTAGGCGATCGACGCATCCCAGTCGGGTTCGGCCAGCGGATGCGGCAGGATGGCTTCCAGGCGGCCGAGCAGGGCTTCGGCGCGGGCGATGAGCGATTCGACGGACATGCCGTCAGTCTAGTGGGAACATCGGCCCTGCCGCGGCGCACAGGCGCCGGACAAGCGCGAGTGAACTCGACCCCAGGACCCGCCGGCGCCGCCGGCGCGCCGCTCAAGTGCCGCGCCAGCCGGCTCAGGTCAGGCGCGCAAGCGCCGGTTCGAGGTGTTCGGTCGGCATCCGCTTGAAGCCCGAGCGGGCATAGCGGTGCAGGCGGCCAAGCGTCAGCGCCGTCAGCGCCGAGGCCTGCGCCTGGGCGTCGACGGTGGGCGTCGCCGAGCCGCCGGCTTCGGCCGCGGCGCGCAGGCTCTGGCGCAATTGCGACTCGACGCGGTCGAAGAACTGGTTCATGCGCGCCGACAGACGCTCATGTTCGAAGACCAGGGCATCACCGACCATCACGCGGGCCATGCCCGGGTTCTTCTCGCCGAACTGCAGCAGCAGGGTGACGACCTTGCGCGCCTGCGCGCCGCCATCGGCCTCGCGGTCGGCGACCTGGTTGATCAGGGTGAAGACGCTGCTCTCGATGAACTCGATCAGGCCCTCGAACATCTGGGCCTTGCTCGCGAAGTGACGGTACAGCGCCGCCTCGCTGACCTCCAGCCTGGCGGCCAGGGCCGCGGTGGTGATGCGCTCGGCGCCGGGTTGCTCCAGCATGCCGGCCAGGGTCTGCAGGATCTGGATGCGCCGCTCGCCCGGCTTGGGCCGCTTGCGCACCGGCGCCAGGGCCAGGGGGGGTGTCGGCGTCTCGGTGCCCGCTTCGCCGGCGGGCTCGCTCAGGGGGTCGGACATGGTGGGGTGCCGGCACTTACTTACAGGTCGAGAAACATTCTGGCACAGGGTGTCACCTGCACCGCGTGCAGGTAAACACCGAGTGCCATCGGTGCCGCATCGTCAGCCGCGTGTCAGTTGCGCCAGCCGGCTGACCCGCCGGTCGACATAGGCGGGCCGGCGGGCCACGCGCGTGGTGGCCGCCACGCCCCAGCCGGCGCGGCGCGTCCAGCGCTGCATCCACACCGTGTGCATGCCCAGCGAACGTGCGACTTTCTGGTGTTCCAGCGTGTCCTCGACCAGGGTCACGCGGCCCGCCGGCGTGCGCAGCCGGGCCAGCAGACGGCGGAACATGCGCCGGTCGGGCTTGGGCCGCCACTGGCCGAACATGCGCATGTCCTCGATCGTCAGCACGCCGTGGAACAGATGGCCGATGCCCAGGGCACCGAGCACGCGCGCCGTGTAGTCGCGCGGCGCATTGGTCAGCACATAACGCCGGCCGGGCAGGCGCGCCAGCGCCGCGAAGTCGTGGGCGTGACCATGCACACGCTGCTCCAGGCCCGGCAGGCGGTGGGTCTGGTCCAGGAAGTGCATCGGCGCCACACCATGATGGCGCACCAGCCCGAGCAGGGTGGCGCCGTAGCGTTGCCAGTAGTCGCGGCGCAGCGCGTCGGCGCCGGCTTCGCCCAGGCCCAGGTGTTCGACGATGTAGTCGGTCATGCTGCGGTTGACCCCCGCAAAGGCCGATGCCGAGGCGTTGTGCAGGGTGTTGTCCAGGTCGAACAGCCATGTCCTGGGGCCTTCAGGCTTGCCGCCCGCAGGCGGCAGCGCCACCCCCCGGCGGGGCTGCGCCCGACTTGGGGCAGGCCGGCGGCGGGCGCGCTCGCGATCCCGGGCCGAGGGCAGCATCAATGCGACCGGATCATCGTCCCGTAGGCCTGGTCGGTCAGGATCTCCAGCAGCATCGCGTGCG
>CAZWUR010000132.1:0-5514 GCA_964637205.1 uncultured Rubrivivax sp.
CGGCATTGACATGAAACCCCCACGCTCACTTTCGCTCGCTGCCCCCCGAGGGGGCCGTCAATGCCTTCGGGCGGCCGGGCGGCATTGACATGCCCCGCATCACGATCCTCCCGCACCCCGAGTACTGCCCCGAGGGCGATACCGTCGACGCGCCCCGCGGCACTTCGATCTGCGAGGCCCTGCTCGAGAACGGCATCGCCATCGAACATGCCTGCGAGATGGTCTGCGCCTGCACCACCTGCCATGTGATCGTGAAGCAGGGCTACGACTCGCTGGGCGAGATGGACGAATCCGAGGAAGACCTGCTCGATCGCGCCTGGGGCCTGACGCCGGACTCGCGCCTGTCCTGCCAGGCGATCCTGTCCGACCAGGACGTCGTGATCGAGATCCCGAAGTACTCGATCAACCACGCCAAGGAAGGCCGCTGAGCCGCTGCGCGGCGACAATGGCGCGGTGAACGTCCTCGGCTTCGAATCCTCCTGCGACGAAACCGGCGTCGCCCTGGTGCAGGCCGGCCTTGACGGCACGCCGCGACTGCGCGCCCAGGCCCTGCACAGCCAGGTCGAGATGCACCAGGCCTACGGCGGCGTGGTGCCCGAGCTGGCCTCGCGCGACCACATCCGCCGCGTGCTGCCGCTGACCCGCCAGGTGCTGGCCGAGGCCGGCGCCACGCTGGCCGACGTCGATCTCATCGCCTACACGCGCGGCCCCGGCCTGGCCGGCGCGCTGCTCGTCGGTGCCGGTGTGGCGGTGTCCCTGGGTCTGGCGCTGGGCAAGCCCACGCTGGGTATTCACCATCTCGAGGGCCATCTGCTGTCTCCCTTCCTGGCCGAGGATGCGCCGACCTTTCCCTTCGTGGCCCTGCTCGTCTCGGGTGGTCACACGCAGCTGATGCGCGTCGACGGCGTCGGCCGCTATCGCCTGCTCGGCGAAACCGTGGACGACGCCGCCGGCGAAGCCTTCGACAAGAGCGCCAAGCTGCTCGGCCTGGGTTACCCGGGCGGACCGGCCCTGGCGCGCCTGGCGGCCTTCGGCGACCCGGAGGCCTTCGATCTGCCGCGGCCGCTGCTGCACAGCGGCGACCTCGATTTTTCCTTCTCCGGCCTGAAGACGGCGGTGATGACGCGCCTGCGCAAACTCGGCACCAATGTCTGCGAGCAGTCACGCGCCGACCTGGCGGCCTCGACCCAGCGCGCGATCGTCGACGTGCTGGTGGCCAAGTCACTGCGTGCGCTGAAGGCAACCGGGCTGCAGCGCCTGGTGGTCGCCGGCGGCGTGGGGGCGAATGTGGTGCTGCGCGAGGTGCTCGATGCACGCGCCGCGGCCCTGGGCCACAGGGTGCACTACCCGCCGCCGGCCCTGTGCACCGACAACGGTGCGATGATCGCGCTCGCCGCGGCGCTGCGCTGGCAACATGGCCTGCCGGCGGCCGACCCCGGGCCGGCCGCCTTCGACGTGATGCCGCGCTGGCCGCTCGAAGCGGTTTCGATCTCCTGAACCTGTCAAACCTCCGATGATCTCCATCTCCCGACGGCGGCTGCTGACCACCGCCCTGGCCGCGAGCGCGGCCATGCCTTCGGCCGGCGTGCGCGCGCAGGGCGCGCCGGTGGCGCGCGCCGAGCCCATCCGCCTGGCCATGATCGAGGGCCTGTCCGGCCCCTTCGGCAATGCCGGCGAGGCGGTGCACCGCAATCTGCTGTGGGCCGTCGAGCGGGTCAACGCGCGTGGCGGTCTGCGCCTGCCGGGCGGCCCGCGGCCGCTGGAACTGCTGCGCTTGGACAGCAAGGGCCAGCTGGAGGAGGCGCAGACCCTGCTGCGTGCGGCACTCGGCCGTGGCATCGGTTTCGTGACCCAGGGCAACAGCTCGGCGGTGGCGGCCGGGCTGATCGAGGCGCTGGACAAGCACAACGCCCGCGAACCGCAGCAACGCGCGCTGTTCCTGAACTATTCGGCGGTCGATCCGATACTCACCAATGAACGCTGCAGCCCCTGGCATTTCCGCTTCGATGCGCATGCCGACATGCGGCTGGCGGCCCTGGTGGACGTGATGCGCGAGGACCGCGACCTGCAACGCCTGTACCTGATCGGCCAGGACTACAGCTTTGGCCAGCATGTACTGAAGCAGGGCCGCGCGATGCTGGCGCAGGTGCGGCCTGACCTGCGCATCGTCGGCGAGGACCTGCACCCCATCGGCCGCGTGAAAGACTTCCTGCCCTATGCGGCCAAGATCAAGGCCAGTGGCGCACAGGCCGTGCTTACCGGCAACTGGGGCAACGACCTGACCCTGCTTGTGCGCGCGCTGCGCGAGGTTGGCGCGCAGGTCAAGCTCTTCACCTTCTACGGCAATGCGCTCGGCGCGCCGGCTGCGATCGGCGAAGCCGGCGTCGGTGCCGTCTACGCGGTGGCCGAATGGCACCCGAATGTCGGCGGCGCCGCGTCCGACGCCTTCCACGCCGCCTTTCGTCGCCGTTTCCCGGATCCAAAGGACGACTATCTGCATCTGCGCATGCAGGTGATGGTGGAGATGCTGGTCGCCGCGATCGAAGCCGCCGGCAGCACCGAGGCGCTGGCCGTGTCGCGTGCGCTGGCGGGCGCACGTTTCGACGCGGACAGGCTAGGCGGGCTGGGCGAGGCCTTCATGCGCGCCGCTGACCATCAACTGCAGCAGCCGCTCTACGTCAGCGTGATGGACCGCGTCGGCACACCCGGGGTCAGCCGCGAGGTCGAAGGTTCCGGGTTCGGTTTCCGCACCGTGCGCCGTCTGTCGGCCGACCAGGTCACGCAGCCCCATCAATGCAGCATGCCCGCGACATGAACACGCCCATCCGTCGCGCCATCGAGGCCCTGCCGGCCTCGCGCATCCGCGAAGTCGCCAATGCCGGCATCGGCCGCGACGACGTGCTGGCCTTCTGGTTCGGCGAAAGCGACGAGGTCACGCCGCAGGTCGTGCGCGACGCCGCTGCCGCATCGCTGCAGCGCGGCGAGACCTTCTATTCGCACAACCTGGGCCTGGTGGAATTGCGCGAGGCGATCGCCGCCTATGCCAGCGGCCTGCATGGGCCGATCGGCGCCGATCGCATCGCGGTGACCTCGTCGGGCGTCAGTGCGCTGATGGTGGCGATGCAGATGCTCGCAGGTCCCGGCGATGAGGTCGTGGCCGTGGTGCCGGTGTGGCCGAACCTGACCGCCCAGCCGGCGATCCTGGGGGCAAACGTGCAGCGCGTGGCGCTGCGGCCGGACGCCGACGGCGCCTGGCGACTGGACCTCGACGGTTTGTTGGCCGCTGTGACGCCCGCTACCCGCGTGCTGCTCGTGAATGCGCCGAACAACCCGACGGGCTGGACGCTGTCGCCGGCCGAGCAGGGCGCCATCCTGGCGCATTGCCGCCGCACCGGCACCTGGATCGTGGCCGACGAGGTCTACGAGAGGGTGTGGTTCGGCGAGGGGTCCTGCGCGCCGAGTTTTCTCGACGTCGCGGCGCCCGACGACCGCCTCGTCGTGGTGCACAGCTTCTCGAAGAGCTTCCTGATGACGGGCTGGCGACTGGGCTGGATGGTGCTGCCCGCACCTCAGCTCGACAGCGTCGGCAAGCTGCTCGAGTTCAACAGTTCCTGCGCGCCGGTCTTCGTGCAGCGCGGCGCGCTGGCGGCCCTGGCGATGGCCGATGATTTCGTGCCCGGGCTGGTGAAGCGCCTGCGCGCCGGCCGCGACCGCCTGCACGACGGGCTCGCAGGCCTGCCGGGCCTGACCGCGGCGCGTCCGTCGGGTGGCCTGTACGCCTGGTTCCGCATCCAGGGCGAAGACGATTCCCTGGTTCTGGCCAAGCGCCTGGTGCGCGAACACGGCCTGGGGCTGGCACCCGGGGTGGCCTTCGGTCCGGAAGGCGAGGGCTGGCTGCGCTGGTGTTTTGCTGCGCAGGACCCGGCCCGGCTGGACGCCGGCCTGGTCCGACTGGCCGGCGCTCTGCATCCTTAGGCTATACTCCCACGTTGCCTGGCCATGGTCGGGCAATTCAGTCCACGGCACCTGTCGGTTTCACGGGTGTTCGCGAGTCAAACCCCGGAAACCGCCTGGCCTGCCCGAGTGCGTTGCCATGCGTCTTTCCGACCGCAGGAAATCCGCCATGAGCTTGAGCACCGCCGAAAAGGCCCAGATCGTCACCGACCATGCCCGCGGCACCGCCGACACCGGCAGCCCCGAGGTGCAGGTCGCGCTGCTGACCACGCGCATCAACCAGTTGACGCCGCACTTCCAGCAGCACAAGAAGGACCACCACGGCCGCCGCGGCCTGCTGAAGATGGTCAACCAGCGCAAGCGCCTGCTGGCCTATCTGAAGGAACGGCATGCCGAGCGCTACACCGCGCTGATCGGCAAGCTGGGCCTGCGCAAGTAAACAGGACAAGCGGGGTCGCCTGAGGCGACCCCTGTTCGATCACTCAACCCCGGGCCGCATTGTTGTGTCATTCCATCGACGTCTGAGAGCAGGCATCGCTGGAATGGCATTGCGCAGCCCTACTACACCAGGAGCCAATCCATGAGCCTGTTCAACAAGGTCAGCAAGACTTTCCAGTGGGGCAAGCACAGCGTCACCCTCGAAACCGGCGAGATCGCGCGCCAGTCCGGCGGCGCCGTCATCGTCAACATGGACGACACCGTGGTGCTCGCCACCGTGGTCGCCAAGTCGCAGGCCAAGGCCGGGCAGGACTTCTTCCCGCTGACCGTCGACTACATCGAGAAGACCTATGCCGCGGGCAAGATCCCGGGCAGCTTCTTCAAGCGTGAGGGCCGGCCGAGCGAACTCGAGACCCTGACCAGCCGCCTCATCGACCGCCCGATCCGCCCCCTGTTCCCGGAAGGCTTCTTCAACGAGGTCCAGGTCGTCATCCATGTGCTGAGCCTGAACCCCGAGGTGCAGGCCGACATTCCGGCCCTGATCGGCAGCAGCGCCGCGCTGGCAATCAGCGGCATCCCCTTCAACGGTCCGATCGGCGCCGCCCGCGTCGGCTACGTCGACGGCGAATACGTGCTCAACCCAAGCAAGACGGCACTCGACTTCAGCCAGCTCGACCTGGTCGTCGCTGGCACCGAGGCGGCCGTGCTGATGGTCGAGTCCGAAGCCGACCAGCTCAGCGAAGAAGTCATGCTCGGCGCGGTGGTCTTCGGCCATGAGCAGGGCAACCTGGCCATCGCTGCGATCAACGAACTGGTGCGCGAAGCCGGCAAACCCGAGTGGAACTGGCAGGCCCCGGCCAAGGACGAGGATTTCATCGCCAAGGTCGGCGCGCTGGGCGAAGAAAAGCTGCGTGCCGCCTACCAGATCCGCAGCAAGCAGGCGCGCACACAGGCCTGTCGCGACGCCTACGCCGCGGTGACCGCCGGCCTGAAGGCCGAGGGTGTCGAGTTCGATGCGGTCAAGGTTGAAGGCCTGCTGTTCGACATCGAGAGCCGCATCGTGCGCAGCCAGATCCTGGCCGGCGAGCCGCGCATCGACGGCCGCGACACGCGCACCGTGCG
>CAZWUR010000133.1:0-5437 GCA_964637205.1 uncultured Rubrivivax sp.
GCGCCGACGAAGGCCAGGCCGACGCTGGTGTGCAGGCTGCTGAAGACCCAGCTCGTGGCGCTGGGCAGGTAGACGTGACGCAGCAGCTGGCGCTGGCTGGCGCCGAGCATGCGCGCATTGGCCAGCACCACCGGGCTCACTTCCTTGACGCCCTGGTAAACGTTGAAGAAGACGATGAAGAACACCAGGGTGACACCCAGCGCCACCTTGGAGGCCACGCCGAGCCCGAACCAGACGCTGAAGATCGGCGCCAGGATGATGCGCGGCATCGAGTTCATGGCCTTGATGTAGGGGTCGAGCACGGCCGAGGCCAGCGGCGCCAGCGCCAGCCAAAGCCCCCCGGCCAGCCCGAGCCCGGCGCCGATGCCGAAGGCGAGCAGGGTTTCGAGCAGGGTCACCCCGAGGTGACGGTAGATGTCGGCGTCGACGACGAACCAGGTCCAGATGCGTTCACCCACCGCCACCGGCTGGCCGAAGAAGAAGGCCGCCTGCCGGTCGTTGTCGAACATCATCGGCGGGATCAGGCCGGGTTCGGTCATCACGTACCAGAAGGCGATCAGGGCGACGAGCAGACCCAGCTGCCAGACTCGGACGTGCCTCATCTAGGCTGCCTTTAACTGCTGCGCGTAGCCCTTGAGGACCTCGTCGCGCAGCACGCTCCAGATCGCGTTGTGCAGGGCGATGAAGCCGGGCGTGGTGCGCACCTCGGCCACGTCGCGCGGGCGCTCGAGGTCCACCGAGAACTCGCCGATCGGGTGGCTCGCCGGGCCGGCCGAAAGCACCACCACGCGGTCGCTCATCGCGATCGCCTCGTCCAGATCATGGGTGATGAAGAGCACCGCCTTCTTCTTCTGCGCCCACAAGTCGAGCACCTCGTTTTCCATCAGCTGCCGGGTCTGGATGTCCAGGGCGCTGAAGGGTTCGTCCATCAGGATGATGTCCGGATCCAGGGCCAGGGTCTGCGCCAGGCTCGTGCGCTTGCGCATGCCGCCCGAGAGCTGGTGCGGGTAGCGGTCGCCAAAGCCGCCAAGACCGACGCGTTTGAGCCAGTGTTCGCCCTGGGCGCGCGCCTCGGCCGCCGGCAGGCCGCGGAACTCGAGCCCGGCCATCACATTGCCCAGCGCGGTACGCCAGGGCATCAGGCTTTCGCTCTGGAACATGTAGCCGGCGCGGCGGTTGATGCCCTGCAGGTCTTCCCCGAACACCATCACGCTGCCGGTGCTGGGCTGCAGCAGCCCGGCACCGACATTGAGCAAGGTGCTCTTGCCGCAGCCGGTGGGGCCGACCACGCTGACGAACTCGCCGGCGCCCACCGTCAGGTCGACGTCACGCACCGCGGTGTAGCGCTGGCCGGGATCGTCCTTGTCGACGAAGGTGCAGGACACCCCCGTCAACTGCAGCGCTGCAGTCATGTGCGCCCCTCGTCGAACGTGGCCGTTCGCCGATCCCCCGGGGGGATGCGGGCCGGCTTGGGAGCGGCCCGGCGCTCGGCCCGCTGCGCTGGGGTTGACGCCGCGTGCCTCACGCCTTCGGATACCTCGCGTTGGCCTTCTTCACGAACTCGTTCGTGTAGACCGCCTTCAGGTCGAGCTTGGCGGCGGCGATCTTGGGGTCGACGCTGGCCAGCGCGCGGAAGGCGGTGGCCGCGCCGGCCTCGGGGAACATGCCGTCGGGCGACAGCGCACCCTTGGCGGCAAGAAAGGCGTCGATATAGACCGCGCGGTCGCCGAGCAGGAAGGCTTCGGGCACGGCATTGATGATGTCGCCCGGGCCGGCCTGCTGGATCCACTTGTCGGCGCGCACGATGGCATTCGTCATCGCCTGCACGGTGGCCGGGTTGCGGTCGATGAAGGGCTGCGGCGCGTACAGGCAGGCCGCCGGCATCGGGCCGCCGAAGATGCGGTCGGCGTCGGCCAGCACGCGCGTGTCGGCGATGATCTTCAGGTCGCCCGAACGCAGCAGCAGCGTGATCACCGGGTCGAGGTTGCTGATCGCGTCGATGTTGCCGGCGCGCATCGCGGCCACCGCACCATTGCTCGCACCGACGCCGACGATGGACACGTCGCTCGGCTTCAGCCCGGCCTTGGCAAGCACGAAGTTGGCCATCACATTGGTCGAGCTGCCGGGCGCCGTGACGCCGATCTTCTTGCCCTTCAGGTCGGCCACCGACTTGAAGTCGGGCATCGTCTTGGGGTTGATGCCGAGCACGATCTGCGGCGCCCGGCCCTGCAGCACGAAGGCGCGCATCGGCTGGCCCTTGAACTGCATGTTCACGGTGTGCTCGAAGGCACCCGAGACCACGTCGGCGCTGCCGCCCACCACCGCCGCCAGGGCCTTGGAGCCGCCGGCGAAGTCGACGATGGTCAGGTCCAGGCCTTCGTCCTTGAAGAAGCCCTTCTGCTCGGCGACGGTCAGCGGCAGGTAATACAGCAGGTTCTTGCCGCCGACGGCGATCGTCGCCTTGGGCCTTTCCAGGGCCTGCGCGCGTACCCGGGCCGGGGCGCCCAGGACGCCTGCAGCCAGACCACCAATGACCAGTTCGCGGCGTTGCATGTGTTTGTCTCCATCCGGTTTGCGGGAGTCGGGATCGTAGCGCGGCTACGATGGGCACCATGAACACGACCGATCGACTCCTGCTCGTCACCGGGGGCAGCCGCGGCATCGGGGCCGCCGTCGCCCGACAGGCCGCTGCCGCCGGCTGGCATGTGGCCATCAACTACACCCGCGACGCCGCCGCCGCCGAAGCGGTGGCCGCCGAGGTGCGCGCCGCCGGCCGCCAGGCCTGGACGCTGCAGGCCGACGTGGCCGACGAAGCCCAGGTGCAGGCGATGTTCACCCGCCTCGATGCCCAGGCGCCGCCGCTCGGCGGGCTGGTCAACAACGCCGGCATCGTCGACCGCGCGCAGCGCCTGGATGAGATGGACCTGGCGCGCTGGCAGCGCATGTTTGCCATCAACATCATCGGGTCGATGCTGTGTGCGCGCGCGGCGGTGAAGCGCATGGCCACCCGCCACGGCGGGCGCGGCGGCAGCATCGTCAACCTCTCGTCGGTGGCCGCGCGCCTGGGGGCACCGGGCGAATACGTGGACTACGCGGCGAGCAAGGGTGCCATCGATTCCTTCACCATCGGCCTGGCGGGTGAACTGGCGGCCGAGGGCGTGCGCGTGAATGCCGTGCGCCCGGGCATCATCGACACCGACATGCATGCGTCGGGCGGCCGGCCCGACCGCGCCCAGACGGTGGCGCCGAAGCTGCCGATGCAGCGCGCCGGCCGTGCCGACGAGGTGGCCTCGGCGATCGTCTGGCTGCTCTCGGACGGCGCCGGCTACACCACCGGGGCGCTGCTCGACGTGACCGGCGGGCGCTGAGCGGCGCGGGCGACGATATCCGGGGCGTCGGCCAGCGCGCGTCGCCTGCCCTTGACGTGGACGACGGCACCCGGGCACTTGGGGCACCGCGGGCGTCACATCGCTGAAGCGAACAAGGGGTGGGGCCAAGTGCGAGGCCTGATTCCGTCTCGCTTGGCGCTGGCGCACACATGGGGTGCATCAGCTCGCTGTCCAGGCGGCGGCAGTAGCCATGGGTCCAGTTGATCGGGATCGTGATGGCGCAGCAGGGGCGCTGAACACAAGGCGATCGCGATGACCGCAATCGAAGCTCAGTTGATCGAGCGGCTGAAGAAGCTGCCGCCCGGCCGCGTGGCCGAGGTGGCGGATTGTGGAGTTCCAGAGCCAACGCGAGGAGCGCGCCGCCGCGCAGCGGCTCACGCGGGCGTCGCAGATAGATCATCGCATCGATGCGGCGGCGGAAGAGCTTCGTCGTCGCCATCCATGAATCCCCCGGAAATCAAGTCCGATTGGAGTCGACTTCATGCGGAATCACCATTGGGCCTCAACCCGGATCGGCTGCATCCATGCGGGTTTCGAATATCTCTTGGCCGCACTTTACTACTCAAGGTAGTATTGTCAGCGACACATCGGCGAAGGAGGCCTGACCTTGGCGGCACTGACGAATGAGTTGCCGACCACGACCATCAGCGACGACGAACGCACCTTCTTTGCCGGACTCGGTGAGCGCGTGATGCAACTGCGCAAGGCGCGCAACATCACGCAGGTTCAACTGGCTGAGGCGCTGGGGGTGTCGCAGCAGGCGGTTCAATCCTACGAGGTCGGGCGTCGGCGCATCCCTGTATGCACGCTGCGGCTGCTCGTCAAGACGCTTTCCGTCTCGCTCGATGAGTTGATGGCCGAGGGTGAACACGCGCCGCGCAAGCGGGGACCGGTGCCGCAGGTGCAGCGGCAACTGGAACGCATCAGCGCGCTGCCCAAGCCCAAGCAGCGCGCGGTGATGGATGTGATCGAGGCCTTGCTGGCGCAGCAAGGCCATTGAAGGAGGGACGACCGATGAACGCCATCGTATTCGAGCATGTGCCGGTGGCTGAGTTGCCGGCCGAGTGGCGCGCCAAGCTGGCCAAGGCGCCCGGCGCCACCGTGACGGTGCGCATCGAGGCGGAGGACCAAGAGAGCGCCAAGGCCTACGCCGATGACCCGCTTTTTGGGATGTGGCGCGACCGCGAGGACATGGCCGATGTCGCCGGCTACATGCGTCGCATCCGCGCTGATCGCTTCAGCGACAACACGCCGGGCAAGGACTGATCAGCGATGCTGATCGACTCCGATGTGTTGGTGTGGCTCACGCGGGGCCATCCCGGTGCGGCCGAGCGGTTGCATGCGCTCCCGCTTTGGAGAATCTCGGCGGTGACCTACATCGAACTGGCGCAGGGTTGTCGCGACAAGGCCGAACTCGCGCGGCTGAAGAAGGGCCTGGCCGCGCGCAATACCGAGATCGTGCCGATCACGCCGGCCATCAGCCAGCGTGCGGCCGAGTTGATCGACGCACTGGCGCTGTCGCACGGCATGCGTCTGGCCGATGCGCTGATCGGCGCTACCGCCATCGAGATCAAGGCCACGCTCATCACAGCGAACGTCAAGCACTTCTCGTCGGTCGAAGGGCTCACCATCGAGGCGTTCGCCCCCTGAGTTTCAGGCGCGGGCGCTACGCCAGGGCAAGAAGGCCGCCAGCGCAAGTAGGGCCCTGCGAAATTCATCCAACCGGCCTCAACATGGATAAGCGTGGGCCTGGCGTTGCGTTCGAATCGGGCTTTCGGTGTGGCCGCTGCGCATGTGCCCCAACCAGGCTGACCTTGACGCCGAACTCGTAGCGGTTGCGGGCCTTGCCCTTGGAGATGCATTCGACCTCCGGCGCGTGCAGCGCGTACAGCTTGTTCCTGGTGTGGCGCTGCTGGGTGCGGATGCGCTCAGTGCGCGCCATCATGATCACCAGAGCGCTCAGCGCCTTGGGGCTGCAGGGCGCGTTTGCCGGGTAAGCGTGGCCTCAAGGCCGCATTGACCCACCCTGGGTGAGGGACCGAGCATGC
>CAZWUR010000134.1:0-737 GCA_964637205.1 uncultured Rubrivivax sp.
CTGGATCAGCTCCTGCAGCACCTCGGCGGTGGTGATGGCGTTGGCGTGGTAGCGGGCCACCGCATCTTCCAATCGCTCCGAGAATGCCTTGGTTTGCACCACGTTGGCCTTGCTGCGAGAGCGAATGCCGTCGTTGATCAGTTTGCGCAAGGCTTCCAGTGCAAGGTTCTTTCTCTCCATCTGTTGAACTTCGGCGAGGAATTCGTCCGAGAGGATGGAGATGTCCGGGCTCTTGATGCCCGCAGCTGCCAGGATGTCCACGATCTCGGTCGATACCACTGCACGGCTGACGATTTGCTGGATGGCCAACTCGCGCTCTTGCTGGGTCACTCCAGAGCCCGTACTGCTCTTCACCAGCGCTGCACGGATCGCCTGAAAGAAGCCGACTTCCTCCCGGATTTCGCGGGCTTCGTCTGAGGCGGATGCCAGGGCGAACGCCTTGGACAACGCCAGCACGGCGTCCTGGTATCGACGGTGAGCGTTCTTCTTGCCCTCCTTGGTACTCTCTTTCGCTGCAAGCTTCTGTTGCAGGTCGAGAATCCACTCGATGGCCCCCGCCATCATCGCTAGGCGCTCCTGCGGCGTCCGGGCTGTCAGACGAGGAGATCGCCTTCTACGATGCCCTGGCCGAGAACGAAAGCGCTGTGCAGATGATGGGAGACGACAAGCTCAAGCTAATTGCACACGAATTGCTGATGAGCCTGCGCGAGAACGTGTCGGTTGACTGGGCCCACCGG
>CAZWUR010000134.1:747-5287 GCA_964637205.1 uncultured Rubrivivax sp.
GGACTCTGCCCGTGCCCGGATGCGGGTGCTGGTGAAGCGCATCCTGCGCAAGTACGGCTATCCGCCCGATCTCCAAGACACGGCAGTGCAAACGGTACTGCAACAGGCCGAAGCGTTGTCGTCGGGGTGGTCGGTTTCACGTGGAGGGTCGCTCTGATATGGCCAACCGAGAAGTTGAACTGTTCATCAAGGATTTTCTGAAGGAAATCCGGGAAGACAATGCCGCCATTTTTGCGGGAGCAGGACTCTCTGCGTCCGCTGGCTTTGTGAATTGGCGCGAATTACTTCGCCCGATAGCTGACGAGCTGCGCCTTGACATAGACAGAGAGACTGATCTCGTTGCAGTGGCGCAGTACCACTGCAACGAAAACGCAGGCAACCGACATCGCCTGAATCAGTCGATCATCGATCAGCTGACTGTCGGTGTTAAACCGACGGCCAACCACAGAATTTTGGCCCGCCTCCCCATAAGTACCTATTGGACAACCAATTACGATCAATTGATCGAGTCCGCCTTGAGGGATGCGGGCAAGATTCCGGACGTCAAGTACACAACGGAGCAGCTTGCCACCACTAAGGCCAGGCGCGACGCAGTCGTGTACAAGATGCACGGCGACGTTGAGCACGCCCATGACGCCGTCTTGATTAAGGACGACTACGAGCAGTATCACATCAAGCGCGGCGCATTCATCAATGCGCTTGCCGGTGATTTGGTATCAAAAACATTCCTGTTCATCGGCTTCAGCTTTACTGATCCAAATCTTGACTACGTGCTGAGTCGAGTTCGAGTGACCTTCCGTGAGAATCAGCGTCGACATTACTGCATCTTCAAGACTAGAACTCGGCAGGATGGCGAAAGCGATGCCGAATTCGAGAATGCTCAAATCAAACAGCGACTAGCGATTGAGGATCTCAAGCGATTCAACATCAAAACCCTACTGGTTGATGAGTACGCACAGATCACAGAAATCCTGGCACGCATCGAGCGCCAGTACCGACAGAAGACGATTTTTATCTCAGGAAGCGCTGAAGAGTACGGCGCTTGGACGAAACAAGCAACCGAAGAATTCCTGCGCGATTTAAGCCGTGCACTGGTGCAACAAGGCTACCGTGTTGCAACAGGTGTTGGCCTGGGTGTTGGTGATGCCATCATCACGGGAGCGATCGAAGAGGTGTATCGCGCCCGGACAGGTCACATAGAAGATTCGTTAATCATGCGGCCATTTCCACGAGCCAACCCTGACGAAGCCGTGCGTCAGCGTCTTTGGGAAGAGTACCGTCAGGAGTTGATTTCTGCTGCTGGCATTTGCCTCGTCGTTCTTGGCAACAAGTGTGTTGACGGTCGCATCGTGCCTGCTAGTGGCGTTCGAAGGGAGTTCGAAATCGCCTGTCAGCATGGATTGAACGTCGTTCCAATTGGCGCAACCGGTTATATGGCCAATGAGATTTGGACAGAAATGTCGTCGACGCTTGATACGTATTACCCAGATGCAAAGGCAGATCTGCGCGAAAAATTCAGCAGGCTTGGCGATGCAGTAGAAAAGCCTGCCGAACTCATTTCTCGCACACTGGAATTTATCGGATTAATCACCAAGGAGTAAAAGTATGGCGCGACGTGTATTTTTCAGTTTCCATTTTGAGCGCGATGTCTGGCGTGCTGGACAGGTGCGCAACAGCTGGGTCACGAAGGCAGACAGAGAGTCGGCGGGTTTCTGGGATGCAGCCGATTGGGAGGAGGTCAAGAAAAAGGGTGACGAGGCGATTAAAAAATGGATCGACAAACAACTGGAGGGAACATCAGTTACCGCTGTGCTTATCGGGGCAGAAACCTCGGAACGCGAGTATGTTGGATATGAAATATCGCAAAGTCACAAGCGCGGGAATGGTCTGCTTGGGATTTACATTAATAAGGTCAAAGATTCATCCGGCAAGACTGACGCGAAGGGAAAGAATCCGTTCGACAACTGGTATGTCACTGAAAACGGCCAGCGACGGTACTTCTCAGAGATGTACAAGACCTACGATTGGGTCGATGACGACGGCTACAACAACCTTGCCAAGTGGGTAGAGGCGGCGGCGAAAGCAGCTGGCCGTTAGACGCGAGGAGATGTCAGTGGCATATATCACAAAGGATGAGGCACGGCTGGCGGCAAGAGCACGTCTTCAAAAGAGCTACGGCAGCTCAGCAACACAGATTTTGCGAGAGGAAGTGCGAGCATCCGCTGCAGCAGAATCTTTTGACATTTTCTTGTCGCACTCAACGGAAGATGCTGAGATTGTGCTTGGTGTCCGGGAAATTCTCGTGGGCCTTGGTCTCAAGGTTTACATCGATTGGATTGATGACCCGCAGCTCGACCGAGGAAATGTGACGGCGGAGAATGCAGACATTCTTCGTCGACGGATGCGCGCATCAAAAAGCCTGGTGTACCTGACAACAAAAAGCAGTTCGACTTCTCGTTGGATGCCGTGGGAGCTTGGCTATTTCGATGGGCTAAGAAACGGCTTCATTGGAATTTTGCCGGTAGTTGACGCTGGGGGTACATTCTCAGGTCAAGAGTACCTTGGCCTCTACCCTCTGGTTGAGCGGCTTCCATTGACGGGCGGCGGGACGAAATTCTGTGTCGTGGAGAAGGCTGGGAAGGGATACAGGTTCCTTGACGACTTCGCTCGAGGCCAATCCTCGATTCGTGCATTTAGCAACTGAGAATTCTTCAGACCGCGAGCTGGATCTCGGCGTCCCCCCGAGTAAGCAAACTAGGTCAGCACGTTTACACCGCCGAACACCCATCGGCGCTGTTCCTGACGGGGCGCTGGGTAGTCTGCCTGATTGACCCGTCGCCGAGGCGACGCTGTCTGCCAGCGCCCCTCGGTCCCGATCAGCAGTACTGGATCAATGCTTGGCGGATGTCATTTCACTGACCCACGCCTGCAGCGCCCTCAGTTGCTCGGCGTTCTCGTGGCAGGTCTGGTAGTTGGCGGCAACGGTTCCGGCGACGGCAGAGAGCGCAATGCCTGCGGCGGCCGCATCAGCATCTCGGGCGGGCTCGGGCAGTTCACCGGCGGCGGCAGCGTCGTGCAGGCGCACAAAGCCACGGTTGATAGTGCAAGCAGCATCGGCTTGAACGGGCACATAGACGGGGACCTCCTTGATGATGGTGTCGCCCTTTTCGCGGACGACGCGAACGCGGTCGACGTACTCGGTGACGACCTTGACGGTGGCTCGCGCCTGACGCTCGCGGATGGCGGCGACCTGCAGGGCTTGTTGCTGGACGGCAGCATCCCACTGCGCTTGGACGTGACTCGCGCCTTTGACCCAGCCGAAGCCGACCAGGGCAAGGCCGAGCGCCGCCAAGGCGAGCAGCCGGTACGCCCACGGAATTACGCTCACGGCGCATTCCCGATGCACTGCCGATATTCGGCGTCACGCCGTTTGGCCAGTCCGCCGCACAGCCGGGCGTTGGCGGGCAGCGCGCAGTCCTTGCCTTGGAAGAAGCGCCAGCGCAGCAACTCGGCACAGGCTCCCGCGTAGTCCTCGGAGTTGAGCTTCCGGACCAGCGTGGATTGGCAGAACGCGCGGCTGCCGACGTTGTAGGAGAAGCTCACCAGCGCGTCGTACTCGTGCTGGGCCAGGGGCACGGTCACACATTGCTTGAGCGCTCCCTCGAATTGCTGTACGTCGGTGAGCGCCCGAGCCAGCGCCTTCGGCGGCGTGGTGGTGTCGCCCAGCTTCACCCCGGTGGTGGTACCGAACCCGATGGTCGGCACATCGCCCTTGACCGGGATCACTGCGCGGTCGGTGTAGCCCTCGTGCAGCACGATGCCGACCAGGGCGGCAGCGGACAGCGTCAGTCCGGCCACCGTCCTGCGCATCGCTGGTGATGGTGGCCGGGTCATCGATGCATCTCCGGCTGCGCCACGATGCGCGCAACGGTTGCGCCGATGCTGGCGGCAAAGGCCAGCAGCACAAACGCGCCGCGCGGCAGCAGGTCACCGAACAGCGGCACGACCACTTCTGCCGCCGTGAAGGCAGCGGCCAGCAGCGAGAATCGGATGCTCCAGGCACGTCGCAACACGCGCCGCCAGTCGTCTAGCAGGCAGATCTTCGGCTTGGCAGTCATTGCACGCCTCCCATCAGCTTCAACTTGATGGCGGCCCCGACCAGTAGCGCGGCCAGGACGCCGGTGGTGATGACCTTGACGGTGGTCTGCCACGCCGTGCGGCGGGCATCGCGCCACGCTTCCAGCAGATCGCGCAGTTCGCGGATGTCCTTCGCGGCACTGCCGTTCTCCAGCCCGAGATGGGCAAGGCAACGCTCGGCTCCGCGTTCGGCGGCACGGTCAAGCAGTTCGTCGAAGTCCTCGCGGCGCAGTAGGAGCATGTTTTCCACGAGGGTGGCGGGTTGTTGTTCGGGTTCAGTCATTGCAAGTCTCCAGAAATGCGAAACCCGCCTCTTGGGCGGGTTCAGGGGTGATCAGGAAGATGGGTTTCAGATTTCGATGATTTCCAGCGTCAGGCTGGGTGCGCCGCCTTCGATGACGTC
>CAZWUR010000135.1:0-5014 GCA_964637205.1 uncultured Rubrivivax sp.
GGCGTGCGCCATATGCGCGACCGCTTCAACCTGCCGATCTCGGATGCCGACCTGCCGAACATCCCGTTCTACAAGCCGGCCGACGACACGCCGGAGATGAAGTACCTGCACGAGCGCCGCGCCGCGCTCGGCGGCTACCTGCCCAAGCGCCGGACGAAGGCCGACGAGCAGCTCGTGGTGCCGCCGATCGAGACCTTCAAGGCCGTGCTCGAAGCCACCGCCGAGGGCCGCGAGATCAGCACCACCCAGGCCTTCGTGCGCTTCCTGACCCAGATGCTGCGCGACAAGGAGCTGGGCCCGCGCGCGGTGCCGATCGTCGTCGACGAGGCGCGCACCTTCGGCATGGAGGGCCTGTTCCGCCAGATCGGCATCTACAACCCCGCGGGCCAGAACTACACGCCGGTCGACAAGGACCAGGTCATGTACTACCGCGAGGACAAGGCCGGCCAGGTGCTGCAAGAAGGCATCAACGAGGCTGGCGGCATGTGCAGCTGGATCGCCGCGGCGACGAGCTACAGCACCAACAATCGCATCATGGTGCCGTTCTACGTCTACTACTCGATGTTCGGGTTCCAGCGCGTCGGCGACCTGGCCTGGGCGGCCGGCGACATGCAGGCGCGCGGCTTCCTGCTCGGCGGCACCAGCGGACGCACCACGCTCAACGGCGAGGGCCTGCAGCATGAGGACGGTCACAGCCACATCCTGGCCGGCACCATCCCCAACTGCATCAGCTACGACCCGACCTTCGCGCACGAGGTCGGCGTGATCCTGCACCATGGCCTCGAGCGCATGGTGGAAAAGCAGGACAACGTCTACTTCTACCTGACCCTGCTCAACGAGAACTACCCGATGCCCGGCCTCAAGCCCGGCACCGAGGAGCAGATCATCAAGGGCATGTACCTGCTGGAAGAAGGCGCGAAGAAGACGCCGCGCGTGAACCTGCTGGGCAGTGGCTCCATCCTGCGCGAGAGCATGGCCGCCCGCCAACTGCTCGAGGCCGACTGGGGCGTCGCCGCCAACGTCTGGAGCTGCCCGAGCTTCAATGAACTGGCGCGCGACGGTCAGGACTGCGAGCGCTGGAACCTGCTGCACCCCACCAGCGAAGCGCGTGTGCCCTTCGTGACCCAGCAGCTCGGTGCCCACGCCGGTCCGGTGGTCGCGAGCACCGACTACATGAAGAACTATGCCGAGCAGATCCGGGCCTTCGTGCCCAAGGGTCGCGCCTACAAGGTGCTGGGCACCGACGGGTTCGGCCGCAGCGACTTCCGCTACAAGCTGCGCGAACATTTCGAGATCAACCGCCACTACATCGTGGTCGCTTCGCTGAAGGCCCTGGCCGACGAAGGCACGGTGCCTGCGGCCAAGGTGGCCGAGGCGATCTCGAAGTACGGTATCAAGGCCGACAAGATCAACCCGCTGTACGCCTGAGGCGACAACAACAACGGAGACACAGCCATGGCATTGGTGGAAGTCAAGGTCCCGGACATCGGTGACTTCAAGGAAGTGGCCGTCATCGAACTGCTGGTCAGGCCGGGCGACACGGTCACGGTCGAGCAGAGCCTGATGACGGTGGAAAGCGACAAGGCGTCGATGGAGATCCCGTCCTCGCATGCCGGCGTCGTGAAGGAGCTCAGGGTGGCGCTCGGCGACAAGGTCGGCGAAGGCAGCGTGGTGCTGCTGCTGGAGTCGGCCGCCGCTGCCGCGCCCGCTGCTGCCGCGCCCGCCGCTGCCGCACCCGCGCCTGTGGCTGCCGCGCCTGCCGCATCGGCGCCAGCACCGGCCGCCGGCGGCATGGTCGAGGTCAAGGTGCCCGACATCGGCGACTTCGCCGAGGTGGCCGTCATCGAGGTCATGGTCAAGCCGGGCGACACGGTCAAGGTCGAGCAGAGCCTGATCACGGTGGAAAGCGACAAGGCGTCGATGGAAATCCCGTCCTCGCATGCCGGGGTGGTGAAGGAAATCAAGGTGGCCCTGGGCGACAAGGTCGCCGAAGGTTCGCTGATCCTGACGCTGGAGAGCAGCGGCGCGGCGGCAGCGCCGTCGGCACCGGCACCGGCACCGGCAGCCGCATCGGCGCCCGGGGCCGCCGCCGCGCCGGCGCCAGCAGCGCCGGCTGCGGCGCCTGCAGTGGCCACGCCGCCGGGCAAGCTGCCACATGCCTCGCCTTCGGTGCGCCGCTTTGCGCGTGAGCTCGGCGTGCCGCTGACCGAGATCGGCGGCAGCGGGCCCAAGGGCCGCATCACACAAGACGACGTGCAGCGATTCGTCAAGGGCGTGATGGCCGGCAATGCACGGACTGCGGCGCAGCAGGCCGGGGCCCCGGCTGGCGGCGGCGCCTTCCCGGGCCTTCTGCCCTGGCCGCAGGTCGACTTCAGCAAGTTCGGCCCCATCGAGCGCAAGGAAATGGGCCGGATCAAGAAGATCAGCGGCGCCAACCTGCACCGCAACTGGGTCACGATCCCGCACGTCACCAACCACGACGACGCCGACATCACCGAGCTCGAGGCCTTCCGCGTGCAGACCAACAAGGAGCACGAGAAGTCCGGCGTCAAGGTCACGATGCTGGCCTTCATGATCAAGGCCGCGGTGGCGGCGCTGAAGAAGTTTCCGGAGTTCAACGCCTCGCTCGACGGCGACGTGCTGGTGCTCAAGCAGTACTTCCACATCGGCTTCGCCGCCGACACGCCCAACGGGCTGATGGTGCCGGTCGTCAAGGACGCCGACAAGAAAGGCATCTTCCAGATCAGCCAGGAGATGGGCGATCTGGCCAAGAAGGCGCGCGACGGCAAGCTCGGCCCGGCCGACATGTCCGGCGGCTGCTTCTCCATCAGCAGCCTGGGCGGCATCGGCGGGCGCTACTTCACACCGATCATCAATGCGCCCGAGGTCGCGATCATGGGCGTGTGCCGCAGCAGCACCGAGCCGCGATGGGACGGCAAGAAGGGCTTCAAGCCGCGCCTGATCCTGCCGCTGAGCCTGAGCTGGGACCATCGCGTCATCGACGGCGCCGCCGCGGCGCGCTTCAACGTCTATTTCGCATCGCTGCTGGCGGACTTCCGCCGCATCGTGCTGTGAAGCGGGGAACATTCTGATGGCCACCATCGACATCACCGTCCCCGACATCGGCGACTTCAAGGACGTCGCCGTCATCGAACTGCTGGTCAAGCCGGGCGACACGGTCAAGGCCGAGCAGAGCCTGATCACCGTGGAAAGCGACAAGGCGTCGATGGAAATCCCGTCGTCGCATGCCGGCACCGTGAAGGAGCTCAAGCTCGCCCTTGGCGACAAGATCAACCAGGGCTCGCTGATCCTGACCCTCGAGGCCGACGGCGCCAGCGCAGCGGCGCCGGCGGCCGCAGCACCGGCACCGGCAGCGGCGCCGGCACCGGCAGCGGCCGCAGCGCCGGCGCCTGCACCGGCCGCGCCGACCGCGGCCAGCCACAGCGGCGGGGCCGACCTCGAGTGCGACCTGCTCGTGCTCGGCGCCGGGCCGGGCGGCTATTCGGCGGCCTTCCGTGCCGCCGACCTCGGCCTCAAGGTCGTGCTCGTGGAGCGCTACGCCGCGCTCGGCGGCGTCTGCCTGAACGTCGGCTGCATCCCGAGCAAGGCCCTGCTGCATGTGGCCGCAGTGATGGATGAAGTGAAGCACTTCGCCGATCTCGGCGTCAGCTTCGACGCGCCGAAGGTCGAACTGCCCAAGCTGCTGGCGCACAAGGACAAGGTCGTGAACAAGCTCACCGGCGGTCTTGCGGCGATGGCCAAGATGCGCAAGGTCACGGTGGTGCGCGGCTACGGCAGCTTCCTCGACCCGCAGCATGTGCAGGTCGAGGAGACCCGCGGCGACAGCCAGGACAAGACCGGCAGCACGAAGACGGTCAGGTTCGCGCAGTGCATCGTGGCGGCCGGGTCGCAGGCGATGCACCTGCCCTTCTTGCCCGACGACGAGCGCATCGTCGACAGCACAGGGGCGCTGCAGCTGCGCCAGGCGCCGAAGAAGATGCTGATCATCGGCGGCGGCATCATCGGCCTGGAAATGGGCACGGTGTACAGCAGCCTGGGCGCGCGGCTGGACGTGGTGGAGATGCTCGACGGCCTGATGCAGGGCGCCGACCGCGACCTCGTCAAGGTCTGGCAGAAACTCAACGCGCCGCGCTTCGACAACATCATGCTGAAGACCAAGACGGTGGCGGCCGAGGCCACGGCCGATGGCATCCGCGTGATGTTCGAGGGTCTGGACGGCACCAAGAGCGAGGGCCTCTACGACCTCGTGCTGCAGGCCGTCGGGCGCAGCCCCAACGGCCGCAAGATCGGCGCCGAGAAGGCCGGCGTGGTGGTGAGCGAGCGCGGCTTCATCCCGGTGGACGTGCAGATGCGCACCAACGTGCCGCACATCTTCGCGATCGGCGACATCGTCGGCCAGCCGATGCTGGCGCACAAGGCGGTGCACGAAGCGCACGTCGCCGCCGAGGTGGCGGCCGGTGACGGCAAGGCGCAGTTCGACGCCCGCGTGATTCCCAGCGTCGCCTATACCGACCCCGAGGTGGCCTGGGTCGGCCTGACCGAGGACGAGGCCAAGGCCAAGGGCATCGCGGTGAAGAAGGGCCTGTTCCCGTGGACGGCCAGCGGCCGGGCGATTGCCAATGGGCGCGACGAGGGCTTCACCAAGCTGCTCTTCGACGCCAGTCCGGACGGTGGTCAGCGCATCCTCGGTGGCGGCATCGTCGGCACCCATGCCGGCGACATGATCGGCGAGGTCGCGCTGGCCATCGAGATGGGCGCCGACGCGGTCGACATCGGCAAGACCATCCATCCGCATCCGACGCTGGGCGAAAGCATCGGCATGGCGGCCGAGGCTGCGCACGGCAGCTGCACCGACCTGCCACCCGCCCGCAGGTGAAACGGAAGAAGGGCCCGAGAGGGCCCTTCTTCACTCAAGCCGCAAGCGCGGATCCGGCTGCGCCGGTCCGCTGCTTGAGCCCCCTCGGGGGGCAGCGACCGGGAGGGAGCGTGGGGG
>CAZWUR010000136.1:0-4942 GCA_964637205.1 uncultured Rubrivivax sp.
TGACGTGCAAGCACGACGTCAAGCGCGTGGCCATCGATCCCAGCCTGCTGGCCGATGACAAGGACATGCTCGAAGACCTGGTAGCCGCCGCGTTCAACGACGCGGTGCGCCGCGCCGAAGCCGTCAGCGCCGAGAAGATGGGCAAGCTCACCGCCGGCATGCCGCTGCCGCCGGGCATGAAGTTTCCGTTCTGATGAAGCTCGTGTTCGGCGCGGGGCTGCGGCCGAAGCCGGGGCCATGAGCGAGATGGGCCGCTCCCAGGCGCTCATCCCGCAGCGCGCAGCGCGGAGGGCAGCCCGGTGAGCGAGACGGCGCTCGCCGACCTCGTCGAGGCGCTGCGGCGCCTGCCCGGCGTCGGCCCGAAGTCCGCGCAGCGCATGGCCTACCACCTGCTGCAGCACGACCGCAGCGGCGCGCGCCAGCTCGCGCACGCGCTGCTGCAGGGCGTGGCGCGGCTGCAGCACTGCGCGCGCTGCCATGGCTTCACCGAGGCCGAGGTCTGCGCGACCTGCCTGGACGCGACGCGCGATGCGGGCCAGCTCTGCGTGGTCGAGACGCCGGCCGACCTCGCCGCGCTCGAGCGCAGCGGCAGCTACCGCGGCCTCTACTTCGTGCTGATGGGCCGGCTCTCGCCGCTGGACGGCGTGGGCGTGCACGACATCGGCACCGTGCCGCTGCTCGAGCGCGCCGCCGACGGCGTCGTGCGCGAGGTGATTCTTGCCACCGGCTTCAGCGCCGAGGGCGAGGCCACCGCGCACGCGCTGGGCCAGCTGCTGCGCGAGCGCGGCCTGAAGGTGACGCGGCTGGCGCGCGGCGTGCCCGTGGGCAGCGAGCTCGAGTACGTCGACCTCGGCACGCTCGCGCACGCGCTGGCCGACCGGCACTAGAAGGCGGCCAGAGGGGCGGCGACGGCATGCTGGTGCTGGGGATCGAGACCTCGTGCGACGAGACCGGCGTGGCGCTGGTCGAAACCGCGACGGCCGGAGCCGCCGGCACGGCGGATGCAGCCGGTGAGGCCGCCGCGTCCGGCCTGCCGCGGCTGCTCGCGCATGCGCTGCACAGCCAGGCGGCGATGCACGAGGCCTACGGCGGCGTGGTGCCCGAGCTCGCCTCGCGCGACCATGTGCGCCGCATCGTGCCGCTGCTGCGCGAGGTGCTCGCGCAGGCAGGGCGAACGCTGGCGCAGGTCGATCTCGTCGCCTACACACAGGGGCCGGGGCTGGCGGGGGCGCTGCTCGTCGGTGCCGGCGTGGCCGAGGCGCTGGGGGTCGCGCTGCAGCGGCCGACGCTGCCGGTGCACCACCTCGAGGGCCACCTGCTCTCGCCCTTTCTTGCCGAGCCGCCGCCGCGCTTCCCCTTCCTCGCGCTGCTGGTCTCCGGCGGGCACACGCAGCTCATGCGCGTGGACGGCGTGGGCCGCTACGCCCTGCTCGGCGAGACCATCGACGACGCCGCCGGCGAGGCCTTCGACAAGAGCGCCAAGCTGCTGGGCCTCGGCTACCCGGGCGGGCCGGCGCTGGCGCGGCTGGCCGAGGCCGGTCGCGACGATGCCGTGCCGCTGCCGCGCCCGCTGCTGCACAGCGGCGACCTGGACTTCTCCTTCGCCGGGCTGAAGACCGCGGTGATGACGCGGCTGCGCGGCTTCGGCCCCGCGCCGAGCGAGGCGCAGCGCGCCGACCTCGCGGCCTCGGCGCAGGCGGCGATCGTCGACGTGCTGCTCGCCAAGACGCTGCGTGCGCTGAAGGAGGGTGGGCTCTCGAGGCTGGTTGTCGCCGGCGGCGTCGGCGCCAACCGGCGCCTGCGCCAGCAACTGGATGCGGCGGCGCAGCGCCGCGGCTTCGCGGTGCACTACCCGCCGCTGGATCTGTGCACCGACAACGGCGCCATGATCGCCATGGCTGCGGCGATGCGCGTCCAGGCGGGCCTGGCCCAGCCGCAGCGCAGCGGCAGCTTCGAGGTCCGGCCGCGTTGGCCGCTCGATCGGGTTTGACGGGACTGATGGAATCGGTATGAAGGAACTCCTCGCGATGACGCCTCGATCGACAAGCGCGGGCGGCCGCCGCCGCCTGCTGGCCGCCGGGCTGCTGCTGGCCACGGGATCCGCGACGCTCGGCCGCGCGGCGCGCGCCGGAGGAGCGCGAGCCGGTCCGCATCGCCGTCATCGAAGGCCTCTCCGGCGTCTTCGCCAACGCCGGCGAGGCGGTGCTGCGCAACCTCACGTTCGCCGTCGAGCGCATCAACGCGCGCGGCGGCGTGCGCCTGCCCGGCGGCGCGAGAAAGCTCGCGCTGCTGCGGCTGGACAGCAAGGGCAGCCTCGAGGAGGCGCTCTCGGCGCTGCGCTCGGCCATCGACCAGGGGGCGCGCATCGTCTGCCAGGGCAACAGCTCGGCGGTGGCCACCGCGCTCGTCGACGCCATCGACAAGCACAACGCGCGCGACCCGGCGCGCCGCGTCGTCTTCCTCAACTACTCGGCGGTCGAGCCTTCACTGACCAACGAGCGCTGCAGCTTCTGGCACTTCCGCTTCGATGCCCACGCCGACATGCGGCTGCAGGCGCTCGTCGAAGTGATGCGCGAGGATGCCGACCTGCAGCGCCTGTACCTGATCGGCCAGGACTACAGCTTCGGCCAGCAACTCGCGCGGCGCGCGCGCGCGGTGGTCGCCGCCGCGCGCCCGGACGTGCAGATCGTCGGCGACGAGCTGCATCCGCTCGGGCGCGTGAAGGACTTCATGCCCTACGCGCAGAAGATCCGCGCCAGCGGCGCGCAGGCGGTGCTCACCGGCAACTGGGGCAGCGACCTCACGCTGCTCGCCAAGGCCTTGCGCGAGGCGGGCAGCTCGGCGCGGCTCTACACCTTCTACGGCAACGCGCTGGGCGCGCCGACGGCCATCGGCGAAGCCGGCGTGGGCCGCGTGCTGGCGGTGGCCGAATGGCATCCGAACGCGGGTGACGCCGCCTCCGATGCGCTGCACGCGGCCTTTCGGCAGCGCTACCCCGACCCGCGCGACGACTACCTGCACCTGCGCATGCTGCTGATGGTCGAGATGCTGGCCGCGGCGATCGAGCGCGCGGGCGCGACCGAGGCGCTGGCGCTGGCGCGCGCGCTGGAGGACGCGCGGCTGGCGCCGACGGCGATGTTCGCGCTCGGCGGCCGCCACGAGGCCTGGATGCGCGCGCAGGACCACCAGCTGCAGCAGCCGCTGGTGGTCAGCGTGATGGATCGCGTCGGCAGCCCGGGCGTGCGGGTCGACGTCGAAGGCTCGGGCTATGGCTTTCGCACGCTGCGCCGCTTCGCCGCGGCCGAGCTGACGCTGCCGAGCACGTGCAGCATGACGCGGCCGCCCCTATAATCCGCTGTTCCCCGTTTTTCGGGGGCAAGCACGGCACCGGTCGGTTTCACCGGTGTTTCCGCAAGTGGCAATCGGAAACCGCAAGCGCCCCGGGCATGGCTGCCCGGCGGACGTGGGCGGCTTCCCATGAACGAGGAAATCCCATGTCCCTGGCAATCGCCGAGAAGGCCGAGATCGTCGCCGGCAACGCCCGCAGCGCCAACGATACCGGCTCGCCCGAGGTGCAGGTCGCGCTGCTGACCGCCCGCATCAACCAGCTCACGCCGCACTTCAAGGAGCACAAGCACGACCACCACGGTCGTCGCGGCCTGCTGAAGATGGTCAACCAGCGCAAGCGCCTGCTGGCCTACCTGAAGGATCGCCAGCCCGAGCGCTACATGGCGCTGATCGCCAAGCTCGGCCTGCGCAAGTAAGAACCCCTCCTGCGGGCGGCCCCTCGAGCCGCCCGCAGGTCCGTCGGAGGCGGCTGCACGCGACGCTGCTGTGTCATTCCAGGGATGCCCCCGTGGTTTGCGGGCCTCGCTGGAATGGCATTGCGTCCGGTCCGACCGCCTCCCGGTGAACCCGGTGCCACCGTCACAGCCACCGCGCCATCCCAACCGGAGCATCGCATGAGCATCTTCAACAAGGTCACGAAGACCTTCCCCTGGGGCCAGCACACCGTCACGCTGGAGACCGGCGAAGTCGCGCGGCAATCCACCGGCGCGGTCGTCTGCAGCATCGGCGACACCGTCGTGCTGGCCACCGTGGTGGCCAAGAGCCAGGCCAAGGCGGGGCAGGATTTCTTCCCGCTCACCGTCGACTACATCGAGAAGACCTACGCCGCGGGCAAGATCCCGGGCAGCTTCTTCAAGCGCGAAGGCCGTCCGAGCGAGCTCGAGACGCTGACCAGCCGCCTCATCGACCGCCCGATCCGCCCGCTCTTCCCCGAGGGCTTCTTCAACGAGGTCCAGGTCGTCGTGCACGTGCTGAGCCTGGATCCCGAGATCCAGGCCGACATCGCCGCGCTGGTCGGCACGAGCGCGGCGCTGGCGATCAGCGGCATCCCCTTCAACGGCCCGATCGGCGCGGCGCGCGTGGGTTACGTCAACGGCGAGTACGTGCTCAACCCGGGCAAGACGCAGCTGGCCGAGAGCAAGCTGGACCTCGTCGTCGCCGGCACCGAGGCCGCGGTGCTGATGGTCGAATCCGAAGCCGACCAGCTCACCGAGGAGGTGATGCTCGGCGCCGTCGTCTTCGGCCACGAGCAGGGCCGCATCGCCATCGCCGCGATCAACGATCTCGTGCGCGAGGCCGGCAAGCCCGAGTGGAACTGGCAGGCCCCGGCGCGCGACGAGGCCTTCATCGCGAAGGTCACGGAACTCGCGGAGGGGCCGCTGCGCGCGGCCTACCAGATCCGCAGCAAGCAGGCGCGCACGCAGGCCTGCCGCGAGGCCTACGCGGCGGTGATGGACGGCCTGAAGGCCGAGGGCGTGGAGTTCGACGGCGTCAAGGTCGAGGGGCTGCTGTTCGACATCGAGAGCCGCATCGTGCGCGGCCAGATCCTGGCCGGCGAGCCGCGCATCGACGGCCGCGACACGCGCACCGTGCG
>CAZWUR010000137.1:0-4875 GCA_964637205.1 uncultured Rubrivivax sp.
CGCCGAGCGCGATGAACACGCCGTGGCCGAAGTTCAGCACGTCCATCAGGCCGAAGATCAGGGTCAGGCCGGAGGCGATGACGAAGATGATCAGCCCCATCGCGAGGCCGGCAAAGGTCAGCGTGATCCAGCTGCTGGTGCTGCCGATGGCGGGCACCGAGAGCGCCAGGACGGCCAGCAGCAGGAGCACCGGCTTCCAGTCGAAGCTCGACTTCGGGATCGCCTCGCCGGCCGCGGGGGCAGTGATGGCCATGTTCATTGATGTGCTCCCAGCGACAGCCCGAGCAGCTTTTGCTGCAGGGCCTCGTCCTCGGCCAGTTCGGCCATCGCGCCGCGGTGCACGACGCGGCCGTCGTCCATCACGGCCACCCTGTCGCCCAGGGCCCTGGCCATCTGAAAGTTCTGCTCGACGAGCAGGATCGTGGTCCGCTGCGCCTTCAGCTCGCGCAAGGCACCGATCAGGTTCTGGATGATCGACGGCGCCAGGCCCTTGCTCGGCTCGTCGATCAGGATCAGCTGGCGCGGCTCGACGATGGCGCGCGCCACCGACAGCATCTGCTTCTGGCCGCCGCTGAGCTTGCCCGCGGGGTAGAGCCAGAACTTCTTCAGCGCCGGAAAGAGACCGAAGATCCAGTCCAGCCGCGCCGCGTCCAGCTCACCGGCATGGCGCGCGGCACGCGCGGCAAGCACCATGTTCTCCTGCACCGTGAGGTCGGTGAAGATGCCCATGCTCTCGGGCACGTAGGCGATGCCGCGGCGTGCGATGTCGGGCGTCGGCTCGGCCTGGATCGGCTCGCCGCAAAAGGCCAGTTCGCCCCGGCTGGCCGGGTTCAGGCCCATGATGGTGCGCAGCGTGGTCGTCTTGCCGGCGCCATTGCGGCCGAGCAGCATCGTGACCTGGCCCTCGGGCACCACGAGGTCCACGCCATGCAGGATGTGATAGGCGCCGATGTGCGTGTGCACGCCGGAAAGCGTCAGCACTTCAGTCACGACACGACCTCTTCGTCCTCGGCCGCCATGCCCAGATAGGCCTGCTGGACGATCGGCGAGGCGATCACCGCGGCCGGCTCGCCGTCGGCGACCAGGCGGCCGTTGTGCAGCACGACGATGCGGTCCGACAGCTCTCGCACCACGTCCATCTTGTGCTCGACGAGCAGCACGGTGCGGTCGCTGCGCGCCTTCAGCGCACGGATCAGGTCCAGGATCACCGGCACGTCGTCCACGCTCATGCCGGCGGTGGGCTCGTCAAACATGTAGACCTGGGGGTCGAGCGCCATCAGCAGCGCCACTTCCAGCTTGCGCTGGTCGCCATGCGGCAGCGCGGCCGCCGGCTGGTCGAGCTTGTCGCCCAGGGCCACCTGGCGTGCCAGATCGGCGGCTTCGTCGAGCCAGGCGGTGCGGTCGAGCCAGACGCGCAGCATCTCCAGGCCGCCGCCGCAGCGCGCCTGCACCGCCAGGCGAACGTTCTCCAGCACGCTGAGGTTGGGGAAGAGCTGGGTCAGCTGAAACGCGCGGCCGATGCCGCGCCGGGTGCGCAGCGGCGCCGGCAAGCCGGTGATGTCGACACCCTTGAGCAGCACCCGTCCGCTGCTTGCCGGCAGCTGCCCGCTGATCAGGTTGAAGTAGGTGGTCTTGCCGGCACCGTTGGGCCCGACGATCGCCGTCAGCGTGCCCGGCGCGAAGCGGCACGACACCGTGTCGACGGCCACATGGCCGCCGAACCGGATCGTGAGGTCAACCGTTTCAAGCATGAAGCATCCCGGCCCGGCCAGGGGGCGGGCTCGTCAGACTGACTGGAGCCCCCTCGCGGAGGGGGCTCGGGGGAGTAGAACGTTCGCGGCTTGCCGCAACAAGCGCGCTAGCGTTTGTTGCGGATCGGGATGTTCAGCTCGCTGGCCGGGATCACGCGCACCAGTTCCGGCACGCCCCAGGCGAAGGCCGGGTCGTTCTTGATGCGGAAATGGAACATGTCCTGCATCGCCTGGTGGTCTTCTTTGCGGAAGGTCATCTTGCCCTTGGGCGTCTCGAAGGACATGCCCTCCATCGCGCTGATGAGCTTGTTCGTCGCGGTGTCGCCATTCGTCTTCTTCAGCGCCTCGACGACCGCGATCCCCGCGCTCATGCCACCGGCGGTGAAGAAGTCCGGCGGGCTCTGGAACTTGCGGTAGTGGTTGGCCACCAGCCACTCGTTGGCCGGGTTCTTCGGGATGCCGAAGTAGTAGTACAGCGCGCCTTCCATGCCGGGGAAGTTCTTGTAGGCCACCATCGCCGGCAGGATGTTGCCGCCGGTCGCCAGCTTGATGCCATAGCGCTTCTCGAGCTCGAGGTCGGCGATCTTCGGGAACGGGGTCGGGGCGCCCGACCAGCCCACCGACAGGTATTTGTTGCCCGGCTGGCCCTTCAGGCTGTCGATGATGCGCTGCAGGCCGGCGGTGAAGTCGGTCGTGCCCACGGGGAGGTATTCCTCGTGCACGATCTTGGCCTTCTTCGTGAACTCCTTGGCCGCCTTCACGCCGTCGCGGCCGAAGGCGTTGTCATTCGCCAGGACGGCGATCACGTTGCCCTCGCGGTCCAGCGCGGCAGCGTTGGCGGCCGCGTCCTGGCTGCTGCTGCGGCCGGTGCGGAAGATGTACTTGTTCCACTTGTCGCCGGTGATGGAGTCGGCGACGGCCGGCTCCACGAGCAGGATCTTCTTGTATTCCTCGGCCACCGGCAGCATCGCCAGCGCGACCGGACTGGCCGTCGGGCCGACGGCGATGTCGACCTTGTCGTCAGCGTAGGCCGCGGCCAGCTGGGCCTTGCCCACGTCAGGCTTGCCCTGGTCGTCCTTCTCGATCACGACCAGCTTCTTGCCCGCCACCATCAGCGTGCCGCCGGTGGCGTAGTCCAGCCCCATGTGGAAGCCGACGATGGCCTGCTTCGCATAGGCTTCCAGCGGCCCGGTCTTGCTCTGGATGATCGCGATCTTGACCTCGCCGGCGGCCTGGGCGGCTCCCGGCAGGGCGAGGATGGCCGCGGCGGCGGTGGCGGCGAGGGCGAGGGTCTGGCGTCGCTTCATGCGGTGGTCTCCGGGTCGGAAGGAATGCCATGCCAATGCAACCCCTGTGCCAGGCGCACAAGACTGGTGCAAACCCTTGCATCTGCACCGGTTTTTGCAACTTGATGTCCTGAATGCGATCACGACAAGGGGATGGTGACCTGCATCAGGACATTTGATCTGTCTGTTTACAGGTCATTGAAGTGCTGCACTGCCCGGGACAGACCCGCCGGTCTGCCGCCGGGCAGCGCGCCATGCACACGCCGACCCGTGGATCAGGGCCGCGCGGCGACAGCGTCCGACCCTTGCGCCAGCACAATCCAGCGGATGACGGTTTCCGGCGCGGCGTCGAAGCTTTCGCCGTACAGCCGGGTGCCGAAGCGCCACATCCGCAAGGCCAGGCGCGCGGCCGGTGCGTGACCACGCTCGGCCAGGCGACTGGCCGCGTCATAGGCCTCGCGCCAGTGGCTGCGCTCGTAGGCGGCGACCACGGCATCGAAGGCTTCAGCATCGTCGATCGGCTGCGCCAGCGCGCTGCCGGCGAGCAGCAGGGCCGACAGACCGAGGGCCAGCATCGAGGATTCAAGGGCCCGCCGCCGAAGGGCAAGTCGGGTCGGGACGGTAGCGTGGTTCATGCGGGGCTCCTGAAGCTAGGGGTGGGTCAGGCACCGGCCGGCGCAACCGGCGTCGTCGGTTCGGTGCGGCTGTCGAGTGACGGCGGCGTCGGCGCCATCCATTCGGACAAGAGCGCCAGGCCGATCACCATCAAGACGATCGCCAAGGGCAGCAGATACCAGCGGGCGTCGGCTTTTTCGCGCTGCACCTTCGGTTTGAAGTTCCAGTCCATGACGGTCCTCCTGTCGGGCCCCTGCGCGGGGCGGAAGCGTGAATTCACTCTGTGCATCGCTGTGCGGTGACGGCGGGTGTGCACCACGGCGAACGGCGCGGCCGCCGTCAGAAGGTCGGCGCCGCGGGCGCGTCTTCGACGTCGCCGCGGGCGCGCAGCGCCTGCGCGGCATCCGGCACCGAGGGATCACCGCCCGATGCGGTCCCGCCCGCGCCCGTCGGCGCCGGCATCGGCGTGGCCTGCGCGAGCACCGACAGCGCCGCTGGCGGCGGCAGCAGCGCCACGATCAGGGCCAGCACAACCGTCGTCAGCAGCGCGCCCAGCGCCAAGGGCAGCGTCGGGCCGGTGCACCCGGAATCGGGGCCAGGGACTTGTTTCATGGAGCCTCCATTGCCCGCCACCGTGGCGGGTTGAGGCACTCTAGAAAAGGCCGCTGCGCGCCGCTATACCGCCTGGGCGTGCCCGCATCGCGTGAACGCGGGAGCTTCGGGCCGGGAGGTCTTTGTCACCTCAAGCGACAGCGGATCAGACGCCGTGCATGCGCCCGATCGGGGCCGGGCACGGGCTCATGCCGACTGCAGCAGTTCGGGGTAGCGCGACAGGCGTTCGTAGAGCACCGAACGCGGCATGCCCAGGCGCCTGGCGGCGGCCACGCGGTTGCCGCCGGTGGCGGCCAGCGCCTCGCTGATGGCGCGCCGTTCGACCTCGGCCACCTGCTCGGCCAGGCTGCGCATTGCAGGCTCCGGCGCTCGCAAGACCGCCACCGACAGCGGCTCGGCCAGCGGCGAAGCGGCTGCCGCCGTCGCGCCGAAATGGCGCGCCCGCAGCAGCCGTTCATCGGTCATCAGCGCGGCCTGTTCGAGCACATTGCGCAGCTCGCGGATGTTGCCCGGCCAGGCCTGCTGCACCAGCCAGTCCAGCGCATCGGGCGCCAGACTGCGCGCGGCCAGGGCGCTGCGCCGCGCAATGTCCTCCATCAGCGCCTCGGCCA
>CAZWUR010000138.1:0-4800 GCA_964637205.1 uncultured Rubrivivax sp.
TTCCGCCGGGCCTGGCGTCCCGCCGTCGGCTCCCGGTTACCTCGAACGTTAGGCGTCGGAGATCCCGGGGCCGCACACCCTGGGCTACAGTGCATGCATGGCACCCACAATCGTCCGCGATGGCCAATTCCGGCTTTTCTTCTTCTCCCGAGAGGAACCGAGGATCCACGTACACGTTACACACCCGGACGGGGAGGCCAAATTCTGGCTCACGCCAGACGTACACTTGGCAGTGAACATGGGGTTGTCACCTACGCAGATCCGGCAAGCGCAGGCCATCGTCGGCGCCCATCTGAAGGAGATCGAAGATGCCTGGCACCGCCACTTTGGCAGTTGAGGTCACGAACATCTCAGCGCACGGCTTCTGGCTGCTTCTGGGCGACGAGGAAGTCGCTGTTCCATATGCAGACTTTCCGTGGTTCAAGAAGGCCACGGTCGAGCAGATCTTAGGCGTAGAACGCCTCACTGAAAATCACCTGTACTGGCCTCAACTGGACATCGACCTTTCAGTCGAGTCCTTGCGCAAGCCCGAAGCGTTCCCGCTCGTATCGAAGGCCGACGCCTAACATGTCGGTCAACCGGATGCGCTACGGCAAGGCGCCCTGGCCGCGAGGCGCTCTTTGCATATCTTCCGCCTCGCGGCCAGGGCACCTCGCCTCCGCGCGCCGGTTACCTCTACGTTAGGCCTCAGAGCACACGCCATGTCACGCCCCACCATTCCAAAGAAGACAAGCGAAGCGGTCCTTGGCGAGTACAGTCACAGATGCGCAATCTTCGGGAGTGATCGTCCGCATCTACACCACGTCGACGAAGATCCTTCGAACAACGATCCGAGCAACCTACTACCGCTCTGCCCCAACTGCCATCTTCGAGACCAGCACAACCCAACACACAAGGTCGAGATCGCCAAGCTGCAGATGTTCAGGGACTTCAAAGACCCTGCAATCCTGAAGCCGCAGTTCCACCCGTTATTCGTTCGGCAGGAGTTCCTATCTACGGTCACTGATGGAGAAGATTCGGTTTCCGACCTGGAGCGCCGGTCGACCGAACTGATCGAATTTGTTCAAGCCATGGAGATGGGTGAGTTCTACGCGAAGCGCCTCTTGGAATTGCTCAGCCCACTGCGGTACCCATTCGTCATGAGCCTCGGAGGCGGCCCGGATCCCGAGTACGAGCGACAGCTACGCAGGAAGAACAAGGACTATCGAGCCAAGCTCCTGGCAAACCGGAGGGCAGCTCAGGTGCTGCTCGTCGAGTTACTCCGCTACCAGAAGTGGGCAAATGAGGCCTAACCCCTCTACAGGGACTTCCCGTTGAGTCAACGGGACTGACTGTTTTCCTGGATGGCTGTATTTGGTTTCTCCTTCACTGCAGGGGGACGGGCGCTTGTGCAATGTCACCATCGAGGAACAGACTGCACATCTACAGGCGGGCTTGGTGTCGGTGGTTGTCGACCGAGGCCCCAGATACGAACCGCTCGGCAGGGCTCCATTCGCTCTCGTGCTTTTCGAAGCACAGACGAGTTATCGAGCTTGCCTGCCGCCGGTCTGACCTGTGGTGAGCATCTTCGGCGCGCGTCTGGCTGGTGGGAATCGGGTGGCTGTGAATCGTCGTGCAGATGGTTGTTCAGCTCGCGGGCTGCAACCTCGGCCCGCCGCGCGCAGCCGGCGGCTGCGGCACGTGATCGGGATCGAAGGCGGTGCTGCGCGTGAGCACAGCCCACAGGATGCGCGCGTTCTTTGTTGGCCAGCGCCACCGCGGCCTTTTGCCAGCCCACGCGCTCCTTGAGCTGCACCAGCCACTGGCTGATGCGGTCGCTGCGCTTGGCAGCGCTCATCACGGCGGACTTCGCACCCTGGATGAGCAGCGTGCGCAGGTAGTCGTCGCCGCGCTTGGTGATGCGCCCGAGCCGGGCCTTGCCACCGGTGGAGTTCTGGCTGGGCACCAGGCCCAGCCAGGCGCCGAACTGGCGTGCGTTGGCGAACTGCGCGAAGTCGCCCACGCTGGCCACCAGCGCGGAAGCGGTGATGGGGCCGACGCCGTGCAGCGTGGCCGCGGCCTTGGCGCGCTCGTCGCTGCGCACGTGGCAGCCGATGCGCTGCTCGCACCACTGCATCTGCAGCTCGATGTCGACCCAGTGCAGGTGCGCGCGCTGCAGGGCAAGGCGCGTGACGCCGGGCAGCTCGTTGGCAGCGTCCTCGATCACCGCGGGCAGCGACGCGCGCAGCGCCTCAGGGCTCTTGGGGAATGCCAGCCCGTGTTCCAGCAGCAGCCCGCGGATGCGGTTGATCAGCCCGGTGCGCTCCTTCTTGTAGCCTTCGCGCAGCCGGTGCACGGCCAGCTCGCCCTGCTGCTGCGCGGTCTTGACGGGCACGAAGCGCATGTGCGGCCGCGCCGCGGCCTCGCAGATGGCCGCGGCGTCGTTGGCGTCGTTCTTGCCGCTCTTGCCGGCCATGCGGTACGGCGTGACGAAGTGGCCCGCGATCAGTCGCGCGTCCAGGCCCAGCAGCGCAAGCCGACGCGCCAGGTGGTGCGCGCCGCCGCAGGCCTCCATCGCCACCAGGCAGCCCGCGGGCAGATCCTTGCACCAGGCCAGGAAGCGCTCCGGCGACATCGGCCGGGCCAACACGCGGTGGCCGCCACGGTCGACCGCATGCACCTGCAGCACGTGCTTGGACAAATCGACCCCTACCCGCGCCACCGCACTGCGTGTAATCTCCGACATGACTTCCCCTTTCCTTGCAGATTGAACTTCCGCGAGTCCAATCTTGGTACTTCGATACCGTTATGGGACTGGGGAAGTCCCTTCGTATTCGTTCAACCGGACGCGCTACGGCATGCCACCCTGGCCGCGAGGCGCTGCATGCATATCATCCGCCTCGCGGCCAGGGCGTCACGCCTCCGCGCGCCGGTTAGCTCTACGTTAGTCGGCCCTGCAGAACGCCGCAGACCCGCATGAACACTGGCGTTACGGGGCGAATGCCGATGTCCAGAACTCCCAGGAGCGAATCCAATAGGTGCTGATTTCCGAGAGTTTTCGAGTCCGACCCGATGGCCACCGACGACTTCTTCCGCGCCCGGCTGCAGACGATGATCGACCTGCGCCACCCGTTGGCGGTGCTGGCAACCAAACTGCCGTGGCCGGCCATCGAAGCGGCGCTGGCGGTCAAGTTTGCACACCAAGATCGGCCATCGAAGTCCGAGCCGGCCGATGACCTGTTCGGCGCCCATACGGCCGGTGTCGGCGGCGGCGTCAGCCCTGCGGGTCGTCCGCGGCTTGCCATCCGGCTCATGGCCGGGCTGCTGTACCTGAAGAACAGCTTCAACCTGAGCGACGAGGAACTGGTGCAGCGTTGGGCCGAGAACGTGTACTACCAGCACTTCTGCGGCCTGGAGTACTTCGAGCCGCGGCTGCCGTGCGACGCCACGCAGATCGGGCGCTTCCGGCGCGCCATCGGCGAAGACGGTCTGGAACTGCTGCTCAAGGCCACGATCGAGACAGCGCTCAGCACCAAGGCCATCAAGCCGCAGGAACTCGAGCGCGTGATCGTGGACTCCACCGTGCAGGAGAAGGCCATCGCGCACCCCACCGACAGCCGGCTGCTGGAGATCGCGCGGCACAAGCTGGTGGGCGTGGCCAAGCGGCTGGGCCTGTCGCTCAAACAGAGCTTCGAGCGCGAAGGCAAGGAACTGCGCCGCCGTGCCGGCGGCTACGCGCACGCCAAGCAGTTCAAGCGCTTGAAGAAGGTGCTGCGGCGTCAGCGCACGGTGCTGGGCATCGTGATGCGCGAGATCCGGCGCAAGCTGGCGCTGCGGCTGACGCCTGGGCCGCACAACACCGATGCACCCCAGGCGCTGGCGCTCAGGGCCCTGAACACGTGGCTTGAGCGCGCCGAGCGCATCCGCACCCAGCAGCCCAAGAGCAGCAACAAGCTCTACGCACTGCATGCCCCGGAGGTGGAGTGCATCTCCAAAGGCAAGGCGCGCAAGCCCTGCGAATTCGGCGTGAAGGTGGGCCTGGCCGTCACGCACAAGAGCGGGCTGATGGTGGGCGCACGCAGCTTCCCCGGCAACCCGTACGACGGCCACACGCTGGCCGAGCAACTCGAGCAGGTGCGCAACCTGTGCCAGGACATCGACGTGCGGCTCAAGACCGTGGTGGTGGACCTGGGCTACCGTGGCGTGGATGCCGACAACCCTGGCGTGCAGATCATCCACCGCGGCAAGTTCAAGAGCCTGACGGCGCTGCAGCGGCGCTGGCTCAAGCGGCGCCAGGCCATCGAGCCGGCCATCGGGCACACCAAGGCCGACCACCGCATGGACCGGTGCTGGCTGCAAGGGGCTGCAGGCGATGCGCTGCATGCGCTGAGCTGCGCGCTGGGCTACAACATCCGCTGGCTGATGAGGGCGCTGCTGGCCCAAGCCCGCAGGGCTTTGTTGTGGCTGCTTCAAAGGGCCGCTGCAAGCGGCGAGCAGCGCATGGCGGCGCTGCTCGGCGGCGTATTGAAGCTAACGGCCATGATGAACGGCGAGTCAAGCGAGTTCTCGGCCCGGAGACCGGCGCCGTGGCTCAATGCGATGACGGCGTGAAGGCGAATTTGCAGGGGCGACGCTTTAGCTTCTTGCCGGTCGACAGTCGCCGCACGTCTTCCCGCCACGCCATCTCACAGGCGTAGTCCATCGTGTACTTGTTGCTCACCGACAGGTACACGCCTTCGAAGCCTCGGCGCATCCGGCGGTCGAAGCGTGAGCGGCTGGCCGCTACACCTTGACGACCAGTCGGCGACGCCGTTCAGGTTG
>CAZWUR010000139.1:0-4768 GCA_964637205.1 uncultured Rubrivivax sp.
AGGAAGGCGTCCTGCTGCGCCTTGTTGAAGCGGTGCACCTCGTCGACGAAGACCACCGTGCGGCGGCCGTTGGCGCGCGCATGTTCGGCGCGCTCGACCGCCTCGCGGATGTCCTTGACGCCGGCCAGCACGGCACTGAGCACGATGAACTGGGCATCGCTGGCCCGCGCCACCAGGCGCGCCAGCGTGGTCTTGCCGACCCCCGGCGGGCCCCAGAGCAGCATCGAATGCAGCCGCCCCGCGGCCAGCGCCGCGTGCAGCGGCCGGCCGGGCGCCAGCAGATGGGTCTGCCCGATCACCTCGGCCAGCTGGCGCGGCCGCAGGCGGTCGGCCAGCGGGGCCGCAGCCGATGCAGCGGCCGGATCGGGCTCGGCCTCGAACAGGTCGGCCACCGAAGCCTACTGCTCGAGCACGTCGGTGCCCGGCGGCGGCACGAAGCGGAAACGCTCCGGCGCCGGCAGGGTCCTGGCGTCGAATCCGTCGAGCCGCAGCAGGGTGCGCTGGCCGAAACGGTCGAGGATCTCCACCGCCGCGAGCTGCGCACCGCGGAATCCCACCGCCATCCACTGGAATCCGCTGTCGTCGGCCTTCGGCGTCGCGCGCGCCCATTCGAGGCCATCGCGTGCCGGCAGTGCGGCAAGCCTGAAGTCACGTTCCAGGGTGTTGCCGGTGAGCAGCGCCGCCGGCGTCGTGCCGAGCGCCTTGTCCACCGCGCGCACGGTGACCTGGTTCAGGTCGGGGTCGTGCATCCAGACCTTGCGTCCGTCGGAAACGATGGCCTGCGGGTAGGGTTTGAGGTAGTCGAAGCGGAAACGGTCGGGGCGCGCGAACTCGAAGCGGCCCGACGAGACCTTGGCCCGCGAGCCGTCGGCCGGCGTCACGGTCTGCGTGAAATCGGCGGCGCCACCCTGGGTCTCGCGCACGAAGTCGCGCAGCCGGTCGACGGCGTCGGCATGCGCCGCCCATGCGGCGGCGCAAAGCAGGGCCGCAGCGAACTGACGCAATCGCATCGTCATTCGTCCCGCTTGGGGACGATGAGTTCCCGGCTGCCATTGGTGGCCATGGCGCCGACGAGGCCGGATTTTTCCATCTGCTCGAGCAGGCGCGCGGCGCGGTTGTAGCCGATGCGCAGATGGCGCTGCACCAGGGAGATGCTGGCCTTGCGGTGCTGCAGCACCACGGCCACGGCCTGGTCGTACATCGCATCGCTTTCAGCGTCGACGCCGCCGCCGCCGATGCCCTGCAGCCCGCCCTCGGCGTCGCCGTCGAGCAGGCCGCCTTCGAGGATGCCGTCGATGTAGTTCGGCTCGCCCTGGCCCTTCAGGTATTCGACGACGCGGTGCACCTCGTCGTCGCTGACGAAGGCGCCGTGCACCCGCATCGGCACGCCGGCACCGGGCGTCAGGTAGAGCATGTCGCCCTGGCCGAGCAGGGCCTCGGCGCCCATCTGGTCGAGGATGGTGCGGCTGTCGATCTTGCTGCTGACCTGGAAGGCGATGCGCGTCGGGATGTTGGCCTTGATCAGGCCCGTGATCACGTCCACGCTGGGCCGCTGCGTGGCCAGGACCAGGTGGATGCCGGCGGCGCGCGCCTTCTGCGCCAGGCGCGCGATCAGCTCCTCGATCTTCTTGCCGACCACCATCATCAGGTCGGCGAGCTCGTCGATCACGACCACGATGTGCGGCAGGCGCTCCAGCGGCTCAGGTTCTTCGGGCGTCAGGCTGAAGGGATTCGGCAGCTTCTCGCCGCGCCCCGCGGCGTCGTCGATCTTGCGGTTGTAGCCGCTCAGCTGGCGCACGCCGAGCTTGCTCATCAGCTTGTAGCGCCGCTCCATCTCGCCGACGCACCAGTTCAGCGCGTTGGCGGCCTGCTTCATGTCGGTGACGACCGGCGCCAGCAGATGCGGAATGCCTTCGTAGACGCTCATCTCGAGCATCTTCGGGTCGATCAGGATCAGGCGCACGTCGCGCGCCTCGGCCTTGTAGAGCAGGCTCAGGATCATCGCGTTGATGCCCACCGACTTGCCCGCGCCGGTGGTGCCCGCGACCAGGCAATGCGGCATCTTGGCCAGGTCGGCGACCACCGGATGACCGACGATGTCCTTGCCCAGGCCCATCGTCAGCATCGAATGGGCGTCGTTGTAGACCTGCGAGCCGAGGATCTCGGCCAGGCGGATCATCTGCCGGCGCGCATTCGGCAGCTCCAGGGCCATGTAGTTCTTGCCCGGCACCACCTCGACGACGCGGATGCTGACCAGGGACAGCGAGCGCGCCAGGTCCTTGGCCAGGTTCACGACCTGCGAACCCTTGACCCCGGTGGCCGGCTCGATCTCGTAGCGCGTGATCACCGGGCCCGGGCTGGCCGCGACCACGCGCACCTCGACGCCGAAGTCCTTGAGCTTCTTCTCGATCAGCCGGCTGGTCATCTCCAGGGTCTCCGGCGTCACGCTTTCCTGGCGCGCCGGCGCAACGTCGAGCAGGTCGACCTGGGGCAACCTGGTGTCGGCGAGCTCGACGAAGAGCGGCTTCTGCCGCTCCTTGGCGACGCGCTCGGACTTGGGCACCTCGAGCACCGGCGGCTCGATGATCACCGGCGGATGTTCGGGCAGGTCGGGGTGGACCTCGTCGACCACCTGCTCGCGTTCCTTGAGCAGCTGTTCGCCGAAGCGGCGGTCGGCGGCGGCCTCGGCGCGCGCCTCGCGGCGGTCGCGCCAGCTGTCGATCCAGCTGCCCAGGGCGTCGGCGGCGCGCAGCCAGGAAAAGCGCAGCGCCAGCGCGCTGCCCATCACCAGCGCCGCGATCCAGAGCACACCCGAGCCGGCAAAACCCAGCCAGGTCATCGACAGCGGACCCAGGGTGTAGCCCAGCACGCCGCCGGCATGGCCGGGCAGCGCCGGCTCCCAGTGGTAGAGCCGGGTCCATTCGAGTGCGCAGCTCGCCGCCAGCAGCAGGGCCATGCCGACCCAGGTGCCCGGGTGCGCCTGGTCCCGGGGTTCGTGCCGCAGATGGCGCGCCAGGGCCGACAGCCAGGCGCGCGCCGTCACCGGCAGCCACCACCAGGCCGAAAAGCCGAACAGGAAATAGGCGATGTCGCTGGACCAGGCGCCGAGCCGGCCGGCCAGGTTGTGCAGGGGCGCGCCGTTGCCCGAGGTGCTGAAGGCCGCGTCGGCGGGGTCGTGGGTGGCCAGGGCCAGCAGGGCCAGCAGCCAGAGCACGCCACCAGCCGCCAGCCACAGGCGTTGGCGCCAGGCCACGGAGGGCGCGCCGTCTTGGGCCAGCGGCTCGCCGCGCAGCGAACCGAGGGGAAAGCTCATGCCCCGGATTGTGGCCGAAGCGGGCCGCCGCACCGCGAAACCGCGTCAGGGTCGGGCTCGGCCCGACCCGGGCGCAGGGCCGGCGCCGCGGGCCTCAATCGTTCTGCAGGCGTTCCTTGATGATCACGAAGCCGTTGTCCTGGGTCTCGATGACGGCGCGCTCCTCGAGGTCCTTCATGACCCGGCTGACCATCTCGCGCGAGGCGCCGACGACCTTGGCCATGTCCTGCCGGCTGACCTTGTGGCGGATGATCTGCACGCCCTCGGCGTCGGTCTCGGCCATGTCGAGCAGGGTGCGTGCGACACGGCCATAGACGTCGAGCAGGGCCAGACTCTCGATCTGCCGGTCGGCATTGCGCAGCCGACGCACCAGGCCGCGCAGGATCGCGTAGGACAGGCTGCTGTTCTCGGGCAGGCAGCGCTGGAAGTCCAGGCGCTGCAGCACCAGCATGTCGGTCTGGATCTCGGCGCGCACGGTGGCGCTGTGCGGCTCGTTGTCGATCAGGCTCATCTCGCCGACATAGTCGCCCGACTCGAGCACCGCCAGGATCACCTCGCGGCCGCGCGAGTCCGAGGTCAGCACCCGGGCGCGGCCGTTGAGCAGGATGAACAGCGCATTGCTCTTGCGCCCCTGCTCGACCACCAGTTCGCCGCGTCGGAAGCGTCGCTTGCTGACACTGTCGGCGACGGCCTGTGCCTGGTCGGCGGTCAGCATCGAGAACAGGGGCACGCGCCGGATCAGGTCAAGATTCGACAGCATCGACATGAGGGCTCCTCCAATGTTGTTGTGCGCAGTTGTAGTCGACCTGCGCGTGACCGAAGGCACGGAACAGCCGCCCTACAATCGAGCTATTGTGCCCATCGACCGGCTTGCCGCCACCCGGGCACGTCCTCAGACAGGCTCGGGCGTATCGCGATGGCCACGCTCGAACCGCAACCGACGAGTTCCCCGATGAGCCAAGACAAGCACGCCCGCGTCCTGATCCTGGGGTCCGGCCCCGCCGGCTGGACGGCCGCGATCTACGCCGCGCGCGCCAATCTGCAGCCGATGCTGATCACGGGCCTGGCTGCCGGCGGCCAGCTGATGACGACCACCGAGGTCGACAACTGGCCGGCCGACGTCGCCGGTGTCCAGGGCCCGGACCTGATGCAGCGTTTCCAGCAGCATGCCGAACGCTTCGACACCCAGGTGGTCTACGACCATGTCAACAGCGTCGACCTGTCCAAGCGCCCCTTCACGCTGAGCGGCGACAGCGGCAGCTATACCTGCGACAGCCTGGTCATCGCCACCGGCGCGAGTGCCAAATACCTGGGCCTGCCGAGCGAAGAGGCCTTCATGGGCAAGGGGGTCAGCGGCTGCGCCACCTGCGACGGCTTCTTCTACCGCGACCAGGACGTGTGCGTCGTCGGCGGCGGCAACACCGCGGTCGAGGAAGCGCTGTACCTGTCCAACAT
>CAZWUR010000140.1:0-4700 GCA_964637205.1 uncultured Rubrivivax sp.
TCGGCCGGCACGCACCAGTAGTTATCCTGTACGAGGCTCGTGCCGTAGCTGCGTGTTCCAGCTTTCTTCTTCTCGGCGGGGCGCCACCCGAACTCGGTCGGGTGGTACTGCCTTAGCGGGCTTCCCTTCCTTGCGTCAGGTGGCAGACGGAACACGTAGGTACTCTTGCAGAGCGCCCTCTGCAGCTTTTCAAGCTGCTTGAGATCCGGCTCCCGATCAGATTCGCGCGTCCACTGATACCAGCGCGCCGTGACCGCGCGCACCAGTCGCCAAGGGCTCGGCGGCCACTCGCCGTGAGGATCGTCGAACGGGTTCACGCGCCACAGCGTCGCGTGAAAGCGCCCGAGAGGGAACTCTTGTCGGAGAACGAGTTTCATCCCTCGGCCTCTTCCGAGGCTTCGTCTTCCTCGGCGTCCTTGACCGTATCAGCCTGGCCCTCTCGATACAGCTCCTCTCGCGGCCAGAACACGTCGGTGACGGACAGCTTGTCAAGGTTAGCATCCTTGATCGACTGCGCGATGTTGACCTCAAGCTCCACGTCCTGCTCGTAGCTCTTGAGTGTTGTGCAACGGAGGTGGCAGCCGGACCGGAAACGGAAGGGCGACGCCAGGAGCTTCTGGATCTTCCACAGCGCGAGCGCGACGAGGAACTCCTGCTGCTTCTCCGAGAGGCCGACCGTGTCCTCGCCCTTCTTGCGTCCGAACGAGCGGATGAGGCTAACGTCGAGAACGAACGTTGCGCGGATCGACTCGGCGGTCGCGTCATCCACTGCGAAGATCGGCTGGCCCGAGGTCGTCTTGCCGAGGCGGTCGAACTTCACACCAGAGCGATCGACGCGGCCAGCACCGAAGGCCTCGATGTGTGCCGTTAGGACGCGCGGAATCTTGATCTGCCATTGCGGGAATAGAACGCCGTGAACGAGCGAGTTCGGATCGAACTCGAAGATCGTCTTGAAGACGTTCCACCACTGACTAGCCGGTGGGTGGGCCTTCTTGCCGTCAGGTAGGACGATGCCGAACTTGTCAATGAGGTCACGCCCGAACGTGTGCGGCTCGTCCTTTCCGTTCTTGTCCTTCTTCAACGCCTTGGCATCCCCGTTTAGGACGGTGCCTTCGATGAAGTAGGAGGATGCGATGCGATGGCCCTCGGTGAGACTTGTGACGACGACCTCGCGGTTCTTCGTCGGCTCCTTGCCCTCCGCCGTGTTCGTCACACAGCGGAGATAGGGCATTCCGTCGAGTTCTTCGACGAGGTCAAGGTCGTGCGCACCACGCTGGCACACCATCTCCAGGTGATTGGCCATGCTCGCCGCGCTGTCGACGATGCAGATGTTTTCGGCGCCACCGTCCTTGCGTGGCGCCTTGTAGATGACGTGGCCGATCTCGGGAAACCCGGCGGGCTGGAATCGGTCGCCGGCGATCGGCTCGAGCATCGCGGTCAGGACGAGCGGCGACTCGCCATTCAGAACGCTGGCGGGCGTGAGCTTCTTCGGTGGACTCGTCTTCTCTGCTTCAGACACGTGCTTCTCCTCTTTGTGGCCGGCGTCGAGGACGAAGCCAGCGTTCGAACAGGACCGCTCGATCGCGATCCGAGATGGTGAACAGCAAGGCCGCCGCGAGGCGGTCCGGGTCTCGCGTGGCGAATGACACGTCGAACGTCGCGAGTCGCGCACCGGCCATTGCGTAGCGACTGCGCGCGAGCCTCAGCGCGGCGTCGAGGTTGCCGGCGCGGATCAGCGTGATGAGCGAGCGTGCGGCCTCCGTGGTGCGCGCGCCAGTCTTCTCGGAGAGCAGGTCATTCGACGATAGCTCTCGAATGATCAAGGCGCGCTGGTCGACGAGCGGCCACACGAGTCCCAGAAGGGTCACCTCACCGTTGGCTAGGGGCGCGCCGTCCTCCCTTAGGAGGAGCGCGCGAACCTCTTGGGGAACCCTTCTCCAGTCGAAGAGCGCGAGTCTCGATAGCCAAGCGGAGAACAGTGACTCATCAAGATCACCGGCAAGCCAATGTCGAACCTGCGACGTCATCGCTGGAAGGGGCGCACGGCCTCGGGGGCGTTTGGTGTGGGTCGCGTCGAGCTTTGCTTCTTCAAGGAGCCTACGCGACAGAGCCGCGCTGAGAACACGCGCGAGCTCTCCCGGCCCCCACACCCAACGCGCTGGAGCGACCTTGGAATGTTCGAACCGTCTCGGCTGAGTTGCCCAGTCGTACTCGTACTTGCCGTTCTGCTCGCGGGCCCACTCCACGCCAAAGCGGAAGGAGCAGAACGGCAGCGTTTCGGGAAAGGCGGACACGAGGGCAAGAGCGAGCCGTGCCTCGACGCCGGGATGTTCATCAGCGAACAACGAAGGCAGCCACTCGAGCGGCAGCGGCTCCCAGCGGATCTTGCCCTCGCGGAAGCTCCGGTTGCGGTCGATGCGATCGAGCGCGCTGACGATCGCGTCTAGCAGCACGATGCCCGCTTCGGAGTGGTGCGGCTCAGAAGCGACATCGAGGAGTGCTGACTCGATGGGCCCACGAAGTCCCACGAAGCGCTTGCCGTCTCGCGGAAAGCCTCGCTGCTCGATCAGTGCCGTGACGCGTCCAAGTATCGAAAATGTGGCCGGGCGTGCGTCAGTCCCGATCTCAAGTGAGAAGCGAGCCTCCAGTCGGGGCTCGAACGTGTTCGAACTCGTCGTTCGTCCCAGGGTGTAGCGGCGGAACTCGCTGACCCCAGCGTCCACACCGCGCTTACGGATGGCCGTCGCGAATGCGGCGGGCGTGAGCGCTCCACGTCCATGAATCTCAGCGCGGCCTCGCACGAACAGCGTACTCGCCTCGGCCAGCGACATCGGTCGGTTCCACAGAGGCGTCCAAATCTCGCCACGAAGTCGGTCTGCTTCCTTCTCAGCGCTCGCAGCGATGGGCTGAGTGATGAACGGGAAGGAGCCGACGGCGCGCGCTGATCGAGCCCCGAGGCGTCGAGACGCGCCGCCCGCGAGGAAGACCAGCCCTTCGCAGGCAAGAACCATCGCCCACGGAGAAATTTGTCCCTCACGCGCAGGTGACTGACCGCTGTTGTAGAGTTTCGTTGCATCGCTGAACCAAGACCCGCCGTTGAAGCCCGATGGTTCCCGTTGGGTGGGCAATCCGAGCAATAGGCAACGAAGATCGTCTTGCGGCTCGACCACCGCACGCCGTACGTCCTCGGCCGCTGTGATCGCGGCTTGGTACTTTCCGTTTGCTGCAGCGACTGCTTTCTGGCGAGCGGCTTCCATTTTCTTGGTGCCCGCCTTTGTCTGGGCCTTCTCGCAGTCCTCCTTCGCCTTCGTGATCGCCGCTTGGTACTGCTCGTCAGCCTGCTTTTGCATGGTCGCGAGTGCGTTTGCAGCAGCCGCCCATCCCTTCGAGAAGTCCCTCTTCCCCGCGTTGCCGCCACTACCAAGGAGCGGGTTGAAGCTCACGCGAGCGTGGGGCACTGCGTGGGCAGCGAAGAGCGGAAGCTGGGCCTCCTGGACCTCTGCTTGCCAGAGGGCGAGCGGTGCGCCCGATTTGGCCTTCGTGCCCTTCTTCTGCGCGCCAGACCACGCCTTGTCGTACTGGGTCCATTCGCGCTTGCTGACCTCCGAGTCGACCTGCGTATTTGCGATCCGCACCAGCTCGTCGAGCAGTTCATCGAGCGTCGGGGGGCCACCGACCACCTGCAGCACCTCGTCTCGCCACGCGATGCGCGTGCTCGGCCACCTTCGAGACAGCACCCGCAAGAGGCCGAGCGACACGAGGTAGTTGCCGAGGCTGTCGGGCGACAGACCGGGCAGCGCCAGCACCGTAAGCCGAAGTTCAGCAGCCATCGCGCACCTCGCTCGGCCTTGTGCTCGCGCTCGGCTGCGCGCTCGCGCGCCAGTCCGCGATGCGGACGAGCGCTTCGAGATACGCGAGGGCGAAGGGACCGAGATGCCTCGGTTCGCCCTCCGGCACAGCGCCGGCGTCGCTCTTCTCTTCTGGCCGCCACGGGCCAAGAAGATCGGCGACGAGGCCCGTCCACCCGGACCCGGTCAACACGAACCCGTCACCCTCCCATCGTCCCTCGGCACCGTCCTTCGCGATTGAGAAGTCGAGCGGCCACTGATCGCCGCCGATGACGAGCGAGCACGGCTCGCTCCGCACGCCGAAGACGTCATCGCCTTCGCCCGTCGTCGAGCGCATCACGGTGCGCACCTTTCCGTGGTGCGTGGCCGCCAAGTAGACCGCAAGCGCGGGATACGGCTTCGTCTCGCTGTCTCTGTACTTCCGCCACATCGCAAGGGCAGAGGCAACCTCGTGGCGAAGCTTGGGACGGAACTGGAGGTGGCCTGCCCAGCGAACACCGGCGACAGCGCGTAGCGACTTCATCTCGGCGTCGCTGAGCCTGTCGTCGATGGCCCACCGAAGGCGAACGATGTCTTCATGACCGCGCCGGCGTGCTTCATCCGGCAGTGCATAGGCCTGTGATCGAAGCTGCGAGAACGCTGTGCGGACAGCAGTTGCATCGCTTACCACATCGGCGGCGACGACACGCGGACTCTTGGCGAGCAACGCGTGGGGGATACCCGAGCGATCGGGCAACGCCGCTTGCCACTGCGGATGCGCCTTGCCGAGATCATGGAGCCCCGAGGCTTCGACGATGGCCTTCTGCGCGTCGCCAGTCAGCGAGAGCGCGGCACATAGCTTCTCGGCCTCAC
>CAZWUR010000141.1:0-4612 GCA_964637205.1 uncultured Rubrivivax sp.
TGATGCCGATCCACAGCAGCAGCGCGGCGCCGACCAGTTTCAGGAACGGGATCGCGAGCAGGGTCAGGGCGAAGAAGATCAGGATCACGCGCAGGCCGATGGCCCCGGCCGTACCCCACAGGATGCCCTGCGTGCGCAGCTTGGGCGGCAGCTTGCGGCAGGCCAGCGCGATGACGACGGCGTTGTCGCCACCGAGCAGGATGTCGATCATGATGATCTGCCCCACGGCGATCCAGAAGCCGGGGGTCATGAACTCTTGCATGGGCTGTCCTGCGGGAGGTCAACAAAAAGCGGCGCCGCAGCAGTTTAGGCCGCGACGCCGCGCCCCTGCTGCGGCCGAGTCTATGGCCGTGCGGGCACCGCCCTTCACGCCAGGTCGGTCACGCCCGGCCGGTCACAGCAGGGCCTTGAGCAGCTTGCCCATCTCCGACGGGTTGCGTGTCACCGTGAAGCCGCACTCCTCCATGATCGCGAGCTTGGCGTCGGCGGTGTCGGCGCCGCCCGAAATCAGCGCGCCTGCATGGCCCATGCGCTTGCCCGCCGGCGCGGTGACGCCGGCGATGAAGCCGACCACCGGTTTTTTCATGTTCGCCTTGCACCAGCGTGCGGCCTCGGCTTCGTCGGGGCCGCCGATCTCGCCGATCATGATCACCGCGTCGGTGTCCGGGTCGTCGTTGAACAGCTGCATCACGTCGATGTGCTTGAGGCCGTTGATCGGGTCGCCGCCGATGCCCACCGCGCTGCTCTGGCCGATGCCGAGCTCGGTCAGCTGGGCCACGGCTTCGTAGGTCAGGGTGCCGGAGCGGCTGACCACGCCGACGCGGCCCTTCTTGTGGATATGGCCCGGCATGATGCCGATCTTGATCTCGTCGGGCGTGATCGTGCCCGGACAGTTGGGGCCGAGCAGCAAGGTGCGCTTGCCGCCTGCGGCTTCCTTGGCCCGCATCCGGTTGCGCACCTCGAGCATGTCCTTGATGGGAATGCCCTCGGTGATGCAGATCGCCAGGTCGAGCTCGGCCTCGACGGCCTCCCAGATCGCCGCGGCGGCACCCGCCGGCGGCACGTAGATCACGCTGACGCTGGCGCCGGACTGCGTCTTGGCGTCCTTGACGCTGGCGTAGATCGGGATGCCCTCGAAGTCCTCGCCGGCCTTCTTCGGGTTGACGCCGGCGACGAAGCAGTTCTTGCCGTTGGCATAGGCCACGCACATGCGGGTGTGGAACTGGCCCGTCTTGCCGGTGATGCCCTGGGTGATGACGCGCGTGTTCTTGTTGATGAGAATCGACATGATGTCCTCGATTCAGCGGCCAGCACGGCCGGATTGAAGGGTGTTGCCAAGCTGTCGCCGCGGAGCCGACTTTGCCGGGCCGCTGGCGGCGCCCCCTTGATGGGGAGCGCCGCAGGCGCTACGGGGGTGGGTCATTTCACTGCGGCGACGATCTTGGTGGCCGCTTCGGCCATCGTGTCGGCGGAGATGATCGGCAGGCCGGAGGCGGCCAGCATCTTCTTGCCCAGGTCCTCGTTGGTGCCCTTCATGCGCACCACCAGCGGCACGCTGAGGTTGACCGCCTTGCACGCCGCGATGACGCCCTCGGCGATGGTGTCGCACTTCATGATGCCGCCGAAGATGTTGACGAGGATGCCCTTGACGCTCTGGTTCTTGAGCATGATCTTGAAGGCCTCGGTGACCTTCTCGGCGCTGGCGCCGCCGCCCACGTCGAGGAAGTTGGCCGGCTCGCCGCCGAAGAGCTTGATGGTGTCCATCGTCGCCATCGCCAGGCCCGCGCCGTTGACCAGGCAGCCGATGTTGCCGTCCAGGCTGATGTAGCTGAGGTCGAACTTGCTCGCCTCGACCTCGGCCGGGTCCTCTTCGTCGAGGTCACGGTAGGCCACGACTTCCGGGTGGCGGAACAGCGCATTGCTGTCGAAGTTGAACTTCGCGTCCAGGGCCTTGATGTGGCCGTTGCCTTCGAGGATCAGCGGGTTGATCTCGGCCAGGCTGGCGTCGGTGGCCATGTAGCAGGCATAGAGCTTCTTCAGCACGTCCATCGCTTCGGCCTGCGAGGCCTCGGGCACGCCGATGCCGGCGGCGAGTTCGCGCGCCTGGGCGTCGGTCATGCCGACCAGCGGGTCGACGAAGACCTTGAGGATCTTCTCCGGCGTGTTGTGCGCCACCTCCTCGATGTCCATGCCGCCCTCGGAGCTGGCCATGATGGCCACCTTTTGCGTCGCCCGGTCGGTGAGTGCGGCGACGTAGTACTCCTTCTTGATGTCGGCGCCTTCCTCGACCAGCAGCCGGCGCACCTTCTGGCCCTCGGGGCCGGTCTGGTGGGTCTTCAGCTGCATGCCCAGGATCTGTTCAGCGAGCTGCTGCACCTCGTCGAGCGAACGCGCCAGCTTGACGCCGCCGCCCTTGCCGCGGCCGCCGGCGTGGATCTGCGCCTTGACGACCCAGACGCTGCCGCCGAGCTTTTGCGCCGCCTCGTGGGCCTCGCGCACGGTGAAAGCCGGGTAGCCGCGCGGCACCGGCACGCCATGCGCGCGCAGCAGTTCCTTGGCCTGGTATTCGTGAATCTTCATGGGATGTCCCTCATTCGTTCTGGACGGGCTGGATGGGCAGGAAGGGCGGGTTCAGGCGGCGGCCGGTTGAACCAACGGGGGAAATGCAGGCGCACCGCCTCGCCGTCGCTGCGCAGCGCGTGGCAGCGGTCAAGCTGGAATGGGCGCTCGGCCTCGGCATGGTCGCCGCGCGTGTCGATGACCTCGCCGGCCATGGCCTGCACCACGGCGGTGGGCAGGACCTGGGCCAGCTCGGTGAGATGGGTGCAGCCGAGCGCGGCCCCCACCCGCTCGCGCAGTGCCTGACGAAAGCCGCGCAGCAGGTTCAGGCCGACCAGCCGGCCATAGCGGTCGCCGGGTGGCTCGCAATGCCCGGGATAGGGCACGGACAGGGACTCGGACCCTGCGGCGACGATGGTCAGACTCCGGTCAACCACCACCCGCAGCAGCATGTCGTGGATCGGCTCGCCGGCCGGGCGGACCCCGGTGGCCAGGGCGCAGTCGTGCGTCTTCACATCACTCAGGCGGGCGTCGGCTTCCCACAACCCGTCGTCACGGGCGTAGACCTGCACGTCGATCAGGCGACGGTGCTTGAGCTGGCGGGAGGCCGGGGGGTGCGGAAGCGGCATCGGTTGAAGCAGCGAATAACCCCCCGGGCAGCCGGGGCCGCCGAGGGAGCCGCCGAATGTATCATGCTGCAACGCAACAACGGCTGACAGGCGCCGGCGTTGGCGCACGGACGCGGCCTCCGGCACCGGCCGTACCGCTCAGTCCTCGTCCCGGCCGCGCAGCAGCCGGCGGATCAGCTCGGCATCAAAACCGCGACCGGCCAGGAAGCGCGCCTGCCGGGCGTATTCGGCGGCATCGGCGGCGGGCTGGCCGAAGCGCCGCTGCCAGACGGCACGGGCGCGGGCCAGCTCGCTGCCCGCCAGGCCGGCGAGTGCCGCTTCGGCAGCCTCGGGGTCGACGCCGCGCGCCCGCAGCTTGTGGCGCAGCTTCAAGCCGCCGAAGCGTGGTGACTGGGCCGACACCAGGGCCTCGGCCGCACGCCTGTCGTCGAGAAGCCCCTGCGCGGCGAGTTCGTCCAGCAGCCGCGCGATGCGCGGGGCAGCGGGGTCCTCGGGGCTGTCGTCGGCATGCCGCGCCAGCTTGCGTTCAAGCTCGGCGCGGGAGTGCTCGCGCATCGCCAGATAGCGCAAGGCGCGGGCCCGCAACGACGGCCCGGGGCGGGTCACGCCCCGTTGGCCTTGGCCTCCGGTTTGGCGTCCGGTTTGGCGTCCGGTTTGGCGCCCGCCTTGGCGGCGGGCTTGCCGGCATCAGCGAGCAGGCGCACGCCGAGGGCTTCGCGCACCTTGTTCTCGATCTCACGGGCGAGCTCGGGGTTTTCCTTCAGAAACTCGCGCGAGTTGTCCTTGCCCTGGCCGATCTTTTCGCCGTTGTAGGCATACCAGGCGCCCGACTTGTCGACGATGCGGGCATTCACGCCGAGGTCGATGATCTCGCCCTGGCGGCTGATGCCTTCGCCGTAGAGGATGTCGAAATCGGCGGTCTTGAACGGCGGCGCCACCTTGTTCTTGACGACCTTGACCTTGGTCTCGTTGCCGATGACCTCGTCGCCCTTCTTGATGCTGCCGGTGCGGCGGATGTCCAGGCGCACCGAGGCGTAGAACTTGAGCGCGTTGCCGCCGGTGGTGGTTTCGGGGCTGCCGAACATGACGCCGATCTTCATCCGGATCTGGTTGATGAAGATGACCATGCAGTTGGACTTCTTGATCGTCGCGGTGAGCTTGCGCAGGGCCTGGCTCATCAGCCGCGCCTGCAGGCCGGGCAATGAATCGCCCATCTCGCCCTCGAGTTCGGCCTTGGGCGTGAGCGCGGCCACCGAGTCGATGACGATCAGGTCCACCGAACCGGAGCGCACCAGGGCGTCGACGATCTCGAGCGCCTGCTCGCCGGTGTCGGGCTGGCTGATCAGCAGTTCCTGCAGATTGACGCCGAGCTTTTGCGCGTACTGCGAATCGAGCGCGTGTTCGGCGTCGATGAAGGCGCAGGT
>CAZWUR010000142.1:0-4593 GCA_964637205.1 uncultured Rubrivivax sp.
TTCCAAGCCCCTGTCTTGCAAGGAATTTTCTGGTCGGGGTGAGAGGATTCGAACCTCCGGCCTCTACGTCCCGAACGTAGCGCTCTACCAGGCTAAGCTACACCCCGATGCGGGCGGCGCGACCGAGCGGTGCGCTCCCGAGGAGCCTGTTCATGCCCGTCGCCGAAACCGCTTGCGCGTCACGACGACCGGTGAACGGCCCGAACACATAATTCTAGCAGAGCCTGCCGGGCCGCCGATTCGGGCAGGGCGGCCAGGCACTGGCGGGCGTGCTCGGCTTCGGTCTCGGCGGCGGCCCGGGTGGCCTCCAGCGCCCCGGTGCGCTGCACGAGGGCGACGATTTCGGCCAGCCGCTGCACCTCGCCATGCTCGATCGCGCTGCGCACCAGTTGGCGCTCGGCCTCGTTGCCGCGCTGCATCGCCAGCAGCAGCGGCAGGGTGGGCTTGCCTTCGCGCAGGTCGTCGCCGACGTTCTTGCCGAGTTCCTCGCTCTTGCCCTCGTAGTCGAGCAGGTCGTCGACGAGCTGGAACGCGGTGCCAAGGGCCCGGCCGTAGTCGGCGCAGCGGTCTTCGAGCGCGCGTTCGGCGCCGCCGAGCACGGCACCGATCCGCGCGCTGGCCTCGAACAGCTTGGCGGTCTTGTAGCGGATCACGCGCAGGTAGTCGTCGACGCTGATGTCGGCGTCGTGCATGTTGATGAGCTGCAGCACCTCGCCTTCGGCGATGACGTTGGTCGCGTCGGCCAGCACGTCGAGCACGCGCATGCGGTTGACCGAGACCATCATCTGGAAGGCGCGCGAGTAGAGGAAGTCGCCCACCAGCACGCTGGCGGCGTTGCCGAACATCGCGTTGGACGTGGCGCGGCCGCGGCGCAGCGAGGATTCGTCGACCACGTCGTCGTGCAGCAGCGTCGCGGTGTGGATGAACTCGACGATGGCCGCGAGTTCGAAGCGCTCGGGGCCGTGGAATCCGAGCGCCTGCGCGAACAGCAGCACCAGGCGCGGCCGGATGCGCTTGCCGCCGGCGCTGACGATGTAGCTGGAGATCTGGTTGATCAGCGCCACCTGCGACGAAAGCCGCTCGTGGATGACGGCGTCGACCCGCCGCATCTCCGACGCCATCGGATCAGCCAGGGGTGCCTTTTCGGCTTCGCGGGAGGAATGCAAGGCAGGCGCTCGAGTGAACCGGCAATTATAGGAAGCGCCACACCGTGCGCCGGGGCGGGGATCGCCTGGCCGCGACGGCCGACCCCCGCGCGACACCCGCGCGACCCCCGCGCGACCCCCGCGCGACACCCCGAGGCTCGTGTGCCGGGCGTGCATCGAGCGCCGGGCGGGCCATGCTAGAATACTCGGCTTTTCGCGCGCGACGTACTTCTTCTGCCCGTAAGGGCCAGTCGAGGATCGCTGCCCGCGCGGGATGCGGCCGCAGGGGATGCGGCCAGGGGCGCCGGCCACGGCGCCGATGGACATCAGAAAGGGCACACATGTACGCGGTCATAAAAACCGGTGGCAAGCAATACAAGGTTGCTGCCGGCGAGAAGATCAAGGTAGAACAGATTGCTGCGGACGTGGGCCAGGAGATCGTGATCGACCAGGTGCTCGCCGTCGGAGACGGCGCTGAGCTGAAGGTCGGCACGCCCTGGGTCGCGGGTGCGAGCGTCAGCGCCACGGTGCTGGCGCACGGCAAGCACGACAAGGTGCGCATCTTCAAGATGCGCCGCCGCAAGCACTACCAGCGCCACGGCGGGCATCGCCAGACCTACACCGAGCTGCAGATCGCCTCGGTCAACGCCTGAAGGAGCACTGAACCATGGCACAGAAAAAGGGCGGCGGCTCGACGCGCAACGGTCGCGATTCGCAGCCGAAGATGCTGGGCGTGAAGGTGTTCGGCGGCCAGGTCGTCCCGGCCGGATCGATCATCGTGCGCCAGCGCGGCACCAAGTTCCACGCCGGCACCAACGTCGGCATGGGTCGTGACCACACGCTGTTCGCGCTGGTCGACGGCACCGTGTCCTTCGAGGTCAAGGGCCCGCTCAATCAGCAGACGGTGTTCGTGGCGGCGAACTGAACGGCGGGCGCATCCACGGACACGAAGCCCCGGCCCGCCGGGGCTTCGCCGTTCCAGGGGCGCGCTGCCGCGCGAGGGGCAAGCATGAAGTTCATCGATGAAGCGACGATCGACATCGCGGCCGGCGATGGCGGCAGCGGCTGCGTGAGCTTTCGCCGCGAGAAGTTCATTCCCTTCGGCGGGCCCAACGGCGGCGACGGCGGGCGCGGCGGCAGCGTGTTCGCGCTGGCCGACCGCAACCTCAACACGCTCATCGACTACCGCTACGCGCGCCGCCACGAGGCGAGGAACGGCGAGCAGGGTCGCGGTTCGGACCAGTTCGGCGCCGCCGGGGCCGACGTCGTGCTGCGCATGCCGGTGGGCACCATCGTGCGCGACGCCGAGAGCGGGCAGGCGATCGCCGAGCTGCTCGAGCACGGGCAGAAGGTGCTGCTGGCCAAGGGCGGCGACGGCGGCTTCGGCAACCTGCACTTCAAGAGCAGCACCAACCGCGCGCCGCGGCAGAAGACGCCGGGCTGGCCCGGCGAGAAGAAGAAGCTCGCGCTCGAGCTGCGCGTGCTGGCCGACGTCGGCCTGCTGGGCATGCCCAATGCCGGCAAGTCGACGCTGATCGCCGCCGTCTCCAACGCACGGCCCAAGATCGCCGACTATCCCTTCACCACGCTGCACCCGCACCTGGGCGTGGTGCGCGTGGGGCCCGAGCAGAGCTTCGTCGTCGCCGACATTCCCGGCCTCATCGAAGGCGCGTCCGAAGGCGCGGGCCTGGGCCACCAGTTCCTGCGCCACCTGCAGCGCACGCGGCTGCTGCTGCACGTCGTCGACCTCGTCCCCTTCGACGAAGCCGTCGACCCGGTGGCGCAGGCGCGCGCGATCGTCGCCGAGCTGAAGAAGCACGACCCGGCGCTGCACGCCAAGCCGCGCTGGCTCGTCCTCAACAAGCTCGACCTGCTGCCGCCCGAGGAGCGTGCTGCGCGCGTGAAGGACTTCGTGCGCCGGCTGCGCTGGAAGGGCCCGGTGTTCGAGATCTCGGCGCTGGCGCGCGAGGGCCTGCAGCGCCTCGTCGAGGAGATCCAGCAGCACCTCGTGGCGCAGCAGCCCGCGGCCGCCTTGCCGGATCCGCGCTTCGACTCCCCGAGCGAATCCACCGGCCATGACTAGCAAGCTGCTCGAAAAGGCTCACCGCATCGTCGTCAAGGTCGGCTCGAGCCTGGTCACCGACGAAGGCCGCGGCATCGACGCCGAGGCGATCGACAACTGGGCGCGACAACTGGCCACGCTGGCGCGCCAGGGGCGCGAGGTCGTGATGGTCTCGAGCGGCGCCATCGCCGAAGGCATGAAGCGCCTGGGCTGGAAAAGCCGCCCGCGCCAGATCCACGAGCTGCAGGCCGCCGCCGCGGTGGGGCAGATGGGGCTTGCGCAGATCTACGAGACCAAGCTGCGCGAGCACGGCATGGGCAGCGCGCAGGTGCTGCTGACGCACGCCGACCTCGCCGACCGCGAGCGCTACCTGAACGCGCGCTCGACGCTGCTCACGCTCCTGTCGCTGTCGGTGATCCCGGTCATCAACGAGAACGACACCGTCGTCACCGACGAGATCAAGTTCGGCGACAACGACACCCTGGGCGCGCTGGTGGCCAACCTGATCGAGGCCGACGCTCTCGTCATCCTCACCGACCAGCGCGGCCTCTACGCGGCCGATCCGCGCAAGGATCCGCAGGCGCGCTTCATCGACGAGGCGGTGGCCGGCGACCCGCAGCTCGAGCAGATGGCCGGCGGCGTGGGCTCGTCGATCGGGCGCGGCGGCATGATCACCAAGATCCTCGCTGCCAAGCGGGCCGCGCGCAGCGGTGCGAGCACGGTGATCGCCTGGGGGCGCGAGCCCGACGTGCTGCTGCGCCTGGCCGTCGGCGAGGCCATCGGCACCGCGCTCGTGGCGCGAACCGCCAAGCGCACGGCGCGCAAGCAGTGGATGGCCGACCACCTGCAACTGCGCGGCGCCGTGCTCGTCGACGAGGGCGCGGTGAGCAAGCTGCGCGCGCACGGCACGAGCCTGCTGCCGATCGGCGTCACCGAGGTGCAAGGCGAATTCGTGCGCGGCGACGTGATCGCGGTGCGCAACACCGCCGGGGAAGAGATCGCGCGCGGCCTGGCCAACTACTCCGCCGCCGAGGCGCGCCTGATCGCGCGCCATGCCTCCTCGCAGATCGAAGGCCTGCTCGGCTACGCCAACGAGCCGGAGATGATCCACCGCGACAACCTGGTGCTCGGCTGAGCAGCGCGCCCTTGACGTCCTCGTCGCCCTTGACGCGCTCGGCCCGGCGCAGCCTCAGGTGCCGGTCTTGGGTTCGGCCTCGGGCAGGGCGAAGTCGGCCGCGGGCACGGCCTGGCGCGACGATGCGCCGTCGTGCCGGTGCTGGCGCATGCCCGCGCGCAGGTAGCGGTTGTGGTGCTGCGGCCGGGGCAGGTAGCGCGCCAGTTCGGTGAGCGCCATCTCGTAGACGCCGCGCTTGAACTCGATCACCA
>CAZWUR010000143.1:0-4540 GCA_964637205.1 uncultured Rubrivivax sp.
CGAAGGTGTCCTGCAGCTGGGTCTGCTTGTACAGGTTGTTGAGCACCACCTCGGGGACTTCGCCGCGCTTGAGCTCGATGACCACGCGCATCCCGGACTTGTCGCTCTCGTCCTGGATATGGCTGATGCCCTCGATCTTCTTTTCGTTGACGAGCTCGGCGATGCGCTCAAGCAGCGTCTTCTTGTTCACCTGGTACGGGATCTCGTCGACGATGATCGCCTGGCGTGCGCCCTTGTCGATGTCCTCGAAGTGGCAGCGCGCGCGCATCACGATCTTGCCGCGCCCGGTGCGGTAGCCCTCGCGCACGCCGTTCAGGCCGTAGATGATGCCGGCGGTGGGGAAGTCCGGAGCCGGGATGATCTCCATCAGCTCCTCGATCGAGGCCTCGGGGCTCTTCAGCAGGTGCAGGCAGGCGTCGACGACCTCGTTGAGGTTGTGCGGCGGGATGTTGGTGGCCATGCCCACCGCGATGCCGCCCGAGCCGTTGACCAGCAGGTTGGGCAGCCGGGTCGGCAGCACCAGCGGCTCTTTCTCGGAGCCGTCGTAGTTGGGGCCGAAGTCGACGGTTTCCTTGTCGATGTCGGCCAGCATCTCGTGCGCGATCTTGGCCAGCCGGATCTCGGTGTAGCGCATCGCCGCGGCGTTGTCGCCGTCGACGCTGCCGAAGTTGCCCTGGCCGTCGACCAGCATGTGGCGCATGCTGAAGTCCTGCGCCATGCGCACGATGGTGTCGTAGACCGACTGGTCGCCGTGCGGGTGGTATTTGCCGATGACGTCACCGACGATGCGCGCGCTCTTCTTGTAGGGGCGGTTCCAGTCGTTGTTCAGCTCGTGCATCGCGAACAGGACGCGCCGGTGCACCGGCTTGAGGCCGTCGCGCGCGTCGGGCAGCGCGCGCCCGACGATCACGCTCATGGCGTAATCGAGGTACGAACGCCGCATCTCCTCCTCGAGGCTGACGGGCAGGGTTTCCTTGGCAAAGGGGTTCATGCGGGGTGCAGGCAGGGGTCGCGCACGACCTGGCGCGCCGGAGGCGCGCAGGCGGGAGATCGGATTCTAAGGGGGTGAACCTGTCGTACTTGCGCAACAGGCAGGGCCCGCCAGGCGGCCGCAGGCGCCAAAATGCGGGCCGTTACACGCCCTATGGCACAATGATTCGTCGTTGGCAAACAACCGTCGCCGCGTGAGTTTGCCCACTCGTTTCGATATTCGGTACCAGACGTTTCGCAGGCGACTGCGGCTTTCCTCGAGAGGAGAATCAATGAAGAAACTGAACAAGGTGGCGGTGCTGTTCGCCTCGGCCGCGCTTGCCGCCCCGATCGCATCGCTGGCCGCATCCCACGGTGGTATGGCCAAGTCGGTCGACAACTGGCAGTCCACGGACGGCACCGTTTGGAAGAACGGCACCAACGAACTCTGCTGGCGCGACGGCTTCTGGACGCCCGCCACGGCCAAGGCCGATTGCGACGGCGCCATCAAGCCGATGGCACCGCCGCCGCCGCCGCCGGTCGTTGCGCCGCCGCCGCCGCCGCCTGTGGCGGCCCCGGCCCCGGCTCCGGCCCCCGAGCCGAAGCCCGTCGCCAAGCCCACCAGCGAGAAGGTGACCTTCGCCGCCGATGCGTTCTTCGACTTCGACAAGGCTGTGCTCAAGCCCGAAGCCAAGGCGAAGATGGACGACCTGGTCGGCAAGACCTCGGGCGTTGCGCTGGAAGTCGTGATCGCGGTCGGCCACACCGACTCGACCGGCCCCGAGGGCTACAACCAGAAGCTGTCCACCCGCCGCGCCAATGCGGTCAAGGACTACCTGGTGAGCAAGGGCATCGAGAAGAACCGGGTCTACACCGAAGGCAAGGGCGAGAACCAGCCTATCGCCGACAACAAGACCCGCGAAGGTCGCGCGAAGAACCGTCGCGTGGAGATCGAGGTCGTCGGCACCCGCCCGGTGAAGTGAGAACCGCGGGCCCCGGCCCGCTGCGTCTCATCGAAACCCCGCTTCGGCGGGGTTTTTATTTGCTGTTCGCGATTCGCTGGGGCAGGGTGACCGCCGTGCTTCGCTACGATGTGGCCATGAGCACCAATGTCGACGCCCAGGAACTCGCCAAGTTCAGCGAACTGGCCCACCGCTGGTGGGATCCGGACAGCGAGTTCCGCCCCCTGCACCAGATCAACCCGCTGCGCCTGGACTGGATCGACGGCCTGGCCTCATTGGCCGGCAAGCAGGTGATCGACGTCGGCTGCGGCGGCGGCATCCTTGCCGAGTCCATGGCTCGCCGCGCGCAGCAGGTCACCGGCATCGACCTGGCCGCGCGCCCGCTCGGCGTGGCCCGCCTGCATGCGCTGGAGGCCGGCGTGGCCAATGTCGAGTACCGCGAGATCGCGGCCGAGGCGATGGCGGACGAACAACCCGCGGCCTTCGACATCGTCAGCTGCATGGAGATGCTCGAGCATGTGCCCGACCCGGCGTCGACCGTGCGCGCCTGCGCCGCACTGGTGCGCCCCGGCGGCTGGGTGTTCTTCTCGACGCTGAACCGCAACCCGAAATCCTTCCTGTTCGCCATCGTCGGTGCCGAGTACCTGCTGCGCCTGCTGCCCCGGGGCACGCACGAGTTCGCACGCTTCATCCGCCCGAGCGAACTGTCGCGCTTCGCGCGCGACGCCGGCCTTGAACTGCAGGCGATGAAGGGCATGGAATACAACCCGCTGACCCGGCGCTACGCCCTGTCGGGCGACACCAGCGTGAACTACCTCGTCGCCTGCCGGCGCCCCGCATGAAGCGCTCGGTGCGGGCGGTGCTGTTCGACCTCGACGGCACGCTCATCGACAGTGCCCCCGACCTTGCCGGCGCGGTCAACGACATGCGCGCCGCGCATGGTCTGGCGCCGCTGCCCTATGAACAACTGCGGCCGATGGTCGGCTCCGGTGCACGCGGCATGGTCGGCCTGGCCTTCGGCGTGGCGCCTGGTGACCCACGTTTCGACGCCCTGAAGAGTGACTTCCTCGCCCGCTACGAACAGCGCCTGCTGCGCGAGACCGCCGTCTTTGCGGCGATGCTGCCGGTGCTTGGCGCGCTGGACGCGGCGGGCCTGCGCTGGGGCATCGTCACCAACAAGCACACCCGATACGCCGCCCCGGTGGTGCAGGGCCTGTGCCTGCGCGCGGCGACATTGATCTGCGGCGACACGACGCCGCATGCCAAGCCGCATCCCGCGCCGCTGCACGAGGCCGCGCGCCGGCTTGAACTGGCCGCTGCCGACTGCATCTACGTGGGTGACGACCTGCGCGACATCCAGGCCGGCCGCGCCGCCGGCATGCCGGCGCTTGCGGCGGCCTGGGGTTACCTCGGCGACGGCGACGATGTCCAGGCCTGGGTGGCCGACGCCGTGCTCGCCGAACCGGCCGCCCTCTTGAACTGGCTGGATATGGCCTAAACTAGGCAACTCCTGGGACCGATCTGGCTTCGACGTGGGTGCGGAGTCGGCACAGGGCATGCCGAGCACCAGTACGCTCGTAAATCCACTGGAAACAAAGTAACTGCGAACGATACTTCGTACGCCCTCGCCGCTTAACACCGGCGTGCCTCTCAACGGTTGGCCAATGGGCCGGGTCCGCAAGGACTGAGAGGTCATTCACATTGGCTGGTTGGCGCCCGTGCACCTTGGACGCTGACGAGAACATAGGGTGCTGGTCTTCCCGGTAGCGTGCCGCTGCGCGACCGGAAGGGCGAGACACAAATCAGACGGCTACGCATGTAGAACTGTCCGGCAATGGCTTGCGGACGGGGGTTCGATTCCCCCCGGTTCCACCATATACAAGGGCTCGGATAGTCTCCGGGCCCTTTTTCTTGCCTGGAATCCCCGCGTGGCGCGGAGTTCCGGCCGATGGGCTTGCGGATGCCATCCTGCCGATCGGCTCCAGAATCGGCGTTTTCCGGGCGTTTTCCCCGACCAGAGTTGTCTCTGTCTCTGTTTGGCTTGCGGGTAGTCGCAGCCTCAAGCCGCCAAAATCAACCACTTACGCGCCCTGGTTCGCTGTCAACCGCTCCCGCCGGTCAAGCATCGAACCGCGCCACGACCTCCCGCTGCTCTACCCAGTCCACCGGCAGCGGATTGCGCTGGAACCACAGCAAGCTCATGCACCGGGGCTGCTGACCGGCGTAGATCGCCTGCACGATGGCCGGCTCCAGCAAGGTGAGGCGCAGCAATCTTCACTTCACGCCACGCGGTAGACGCGCTCGCCGCCGGGCTGCTTGCCGGACACCAGCGTCAGGCCCAGTTTCTTCTTGAACGCCCCGGCGAATGCGCCGCGCACGGTGTGGGGTTGCCAACCGGTGGCAGCGCAAATCTGCCGTACGGTCGCGCCTTCGGGCCGTTGCAGCATCCGCACCACCTCGGCCTGTTTGCTGTGTGCGCGCGTGCGCGGTTTGGCCCACGTCGCTTCGGCTGCGGCTGCGGTGTTGACGCCGGTGTAAATCCGACACTATTCGCTGGCGAGGTGGCGGTTTTGGAGCGAGCGTGGCCGAGACGAAGTGCAGATGGCCCC
>CAZWUR010000144.1:0-4377 GCA_964637205.1 uncultured Rubrivivax sp.
GCGTGGGCCTGGACCTGTCGCGCTTCTACAAGGACTACAGCGCGATTCCCGGGCTCACCGGCATCGTCTACCCGCGGCTCGAATGGGCAAGCCTGATCGGACCCGGTATCGGCCTGTTCCTGGCCAGCGTCGCGGTGTCGCTCTACCCGGCGTCACGCGCCGCACGGCTCGACCCGACGGCCGCGATCCGCCACACGTGATGCGCCGCGTGATGCTGCCCGCGCAGTTCGCCGGCACCATCATGCTGGTGGCGGCGCTCTCCGTCGGCGCGCCTGCGCATGCCGAAGGGCTGGGGCTGACGGGAAGCGTGAAGAGCCTGTTCGTGCGCTCACGCACCGTGAACGGCGAAGCGTACGGGCTGAGCCTGAACCGGCTGCGCGTCGAGGCCAAGGGTGACGTTGCCCCGGGGCTCGCCCTCGACTTGCAGTACGACAACGAACTGCTGCTGGGCAGCTACCTGGACACCGCGGAATTTCATACGTTCAAGGACCGCCTGCCGCCGCAGTACTGGCGGGCCGAAGCCAACTACGTCGAGAGTGGCGATGTCTACGGCCGCCATCGCCTGTACAGGGCGGCCGTGACCATGACCCGCGGCAACGTCGATCTGAAGCTCGGCCGCCAGCGCGTTGCGTGGGGAACGGGTCGCTTCTGGAGCCCGCTGGACATCCTGAACCCGGTGAGCCCGCTGGCGTTGGAGCGCGAGGAGCGCGTCGGGGTCGATGCCGCACTGCTCGAGGCCAAGCTCGGACCGCTGTCGCGCGTGTCGCTCGTGTATGCACCTGCGCCGGACCGCGGCTCGCCCAGCCGTGCAGTGCAGTGGCACGGCAATGCGGCGGGCGTGGACGCGTCGCTGGTCGCCGGGCGGCTGCAGGGTCTGGACATCGTCGGCGTGGACGTCGCCAGCCAAATCGGTGACCTCGGCGTCCGCGCGGAGGCGGCTCGGCTGGATCCGGATGGCGGTCTCGGCTTCAACCGGTGGATGGCCGGCGCGGACTATGCCTTTGCGACCGGGCTGACGCTGAGCGCCGAGCTGTACTACAACGGGGCCGGCTCGCAGAATCCGGCCGGCTACGACTTCACGGGGCTACGCGCAGGGCGTGTGGCAAGCCTCGCGACGCGCTATGCGGGGCTGTTCGCGTCCTACGAGATCACGCCGCTGCTGAAGTGGATGACCTACGTGGTGCTCAATGCCGACGACCGCAGCCGCGCGGTCGACAGCCGCCTCGTGTGGTCCATCGGATCAGCCACGGATCTGATCTTCGGCGTGCAGCACTTCACCGCGACCGCGGGCAGCGAGTTCGCTGCCTCGTCCAACGCTGTTCAAGTGCAGTTGCAGTGGTTCTTCAGGTGATGGCCAGAGTTCAGAACATGAACCATCCCATCAGGAACCAGTTGTTGTTGTCGGCGGCGTTGCGGCCGAAGCCGTCGTAGTCCGTGGTGCCGCCGTTGAACTTGCGATAGGCGGTGCGTCGCAAGGCCAGCTTGACGTTCTCGACGGGAAGGTAATCCAACTCGGCAACCCAACCGGCGGTGTCCGGCCTGCCGTTGGCGCTGCCCATGACCGGACCCATCCCGTAGCGCATCGAGTCGGCGCTCCCGCGGGTCGAGAAGACCTGAACTCCGCCACCCAGCGTGCGGCGGTAGGCGTAGTGGGCTCCGATGCGGGCAGTCTTGAGGGTGTTGCTCTCGTTGGACGCCATGCCCTGCGCGAAGCTGGCCGTCAGACGCTGCCGTTCACGCATGTACAGCGCCTGGCTCGAGAAGGCATGCGCACCGTCGACGTACTGGTACTGGGCATCGAATGCGATGTCACGAAACCGATCGCTGGACATCGAGGGGTCATTCGGATCGAGCCAGACCTTGGTGTTCAGACCGAGCAGGCCAGCGGCGACGCTGTGCGAGCCGAACTCGCGCTGGAGCGCGAGGCGCCAGTAGGGAGCGTATCCATCGACGACGCGCGTCTTTTCGACACCCCAACCCAGCGGCCTCATCACGCCGGTCTTTGCGGACCGATAGACGCCGGCCTCGGCGTACACGAGGTTGTCGAAGAGGGCATAGGCCGTGACCCCGCCGACCTGTGAGTTCAACTGCATGTCGAGAATCGTGCTCGCGGCCGGCATCACTCCGGCGGAGTCGACGTGCGGAAAGCTCCACATCGGCGTGCTGTTCCACACATCCGTGAGCGTCGGCGCGTTGTTCAGCGTGACGCCGAACAACAGGTCGCGCCCGCCTGCGATCGTCGTGGAGTCGGCGAACCGTATGTCGGCCATCTCCACGCCCCACCGGCGCTCGATGCCGTCACGGCTGTACTGGACCATCGCGCCCGTGCGCTCGGTGATTCGTCCTGCGTAGTAGACGCCCGCCGTCTGCGCGATGGTCTGCCGATCGCGCGGCAGCATCTCCGGATCGACGCCGGAGGCGCTGGCGGTCGAGGTGCGCGTGATCTGAAGGATGGCGGACACCGGGAGGTTCGCAGGGAACGCGGCATCGGCGTTCGCATTGCCCAGCGTGTAGGCCCGCAGCTTGAACTGACGCCCGAAGCTGTTCAACTGCGGGAACACGGTGTGGCAGCCGGAGCACTGCATGCCGGTCTGGCGCGCGAAGCTCGGCACGGCATGAGCGGTCCGCGGCATGAGGGTGAACAGGAACAGCGAGAACAAGAACCAGAGATGCAGCGCGTGCCGGGACGGGCTCGGCTGTAGACGTGACGAGGCCATGGGTGTCTCCGTGGGCATGAAGTGAAGGCGCGCGTGCGTCCGTGGCGAGCACGTTGCACGAGCCGATGCGATCGGTGCCTCAGGGCGAGGCTGGAGCGCGCGCGAGGGCGCGAGCAACCCGTCCCGGGTCTAAATGGTCAAGCGCATGAATCGCAAGGTGAGCGGCGCCTCGGGAGGAGGCGCAGCGCGCAAGCGGGCTCGCAGGGGCAAGGCCGCCGCGAATGGCAGGCACCAGACGACTGCCATGGGTGCCATGGGACCGACCTTGAAGGTCTTGTCGTGCTTGACGACCGTCGTGGCTTTGTCGTCGCAGAACTTCTGGCACGCCGGCTTGATCGTGCGTGACCCGTCGGCACCGCCGGCCCGTTCGGAGCCGGTCGACGCACGAGCGTCGTGGTCATGCCCGGCCATAGTCGCATGGCGCTCGCCGCTGGCATGCGACGAGTCAGGCTTGCCGGACGCGCACGCGTTGGCAATGCCGACCAGCAACGCCAACACCCACGCGCCGAGCATCACGATGGCGGTGCGTCGGCGGGTGCGGGTGTACGCGAAGAGGGGCATGGGCTGCACGAACAACGATCCGCCCAATGTCACTGCTTCGGCGCGGCCGGTTCTTGCACTGGATCAACGTTCCGAGGCGCGCGACCTGACGCCTCGCGCGTGCGGGAGGAACGCCACAGCCACAGACCCGCGATGCCGAGCGCCGCATAGTTCAGCGCCATGAACCACGGCGTCGGCCAGGCGATGCCATCGAATCCGCGGTCGGTGATCGGATAGAGCGCCGGCGACGGGTAGTACTCGCTCGAATGCGTGAAGACATCGATCACGATGTGCGACCACCAGCCGGCCAGCGGCACCAGCAGCCATCGCCACCAATACCACGCGAGCATCGTGACGACGGAGGCGACGATGGCGCTGTGCATCACACAGTGCAAGGTGTGCGACCAGACCCGTACTTCGGCCGGCAGCCAGGGTTCGGCGCCCGGCGTCGCGAATGCATAGCCCTGAAGTGCCCGCCAGGAGCCGTCTCCCAGCAGTCCCCACAGGGCAATCGGGATCAGGTGTCCGATGTCGGGCAGTGCGGCGAGCGCGACGGCTGCGCGCGCCTGGCCTGCGCTGACGGGCCAATGGCGCGCCACTGCCGCAGCACCGAGGCCGGCCCACAACGAGTGTGCAACGATGTCCATCGCGCGCGAAAGGTCACATCAGGGAGTGGCTCAGCCCGACCTGCCGGCATCACGGTCGAGCAAGGCCTTTCGCTGCTCGTACTCCTGCGCGTCGATTTCGCCGCTGGCAAGGCGCCTGCGAAGCAGTTCGTGCGGTGTCTCGATGGACGCCCCCATGCCGCATAGACCAATGCGCCGACCAGCACGATCCAGAAGAGCCACCACAGCCCGTGCATGCCGCCCATATAGAAGCCATTGCCGAAGTACATCTGTGCTCCTCGATCCGCGTTGCGTCAGTCGGTCGTTGTGCCGTCGAGCGCCGCACGCACACGCTGCAGCTTGCCTCGCACTTCCGCGGCCACTGCGGCGACCTCCGGATGGGCCGTTAGCCGCAGAACCGCCTCAGGGTCCATGAAGCCGACCACCAGCCGACCGTCAACCTCCTGGCGAACGACGACATTGCAGGGCAGCAGCAAGCCGATGTCCGGCTCGGC
>CAZWUR010000145.1:0-4319 GCA_964637205.1 uncultured Rubrivivax sp.
GCGTCGTCGGCGGCGGCAACACCGCGGTCGAGGAAGCGCTGTACCTGTCCAACATCGCGCGCAGCGTGCAACTGATCCACCGACGCGACAAGTTCCGCGCCGAGGCGATCCTGGTCGACAAGCTGATGGCCAAGGTGAAGGCCGGCCGGGTCGTGCTGCAGCTGTTCCACACCCTGGACGAGGTGCTCGGCGACGCCAGCGGCGTGACCGGCGTGCGCATCAAGTCCACCACCGACGGCGCCACCACCGATCTGGCGCTCAAGGGCTGCTTCATCGCCATCGGCCACCAGCCCAACACCGACATCTTCAAGGGCCAGCTGGAAATGAGGGACGGCTACATCGTCACCCGCACCGGGCTCGACGGTTTTGCCACCGCCACCAGCGTGCCCGGCGTCTTTGCCGCCGGCGACGTGCAGGACCACGTCTACCGCCAGGCCATCACCAGCGCCGGCACCGGCTGCATGGCGGCGCTGGACGCGCAGCGCTTCCTGGAGAAGGAGTAAGGCTGGCCGCCGCCTTGCGGCTATACTTCGCAGCTTTGCCGGAAAAACCGGCAGCAGGCTACCGCCACCTGATCCTGGCGAGGTCAAGCCGTCACACACCCAAGCAAATCTGCCGAGGTGCCGGCTGTTTTTCAAAGAAGTGAGCTGTCATGGCACGCAAGTGCGAAGTCACGGGCAAGGGCCCGATGGTGGGAAACAACGTCTCCCACGCCAACAACAAGACCAAGCGCCGGTTCCTGCCGAACCTGCAGTACCGCCGATTCTGGGTCGAGAGCGAAAACCGCTTCGTGCGTCTGCGCGTCTCGAACGCAGCGCTGCGCCTGATCGACAAGAAGGGCATCGACGTCGTGCTCGCCGATCTGCGCAAGCGCGGCGAAGCCTGAACCCGCTGAACCCCGAAACAGGAGCACACCATGGCCACCAAAGGCGGACGCGAAAAGATCAAGCTGGAATCCACGGCCGGCACCGGTCACTTCTACACCACCAGCAAGAACAAGAAGACCACGCCGCAGAAGCTCGAATTCCTGAAATTCGACCCGAAGGCGCGCAAGCACGTGCTGTACAAGGAAACCAAGCTGAAGTGATCCTCAGGGATCGCTGAACGCAACAGGGGCGCCGCGGCGCCCCTTTGCATTGGCATTGCCAAAGAAGCACGGGGCCCCATGGGCCCCGTTCCTGTGCCGGCCGAAGGCCTTACGCGTGCGCGGCGCGAAGCTGCATCGAGAAGGACTGCAGCGCGGCGATTCCGCTTTCCTCGGCGCGCCGGCACCAGGCCTGCAGCTCGGCCACGAGCTGCTCGGCCGAGACATTGGTGCGCGTCCAGAGCTGGCGCAGTTCTTCGCGCATCGCCACCAGCTTGGCCAGCTGCGGGCTGGCGCCCAGGGCCTGCTGCAGTTGCGGCCTGACCTGCTGCGGGATCTTCTCGTCGTCGCGGTGCAGCCAGGCCTTGGCGGCGAGCATCGGTTTCCAGCGCGCGCTGTTCTGCGCGCCCTGCGCCTTCAGGTGCGCCAGTTCGGCGGCCACCGCCGCCTTCACGCCCTTGGCGTAGTTCGCCATCACCTCGTAGCGGTTGGCTATCAGTGCTTCCAGGGTCTTGCCGTCCGGCTGCAACTTGATCGCACCCGTCGCCAGCTTGGGTGGCGTCTTGCGCACCCGGGCCCAGCCGACCATCTCCATCAGCCGGATGTAGCCCCAGCCGATGTCGAATTCATACCGCTTGACCGACAGCTTGGCCGAGGTCGGGTAGGTGTGGTGGTTGTTGTGCAGCTCTTCGCCGCCGATGATGAAGCCGATCGGCGAGACGTTGGTCGACGCGTCCTGGGCCTCGAAGTTGCGGTAGCCCCACCAGTGACCCAGGCCGTTGATGATGCCGGCCGCGGTGATCGGGATCCAGGCCATCTGCACCGCCCACACCGCCGCGCCCGCGGCGCCGAACAGCGTCAGGTTGATGATCATCATCAGGCCCACGCCGCGCCAGCTGAAGCGGCTGTAGAGGTTGCGCTCGAGCCAGTCGTCGGGTGTGCCGTGGCCGTACTTGTCCAGCGTCTCCTGCACCTTGGCTTCGGCGCGGTAGAGCTCGCTGCCCCTCAGCAGCACGGTCTTGATGCCGCGCGTGACCGGGCTGTGCGGGTCGTCCACGGTCTCGCATTTGGCGTGGTGCTTGCGGTGGATGGCGACCCACTCCCTGGTCACCATGCCGGTGGTCAGCCACAGCCACAGGCGGAAAAAATGTGACGGCACCGGGCCGAGCTCCAGCGCGCGATGCGCCTGCGCGCGGTGCAGAAAGATGGTCACGGCGGCGATCGTGATGTGCGTGACGACCAGGGTGTAGAGCACGATCTGCCACGCAGATGCACCCGTGACCCCATGCGCCAGCCATTGCACCAGCGCGTCGTGCACCGTCGTCAGAAATTCCATCCAGCAAGCCTTCCCGCCCGAACAGCGGGCGACTTTTGATTGTAGGAGACGACCGAGGAGTCACCCCCGGGAAACTACGGAGCCCGGGTGAGCCATCGACCCCGATCCGGTGCCGGCCGACGCGATGTCAACGCCGACGCCAGGCCGCGGCGAAGAAACCGTCGGTCGCGTGGCGGTGCGGCCAAAGGCGCAGGAAGTCGCCCTCGACCAGGGTCGCCGCCTGATCGACGCGCGCCTGGGCCAGCAGTTCGGCCGCAGGCAGACGCTCGAAGTCGCGGCCCTGGGCGGCCTCGAAAGCCTCGACCACGTCCTCGTTCTCGGCGCGCAGCAGGCTGCAGGTGGCGTAGACCAGACGCCCGCCGGGCGCCGGCAGTCGGGCGGCGCTGCTCAGAATGGCCAGCTGGAGCTGCGCCAGCTCCGCCACATCCTTCGGTGTCTGTCGCCATTTGAGGTCCGGATTGCGGCGCAGCGTGCCCAGACCCGAGCAAGGTGCGTCGATCAGCACACGCTGGATCTTGCCGGCCAGGCGCTTGACCCGGTCGTCGCGCTCATGCGCGAGCTGGGCCGGGTGCACATTGGACAGCCCGCTGCGCGCCAGCCGCGGCTTGAGTGCGGCGAGCCGGTGGCCGGAGGTGTCGAAAGCGTAGAGCCGCCCGGTGTTGCGCATCATCGCGCCCAGCGCCAGGGTCTTGCCGCCGGCGCCGGCGCAGAAGTCGACCACCATCTCGCCGCGGTGCGCGTCGGTCAACAGGGCCAGCAACTGGCTGCCTTCGTCCTGGACCTCGACGGCGCCTTCCTTGAACAGCGCCAGCTGCTGCAACGCCGGCTTGCCCGCCACGCGCAGGCCCCAGGGCGAATACGGCGTCGGCTCGGCGACGATGCCGGCCTCGGCCAGGCGCTGGCGGGCCTCGTCGCGCTTCATCTTCAGCAGATTGACGCGCAGGTCCATCGGCGCGGCCTGGTCCAGGGCCTCGGCCAGCGGCCAGAACTCGCGGCCCAGCGCGGCCTGCAGGGCTTCGGCCAGCCAGTCGGGCAGATGGTGGCGCAGCGCGGCCGGCAGGTTGTCAGGCTTGACGGCCTGGGCACGCGCCAGCCAGGCCAGCTCGTCGGGCGCCAGCGCGGCGCGCAGGAAGGCATCGTTGCCCTGCCAGCCCAGGATCGCCAGCCGGCGCATCAGGGGCACGCCGAGTGCGTTCGGCTTGCGGTCCCCGCCCAGCTCGGCCAGGTGCATCAGCAGCGGGCGCCGGCGCAGCACGAAGTAGGTGGTCTCGGCCAGGGTATGGCGCTCGCGCGGGCCGAGCTGGCGCTGCTGGCGGAAAAAGGCCGACACCGCGCCATCGGCCGGCCGGTCGAGTCTCAGGACCTCGCGCAGCAGCTCGCTGGCCAGGTCGAGCAGGGCATTCGGATGCATCAGGCCTCAGCCACGAAAAAATGCTGCGGCGCGCCGTCGAGCTGGACCACACGCTGCCCGTCGATGCGCAGCCGGCCCTCGACGGCCCAGCGCACCGCCAGCGGGTACAGGCGGTGTTCGGCCCGCAGCACACGCTCGGCCAGGGTCTGCGCCGTGTCGCCCGCGTGCACCGGCACCACGGCCTGGGCGACGATGGGCCCATGGTCCAGGGCCGGCGTCACGAAGTGCACCGTGGCACCGGCCACCCGGCAGCCGGCCTCGATGGCGCGCTGGTGGGTGTGCAGCCCGGTGAAGGCCGGCAGCAGCGAAGGGTGGATGTTGAGCAGGCGCCCGGCGTAACGGCGCACGAAGGCCTCGCCCAGGATGCGCATGAAGCCGGCGAGCACGACGAGGTCCGGCGCGTGCGCGTCGACGGCCTCGGCCAGGGCCGCATCGAAGGCTTCGCGCGTGGCAAATCCGCGGTGGTCGACCGCCGCGGCGGCAATGCC
>CAZWUR010000146.1:0-4224 GCA_964637205.1 uncultured Rubrivivax sp.
ACGGCGGCAGCCTGAACTACGGCGAGACCTTCGCCCAGGGCCACGCGATGGCCCAGCAGGTGCTGCCCGGCACCGACTGGAACCTGATGACGGCGGCCTGCATCTGCCTGTTCATCGGCGCGATGGGCAAGAGCGCGCAGGTGCCGCTGCATGTCTGGCTGCCCGACTCGATGGAAGGCCCGACCCCGATCTCGGCCCTGATCCACGCCGCGACGATGGTCACCGCCGGCATCTTCATGGTGGCGCGCATGTCGCCGCTGTTCGAGCTGTCTGACGCGGCGCTGAACTTCGTGCTCGTGATCGGCGCGATCACGGCGCTGTTCATGGGTTTCCTGGGCATCATCCAGAACGACATCAAGCGCGTGGTGGCCTACTCCACGCTCAGCCAGCTCGGCTACATGACGGTGGCCCTGGGCGTATCGGCCTATCCGGTGGCGGTGTTCCACCTGATGACGCATGCCTTCTTCAAGGCCCTGCTGTTCCTGGCCGCCGGCTCGGTGATCATCGGCATGCACCACGACCAGGACATCCGCAACATGGGCGGCCTGCGCAAGTACATGCCGATCACCTGGATCACCTCCCTGGTCGGCAGCCTGGCCTTGATCGGTACGCCGTTCTTCTCGGGTTTCTACTCGAAGGACAGCATCATCAATGCGGTCCACGCCAGCCACCTGCCGGGGGCGGGCTTCGCCACCTTCGCCGTGGTCGCCGGTGTCTTCGTCACCGCGTTCTACAGCTTTCGCATGTATTTCCTCGTCTTCCATGGCGAGGAGCGCTTCCGCCACAAACCCTTCCCGGGTGAACACGACCACGCCGACGCGCAGGGTCATGTGCATGTGCACGTGCCGCACGAGACGCCGCTCGTCGTCTGGGGCCCGCTGGTGGCGCTGGCGATCCCGTCGGTGCTGATCGGCGGCATGACGATGGCGCCGATGCTGGTCGGCGACTTCTTCAAGGACGCCATCGTGGTCAACGGCGCGCTGCACCCGGCCATGGCAGCGGTGGCCGAGCACGCGGCGCATCCGGTGGCCATGGCGCTGCACGGTTTCATGACCCTGCCGTTCTGGCTGGCCGCCGCTGGTGTGTTCTTCGCCTGGCTGTTCTACCTGAAGGCGCCGGCAATTCCGGCGGCACTGAACCGCTGGCTGGCGCCGCTGCGCACGCTGCTCGAAAACAAGTACTACTTCGACGCCTTCAACGAGCGTGTGCTCGCCGCGCTGGCGCGTGCGGTGGGCACCGGGCTGTGGAAGGGCGGCGACCAGGCGCTGATCGACGGCGTGCTGATCGACGGATCGGCCAAGGGCATCGGCGCCCTGTCCGGTGTCCTGCGCCGGCTGCAGACCGGTCAGCTCTACTGGTACGCGCTGGTGATGGTGCTCGGCATCTTCGGCTTCCTCACCTGGCGCCTGTGGCCGACGCTGGCCGGTTGAAGCCACCCCTGGACAAGACAGAGAACATCACATGGGTCTCCTGAGTGCATCGATCTGGCTGCCGATCGTCTTCGGCATGCTGATCCTCGCGGTGGGCAGCGACCAGAGGGCCGGCCTGGTGCGAACCCTCGCGCTGCTCGCCTCCCTGGTTTCGCTCGCCGTCACGCTGCCGCTGATCGGCGGTTTCGACGTCACGACGGCGCAGATGCAGTTCGTCGAGAAGGCATCGTGGATCCAGCGCTTCAATGTGCATTACCACCTCGGCGTCGACGGTCTGTCGCTGTGGTTCGTGCCGCTGACCGCCTTCATCACCGTGATCGTCGTGATCTCGGCGATGCAGGTGATCACGCAGCGGGTGGCGCAGTACATGGGTGCCTTCCTGATCCTGTCGGGCCTGATGATCGGCGTGTTCTGCGCGCTCGACGGCCTGCTGTTCTACTTCTTCTTCGAGGCCACGCTGATCCCGATGTACATCATCATCGGCGTCTGGGGCGGTCCGAACCGCGTCTACGCGGCGTTCAAGTTCTTCCTCTACACCCTGCTCGGCTCGCTGCTGATGCTGGTGGCCCTGGTCTACCTGTACTTCAAGAGCGGCGGCAGCTTCGACATCCTGACCTGGCACCGCCTGCCTCTGCCGCTGGGTGCACAGACCCTGCTGTTCTTCGCCTTCTTCGCCGCCTTCTCGGTCAAGGTGCCGATGTGGCCGGTGCACACCTGGCTGCCGGACGCCCACGTCGAGGCGCCCACCGGCGGCTCGGTGGTGCTGGCGGCCATCATGCTCAAGCTCGGCGCCTATGGCTTCCTGCGCTTCTCGCTGCCGATCGCACCGGACGCCAGCCGCGAGTACGCCTGGCTGATCATCGGCCTGAGCCTGATCGCGGTGATCTACATCGGCCTGGTGGCCCTGGTGCAGCGGGACATGAAGAAGCTGGTCGCCTACAGCTCGGTGGCGCACATGGGTTTCGTGACCCTGGGCTTCTTCCTGTTCAACGACCTGACGATGGCCGGCGGCATCGTGCAGATGGTCGCTCACGGCTTCGTCTCCGGTGCGATGTTCCTGTGCATCGGCGTGCTCTACGACCGTGTGCACTCGCGCCAGATCGCCGACTACGGCGGCGTCGTCAACACGATGCCCAAGTTCACCGCCTTCGCGGTGCTCTTCACGATGGCCAACTGCGGGCTGCCGGGCACCGCCGGCTTCGTCGGCGAGTGGATGGTCATCATCGGTGCGGTGAAGGTCGATTTCGTGATTGCGCTGCTCGCCGCGACGGCCCTGATCTCCGGCGCCGCCTATTCGCTGTGGATGCTCAAGCGCGTGTATTTCGGCGACGTCGCCAACGACGAGGTGCGCGCGATGTCCGACATCAATGCCCGGGAGTTCACCATGCTGACGCTGCTGGCGGTCGCCGTGCTCGCGATGGGCGTCTACCCCAAACCCTTCACCGACGTGATGCAGGTCTCGGTGGCCGAGCTGCTGCAGCACGTTGCGGCCTCGAAGCTCAATTGAACCGGGACCATGCCATGACTTCCCCATGCTTGCCCGCGTGCATTGCGCCCCGCGGCAGCGGCCACCGGCTAGCGACGGCCAGGCACCACTGACATGCAGAACATGAACTGGTTCGTCCTCTACCCCGAGATCTGGCTGCTCGTGCTGGCCTGCACGGTTGCGCTGCTCGATCTCTTCGTCACCGACCCGCAGCGCGGCCCCACCTACTGGCTCACGCAGGCCGCCGTCGCGGTCTTCGTCGTGATGCACCTGCAGTTCGTCGAGGACGGCAGCAACCTCTACGGCATGGGCGGCATGGTCGTTTCCGACCCGATGGGGCATCTGCTGGCCCTGTTCGCCGGCCTGGCGACGATGCTCACGCTGGCCTATGCGCGGCCGACCCTGGACGCGCGCGGCATGCTCAAGGGCGAGTTCTTCTCGCTGGCCCTGTTCAGCCTGCTCGGTGTGTCGGTGATGACCTCGGCCAACCACTTCCTCGTGGTCTACCTGGGGCTGGAGCTGATGAGCCTGTCGCTGTACGCCCTGGTCGCGCTGCGCCGCGATCATCGGGTGGCCACCGAGGCGGCGATCAAGTACTTCGTGCTCGGCGCGCTGGCCAGCGGCTTTCTGCTCTACGGCCTGAGCATGATGTACGGCGCCACCGGCTCGCTGCTGATTCCGGAGGTCTTCGACAAGATCGCCAGCGGCAGCATCAACCATGACGTGCTGATCTTCGGTGTCGTCTTCGTCGTCGCCGGCCTGGCCTTCAAGCTCGGCGCCGCGCCGTTTCACATGTGGGTGCCCGACGTCTACCAGGGCTCGCCGACGGCCGTCACCCTGCTCATCGGTGCGGCGCCCAAGCTGGCCGCCTTCGCGATCACGATCCGGCTGCTGGTCGAAGGCATGCTCGGCCTGGCGGTGGACTGGCAGCAGATGCTGATCGTGCTCGCGCTGGCCTCGCTGGTGATCGGCAACGTGGCCGCCATCGCGCAGAGCAACCTCAAGCGCATGCTGGCCTACTCGACGATCTCGCAGATGGGCTTCGTGCTGCTCGGCCTGTCGGCGGGCATCGTCAGCGGCAACACCCTGTCGGCGGGCAATGCCTACAGCTCGGCGATGTTCTACATCGTGACCTATGTGCTGACCACGCTGGGCACCTTCGGCCTGATCATGTTCATGTCGCGCCAGGGTTTCGAGGCCGAGGAGATCGACGACCTGGCCGGCCTGAACCAGCGCGCACCCTGGCTCGCCGGCGTGATGGCGGTGTTCATGTTCTCGCTCGCCGGCATCCCGCCGATGGTCGGCTTC
>CAZWUR010000147.1:0-4057 GCA_964637205.1 uncultured Rubrivivax sp.
CTCGCCTTCGACTTCCTCGGCGATGATCAGCAGCGGACGGCCGCTCTTGGCCACCGCCTCGAGTGCCGGCAGCAGCTCGCGGATGTTGCTGATCTTCTTGTCGTGCAGCAGCACGTAGGGGTTGTCGAGGATCGCGACCTGCTTCTCGGGGCTGTTGATGAAGTAGGGCGAGAGGTAGCCGCGGTCGAACTGCATGCCCTCGACGACGTCCAGCTCGTTGTTCAGGCTCTTGCCGTCCTCGACGGTGATGACGCCTTCCTTGCCGACCTTGTCCATCGCGTCGGCGATGATCTTGCCGATCGACTCGTCGCTGTTGGCCGAGATGGCGCCGACCTGGCCGATTTCCTTGCTGGTGGTGGTCGGCTTGCTGGCCTTCTTCAGCTCGTCGACCAGGGTCGTCACGGCCTTGTCGATGCCGCGCTTCAGGTCCATCGGGTTCATGCCCGCGGCCACGTACTTCATGCCTTCGCGCACGATGGACTGGGCCAGCACGGTGGCGGTGGTGGTGCCGTCACCGGCGTTGTCGCTGGTCTTGGAAGCGACTTCCTTGACCATTTGCGCGCCCATGTTCTGCAGCTTGTCCTTGAGCTCGACTTCCTTGGCCACCGAGACACCGTCCTTGGTGACGGTGGGGGCGCCGAAGGAGCGCTCGAGAACGACATTGCGGCCCTTGGGGCCCAGCGTGACCTTGACCGCGTTGGCCAGGATGTTCACGCCCTCGACCATGCGGGCGCGGGCGTCGGAACCGAAGACGACGTCTTTAGCAGCCATGTTTCAACTCTCCGAAATCTGTGAGTGGTGTTCATCGGGAGGCTGAGCCGGATCCGGGTCTCCCGGTCCGGCGAGAGCCCCCTCGGGGGGGGGTGGCGAGGATCACGGCGCGAGCCGTGACCACAGCCTGGGGGCCAAGAAGTTACTTCTCGACGACCGCGAACAGGTCGTCTTCCTTCATGACCAGCAGTTCTTCGCCGTCGACCTTGACGGTCTGGCCACTGTACTTGCCGAACAGCACGCGGTCGCCGACCTTGATGTTCAGGACGACAAAATCGCCCTTGTCGTTGCGCTTGCCCGGGCCCACGGCCAGGACTTCGCCCTGGTCAGGCTTCTCGGCCGCATTGTCCGGGATCACGATGCCGGAGGCAGTCTTGGTTTCCTGTTCGAGGCGCTTGACGATCACGCGATCGTGCAACGGACGAAGCTTCATGGAGAACTCCTGTCGAAAATCAACTCAGTGGATGGTGCTGTGCTCGTCAGTGAGCACTTGCTTGAACATTGACACGGCGGCAGCACCGGGCTGCATCGCGTGTCATCAGCACTCACAGCCTGCGAGTGCTAACAAAACCATTATAGGGTCGGCGGCCGCCCTTTCAAGAGGGGCATGTCGATCCGCCGTGCCCGAGTGGTCAGGCGTCGGGCTGGTCGGACTGGTCGGCCGGGGCGTCGCTTGACGCCGGGCCGTCGACCGGAGGCGTTGCCGGGACGCGGTAGTCCTCGCTCGCCCAGGCCCCCAGGTCCAGGCCGCGGCAGCGCGCACTGCAGAAGGGGCGCCAGCGATTCTGCGGCTCAACCAGCGTCGGCTGCCGGCAGGTCGGACAGAGGACTTCGCGTGCCATCTTCAACCGCAGAGGGTCAGCTCGAACGCCGTGTCGGCCGGGCTGGGGCGCAGTCGGCTGTCCACGTCGGCCAGCATGAATCGCACCGTGACCTTCAGCCGATGCCCGGTGATCTCGGGCACCACGTCGGCGCCTTCGTCCAGGCGCAGGCGCAGGAGGTGATAGCTGCGGCCGGCCGGCAGGCTCTGCTGGAACTGCCCGCCGGGCGCGGCCACGCGCTGCGGCGTGCCACCATCGCGCAACAGGCCGAGCAGGACATGCAAGGCCTGGTCCAGCGCTTGCACGGTGGCGGCCCAGCGTTGCAGATCCGCGCGGCGAGCGGCAGGCGGGTGCTGCTGCCAGGCATAGTAGGCGGGCAGGTCGAACGCGCAGGTACCGCCGGGAATGCTGATGCGGCTGCGCACACTCATCAGCCACTCGTTGCCGGCCAGGGCCTGGCCGGCCTTGCCGTTCAACTGGTTCAGCCCGGCGAAGGCGGCGTCAATGCGGCCGATGACCTCGTCGAGCGCTGCTTCGGCCACCTGAGGGTTGCCGCGGTAGGCCTGGAACTGGGTCTTGTGGCGCTCGAGTTCCTTCAGCAGGTCGGACTTCAGATCGGCGCGTGAGGCGACATCGACGATCTCGAACAGCGTGACGAGCGCAAAATGGTGGTCGACCGGCTCGTCGCGTGCTGCGAGCTTGTGCAGGCGGCCGTAGAGATGCTCCAGCCGGAGCATCGTGCGGATGCTCTCGTTGAAGGGGTACTCGTACAGGACCGACGCCACGCGGACTATTGTTCCACAGGGGTCGGCCGCCGGCCGCACCAGTCCCGCCAGAGGGTCCGCACCGCGTCGCGCAGGGCGTCCAGTGTCGTCGCCTCGCCGTTGTGGATCACCGCGTCGGCGATCGCCCGCCGCTGCGCGCGGGTGGCCTGCTGCGCGATCACGCGCTGCACGGCGTCGGCCGACCAGCCCGAGCGTGCCATGACCCGCTGCACCTGCAGGGTCGGCGGACAGTCGGCGACGAGTACGCGGTCCACACGCCGGCGCCAGTGCGGGCTTTCGGTCAGCAGCGGCACGTCGAACACCACCACCCGGTCTGCGGCACGGGCCGCCTGCGCATCGGCCTCGGCGCCGATCAGCGGGTGCAGCAGCGCCTCCAGGCGCAGCTTTTGCGCCGGTGTGTCGAACACCAGACGGCGCATGCGGTCGCGGTCCAGTGCGCCGTCGGCACCGATCATGTCGGCACCGAAGGCCTGCGCCAGCGCCGGCAGGGCCGCGCCGCCGGGGGCGGTGAGCGCCCGTGCGATGGCATCGGTATCGACAAGCACGGCCCCGCAGGCCACCAGTTCGGCCGCGACCGTGCTCTTGCCGCTGCCGATGCCGCCGGTCAGGCCGATGCTGTGCAGCACCCGGGTTCCGTCACCAGCCGATCCAGCCAAGCACCGTCGGCAGGCCGAACAGCAGCACGCCAACGCCACCGCCGGCGAGGAAAGGGCCGAAGGGCACGAAGCGGCCCTCGCGCAGGGCGCCGCCTAACTTCATGCCGATGCCGACCAGCGCGCCCAGGACGGACGCAAAGAGCACGATCGGCAGGATGGCCTGCCAGGACAGCCAGGCGCCCAGGGCGGCGAGCAGCTTGAAGTCGCCGTAGCCCATGCCTTCCTTGCCGGTGGTGAGCTTGAACAGCCAGTACACCGACCACAGCGACAGGTAGCCGACCAGCGCGCCCCAGATGGCCTCGGGCAGCGGCAGCGACCAGCCGAGCGTGGCCGCGACCAGCGCGCCCCAGAGCAGGGGCAGCGTCAATGCATCCGGCAGCACGGTGGTGTCCCAGTCGATCAGGGCCAGTGCGAGCAGCACGGCGACCACCGCGCACCACATCAGCGCCACTGGCTGTGCACCGAAGCGCCAGGCCACGGCGGCGAAGAGCAGCCCGGTCAGGCCCTCGACCAGCGGGTAGCGCGGCGAGATGCTGGTCCTGCAGGCCGAACAGCGGCCGCGCAGGGCCAGCCAGGAGACGATGGGGATGTTCTGATACCAGCGGATGCGCTGGCCGCAGGACGGGCAACGCGAAGCCGGCTGCGCCAGGCCCAGGGCCGGCAGAGCCGTCAAGCCGCCGTCGAGCGACTTGGCGGCCTGCTCGACCGACGCCGGCGCCGGTCGGCCGAAGACCCGCGTGTACGAGGCCGTGTCGGCCAGATGCCCGGCCACGTCGGCCCACCATTGCCGCTCGAGCATCAGCGGCATGCGGTGGGCCACGACGTTGAGGAAACTGCCGACCAGCAGGCCGAGCACACCCAGACCCCAGGGGGTCAGCAACAGCTCGAGCATGCTGCGCCGGTCAGACCACCGCGCCGAGCTTGAAGATCGGCAGGTACATCGCGACCACGATGCCGCCGATCAGCACCCCCAGGATCACGATGATGAAGGGCTCCATCAGGCTGGACAGGCCCTTGACCATCT
>CAZWUR010000148.1:0-3998 GCA_964637205.1 uncultured Rubrivivax sp.
TCGTGGCCGGCGAGGTGCGCAGCCTGGCGCAGCGCAGCGCCGAGGCGGCACGCGAAATCAAGGGACTGATCCAGGCCAGCGTCACCCAGGTGGAAACGGGCACCCGGCTGGTGTCCGACGCCGGCCGCACGATGGACGAGATCGTGGCCAGCGTGCAGCGTGTGACCGCCGTGATCGGCGAGATCAGCGCCGCCGCCTCCGAGCAGAGTGGCGGCATCGGTCAGGTCAACAGCGCGGTCACCGACCTCGACCGCATGACGCAGCAGAACGCGGCCCTGGTCGAGCAGTCGGCAGCGGCGGCAGCCAGCCTGAAGACCCAGGCGCAGAGCCTGTCACAGGTGGTCGGGCGCTTCGCGCTCGAGCCCCAGGGCTGACCCGGGAACCCGCAACCCGAGGCCCGCTACCAGCCGTTGACGCGGTCCCAGACCGCCGTCACCTCGGTCCCGCCGTCGACCAGGTGATACCGCGGGTGCGCGGCGGCGGTGAAGCAGCTGTGATTGGGCAGGATGCGCAGGCGCCGTCCGACGGGAAAAGCGTCCGGGTCGATCGGCACGCCGTCACGCGATGTGACGGTGCCCATCTCCTGGCTGGCCGCACTCACGATGAGCCCGGGGATCGGCTGCCCGTCAAGGTCGCAGACCAGACCGTAGCCGGCGTCGAAGGCATGGCCGGCGGTCGAGCGGTCCTTGCTCAGGGCCAGGCCGCCGGCGTCGACGAACAGGCGCTGCTGCCGCGGCTGGCGCGCCACCACCGTCGTCAGCACCGACAGCGCGATGTCGCCCACCGCACAGGCGCCGATGCCGGCCTGGAACAGATCCTGGAACGGGTAGACGCCGGCCCGGCTTTCGGTGACGCCGTCGAGCGACCGCGCGAACAGCGTGCCGGGGCTGGACCCGTAGCTGACGACGTCGCAGGGCAGGCCGGCGCTGCGCAGCGCGTCGCGCGCGGCCACGCCGCCGGCGCGGATGCGCTCGGCCAGCGCGGCGATGGCGTCGGTGTCCGGCGCCTCGTAGCTGGCCCCGGCGTAGATCATGATGCCGCGCAGCGCCAGCGACGGCGCCGCATGGATCGCGCGCGCCATCGCCATGAAATCGGGGTCGGCGGCCTCGACGCCGCTGCGGTGGTGGTCGACGTCGACGTCGACCACCAGGCTCAGCACGATGCCTTCGGCGGCAGCCACCTTGGCCAGCGCCGCCACGGCGTCGGCGTCGTGGGCCACGCAGAGCACGCTGCTGCCGCCGCGCATCAGCGCCGCGATGCGCGGGATCTTGTCGGGCGCCAGCGGCAGCGCGTAGAACTGGTCGTGCAGGCCATGGCCGGCGAAATATTCGGCCTCGGCCAGCGTCGACACGGTGATGCCGCGCGCCTGGCGCGCCAGCAGCAGCCGGGCAACGTCGATGCTCTTGGGCGTCTTCAGGTGCGGGCGCAGCAGCACGCCAAGCTCGGCCGCGCGGACGGCCATGCGGCTGATGTTGCGCTGCAGGCGCGGGCGGTCCAGCACCAGGCAGGGGGTGGGCAGGTCATGCAGCGTGGTCATGGCAGCGGGCGATGGGACGGACCCGCCCATTGTCGAGCCGGGCGACTCAGGTGGTGAAGTCGCCGCTGGATTCGGGCTGGAAGGTGACGGCCGCCACTGTCGCCGAATGTTCGCGCCCGTCGGGTGTGCTCCAGACCACCGTGTCGCCGACGCGGCGCCCGATGAGGGCCGTGCCCAAGGGCGACAGCACCGAGACAAAACCCGCATCCGGGTTGGCGTCCTCGGGATAGCAGACCACGCGCGTGTGGGTCTGGCCGTCGGCGCCGGCGAGCTGCAGCTTGGCGTACATCGTGACCACGTCGCCCGGCACTTCGCGCACGGGCACGAGGTCGGCCACGTCGAGCAGTTCGCGCAGCACCGGCGGCAAAGGCGCCCGGCGGGCGAGCGCCGTGATGCGCACGTGGTCGAGTTCGGTCAGGGTGGCTTCACCCGATGAAGTAGTGGACATGTTCTCTCCGGCGGAAAGAGGAAGCTGGACGGGCCCCGGCGGTGTCGCCGTGAGGCCTTCGGCGCGCTCTAGGTCAGTGGCCCGGCGACCGGGGTGCTGCGCGTGTGCGGAATCAGCAGGAGAGGTGTCGCCGGGCCAGGGAAAGTGCGGCCGGCGTTCGGCGCACGACCCATGCCGCGCGCGCCAGGACGGGCACGCGGACAGGATGGATCTGCACCGGGGATGACATGCCGCGATTGTACCCTCGCATCACCCGGCGTGCTCGTCGCGGCAGCAAGGCCTGCCGGCCCTGGCTCGTGCAGTCGACCGGCGCTGCCGCGTCGACGGCGCTCAGGTCAGCGAAGGCCCCGCTGCCCGCATGCTGAACCCGTCCTCGGTTCGCACGACCGCGGGGGTGATCACCCCGGGCAGCATCGGCTTGACGGGTGCCGTCTGCGACACATTGTCCTGCCGGTCCTCGCGCCGGTCCTCGCGCCGCTCGTGACGCCTCTCGATGCCGCAGGCGGTGGTGGCCAGCAGGATGGGGATCAGGGCCAGCAGGCCCAGGCGGCGTACGTTCATGACGGTCTCCTTCGTTCAACGGTGACACGGATCGTGCATGAACCGACCCGCCGACGCTGTAGGACGGGAACCCGATCCACGGTCGGCCGGCATGTGCCGCGCCGGGGATCACCCTGCGGCGAAGGCGGTGAGCTCCCCCAGGGACCGCCGCTTGGGCATGATGACCGCTTCAGGAACCGGATTCGCCATGTCCAAGCACCGCATCGAACACGACAGCTTCGGCCCCATCGAGGTGCCGGCCCAGCAGCTGTGGGGCGCGCAGACGCAGCGCTCGCTGGCGCATTTCGACATCTCCGGCGAGCGTTTGCCGACCGAACTGCTGCACGCCCTGGCCCGCGTCAAGGGCGCGGCGGCCGGGGTCAACGCGGCGCTCGGTGAACTGGACGCGGCCAAGGCCGATGCCATCGTGCGCGCGGCGCACGAGGTGCTCGACGGCCGGCACGCGGCCGAGTTCCCGCTCGTGGTCTGGCAGACCGGCTCGGGCACGCAGACCAATATGAACATGAACGAGGTGCTGGCCAACCGGGCCTCGCAGCTGCTCGGCGGGCCGGTGGGCGAAGCCCGCCTGGTGCATCCGAACGACGAGGTCAACCGCGGCCAGTCGTCCAACGACGTGTTCCCGACGGCAATGAACGTCGCCGCCGTGCTGGCGATCGAAGGCCGGCTGCTGCCGGCGCTGGATGGCCTGCACGCCACGCTGCGGGCCAAGGCGCAGGCCTTCGCCGGCATCGTCAAGATCGGCCGCACCCATCTGCAGGACGCCACGCCGCTGACCCTGGGCCAGGAGGTCTCGGGCTGGGCGGCGCAGCTGGCCCATGCCCGCCGGCACATCGAAGCCACGCTGGCGCATCTGCGCGAGCTGGCGATCGGCGGCACCGCCGTCGGCACCGGGCTGAATGCCCACCCGGAGTTCGGCGTGCGCATGGCCCGGGCGCTGAGCACCGACTGCGGCACCCCCTTCGTCAGCGCGCCCAACAAGTTCGAGGCCCTGGCCGCGCACGATGCCATCGTGCAGGCGCATGGGGCGCTGAAGGGCCTGGCGGCGGCACTGAACAAGATCGCCAACGACCTGCGCTGGCTGGCCTCGGGCCCGCGCGCCGGGCTCGGTGAGCTGCGCGTCCCGGAAAACGAACCGGGCAGCTCGATCATGCCGGGCAAGGTCAACCCGACCCAGTGCGAGGCGCTGACGATGGCCTGCTGCCAGGTGATGGGCAATGACGTCGCCATCGGCATGGCCGGCGCCAGCGGCAACTTCGAGCTCAACGTCTACAAGCCGGTGATCGCGCACAACCTGATGCAGAGCCTGCGCCTGCTGGCCGACGGCATGCGCAGCTTTGACACCCATTGCGCGGCCGGCATTGAAGCCGACGAGGCGCGCATCGGCGAGCTGCTGCAGCGCTCGCTGATGCTGGTGACGGCGCTGAACCCGCACATCGGCTACGACAAGGCGGC
>CAZWUR010000149.1:0-3963 GCA_964637205.1 uncultured Rubrivivax sp.
ATCGGCGACATCTCGGGCCGCGGCAAGCTGGCCGCCGACATGCGCGAGATCTGGCTGATGCAGCCGCGCTTCGAGCGCCGCTTCGGCAACGGCCCCTATACCCTGGTCGACCAGCCGCGCTACCGCGCCGGCTATGACTTCCTGAAACTGCGCGCCGAGGCCGGCGAGATCGGCACCGAACTGCCGGAATGGTGGGAGGACTTCGCGCTGGGCAGCGACGAGGACCGCGAGGCCATGATCGCCGCTGCCCGCGAAGCCCAGCAGCGCGGACCGCGCCGCGTGCCCGGTCCGAAGCCGGCCGCGCGTGCCGCGCCTGCCCTGGCGCCGCCGGGCGGGCAGGGCGCTGCCGAGCCCGCAGGCGAATCCAGCGCGGCTGACCCGGCGGCGCGCAAACGCCGTCGCCGGCGGCGCAAGCCGGCGGGCACGGCGGGCGCGGCCGACACGGCGTCCGAAGGCGCCGCTGCCGCCACCACCCCCGACGAATGAGTTCGGCGCTGCGTGCCTGGGTCGGCCTGGGGGCCAATCTGGGCGATGCGCGCGCGACCCTGGCCGCGGCCCTGGACGCTCTGGCCGCGCTGCCCGGCACGCGACTCGTGGCCCAGTCCTCGATCTGGCGCAGCGCGCCCGTCGAGGCGCGCGGGCCGGACTTCCTGAATGCCGTCGCGGCGCTGGACACCACGCTGGCTCCGCTGGATCTGCTGGCCGCGCTGCAGGCCATCGAAGCCAGACATGGCCGCGAGCGCCCCTATCACCATGCGCCGCGCACCCTGGACCTGGACCTGCTGGCGCATGGCGACAGCATGCTGCGCACGCCGGCGCTGACCCTGCCGCATCCCCGGCTGCACCGGCGCGCCTTCGTGCTCGAACCGCTGGCCGAACTGGCGCCGAACCTGGTCCTGCCCGGCCTGGGCCCGCTGGCGCCCTGGCGTGCCGCGGCGGCGGATCAGGTGGTCGAACGGCTGTCGGTCTGAACCTGCGCCGCGTCGGGCGCGAGTTCCCACTCGAAGAACTTCTGCGTGCCGAAGGCGATCGTGCTCATCAAGGCCGTGGTGCCGAGCAGCAGCGCGGCGATCACGCCGAGGACCGCGCCCCAGCCGCTGGCCTGCAGCGGCTGACCCCAGCGCGCCGCCCACTTCTCATCCGGCGTCAGGCCGTAGAGGATGGCGTGCAGCATGGCCTGCGAGATCATCAGGCCGAGCAGGAGCAACATCCACCAGGCCTGGCTGTCGTCCTGCCCCAGTTCGCGCCAGCGTTCCAGGCCGTACAGGCCCAGGGTGGTGGGCAGCAGGTGCAGCCAGCCGAGCACATCGCCCAGGCCCTTCAGGTACAGGCGGTGCAGGCCCAGTGTGCCGCCCAGCAATGCCAGCCATGTCGCGATCGACTTCGAGCGCCGCATCAGCCCGGCACCGGCTTGTCGGCATCCGCCGGGTCGCTGCCGGCGCCGGGCCCGGGCGGCCGCTGCATCGGGATCACGTCGAGCCAGCGGTCGAATCTCCAGCCCGAGGCCCTGAGCACGCCGGTGTGCTCGAAGCCCGGCGCCCGGTGCAGGGCGATCGGTTCGGCCAGCCGCAGTCGTCCGATACCGTGGCGCATGGCCGGCGGCGCCGGGTGGATCGCGGCTTCGTCCGGCGCCTCGAGCTCGAAGGTGCCGGTGCCGTGCAGCACATGGTGGGCGTACAGGACGGTGATGGCCGGCAGGTCGGCGCTCAGGCTGGGTCGGATGCGCACGGTTGCAGACGCTGGTGGGTGGGGAGCCCGGGAGTCTATAATGCGCGGTTTCCGGCGACGGCCCTGGCGGACACCAGGGCGTATCTACGACGCCGGGCCTCCAGACCTGCCGCGCAGCTCGTGTCCCTGTGCCGGCCGGTCAGCAAGAGCATACCGAGGAATCCCATGGTCGTGATCCGACTGGCCCGTGGTGGCGCGAAGAAGCGCCCCTTCTACAACATCGTCGTTGCCGACTCGCGCGAGCGCCGTGACGGCCGCTTCATCGAGCGCATCGGCTTCTACAACCCGGTGGCCGCCGGCGCCGCCGAAAAGCTGCGTGTGGCGCAGGATCGCGTGAGCTACTGGTCCAGCGTCGGCGCCCGGCTGTCGCCCACCGTTGCCCGCCTGGTCGGCGATGCGCAAAAGGCCGCCGCTCCGGCGGCCGCTGCGGCCGCAGCCTGAGCCTGGACCGCCCGGTGACCGACGCGTCGATCGCCTCGGCGCCGCAGCAGCCCGCGGACGCGATCGAGGTCGGCCGCGTCACCGGGGCCTGGGGCCTGCAGGGCGGCATCAAGGTCAAACCCTTTGCCGCCGACCCGCAGGCCCTGTTTTCCACCAAGCGCTGGTTCGTCGAGCCGCCCGCCCTGCGCAAGCCTGGCGCCGCGCTGCCGGCTCTGCCGACGCTGCTGCACATCGTCAGTGCGCGCGAGCAGGGCGAACATGTCGTCGCCAGCGCCCGCGAACTGCCGGACCGCGACGCCGCCGAGGCGCTCAAGGGCGCCCGCATCCTGGTTTCGCGGGCCAGCTTTCCGACGCCCGATCCCGATGAGTTCTACTGGGTCGACCTGATCGGCTGCCAGGTTTTCGACCGCCAGGCGCGCGAACTCGGCCGCGTCGACCATCTGGTCGAGACCGGGCCGCACTGCGTGATCGTGATCCGGCCGGCCGCCGCCGAAGCGCCCGAACTGATGATTCCCTTCGTCGCCGCCTATGTCGACCGCGTCGATACCGCGGCGCGGCGCATTGACGTCGACTGGAGCGAGGACTTCGTCTGAAGTCTCGCTGGGCCGCCGGCCATGCGCTTCGACATCGTCACGATCTTCCCCGAACTGTTCGCGCCGCATCTGGCAAGCGGCATCACGCGTCGCGCCTATGACAGCCGGCAGGTCGACGTACGCCTGTGGCCGCTGCGTGACTTCGCCAGCGACAATTACCGTCGCGTCGACGACCGGCCCTTCGGTGGCGGCCCGGGCATGGTCCTGCTGGCCGAACCGCTGGAGGCGGCGATCGCCGCCGTGTGCGCCGACCGCGGCGAACACGGTGGCGCGGCGCCGGCGGTCGTGCACTTCACGCCCGCCGGTCGGCGGCTCGACCAGGCCCTGGTGCAGCAGTTCGCCGCCGGACCGGGCGCGCTGCTGCTGTGCGGGCGCTACGAGGGCATCGATCAGCGTGTTCTCGACCGCCATGTGACGCTCGAGATCAGCCTGGGCGACTACGTGATCTCGGGCGGCGAACTGGCGGCCCTGGTGCTGCTGGACGCCGTGGCGCGGCTGCAGGAGGGTGTGCTTTCGGCGCCCTCGCACGAGCAGGACAGTTTCTCCGATGGCCTGCTTGAGGGCCCGGCCTACAGCCGACCCGAGCGGCTGGCGCGTACCGATGCCGCGGGCGATGACCTCGTGCCCGAGGTGCTGCTGTCGGGGCACCATGCGCGAATTGCGCGCTGGCGGCGCGAGCAGTCGCTGCGGCTGACGGCGGACCGCCGGCCGGAGCTGATCGCGGCGGCGCGCAGCGCCGGTCGGCTGTCCGGCGAGGACGAGTCCTTCCTGGCTGGGATGTGCGCCGGCGAGCTATAATCAAAAGCTTTTCGATCCTCTGGCACCCACCAAAACCCCATCATCACGGGTGGCCATGATCGTGACGGAGAACCCCCTTGGATCTGATCGCCACCCTCGAGCAGGAAGAGATTGCTCGCCTGAACAAGGACATCCCGCCCTTCGCCCCCGGCGATACCGTGATCGTCAGCGTCAACGTCGTCGAAGGCACGCGCAAGCGTCTGCAGGCTTACGAAGGCGTCGTCATCGCCAAGCGCAACCGCGGCCTGAACAGCAGCTTCATCGTGCGCAAGATCTCCAGCGGCGAAGGTGTCGAGCGCACCTTCCAGCTCTACAGCCCGCTGATCGCCAAGATCGAAGTCAAGCGCCGCGGCGACGTGCGCCGCGCCAAGCTGTACTACCTGCGCCAGCGCAGCGGCAAGTC
>CAZWUR010000150.1:0-3904 GCA_964637205.1 uncultured Rubrivivax sp.
CCGGGCGGTTAGCTCAGCGGTAGAGCACTGCCTTCACACGGCAGGGGTCGCAGGTTCGAACCCTGCACCGCCCACCAAGAATGCACATGAAATCAAGGGCTTGCGAGCAATCGCAGGCCCTTTGTGCTTTCGGGTGTCGAAAAACTGTCCAAAAGTGGGGTCTGAGCAGGCACCCGGGAACCGTTGGGCGGCCGAGACGCCGCGTGCACGTTTTTCGGCGAAATTCATCGCGGGGCCGGCAGGCTGACGGGTCTACATTGGCTTCATGGATCGACGCCAGCCCCGCGCGACGCCCGAGCCGAACGACGATGCGGCACCTGCCGCCTTGCACCCGGCCGATGTGATCCTGCGCATGAGTGCCGTGCGGCGACGCACGGGCCTGGGTCGCTCGACGATCTACCGCTTGGTCGCGGCGAACCAGTTCCCCGCGCCCGTGCGCCTGACTGGCCGGGCCATCGGGTGGCGTTCAGCGGACATCGAGCGATGGAGCAGGGCGCTCGTCGTGGCGACACACTGAAGCGCTGCCACCTACGCAGCGAGCTTCAACAGCGCCCCGAACGCCAGCAGGAGCGCGAGGGGCGCCGCGATACCGGCGCTCGTGAAGCGGTACTGCGCGTTGGCAAACAACGCGCGCCAGCCGCGGCGGACCGCGGCCAACAGGCACGCCGCCAGCAAGACCTGCCCAATGACGCCGGTCTGCACGGGCAGCTGCATCAAACCCACGGCAAGCGCCGTCGGGCACGCAACGGCGTCGATCGTGGCCAGCATGCGGCGGCCGGGCCAGTGGCGCGCATCAGGCCGCGGCGCGCGAGCAAAGATCATCCACATTTCGCGGGCCTCTTGTTCCTGCGACACCGTAGACCGGCGGCGGGTCTTCGTTCGTACCGCACGGTGTCTCGTCGTGTCGCAGCCGGCGCAGCCGTAACGATTCGACACGTAACCGAGGCGGCATGCGATTGCGCGTCTCCGCCCTGTTGATAGGCTTGTGCACAAGTTGTTGAAGAGTTGGAGGCCGTCCATGACCGAGCCCGATCTTCACGAACCGTTCGTCGATGTCTGCCTGCGGATTACCTGTCCGCACTGCCGTCGCGACGAACAGGACGACTACGAGGCCCTCGATGCCGACGAGGTCCACTTGCTCAGGTGCAGCGGTTGCGGGGAGCGGTTTCACCTGCTCATCGCGCAATGCCTAAGCTGCACCGACGAATCGGCCATCACCTGGCCGGGCGCGCCGACGCCGGACGAGATCCGAGGCGCCCGTTGTTCACACTGCAAGTCAAGGGTGTGCGCCGATGACCAGAACCTTGTCGACATGGGCTGGCCGCGATAGAGCTGGCGCGCACACGGTGCGCAGCGACGATGGCGTGCTGACGCTCGACCTGCGTCTCGTCGATGCGGGCCTGTACATGCAACGCGAACTGCGGCGGCCGCGTGCCGGCCGGGTGACGCAGGCGAACATTTTCGCGACGCGCGATGCCTTCGCACGATGGTCCGAGGCCGACCCGCTTCGCTTCGACTACCCGATGGTCCACGCCAGGCTGCTGCGGATGGCCGGCCACCTGTTCGACGACCATGACACCCCTCGTACCGCTGGCTGAAGTTGTCGCCGCGGACTCCTTCGCGGCACGTATCGTCGCCATCACGGCCCGGCTGGCGACGGCCACCGATGAGGCTGAAGCCGTTGGTGTGCTGCATCAGGCTGCAGCGACGATGGGCGCGGACGCAGCCGCCTTCGTCAGCTTTGTCCGCGACGACGACGCGCACGACACGTTCCGCTTCCTGCTGGCCTGCGACCCGGTGTGGTGTGCCGAGTACGAGCGCCGGGCCTGGTACGCGCTCGACCCGTGGCTGGCGTACGCCCGGGCCCACACCGAACCGGCTCGCGGCGCCGACGTGCCGGCAGAGACCGGCACACAACGCGAGATCGTCGAGCTGGCGCGGCGCCATGGTTTCAGCGATGCGCTGATCGTCCCGGCGCCGGCCAGCGGCATGGTCACGCGCCTTGGCGTGCTCTGCCTCGGCTCCGAACACGAGGGGTTCTTTGCCGACGAGGGCTACGCCATCCTGAAGCCGCTGGCCAGGTCACTAGCGATGGAACTGCATGCGTGGTGGATCGAGCGCATCAAGCGTGAGCTCGCGCGGGCAGCCCAGCTGACCGAGGAGGATCTTCTGTTGCTCCGGCACGAGCGCCAGGGGCGCGGCACCAAAGCGATCGCCTCCGAGCTGGCGGCCTCGCCCAACGCCATCAACTCGCGCTTTCAGCGCATGAACGCCAGGCTCGGCGTACCCAACCGGAAGGCCGCCGCGCAGCTCGCGGCCGAGTACGGGTTGATCTGAGCGCAGGGCAGGGGGATCCGCATGGTCAGACAGTGGATGAACGCGGCCGGCTACCTGGCCATCTACCTGATGCCAGGTCTGCTGCTAGCTGGGGCGTACACCGGCAGGCCCTGGCTGGCCTTCGGCGTTGTCGTGCTGGTCTTCTCGCTACTTCGCCTGGTCTTCGGTGCCATGCTGCCGCGCGCGCCGGAGTGGCATGAAGCTGTCGCGACGTTTCTCGATCATCTGCCACTCGGTTACCCGGTCGTGTTCCCTGTTGCAGTGCTCGGTTCGCTGTGGTCGATGGTTGCATCGGCCCCGACGTTCGCTGACTGGCTCGGCTACGGGCTCAGCCTGTGGATGACCGCGCTGTTCGGCACCTGCGTCGTGCATGAACTGATCCACCGCCGGGATCCTGTGCAGGCCATGACCGGGCATGTCCTGGCCGGGATGTGCGGACACCCGCTGCTGGGCGCCGAGCATCTGGCACACCATGCGCGGCCTGGCGACGCCGAGAGGGCGGAGGTACCTCGTCGGCGTGAGAGCGTCTGGGAGTTCGCCGTGCGTCGCCTCTTGCGGATTGCCCGCGAGTTCGCTGGACCAGGTGCAGCCCTGTGGGCGAGGGGCCCAGTGCCGGCGACCGTGGTTCGTGCCCGCTGGGCCTTTGCGGGAGCGGGCGTCACGGCCATCGCCTTCGCCGCCGTTGCCGGCTGGCCGGGCGCACTGCTGTTCGGGCTTGTCGCCATTGGCGTCTCGTTTGGCGTCCAGATCATCACCTACATCCAGCACTGGGCGCTCGGTGACGACAGCCTGGGCGACGCCGTGGGCTACGGCCGAGGGTGGGACGACGACTGCCAGTTTCAGGCCTGGATCACCCTCAACATCAGCCTGCACGACGGGCACCATCGGGAGCCGCGCCTGCCGTACTACCGCCTACAGCTGGCGCCTGACTCACCGCGTCTGCCGGCCGGCTACGTAATGCTCATGTTCCTGGCGCTGGTGCCGACGATCTGGCGGAGGGCGATGGAGCCGGCACTCACGCGGTGGTTCGAGCAACCGGCCGAGCCGATGTCAGCGGGTCGTCGGCTGACGTGCTTTGGGCTGCCCGCGCCCTGACGAATCTGATATCCCCTTGGCTCTTTGCCTGGGGTGCTGAAGGTCGGCTATGCAGCGGTCCGCCGCCGCTCGACGTCCTTGGTGCTACTACCGGACTCGGCCAGTTCCGGTCCTTGATCGTCAAGCCGCGGATGGCTGCTGAAGACTGATCTGAGACGTTCGCGCTCGGCGCTTGAGCGGCGGCTTTGGCCGGAAGCAGTCCTGCGCGGCTCGGCCTCTCCGATGACCGCTCCGGCCTCCTGACCGGTCAACCGCGCGACGCAGCGGCTTCTGCCGCAGCCGAACGACCGCTGTGATCGGCCGCGAACTGGCACTACCGACCCACAGCGGGCATCTGGATACCGATATTGGCTGCTGAAAAGCAGTCGTTTGTGGTCGCAGTCGTGGTTGCCACACCGCGGCAGCAGGTAGCTACATGCCCTCCCCAATGCGCACCCCTTGGACTGCATGTGCAGTTGTTGCTTCAACCTCC
>CAZWUR010000151.1:0-3793 GCA_964637205.1 uncultured Rubrivivax sp.
AGACTCGAACTCGCACAGCTTTCGCCACTACCCCCTCAAGATAGCGTGTCTACCAGTTTCACCACGTCGGCGGTTTCTCGCCTCCGGCGGGACCGGGCCCACCTTCGGTTCCTGTCGGCTTGCATGAGGACTTTGCTCGCCGGACAACTTAGCATTCTAGCCACAAAGCGAGGGTTTCCCCACGCCTTGCAGCATGGGGTCAGATCAAGTTCACTTCGGAATATCGCCCGCCGGAGCCGACGCGGCGGGGCTCATGCTCCCCGTTGTCTGCGCCGGCGTCGCGGGGATCTCGCCGGGCGCAGCGCCAGGAATTGCCGCCGGTGCGCTGGCCGCCGGCGCGAGTTGGTCGAGCACCGTGCTGCCGCGTTCGACACGCGGGCCGCCGACGTTGGACAGATAGGCCAGCGCCAGGGTGCAGACGAAAAACACGGTGGCGCAGGCCGCGGTGGAACGCGACAGGAAGTTCGCGCTGCCGGTGGCGCCGAACAGACTTCCCGACGAACCGCCGCCAAAGCTCGCGCCCATGTCGGCACCCTTGCCGTGCTGGATCAGCACGAGACCGATCATCACCAGGGCCGACAGGAGCTGAACCACCAGGGTCAGCGTCATCCAGACTTGCATTATTGGAACTCCAGGGAAATGCTTCAGGCCGCAGCGCGGCAGATCGCGACGAAGTCGGCCGCCTTCAAGGCAGCGCCGCCGATCAGCCCACCGTCGATGTCGGGCTGGGCAAACAGCGTGGCCGCGTTGTCGGGCTTGACGCTGCCGCCGTAGAGGATCTTCATGCGTTCGCCATGGCCGGTGGCGGCATGCAGTTGCGTGCGCAGCACGGCGTGCACCTGCTGCGCCTGTTCGGGCGTGGCGGTGCGGCCGGTGCCGATGGCCCAGACCGGCTCGTAGGCAACCACGATCTCGCCGGCGCAATGCGCCAGGGTGTGGATCACGGCGGCGAGCTGGCGCTTGACCACGGTCTCGGTGGCGCCCGCATCGCGCTCGGCCAGGGTTTCGCCGACGCAGACGATGGGCGTCACGCCGCGCGCGAGCAGGGCCTTGGCCTTGTCGGCCACGAGCTGGTCGCTTTCGCGGTGGTAGGCGCGGCGCTCGGAGTGGCCGACCAGGGTGTAGCGGCAGCCACATTCGGACAGCATCGCCGCCGAGACCTCGCCAGTGTAGGCACCCTGCTCGTGCGCCGAAACATCCTGCGCACCCCAGCGCACGGCGCTCGCGGCCAGGGTGGCGGCGGTCTCGAAGAGATAGGGGAAAGGCACGCACACCGCCACGTCGACCGTGAAGGGCCGCGCGGCGAGGATGCCGGCCAGCAGTTCGGCATTCGCCGGACGGCTGCCGTGCATCTTCCAGTTGCCGACGATCAGGGCTTGTTTCATGTCATTCACCAGGCCAGGACGATCTTGCCCACATGGGTGCTGGACTCCATCAGCGCATGCGCTGCGGCGGCCTCGGCGGCCGGAAACACGCGGTGGATCACGGGTTTGAAGGCGCCGGCCTCGATCAGCGGCCAGACCTGGGCGCGCAGGGCGCGCGCCAGCTCGGTCTTGTAGTCCAGTGCACGCGGGCGCAGGGTGGAGCCGGTGATCGCGAGCCGCTTGCGCAGCACCAGTCCGGCGTCGATTTCGCTCTTCACGCCGCCCTGCACCGCGATCAGCGCCAGGCGGCCGTCTTCGGCCATGCACTTCAGTTCGCGGGCGATGTAGTCGCCGGCGACCATGTCGAGCACGACGTCGACGCCGCGCCCGTCGGTGTGATTGAGCACCGCTTCGACGAAGTCCTGGGTGCGATAGTTGATCGCGTGGTCGGCGCCGAGCGCGACACAGGCCGCGCACTTGTCGTCGCTGCCCGCGGTCACGATGACCCGGGCGCCGCGCGCCTTGGCGAGCTGGATCGCGGTGACGCCGATGCCCGACGATCCGCCTTGCACCAGCAGCCACTCGCCGGCCACCAGGCCGGCGATGTGGAACACGTTCTGCCAGACGGTGAAGACCGTCTCCGGCAGGCTGGCGGCCTCGATGTCGCTCAGGCCCTTCGGAATCGGCAGCACCTGGCCGGCCGGCGCCAGGCAGAGTTCGGCATAACCGCCGCCGGCGACCAGCGCACAGACGCGGTCGCCGAGCGCGACACCGGCGGCCGCCAGATCGGGCGCGGCGCCACCCGCCACCGTGCCGGCGATCTCCAGCCCGGGCAGGTCGGACACGCCGGGCGGCATCGGGTAGCGGCCCTTGCGCTGCAGCACGTCGGGGCGGTTGATGCCCGACGCCGCGACGCGGATCAGCAGTTCACCGGCCGCCGGCACCGGGTCCGGGCGCTGCGTCTCGCGCAGCACCTCGGGCCCGCCGAAGGCCGTGATCTCGATGGCCCGCATCAGCGGCAGCCCCGCGGCTTCACTCGCCCTGTGCGGGCGGGTTGCCGGCGTCGGCCTGCGGCGCCGGCGCCTCGGCCGGCGTGTCTGCCGGCGCGTCGGCACGCGGCTCGCGGGCTTCGCGCGGCTCGCGGTGTTCACGCGGCTCGCGCTCACGGCGCGGGCCCCGGTCACCCCGGTCGCCACGGCCACCGCGGTCGCCGCGGTCACCATATTCGCGGCGCGGACGCTCTTCCTCGACATAACCCTCGGGGCGGTCGAGCAGCGCCTTCATGCTCAGCTTGATGCGCCCCTTGTCGTCGGTCTCGAGCACCTTGACCTTGATGACGTCGCCTTCCTTGACGAAGTCCTCGACGCGCTCGACACGCTGGTGCGCGATCTGGCTGATGTGCAGCAGGCCGTCCTTGCCGGGCAGGATGTTGACCAGGGCGCCGAACTCCAGGATCTTGGTGACCGGGCCTTCGTAGACCTTGCCGACCTCGGCCTCGGCCGTGATCTCGGTGATGCGCTGCTTGGCGTATTCGGCCTTCGACGCCTCGGTGCTGGCGATGGTGATCGTGCCGTCCTCGCCGATGTCGATCGTGCAGCCGGTTTCTTCGGTCAGCGCACGGATGGTGGCGCCGCCCTTGCCGATCACGTCGCGGATCTTCTCCGGGTTGATCTTCATCGTGTACAGGCGCGGCGCGAACTGCGAGACCTCGGTCTTGGCGCCGCCCACCGCATCGACCATCTTGGACAGGATGTGCAGCCGCGCTTCCTTGGCCTGCGCCAGCGCAACCTGCATGATCTCCTTGGTGATGCCCTGGATCTTGATGTCCATCTGCAGGGCGGTCACACCGGCCGTGGTGCCGGCGACCTTGAAGTCCATGTCGCCGAGGTGGTCCTCGTCGCCCAGGATGTCGGTCAGCACCGCAAAGCGGTTGCCGTCCTTGATCAGGCCCATCGCGATGCCGGCCACATGGGCCTTCATCGGCACACCGGCGTCCATCAGCGCCAGGCAGCCGCCGCAGACGCTGGCCATCGACGACGAGCCGTTGGACTCGGTGATCTCGGAGACCACGCGCAGCGTGTACGGAAAGTCTTCCTTGCTCGGCAGGCAGGCGATCAGCGCACGCTTGGCGAGACGGCCATGGCCGATCTCGCGCCGCTTCGGGCTGCCCACGCGGCCCGTCTCGCCGGTGGCGAACGGGGGCATGTTGTAGTGCATCATGAAGCGGTCCTGGAAGTCGCCGGCCAGCGCGTCGATGCGTTGCGCGTCGCGTTCGGTGCCCAACGTGGCGGCGACCAGGGCCTGCGTCTCGCCGCGCGTGAACAGGGCCGAGCCGTGGGTGCGCGGCAGCACGCTGGTGCGGATCTCGATCGGGCGCACGGTGCGCGTGTCGCGGCCGTCGATGCGCGGCTCGCCGGCCAGGATCTGGC
>CAZWUR010000152.1:0-3666 GCA_964637205.1 uncultured Rubrivivax sp.
ACGATGTCGAGCACCGTGTGGTGCATCGTGATGTCGCGCGTGCCGACGTACTTGTCGATGTAGGCCGGGTGCGCCGCCATCGGCGAGGCCATCAGCTTCGGAAACCCGAAGGGCAGCCGGCGCATGATCGAGGTCGCCACCAGCGTGGCGGTGCCGCCGCCGATGCCGACGATGCCGTGCACGCGCCCCTGCCGCAGCAGGTCGTCGACGATTGCCGCGGCGCCGGCGATCTGGTTGTTCGTCGCCGTGTCGCGGTCGCTGCGGTACTTCTCGCGCACCACCTCGATCGGCAGGCCGCCGCGCAGCGCCACGTCCTCGGTGCGGATGTCGCCGGGGAAGGGCGGCGGTTCCTCCATGCTGAAGTCGAGCAGGATCGGCTCATGCCCGCGCCCGGCGATCAGCTGCTTGACGAAGGCGATGTCCTCGCCGCGCGTGTCCAGGTTGCACACGATGACGATGCCCTTCTTGGCGTTCATGTCCTGGTGGCCTCCTGGTTGACGCGGCGGCGGGGCGATGACGCTACTTGGCGCCCTTGGCCTTCTTGACCTCGGGCCGGGTCAGCCGGTTGATCATGTTGGCCACCGGGCTGGCGCCCGTGAAACCGTACTCGTTCCAGCGGTCCGACACCTTCTGCAGCACCGTGCGGTCCATGAAGATCTCGTTCGGCTTGTTTGCCCATTCGTAAGGCGTGCAGGCGTCCAGGATGATGCGGCTGGTGATGTCGCGCGCCTCGATCGGCAGCCCCGGGTCGAGCGGCGTGGAGCGGCCGCGGTCGATGATCTGCGCCGAGCGCTTGGGGTCGAAGCGCGTGGCCAGCGCCCACCACACCCGGTCCCAGTCGTCGGCCTCGATGTCGTGGTCCACCGTGATCACGCCCTTCACGCCGTAGTGCCCGGTGGTGCTGGCGATGACGGCGTTGCCGACATGGTTCGAATGCCCCGGGTACATCTGCTTCACCGACACCACCACCCAGAATCGCCCGCAGGCTTCGGGCGGGATGTAGACGCTCTGGATGCCCGGCACCTTCATCGTCTCGAGGTCGTGCCACAGCGTGGCGGTGCGGTTCAGCGACTGGATCATGTGGATGTCGTTGATCGGCTTGCCCACCGTGGTCGACCACATGATCGGCTTGTTGCGGTGCAGGATGCGCTTGATGCGCAGCACCGGCTTCGGATAGTCCTTGCCCTTGTTGCCCGAGTAGTAGCCGGTGTATTCGCCGAACGGGCCTTCATCCATCAATTCGTTCGGGTCGATGTAGCCCTCGGCGATGATCTCGGCGTTGGCCGGCAGCGTCAGCCCGGTCAGGTCGGACTTGAACACCGGCACCGGCCGCCCGCGCAGCGAACCGGCGATGTCGTACTCGTCCATCTGCGCGCTGACCAGCGTGGAGGCCGCCAGGAACAGCACCGGGTCGCAGCCGACCACGGCCGCCGCGGGCATCAGTTCGCCGCGTTCGGCGTACTTCTTCATGTGCATGTCGCCATGCTTGCCCTTGATGATCTGCGAGCCCAGGAGGTCACGCCCCAGCACCTGCGAGCGGTAGGTGCCCAGATTGGTCCAGCCGGTGTCCGGGTCCTGCGTCACCAGATAGCCCGCGGTGACGAAGAAGCGCCCGCCGTCGTCGGGGTAGAACCACGGCACGGGGAACTTCTCGATGTCGATGTCGTCGCCGGTGATGACGTTTTCCATCACCGCCGGCTTGTCCACGAAGGTCGGCTTGATCATCTGCTTGGTGGTCAGCTGCATCCACGACTTGGACAGCTGGCTCATCGACAGCGACGGGTCCTGTTCGAGCGCGATCGCCAGGCGCTGCGAGGTCGTGAAGGCGCTGGTGAACACCGGGATGTCGTAGCCCTTGACGTTGTCGTACATCAGGGCCGGGCCCTTCTGCTCCTCGTTCACCTTCGAGACGTGGCAGAGCTCGTACTTCCAGTCCACCTCGGTCGTGACGTGGTGGACCTCGCCATGCGCTTCGAGCGCGGCGATGTAGCTGCGCAGGTCGTCGATGGGCTTGACTTTGGTTCTCGCGTCCATGTTCGCTCCGTTAGATGCGTTCGAGGGGTGGGGTGGGTGGAAAGGGAAGGGACTAGCTGACGCGCTTGCCGGCCAGCATTCCCGAGAGGATGTAGTCCATCGCCGAAGCGCCGTTGGCGGCGTGGGCCGATGCCTGCTTGGCGCTCCAGACCGTTTCCGGGCGCGCCTGCAGGATGAAGATGTTGCCGCCGGCGGGCAGGTCCTTGTCGATCGCCCATTCGATGTCCATCGGCTGGCCGTAGTGCTTCTCGATGCGCTTGCCCATCCAGGCCAGTTCGGTGATTTCGTCGTCGATCAGCGACTGCACGGTCTGCCGTTCTAGCGGCACGTCGGTGGCGTGCGAGGTCTGCGTGCGCGCGTCGACCGTGTAGCAGAGCTCCTTCTTCGACACCACGCGCTCGATGATGTCGAGCGTGATCTTGTTGACCACAAAATGGTCGGGCGTGACCTCGCCCGAGACCACCGATTCACCGAAGCCGAAGTTCGAGTCGATGACGATCACCGAGCGGTCGCCGTTGGCCGGGTGGATCGTGAACATCACGCCGGCGGTGTAGGCATTGGCCATCTTCTGCACGCCCACGCTGATCGCCAGGCCGTCGTCGGCGAAGCCCTTGTTGGCGCGGTAGGCGATGGCGCGTGCGGTGTACAGGCTGGAGATGCAGCGCCGCATATGCTGCAGCACCTCGTCGATGCCGCGCACCCACAGATAGGTGTCCTGCTGGCCGGCGAAGCTGGCGCCGGCCAGGTCCTCGGCGGTCGCGCTGGAGCGCACCGCCACCGGCACGCCGGGCATGCACGAGCGCACTGCCAGCTTGCGGTAGCACTCCGCCACTTCGTCCTCGATGTCGATGGCGAAGGGCTGGGCCTCGATCAATGCCCGGATGCGCGCGCTGATGGCGTCGAGCGCTTCGAGCTCGCGTGCATCGACATGCGCCAACTGCGCGCGCAATTCGGCTTCGATGCCGCCGTCGGCCATGAAGCGCCGGTAACCTTCGGTGGTCAGCGCAAAGCCCGGCGGCACGCGCACCCCGGCACTGATCAATTCACCCAGCGACGCACATTTGCCGCCGACCAGGGCCACCGAATCGCGACGGCAGTCCTCGAACCAGCACACCGCTGGCGGCCGTCCGGCCGGCCGCGGCCTGGCCGCCGCGCCGATGTTCGAGACCACGGCGTTCATCGAGTGGCCCCTCTAGCGCGCGATCGTCACCGCGCCGGTCGAGCCGTCGACGCGGATCGTCATGCCGGTCTTGATGATCTTCGTCGCGTGTCCGGTGCCGACCACCGCCGGCATGCCGTACTCGCGGCAGACGATGGCCGCATGGCTCATCACGCCGCCGACATCGGTGATGCAGGCGCCGATCTTGGCGAAAGCCGGCGCCCAAGACGGCGAGGTCGTCGGCGCGACCAGGATCTCGCCTTCGAGCAGTTGCCCGACCTCGCTCACCGTGCGGCACACACGTGCCTTGCCTTCGCGGATGCCGGGGCTGCCGGCGAAGCCCTTCAGTTCGGTGATGGTGTCGGGATCGTTCACTTCCTGCACCGCGGCCCAGTCGGCGAGCGACTTGTTCGTCACCCCCCAGAGCACGATCGTGAACGGCTCCTGGATCACCTCGGGCGCGGTGCCGATGG
>CAZWUR010000153.1:0-3567 GCA_964637205.1 uncultured Rubrivivax sp.
AGATCGGGCGCGCGCTGCAGTACTTCTTCACCAGCACGCCGCACCACAAGGTGCATTACGTGATGCTGGCCGGCGGGACCGCCACGCTGCCCGGCCTGAAGGACCGGGTGACCGACCTCACCGGCTTTGCGTCGATGGTGGTCAATCCGTTCGAGGGCATGCAGCTCGGCTCGGCCGTGCGCGAAAGCCGCGTGCGCCGCGAGGCGCCCTCGTATCTGACCGCCTGCGGGCTGGCGATGCGGAGGTTCGTGCAGTGATCCTCATCAACCTGCTGCCGCACCGCGAAGAAAAGCGCAAGCAGCGCAAGCAGAACTTCTTCATCGCGCTCGGCGTGGCGGCGGCGGTCGGCCTGCTGATCGTCGGCGGCTGGACCTCGGTGCTGCAGCAGATGCAGGCGGCCCAGCAGTCGCGCAATGAATTGCTGCGCGGCGAGATCAAGAAGCTCGACACGCAGATCAAGGACATCGCGACCCTGCGCACCGAGATCGAGGCGCTGAAGGCGCGCCAGGCGGCCGTCGAGGACCTGCAGACCGACCGCAACATTCCGGTCTACCTGCTCGACGAACTGGTCAGGCAGGCACCCGAAGGCATCTACCTGAGCACCATCCGCCAGAACGGCAACGTGGTCACGATCAACGGCACGGCGCAGACCAACGAGCGCGTCTCCGAATTCCTGCGCAACACCCTGTACAACTCGCCCTGGCTCGAGAAGCCCGAACTGGTCGAGATCAAGGCCGCCGGCCAGTCGGCGCGCGATCGCGATCGTGCGCGCGAGACCGACCAGCGCCGGCTGTTCGAGTTCACGATGCGGCTGTCGATCAAGCGGCCGCTGGCGCCGGAACCGGCCGCCTCGGCCAGGGGCACACGCCCGGCCGCAGCGGCCAAGGCTTCGTGAGGACGACGATGGCCAAAGCATCAAGCTTCAACATCGACATCGCCAGCAGCTTCGACAAGGCGGCGTCGCAGTTTCGCGGGCTGGACACGCGCCAGCCGGGCCAATGGCCGCTGCTGCCGAAGCTGGCGTCCTGGGTGGCCGCCGCCGCCGCGGTGGTGATCGGCGGCTGGTTCTTCGTCGTGTCCGGCGCCCGCGACGAACTCGACGGCGAGATCAGGCGCGAGCAGCCCCTGCGCGCCGAGTTCCGCGACAAGCTGCGCCAGGCCGTCAACCTCGGCGAACTGCGCAAGCAGAAGCTGCAGGTCGAGGAATACGTGACCCAGCTCGAGAAGCAGCTCCCGGGCAAGGCCGAGATGGATGCGCTGCTGTCCGACATCAACCAGGCCGGGCTCGGGCGCGGCCTGCAGTTCGAGCTGTTCCGACCCGGCAATGTCGAGGTCAAGGACCATTACGCCGTGCTGCCGATCTCGGTGCGCGTGAGCGGGCGCTACCACGACATCGGTGCCTTTGCGGCCGACGTCGCCAACCTCTCGCGCATCGTCACGCTGCACAACCTGGCCATCACGCGGCCGTCGAAGGACCCGAACTCCGCGACGCTGACGATGGAAGCCACGGCCCGCACCTACCGCTACCTGGATCCGTCCGAGGTCGAGGCACAGAAGAAGGCCAAGGCCGATGCCGCCAAGGCCAGCCAGAAGAAGGGCCGCTCGTGATGTCGCGCATCCCCCTGACGCTGTGCATGCTGCTGGTGGCCGCGCTGTTCGCCGGCTGCAGCGCCAACGAGGACGAACTGCGCGGCTGGATGGACCAGCAGCGCCGCGAGGTCAAACCCAATGTTTCGCCGCTGACGGCGCCCAAGGCCTTCGTCCCGGAGCCCTACCGCGCGCTGACGGCGGTCGACCCCTTCAGCACGCAGAAGCTGTCGGTGGCGATCAAGCAGGAAGCACGGCAGCCGAACTCGCTGCTCGCCGGCGAGCTGAGCCGCCGCAAGGAACCGCTCGAGGCCTACCCGCTGGACAGCATGTCGATGGTGGGCAGCGTGGCGCGCGGCGGTCAGCCGTTTGCCCTGCTGCGGGTGGACAACCTGCTGTACCAGGTCAAGGTGGGTGACTACCTGGGCCAGAACTACGGCCGGGTGACCCGCATCGCCGAAACCGAGGTCAGCCTGCGCGAGATCGTGCAGGACACCGCCGGTGAGTGGATCGAGCGGACCGCAAGTCTGCAGCTGCAGGAGAGGGCGCGATGAGCCAGGCCAGGAATTCCGAGGAGAAGCGCATCATGCAGAAGTGGCGGGCCGGTCTGGCGGCGCTGGTGTTCGGTTGCAGCCTGCCATTGGCCGCCTGGGCACAGAACACGATCCAGTCGATCACGAGCAGCCAGCAGGCGGGCACCGAAGTCGTGCGCATCGAGATGAAGGAGCCGCTGGCGGCGGTGCCCTCGGGCTTCTCGATCCAGGCGCCGCCGCGCATCGCGATCGACCTTCCGGGGGTCGGCAACGATCTCGGCCGCAATGCGGTGGACATCAACCAGGGCAATCTGCGTTCGGTCAGCGTGGCCCAGGCCGGCGAACGCACGCGCCTGGTGCTCAACCTGAAGCAGGCCGCCAGCTACACGGCCACGCTCGACGGCAAGGTGCTGGTGCTGGTGCTCGGCGGCGGCAGCGTCGTGGCGGACAGCCAGGCGGCCGGCGCCGCCAAGACCGAGGCCACCCACTTTGCCCCATCGCAGAACGCCGAGGCGCAGACCCTGCGCGACATCGACTTCCGCCGCGGCGCAGACGGCACCGGGCGGGTGCTGGTCACCTTGCCGAGCACCCAGGTCGGGGTCGACATCCGCCAGCAGGGCAAGAGCCTGGTGGTCGAGTTCCTGCGCTCGAAGCTGCCCGAGCAGCTGCGCCGGCGGCTGGACGTCACCGATTTCGGCACCCCGGTGAAGACCGTGTCGACCTACCAGAGCGGCGACAACGTGCGCATGGTCGTCGAGCCCAGCGGCGACTGGGAGCACAGCGCCTACCAGAGCGACAACCAGTTCGTGCTCGAGGTCCGGCCGGTGAAGGTCGACCCGAACAAGCTCACCCAGGGCCCGGGTTTCCAGGGCGAAAAACTCAGCCTGAACTTCCAGAACATCGAGGTCCGCGCGCTGCTTCAGGTGATTGCCGACTTCACCAACTTCAACGTCGTGACCAGCGACACCGTCAACGGCAACGTGACGCTGCGGCTGAAGGACGTGCCCTGGGACCAGGCGCTGGACATCATCCTGCAGAGCAAGGGCCTGGGCGTGCGCAAGAACGGCAACGTGCTGTGGATCGCGCCGAAGGACGAACTCGCGGCCAAGGAGCAGCTTGACCTCGAGGCGAAGAAGAAGATCGCCGAGCTCGAGCCGCTGCGCACCCAGGCCTTCCAGCTCAACTACACCAAGGCCGAGGAAGTGGCGCGCGGCCTGACCGGGCAGAACCAGGGCCAGTCCGGCGGCGGCGGCAATACTGCCGGCAATGCCACGCGCATCCTGTCGCCGCGCGGCAGCGTGCTCTACGAGCAGCGCACCAACCAGCTCTTCGTCTCCGACATCCCGAGCAAGCTCGAGGAGATCACGGCGCTGATCACGCGCATCGACGTGCCGGTGCGCCAGGTGCTGATCGAGGCGCGCATCGTCGAGGCCGACGACACCTTCGG
>CAZWUR010000154.1:0-3545 GCA_964637205.1 uncultured Rubrivivax sp.
CGCTGTTCGTGCTGATGGGCAACTTCGTCACCCGTGCCGGCATGTCGCGCGACCTGTACCAGGCCGCCTATGCCCTGATCGGCCACCGCCGCGGCGGGCTGGCGATGTCCACCATCGCCGCCTGCGCCGGCTTCGGCGCGATCTGCGGCTCGTCGATCGCCACCACCGCGACGATGGCGCGCGTAGCGATGCCCGAGATGCAGCGCTTCAACTACGCGCCCTCGTTTGCCGCCGGCTCGGTCTGCGCCGGCGCCACCCTGGGCATCCTGATCCCGCCCTCGGTGATCCTCGTCATCTACGGGATCATGACCGAGCAGAGCATCGGCGCGCTGTTCGCCGCCGGTGTCATCCCGGGCATCGTGGCCACGCTGTTCTACCTGCTGGCCTCGAAATGGATCACGCGCCGCCACCCGAGCTGGGGGCCACCGGGCGACAAGGCCCCCTGGTCGGAGCGGCGCCGGGCGCTGGGCCGGATCTGGGGGGTGCTGGCGCTGTTCGCCCTGGTGATGGGCGGCATGTACGGTGGCTTCTTCACGCCCACCGAGGCGGCCGGCGTCGGCGCGACCGGCGGCTTTGTCTTTGCCCTCGCGCGGCGGGCGCTGTCCTGGCGTGCGCTGCTGGAGGTGCTGGGCGAGTCGGCACGCACCTCGGCGATGCTGTTCACGATCGTCATCGGCGCCTCGCTGTTCGCCAACTACCTGAACTTCACCGACCTGCCGACCGCGCTGCGCAGCTTCGTCACCGCGATGGACGTGCACCCGATCGCGGTCATCGTCGCCATCTGCTTCGTCTACGTGGTGCTCGGCACGGCGATGGAGAGCCTGTCGATGATGCTGCTGACGGTGCCGATCTTCTTCCCGCTGGTCACCTCGCTCGGCTTCGACCCGGTGTGGTTCGGCATCATCGTGGTCTGCGTGATCGAGATCAGCCTGATCACGCCGCCGGTGGGCATGAACATCTTCGTGCTTTCCAGCGTGGTGCCGTCGATCCCGACCTCGGCCATCTGGCGCGGCGTGTTGCCCTTCATCGCCGCCGACGTCCTGCGCATGGCGGTGCTGATCGCCTTCCCCGCGCTCAGCCTGTTCCTGCCGCAATGGCTGAAACTGTGATTTCCTGAGCGCGGGTTTGCGGGGTCGGCCCCCGCAATCGCGGGAACCGCGGGCGGCAGCGCCGGCCTAGCATGGCCTGGCCGTCCGATGCAGAACCCGACATGCCCACACCCACCCCGATCGACGACCCCCGCGCCACCCTGCGCCATGCCCTGCGGCGGCTCGAGGCGGCCGTGGACGAGGCCCGGCCCTGGACCCTGGCCGACGCCCACCGCGACGTGGCGCTCGCCTATGCCGCCTTCGGGGCCTGGCCTTCGGCCATGGCGATGCTGGAAGCCGCACTGCGCTGGGCGCACGCCGTCGGTGCCGGCGACCAGGTGGTGGACCTGCAGTGCGAATGCATTGAACTGCTGGCCTGCGAGTCCGAGGCGCTTGAGCGCGGCCTGCATGGCAGCGGCCGGGCGGCGCGCGAAAAGGCGCGCGACCTCGTTTTTGATGCGGCGCGGCTGGCCGCGCGCGTCGCCGACCCGCGCTGGGAAGTCAGCGTCCTGCTGCGCCTGTCGGACGTGCTCGACCGCTTCGGCGACCGCGACGACGCCACCGTGCTGCAGGTGCGCGCGCTGCAGCTGACGGCCGGCGCCACGCTCCCGCCCACAGCGCCCAGCCTGGCCGACGCGAGCCACGCCAGGCGGCACTGAGCCTGGGCTGAATCTCCGGCCCGCGGCTCAGGCGTCGCGCGCGACCATCACGACACGCCGGTTCCTGGCCCGCCCGCCTTCGTCGGCATTGCTGGCCTGCGGCGCCAGCGGCCCCACGCCATGGCCGTCGAGGCGATCGCGCTCGACGCCATGCCGATCCGCCAGCGCCGCCACCACGGCCTTGGCGCGGTCGCTCGACAAGGCCTGGTTGTGCGCCAGGCTGCCCACGGCGTCGGTATGCCCGACGACAAAAACCCGCAGTTTCGGGCGCGCCTTCAATAGCTTGGCCATCTCGACCAGCGCGGGTTCGGACTCCGGCTTGAGCGTCGACTTGTCGGTGTCGAAGAAGATGCCGTCGACGACCACGAAGCCGTTCTGGTCCAGGCCATCGCCGAGCGCGGCGGCGTCCAGGACCACCATGCCGGTCTGCATCGCCTTGACCTCGACCACATGCACGTCGGTGAAGCTGCGACCGACGGCGATCGCCACGTAGGCGGTCTGCGCGCCCTGCTCGACCTTGGCCAGCAGGTAGCGCCCGTTGACATTGGAGATCGCCTGGAGGCCCGAGAACTTGCCCAGGGTCGGGCCGGCGTAGGCCGCAGCGCATTCCTTCTTTTCCTGGTCGCAGCGGAACAGCACCTGCCCGCCCGCCTTCTCGACCGCCTGTTCGTAGTTTCGGAAGACCTCCAGGATCGAGCGATCCTTGGGCTTGGTGTAGAGCAGCCGTGTGACCTTGCCTTCAAGATCAATGCCGGTCGGGACCTTGCCGCTCGCGTCCATGCCCTTGAATGCGCTGTAGGCGTCGAAGGCCTTGACGTCCTTGCGCTTGAGCTCCGAGCCCTCGTAGCGCGAGATGAGCGGGTGGTCGGTCAGCGGCGCTGCGGCGGCCGCGAACAGCGGCAGCATCAGTCCCGACAACAATACGACAAGCGCAGCCTTCACGGTCAAGCCCTCCTGTTGAGGCTTGAGCCTAGCCGACCCGGCCGGCGGCGAAAACCCCCGATCAGCCCCGCGCCAGCACCGGCCCCAGCGCGGCGCCGGTGTGCGTGCCGGCGGCCACCACGGCCTCGGGCGTGCCCATTGCCGCGACCCGCCCGCCGGCACCGCCGCCCTCCGGCCCCAGGTCGATGACCCAGTCGGCTTCGGCGATCACGTCGAGGTCGTGTTCGATGACGACCACGCTGTGGCCGCCGTCGACCAGCCTGTGCAGCACCCGGATCAGGCGTTCGACATCGGCCATGTGCAGGCCCACGGTGGGTTCGTCCAGCACGTACAGCGTGTGCGGCGGTTTCTGGCCACGCCGGGTCACGTCGTCGCGCACCTTGCTCAGCTCGGTGACGAGCTTGAGCCGCTGCGCTTCGCCGCCGCTGAGCGTCGGTGAAGGCTGGCCCAGGGTCAGATAACCCAGGCCCACGTCGCGCAGCAACTGCAGCGGATGCGCGATGGCCGGCATCGCGGCAAAAAATTCCAGCGCCTCGTCGACCTGCATCAGCAGCACGTCGCCGATGTGCTTGCCGCGCCAGGTGACGGCCAGCGTTTGCGGGTTGAAGCGCTGGCCGTGGCAGGTGTCGCAGGGCACTTTCACATCGGGCAGGAAACTCATCTCGATGTTGCGCATGCCCTGGCCTTCGCAGCCCGGGCAGCGACCCTGGCCGGTGTTGAAGGAAAAGCGCGCCGGGCCGTAACCGCGTGCCCTGGCCTCCAGGGTTTCGGCGAACAGGCGGCGGATCGCGTCCCAGAAACCGATGTAGGTGGCCGGGCAGGAGCGCGGCGTCTTGCCGATCGGCGTCTGGTCGAC
>CAZWUR010000155.1:0-3458 GCA_964637205.1 uncultured Rubrivivax sp.
GCATCGGCGTGGGCGTGCGCCGCATCGAAGGCGGATGCGGCAACGAGCGCGAGCGCGCGGCAGGCTTCGGTCCAGGCGCGCATCGTCATCAGCATGCGGCGCACGTCGGGGTGGTGGATGATGGGCGCGGCCCTGGCCATCGAGCCGTCGACCGGTCGGCTCTGCACGCGCTCGCGCGCGTAGGCCACGGCCTGCTGGTAGGCGCGCTCGGCCACCGCGATGCCCTGCACGCCGACGGCGAAGCGCGCCGCGTTCATCATCACGAACATGTACTCGAGGCCGCGGTTCTCCTGCCCGACCAGGTAGCCGACGGCGCCGCCGTGGTCGCCGTACTGCAGCACCGCGGTCGGGCTGGCCTTGATGCCGAGCTTGTGTTCGAGGCTCACGCAGTGCACGTCGTTGCGCGTGCCGTCAGCAAGCACCTTGGGGCAGATGAAGAGCGAGATGCCCTTGACGCCCTCGGGCGCGCCCACCACGCGCGCGAGCACGAGGTGGACGATGTTGTCCGCCATGTCGTGCTCGCCGTAGGTGATGAAGATCTTGGTGCCGAAGATGCGGTAGCTGCCGTCGGCCTGCGGCTCGGCGCGCGTGCGCACCAGCGCGAGATCGGAGCCCGCCTGCGGCTCGGTCAGGTTCATCGTGCCGGTCCAGCTGCCGTCGATCATGCGCGGGATGTAGGCCTGCTTCTGCTCCTCGCTGCCGGCGGTGAGCAGCGCCTCGATGGCGCCGTCGGTGAGCAGCGGGCAGAGCGCAAAGCTGAGGTTCGCCGACTGGACGATCTCGATGCAGGCCGCGTGGATCAGCTTGGGCAGGCCCTGGCCGCCATAGGCCACCGGGTGGTGCAGGCCCTGCCAGCCGCCCTGCACGAACTGCTGGAAGGCCTCCTTGAAGCCAGGCGTCGTGCGCACCTGGCCGTCCTGCAGCGAGGAGGGGTTGCGATCGCCCTCGGCGTTCAGCGGCGCGATCACGCTCTCGGCCAGGCGCGCGCATTCCTCGAGCACCGCGGCCGCCGTCTCGGCGCCCGCATCCTCGTAGCCGGGCAGCTGCGCGACGGCGTCGATGCCGGCCAGTTCCTTCATCACGAACAGGAGATCCTTGACGGGGGCGCTATAGCTCATGGTCGTGTCCTCTCGGAGAAAAAAAGGGGCGCCCGATCGAGCGCCCCCGCAGTCGTCGTTCCAGGCGCAGCCCGCCGCGCCATCAAAGGGCGGCGACCAGCTCCGGCACCGCGGTGAAGAGGTCGGCCTCCAGCCCGTAGTCGGCGACGCTGAAGATCGGCGCCTCCGGGTCCTTGTTGATGGCGACGATCACCTTGGAGTCCTTCATCCCGGCCAGGTGCTGGATCGCGCCGGAGATGCCCACCGCGACGTAGAGCTGCGGCGCGACGATCTTGCCGGTCTGCCCGACCTGCCAGTCGTTGGGCGCGTAGCCGGCGTCGACCGCGGCACGGCTGGCGCCCAGTGCTGCGCCGAGCTTGTCGGCCAGCGGGATCAACACAGCGTCGAACTTCTCGCTGCTGCCCAGCGCCCGGCCGCCGGAGACGATGATCTTGGCGCTGGTGAGCTCGGGGCGCTCGAGCTTGGCGATCTCGGCGCCCTTGAAGGCGGTCTTGCCGCCATCGGCCACCGCCGCCACGCTCTCCACCGCGGCGCTGCCACCGGTCGCAGCCGCCGGGTCGAAGGCGGTCGTGCGCACGGTGATCACCTTGATCGCGTCGCTGCTCTGCACGGTCGCGATCGCGTTGCCGGCATAGATCGGGCGCTCGAAGGTGTCGGCCGCGACGATCCTGGTCGCGTCGCTGATCTGCGCCACGTCGAGCAGCGCGGCCACGCGCGGGGCGATGTTCTTGCCGCTGGCCGTGGCCGGGAAGAGGATGTGGCTGTAGCTCTTGGCCAGTGCCAGCACCTGCGCGGCATGGTTCTCGGCCAGGCCGTGGGCCAGCGTCGGCGCATCGGCGTGCAGCACCTTGGCCACGCCGACGACTGCCGCGGCGGCCTGCGCCGCGGCGGCGCAGGCCGCGCCGGCCACGAGCACGTGCACGTCGCCGCCGCACTGCGCGGCCGCGGCGACGGTGTTCAGGGTCGCGGCCTTGAGGTCCGCGTTGTCGTGTTCGGCAATGACGAGGACGGCCATGTTCAGATCACCTTGGCTTCGTTCTTGAGCTTGGCCACGAGCGTGGCCACGTCGGGCACCTTGACGCCGGCGCCGCGCTTCTGCGGCTCCTCGACCTTCAGGGTCTTGATGCGCGGCGTCACGTCCACGCCGAGATCCGCCGGCTTGACGACCTCGAGCGGCTTCTTCTTGGCCTTCATGATGTTGGGCAGCGTGACGTAGCGCGGCTCGTTCAGGCGCAGGTCGGTGGTGACCACCGCCGGCAGCGTGAGCTCGAGCGTCTCGAGGCCACCGTCGACCTCGCGCGTCACGCGCGCCTTGCCATCGGCGACCTCGACCTTGCTGGCGAAGGTCGCCTGCGGCAGGCCGGCGAGGGCGGCCAGCATCTGCCCGGTCTGGTTGCAGTCGTCGTCGATGGCCTGCTTGCCGAGGATGACGAGGCCCGGCTGCTCCTTGTCGACCAGCGCCTTCAGCAGCTTGGCGACCGCCAGCGGCTGCAACTCTTCCGCGCATTCGACGAGGATGGCGCGATCGGCACCGATGGCCATCGCCGTGCGCAGCGTCTCCTGGCACTGGGTGACGCCGCAGGAGACCGCGATGATCTCGCTGGCCACGCCCTTTTCCTTCAGGCGCACGGCCTCTTCGACGGCAATCTCGTCGAAGGGGTTCATGCTCATCTTGACGTTGGCGAGATCGACCCCGGTGCCGTCGGACTTCACGCGGACTTTCACGTTGTAGTCGACGACACGCTTCACGGGGACCAGTACCTTCATGCGCGTGACTCCTGCTGGATTGACGTTTGCGTTAAGCGAAGAATTCTAGTGGCCTGCTCCTGGGCGACCCATCGACGACCCGGGCGGCCCGCAGGAGATCAAGAAACGAACGATCGTTCGATTCTATGCGATCGCCGCACCCGACGACCCTCGGACGGCGGCAGCCCATTGGCAGCGTCCCGATCAACGGCAATGAAGCGGCTCATGCAGTCGAAGGTCCACTCCGGCTTGTCGCCAGGGGCCTGGGCCGCGACGGCTCCGGGGTGGCCGTGAAGGCCGTGAAGGCCCGACAGCCTCCTAGAATCCTCGGTTTCCCGAAGAACCACGCTGCCGCCGCGAAGGGCTGTGCGCCGACCTCTGTGCGCCGTGCCCGAGCGGCGCGCACCGATTGTGCCGCCGCCATGACCACGCCCGAACTGCCCAAGTCCTTCGAACCCGCCGCCATCGAGGCCCGCTGGGCGCAGGCCTGGGATGCGCCGGGGGCGTTCGCCCCCAGCCTGGACCCGGCACGGCCCTCGTTCTGCATCCAGCTGCCGCCGCCCAACGTCACCGGCACGCTGCACATGGGGCATG
>CAZWUR010000156.1:0-3457 GCA_964637205.1 uncultured Rubrivivax sp.
TGCCGTTGTTGGCGACGATGCCCACCGGCATGCCCTCGAGGTGGGCGAAGCCGGTGATCAGGGTCGTGCCGTAGCGCGCCTTGAACTCGTGAAACTCGCTGCCGTCGACGACGCGGGCGATGATCTCGCGCACGTCGAAGGGTTTGCGCGGATCGGTGGGGATCACGCCGCGCAGCTCGGCCGCGTCGTACAGCGGGGCACGCGGTGGCTGCAGCCTGATCTGCTCGGTCTTGCGCCAGTTCAGGTTGCCGACCACGCCGCGCGCCAGCGCCAGCGCGTGCAGGTCGTTTTGTGCCAGGTGGTCGGCCACGCCGGACAGGCGCGTGTGCACGTCGCCGCCGCCCAGGTCCTCGGCACTGACGATCTCGCCGATCGCGGCTTTCACCAGCGGCGGACCGCCGAGAAAGATCGTGCCCTGGTTCTTGACGATGATGGTCTCGTCGCTCATCGCCGGCATGTAGGCGCCGCCCGCCGTGCACGAGCCCATCACCACCGCCACCTGCGGGATGCCCTGGGCGCTCATGTTGGCCTGGTTGAAGAAGATGCGGCCGAAATGTTCGCGGTCCGGGAAGACTTCGTCCTGGTTGGGCAGGTTGGCGCCGCCGCTGTCGACGAGGTAGATGCAGGGCAGCCGGTTCTGCAGCGCGATTTCCTGCGCGCGCAGGTGTTTCTTGACCGTGATCGGGAAGTAGGTGCCGCCCTTCACGGTCGCGTCATTGCACACCACCATGCACTCGACGCCGGCCACGCGGCCGATGCCGGCGACGATGCCGCCGCCGGGCGCGGCGCCGTCGTACAGGCCCAGCCCGGCGAGCGCGCCGATTTCCAGGAAGGGTGTGTCCGGGTCGAGCAGCATCTCCACGCGCTCGCGCGGCAGCAGCTTGCCACGCGCGACATGCTTGGCGCGGGCTGCCTCGCCGCCGCCGAGCGCCACGGTCGCGAGCCGGTCATTGAGGTCGGCGACCAGGTGCCGCATGGCCTCGGCGCTGGCCTTGAATTCGGCACCGCGCGGGTTGAGCTTGGACTCGAGTTTGGGCATGCGGGGGGTCTCCAGGGCGGCGATTGTTGATTGACGTTTACGTCAACGTCAATTGTCATGAATCCGGGTCGCCGGCCCGCGCCGAGAGCCAGGCCTGCACGGCCTTGTCGCGCCAGAGGTCGTGCTGGGCAGCCACCGTCAGCCGGGCCTGGTCGGCCGAGCCGACGCTCACGGTTCGGGTCGCGGGCCGCCTCGGCGCACGGCCGGCGCGCAGCAGCTTGTCGACATGCGGATTGGCCTTGAGTGCGCCGGCATAGGCCGTGGCGGCCTCGGGCAGACGCTGCAGGGCGAGCAGGGCCCGGGCGCGGATGAGTTCGATGCCGACGAAGTCGTCCGGGAAACGATCGGCCAGGGCGAGTGCAGCGGCCGCATCGCCGCGGCGCAGCAGCACCGCACCCAGGCGCTCGCGCAGGCCGTGGTTGTCTTTCGGATTGAGCACCTCCACCATTGCGCGCAGCCAGTCGAAGCTGCGCTCGGCGGTGGGCGTGGGGTCGAGTTCGACGCACTCCACCAGCAGGCGCAGCGCGGGCCGGTTGTCGAGCCAGCCCCATTCGCAACGCGCCGCCGGGAAGCGCTGGCGCAGCAGGGTCCACAGGTCGAGGGCGCGCTGCAAGAGCACCGCCTGCAGTCCGGCCGCCAGGCCCATCGGCACCGCGTGCAGTCCTGCGATCAGATCGTCCAGCACCTCGAAGCTGTCCAGCAGCGCAGGCCTGCGCTGCAGCAGCGGCTCCCAGCGCTCCAGGTCCAGCGCCGCCAGCATGTCGTCGTCGTCCGGGTCGGGCTGGAAGATGTCGCGCCAGGCGCGCAGCGCAGGCTGCAGGGACTTGGCGGGCCGCAACTCGCCCAGGTCCTGCGCGCTGGCCTCGGACAGGTCCAGGCGCAGGCGGGCTGGCGGCAGCGTGTTCACCCAAGTCTGGACTGCCGTGAACGCGCTGTCGATCGCGCGCTGAATGTCGGCGGGCGGTTCGTCGTCGGCGTCGTCCCATGGCGTGCCGGCGATGTGGTCCATCTCGCCGCGCGCCAGTGCCTGCAGGCCTTCGATCTGCGGCGCCAGTTCCGCGGCCTGCGGCAGGCGCGACAGGCGTCGGGCATGGAAGTCGGCACGTTCGTGCGCCCGCTCCAGGTCGCCGCTGCCGAGCAGCGTGGTGACCTCCAGCAGTGCGACCCGCGGGTCGTCGGGGGTCAGGCGCTGGGCGTTCTCGAAGGCCTGGCGCGCCTCGGCTGCTTCACCGCGGTCGCTGGCCATCATGCTCAGGCGCTGCCAGCCCAGGCTCTGCACCGCAGCGTCACCCCTGGCGACCATGGCCTGCGCCAGGGCCTTGCGCTTGCGCGGGTGGTCCAGTTCCAGATACAGGTCGGCGAGCAGGTCCAGCAGTTCCAGACGCGCCTTTTTCCACGGCGCCGGCGCCTTGCCCCAGGGCTCGAGCAGGCGCAGTGCATCGCGGTCGCGGTCCTGCTCCATCAGGTCCTGCGCCGCGCTGGCCACCATGTCCGGATGCACGGCGCTCGCCGGCAGCGCCGCCCACTCGGCCGACCGCATCGCTTGCAGGACCACGCTGCCGAGATAGATCGGGTCCAGGCGCGGGGCGCCTTCGATCAGGGATTGGCAGCAGTGTTTGTATTTGGCGCCGGATCCGCACAGACAGGGCGCGTTGCGCCCGGGCAGGGTCAGGCGATGCGGTTTCCAGCCCAGGGCGGGCAGGGGCATCGCGGCGGCGATGGTCCAGCCCAGGCTGCGGAAGAACTGCGGCGCGTCGGCGCGCAGCACCTTGCCCGCGGGCGCTGCCTGCACCACGGCCGGGTCGTCGGTGATCGCGTCGACGAACAGGACCGATCCGTGCTCGGCCATGTGGCGCAGGTAATGTTCGGCGCTGGGCATCGTGAGCAGCCAATGTGCGCTCAGGCGCAACAGCATCTCGGCATCCAGGCCGCCCGGGCCGTCCTGGCCCTCTGGGTCATCGTCAAAGGAGTTCATCGCGGCAGAGCAGGCGCGGGCACCACGCCCGCGGTCCGATCATCCCGCAGAATCCGCGGCGGCCCGGCGGCAGCCTCAACGCCGATCACGTCTTCGACGCTGCCTTCGGCTTTGGCGCATGCACATGGGTCGGTGCACCCGCCTCTTTCCAGGCACTGAAGCCGCCGCCGATGTGCGAGACCTTGTCCAGGCCCATCTCCTGCAGCGTCTTCGTCGCCAGCGCCGAGCGCCAGCCGGCGGCGCAGAACAGCACCAGATGCCGGCCCTGGTCGAATTCCTTCTTGTGATACGGCGATTCCTTGCAGGCCCAGAACTCGAGCATGCCGCGCGGCGCATGGAAGGCGCCCGGGATCACGCCTTCGCGCTCGAGCTCGCGCACGTCGCGCAGGTCGACGAACATGACGTCGTCGCGGCCGTGCAGGTCGCGTGCCTCCTCGACGCTG
>CAZWUR010000157.1:0-3427 GCA_964637205.1 uncultured Rubrivivax sp.
CCACCGGCTACGGACGCTACACGGTGCCGTTTCGCCATGCGCAGATCACCGAACTCACCGCCCATGCGCAGGCCGCGGTGCATCTGTTTCCCGACACCCGCACCATCCTCGACATCGGCGGCCAGGACATCAAGGCCATCAAGGTCGACGCCGAGGGCCGAGTCAAGGCTTTCCGGCTGAACGACAAGTGCGCGGCCGGCACCGGCGCCTTTCTGGAAAAGACGGCGCGCTACCTGGGTCTGAGCACCGAGGACATCGGCCCGTACGCGATGCGCTCGACGGATCCGAAGTCGATCAGCAGCGTGTGCGCGGTGTTCGCCGAATCGGAGGTCATCAACCATCTGTCCAACGGCATCCCGGCCGAAGACATCATGATGGGCGCGATGGTCTCGCTGGGCGGGCGGGCGATCCAGCTGATGCGTCGCGTCGGCCTGCAGAGCGGCTATATGCTCACCGGTGGCATGACGCGCAACGAGGCCATGGTCAAGGCGCTGGAGCAGTCGCTGGGCGAGAAGTTCAACGTCGCGCCGAACGGGCTGGGCCAGTTGAACGGCGCCTATGGCGCGGCCTTTCTGGGGCTGCGCCGCGTCGAGAAGCTGCTCGCCGAAGGCAAGCCGATTCCGCCCACCGCGGCGCAGCAGGACCAGGGCGAGGCACCTGCCGTGCGTCGCTGGTCGGCGATGGCCGCGACCCGCAAGCGCTTCGAGCCCTGTGGCGGGGACACCGGTGAATGCCCGGTGGTGACCGTCCAGGTGGTGAAGAAGAAGCCGGTCGCGCAGGCGACTGCGGCCGCCAACTGAAGAAGGCAACACATCGCCGGTCGACCGGCCGCTGGTCTCGCGCCGGCAGGCCACCTTGCCGCAGGCGGCGCGCTGCACCTTTGACCGGCGGCTCCTGAACTCAAAGGAAACCCGATGCCATCGATCAATGACTACATGATGCAGGACCACGCGGCCTGCGACGCCCGCTTCGAGCGCGCCGCCGACGCCGCGCGCAGTGCAAGCTGGGCTGCTCTGCAAAGCGAGGCCGGCGCCTTTCTCGACCACATCGCCCGGCACATCGAGCTCGAAGAGGATCTGCTCTTCCCGGCTTTCGAACATGACGCCGGCATGTCCAGCGGCGGCCCCACCGGGACCATGCGCAGCGAACATCAGCAGATGCAGCCGATCTTCGCGCAGATGCGCGCCGCCGCCGAGGCCAGGGATGCTGCGGCCTATCTCGACGCGGCGCAGGCCCTGCATGAACTGCTGCAGCAGCACAACATGAAGGAAGAGCTGATGATGTATCCGATGCTCGACCAGTCGCTCGGCGCCGAGGCTGCCGCGGCGATGGTCGACAAGCTGCGGCGCGCGCTGAGCGAGACCGCCTGAACCCGAGCGCCCGGCGGCTCGGCGCCGCCAGCCCAGGGGCCGGCTCAGCGCCTCACTCGTTCATGATGAATGAGGACTCCTCATAGAAGCGGATGCGCCCGCGCAGTTCCAAGTCGGCCACATGCTCACGCAGATGCGCCTCCTTGGCATCGTCACTCGCAAGGTCGGTCAGGAAGCAAAGATCGATGTTCAGCCCCAGCGCACGCCCGGGAATGTTGTGGCGCGAGATGCCGGTGGGGATCATCACCCCGGCCGCCACCAATTGCAGCAGCTCGACCTTGGTCAGCGCGGGAAACAGGATCAGCTGGTGTTCCATGCGCCGAAACACGTCGGGCAGGTCGGCGTAGTCCGCCAGCTTGATGCGCTCCAGCCCGGTCTTGCCCTCGTAGGCGGCCACCACCTGGCCCAGCACCCGCATCCAGTCAAGCAGATCGAGCGGTCCCTCGCCCCCGTCCGGCCACAGGCCCCAGCAGGCGGCGGTCTCGTCGACCAGAACGGCCATGACGCGACGCAACTCGATCAGGGGTTCCAGGTCCGCGCGCGCCACCTGGCGCAAGGCCACCCCCGGCAAATCGGCGAAGGCCGAACGCAGGTCCAGCGTGCGCCCTTCCTTCAGCAAGTGGTGCCAGCCCTTGAGCACCACCTGCGGCGCCCCGTAGTCGACCACCTGCACCGGCACATGGGACAGGCCAAGTTCGCGGAACGCACTCACGCGGTTGGCCCCGTCCAGCAACACGAACGATGCCGCCCCGGTGCGGGCCACGATCGGCGGGTTGCGCAAGAAGCGGTCCTCACGCAGCCGCGCGACCAGGCGCAGCGTGCGCTGGCGCTCGGGCTGCTCGTGAAAGCGGATGCTGTCGCTCGGGGCCAGCACCAGCTTGGGGATGCGGTCGTGCGGCTTCACCTTGTTCTCGCCACTCCTTGGTTGGGGCGCCGGATCCCGCGTTCGTCGCCGTCGGGCCGCGATGGCCGCTCGACGCCCGCGCCGTTCGCCCAGACGCCTGCCACGGCGACCGGGCGGATCCGGCACGTTCCAGTATCCCCGCCCGCAGCCGCCGGGCCTTCATCTGGCGCAAGATTTCGCGGCTGGCCGCTGCCGACCGAGGGGAGGGCGCCAGAGGTCAAACGCCCTCTGGCCCACACAAGCACGGCCGACGCGATGGCAGCGATCCGTCAGCGGCGTCGTTCACGGGTGAACCCGCACCCACAGCCGCGGCCGGATCCTCCCGCCCCAGGCTCAGCCGCACTGCCCCACGTAACCGCAGGCGGTGCAGAAGTCGCAGCCGTCCTTGTGGATCATGGTGGCGTTGCCGCACTCCGGGCAGGGTTTGCCGGCCTGCGGCACCACGGTTGCGCCGGGGACCACCGCAGCGCCGGCCGGCGAGGCCAGCACGCCCATTTCCTGCAGCGGGAAGCCCTCTTCGTCGAGCACGCCGAGCATCGCGTAGCGGTGGATGATCAGGCGCGCCAGATAGGCCACCGTGCTCGGCCAGACCTGCTGGCGGCGCTCGCCGTGCGGCAGGCCGGGAACGAAGGCCATGAAGTGGCCCAGGGGCTCGGCGTAGTTGAGCAGCTTGCGCAGCTTCATGCCGATCCAGGCCGGGTCGATGACGCGCATGTCCAGCGACAGCACCCGCGCCAGGCCGTCCAGCGCCCGCGGATAGTTGCCGGCCAGGCCCATCGCGCAGGGGCGGGTCACGGTGCTGCCGTCGGGCGCCACCAGGGCCACTTCCTTGAGCGTCAGCGTGAAACGCTCGCCGGTGGCCGGGTTGTCCACGTCCACCGCCCAGGCCACGGTGCCCGAGGTACCGGTGCGCGGCTCTTCGCGGCTGAACATCGCGTCCATCACCGGCGTCGCGCCACCTTCGACCAGGGCGCCGCGCTGCTCGCAGCGCCAGCGCAGCACGGCGGCGGTAGCCGCCACCACGCCGGGGAACAGGCGCTTCACGCCGTCGGGCGGGAAGGGCATCTCGAAGGCGCGCTCCTCGGCCACGGTGGCCAGGGCGTCGAGCTTGAGCTGCAGCCAGGCGGGGTCGTTGGCGCGCAGGTCCATCGAC
>CAZWUR010000158.1:0-3325 GCA_964637205.1 uncultured Rubrivivax sp.
GCGGTAGATGCGCATCATCTCCTGCTGCATCTGCTGCGGCTTGTCCTTCAGCCGCGCGCGCATCTCCATGACCTTCGGGTTGACGGCCTTCATCTTGGCCATCGAGCCGTAGGCCTTGGCGTTGAGCCAGTAGAAGGCGATCTTCAGCACCACGACCAGGGCGACGATGGCCCAGCCCCAGTTGCCGATGAAGGCGTGCAGCTGGGTCAGCAGCCAGAACAGCGGCTTGGACAGGATGGTCAGCCAGCCGTAGTCCTTCACCAGTTCCAGCCCCGGCGCCAGGGCGGCAAGCCGGTACTCCTCCTGCGGGCCGATGTACAGCGTGGCCGCCTGGGCCTTGCTGGCCCCCGGCGCCACTTCACCCAGAGAGCTCACCAGGGCCACCGAGTACAGGTTGTCCGACACCTTGGCGGTGCGGAACTCGCGCGCCTGCCCCGCCGGCAGCATCCAGGCGCTGGTGAAGTAATGCTGCACCATCGCCACCCAGCCGTTGTCCGAAGCCGGCGGCATCTCGGCCTTGTGCTTGTCGATGTCGCTGAAGTCGATCTTCTTGAACTTGGTGGCTTCGGTGTAGACCGCCGGCCCGGTGAAGGTGAAGTAGAAGCTCGACTCGCCTTCGGGCTTGTTGCCGTCGCGCGAAAGCTGCAGGTAGAGCTGCGGCGACACCGGCGCGCTGCCGGCATTGATCACTTCGTGGCTGACGTCGATGGTGTACTTGCCGCGCGAAAACCGCAGGGTCTTGCGCAGGGTCACGCCGTCGCCCGCCGTGGCCTCGAAAACGACGCTGAGTTCGGTCGCGCCGTCGGCCAGCCTGCGCTCGCCGGGCAGCAGGCGCATCGGCGTCAGGTGATTCGGCAGGGTCACGCCCGCCTGCGTGGTGATGAGGCCACTTTGCGCCAGGTAGGTGCGCGTCGCGCTCTGGTCGAGCAGGCGCACGCCTTGCTCCGGGTGATGCTGGTCGGCGTACTTCAGCAGTTCGAGGCCGACCACCGTGCCGCCCCGGCTGTCCAGCGTGGCGCGCACGACATCGGTCTCGATGGTGATCGTTTCGCTCGACGGCGCCACCGGCGCCGAGACCGGCACGGCGTTGGCGGCCGTGCCCGCAGCGGTGGCGGTGGCGATCGCCGCCGGCACGCCGCTGGCCGGGGCCGGCCCGGCCGCTGCCGATGCTGCCGGCCTGGCCGGCGAGCCGCCGAAGATCGTCGGCTGCCCGGTATGTTTGTTCCACCCGTCCCAGAGCAGGACGAGCGACATCGTGAAGACCACCCACAACAGGGTACGGCGAATGTCGGTCATGAAGAGGTCCGATTCGAGGAGAGATCATCGGCGGCCGGCGGCGCACCGAGGCCCAGGCGGGTGAACAGGCCCGGCGCCCGCTCAGGCACCGGGTCCAGCCCGCCGTCGCACCAGGGGTGGCAGCGCAGCAGCCGGCCGGCGGTCAGGGTCGCCCCGGCGGCCGCGCCATGCCGGCGCAGGGCATCCAGCGCGTACTGCGAGCAACTCGGCTCGAAGCGGCAGGCATTGCCCAGCCAGGGCTTGAGCAGGTAACGGTAGGCCTGCACCCCGGCGATCAGGGCCCGGCGCGGCCACTGCGACAGCTGCGCGATCATCGAACAGCGCGCTGCAGCGCCCGGTCAAGTTCGTCCCGCGCGGCCAGGCGCAGCGCATCCGACGCCGCCGACGGGAACTCGGCGCGCGCAAATCCGGCGCGCAGACGCACCACCCACAGCCCGCCGGGCAGGGCCGGGGCATGGCGCTGCACGGCGGCGCGGATCTGGCGGCGCAGCAGGTTGCGCGTCACCGCACGACGGGCCAGGCGCTTGGGCAGCACGGCGCCCAGCCAATGCCGGCCGGCGATGTCATCCACAGGTACCGGCGACTTGTGCACCGTGTCTGTGGATAACTCCGGCGATTCAGGCGCCGGCGCGGCCCGCCGGGGACGCGATGGCGACACCGGCAGATGGTGAATGGCGAAGTGGGCACTTCGCGACCAGGCTGGCGTCGCGAGCAGGCGCTGGAAGTCGGCGCTGTGCACAAGACGGCCGATCACGGCCGGCACGCGCGGCCGGGACGCGGCGGCGTGCCGAACAAGGCCATCAAGCGAGACGCTTGCGGCCCTTGGCGCGGCGCGCCTTGATCACGGCGCGGCCACCGCGCGTCTTCATGCGCACGAGGAAACCGTGGGTACGCGCGCGGCGTGTCTTGGAAGGCTGATAGGTGCGCTTCATGATGGGTCCTGGGCAATGCAGGCGGGTTCAACGGAAGGATCCCATGCCGCCGATGCCGGCGCCGACACCGCCGCCGCCCGCACCGCCGGCGCAAACAGGTCAGGGTGGGCATCGGTGGCCGAAGGCGGGCGGCCATCGGAGGCCATGGCCGGGGTGCCGCCAGCGCCGCTGCTGCAAGGCCCGCAGACGGCTTGTGCCGACCAGATGCCCCGCAGCGGCCACACCGGTGCCGCACCGGCCGATTTTTTACGGATCCGGGAAACCGAGTATTACAGCAGAAAACGCCTTACCGGTCAAAGACTTGCACCACAGACCGGGACTGTGCGCAGGGCTTGACCGACGCGCCAGGATTGTGGATAACTCAGCTCCCCGTGCCGCCGGCGACCCCTAGCCGCGGCTTTGCAGAAGAAGATTTCCACAACTCACCGGCATGACCCCCGACCTCTGGCAGCGTGGCTGCGAGCGCCTCGCGAGCGAGTTGCCCGAGCAACAGTTCAACACCTGGATCCGCCCCTTGCCGCCGGCCGAACTGCTGGCGCAGGACGACGATTCGATGCGCCTGGCCTTGCGCGTGCCCAACCGTTTCAAGCTCGACTGGATCCGCAGCCAGTACGCGGGCCGCATCGAGTCGGTGCTCAGCGACCTGGCCGGCCGGCCGGTGCGCCTGGACCTGCAACTGGCACCCCGCGACCTGCCGCCGGCGCGCAGCATGCCGGCCATGGAACTGCGCCACGGGCCGGTCGCGGCCGGCCTGGCCCTGCCCGGCCTGTCCGGGGTGCCGAGCCCGGCCCAGGGCACGACCGCGGCGGCGCCACCGTCGGCCAGCCGCCACAAGCTCAACTCGGCGCTGACCTTCGACACCCTGGTCGCCGGGCGCGCCAACCAGATGGCGCGTACCGCCGCGCTGCACGTGGCCGGCGCTCCGGGGGTCATGTACAACCCGCTGTTCATCTACGGCGGCGTCGGCCTGGGCAAGACGCATCTGGTGCACGCCGTCGGCAACGCCCTGCTCAAGGACAAGCCCGACGCCCGCGTGCTCTATCTGCACGCCGAGCAGTTCATCAGCGACGTGGTGCGCAACTACCAGCGCAAGACCT
>CAZWUR010000159.1:0-3232 GCA_964637205.1 uncultured Rubrivivax sp.
CGCCCAAGCGCCAGCGCCTGCTGCTGGCCGCCCGCCACTACCTGCTGCGCCTGGGCACGCTGCCGCCGTGCCGCTTCGACGTGGTGGCCATCGACGGCGACCGCATCGAGTGGCTCCGCGCCGCCTTCGACGACACGCCGCCGCGCTGATCGGCGCGCTTGCGCGAGCCCGCGGCGCGCAGGGCATGGCCGCGGCCCGATGGGCGCTCGCCTATCATGCCGCCATGCTCGAGCAGCGCATCCAGCAGCAGTTCTTCGAAGGCGCGGACCTGCAGTACCAGACCGCGGAGTCGCTGGCGCGCCCGATCGCGCAGGCCGCGGGCGCCATCGTCGACGCGCTCACCGCCGGCAACAAGCTGCTGCTGTGCGGCACCGGCGGCGCCAGCGGCGGCGCTGGCCTGGCGCATCACGCCGCGGCGCTGCTGGTCAGCGGCTTCGAGCGCGAGCGCCCGCCGCTGGCGGCCATCGCCATCGCGCCCGAGACCGCCAGCGTGCAGGCGCTGGGCCTGCCCGGCGACCTGCTGCTGCTGGTCGACGCCGCCGGCAGCGAGCTCGACGCCTGCATGGCCGCCGTGCGCGCCGCGCAGGGCAAGGACATGACCGTCGTGCTGCTGGTGGGCAGCAGCGGCGACGGCCTTCGCGAAACCCTGGCCGAGACCGATCTTCACATCGCCGTGCCGCACGAGCGCGCGAGCCGCGTGCTCGAGAGCCACCTGCTGGTGCTGCACGCGCTGCTCGATGCGGTCGACGCCCAACTCCTGGGAGACCCCGAATGAACCTGCAAGGACTGCCGCTGCGACTGGCGGCAAGCACGCTCGCCGCCGCGAGCGCCCTGAGCCTGCTGCCCGGCTGCGCCCCGCTGCTGGTGGGCGGCGCGATGGTCGGCGGCACGATGATGGTGCTGGACCGCCGCAGCTCTGGCGCCCAGGTCGACGACCAGGCGATCGAGCTGAAGGCCGCGGTGCGCGTGCGCGAGCTCGGCCTGCCGGCGCACGTCAACGTCACCAGCTACAACCGCGTCATGCTGATCACCGGCGAAGTGCCGCGCGAGGCCGACCGCACGCTGATCGAGCAGCAGCTCAGCCGCATCGACGCGGTGCGCTCGGTGGTCAACGAGCTGGCCGTGGCCGAGAACAGCACGGTCGGCTCGCGCACCACCGACAGCGTCATCACGAGCAAGGTCAAGGCCTCCTTCGTCGACGCCAAGGATCTGCAGGCGCAGGCGGCCAAGGTCGTCACCGAGCGCGGCATCGTCTACCTGATGGGCCGCGTCACCGAACGCGAGGCCGCGCGCTTTGCCGACGTCGCGCGCAGCGTCGAGGGCGTGCGCAAAGTCGTGCGCGTGTTCGAGATCGTCACCGAGGGCGAACTGGCCGCGACGCAGCCGCGCGCCTGAAGCCGGGCCGCGCGCGGCGCAGCGGGCGGCTACTTCAGCCGGCGCACGAGGCTGCTGGTGTCCCAGCGGCCGCCGCCCAGGCGCTGAACATCGGCGTAGAACTGGTCGACGAGCGCGGTCACCGGCAGCCGCGCACCGTTGCGCCGCGCCTCGTCGAGCACGAGGCCGAGGTCCTTGCGCATCCAGTCGACGGCGAAGCCGAAGTCGAAGCGGTCCTCCACCATGGTCTTGCCGCGGTTGTCCAGCTGCCAGCTCTGCGCCGCGCCCTTGCCGATCACCTCCAGCACGAGCTTCATGTCCAGGCCCGCGCGCTCGCCGAAGGCGATCGCCTCGGACAGGCCTTGCACCAGCCCGGCGATGCAGGTCTGGTTGACCATCTTCGCAAGCTGACCGGCGCCGCTGGCGCCGACCCGCGTGACCGCACGCGCGTAGGCCATGGCCACCGGCCTCATCGCCTCGAAGGCGTCCGCGTCGCCGCCGCACATCACCGTCAGCACGCCGTTCTCGGCACCGGCCTGGCCGCCGGAGACCGGCGCGTCGACGAAGGCAAGGCCCGCCGCAGCCGCCTGCCCGTGCAGCTCGCGCGCCACCGCGGCCGAGGCCGTGGTGTGGTCGACGAAGACCGCGCCCGGCTTCATGCCGGCGAAGGCGCCCTGCGGCCCCAGCACCACCGCGCGCAGGTCGTCGTCGTTGCCGACGCAGGCGAGGACGAAATCGGCGCCCGCGGCGGCGGCGGCCGGCGTCGCCGCATGCGTGCCGCCGTGCTCGCGCACCCAGGCCTCGGCCTTGGCGGTGGTGCGGTTGTAGACGCACACCGCATGCCCGGCGCGGGCGAGGTGCGCGGCCATCGGCGCGCCCATCACGCCCAGGCCGAGGAAGGCCACGCGCTGCGCGGCCACGGGTTCGTAGGTCTTGCTGGCGATGCTCATGGCGCGCATGGTGCCACGAATGCCGCGGACTCCGCCGGGCGCAGCCCGGCCCCGCGGATGCCTCCTATTGCGGGCGCGCGTCGGTGGCGCGGCGCCCAGGGCCCAGCTTGGCCAGTTCGGCCTGCGGGTCGCCGACGATCTGCAGGTGCTCGGTGCCGGCGGCCAGGTCGGGGTTGCGCGCGCGCTGGCTCTTCAGCTTGATCTGCAGGCGCAGGTCGTTGACCGAGTCGGCGTTGCGCAGCGCGTCGTCCAGCGTCACCAGGTTGGCCTCGTAGAGGTCGAAGAGGGCCTGGTCGAAGGTCTGCATGCCGAGCTCGCCCGAGCGCTTCATCAGCTCCTTGATCTCGCCGACCTCGCCCTTGAAGATCAGGTCCGACACCAGCGGCGTGTTGAGCATGATCTCCACCGCCGCCACGCGCCCGCGGCCTTCCTGGCGCGCCAGCAGGCGCTGCGAGACCATCGCCTTGAGGTTGAGCGAGAGGTCCATCAGCAGCTGCGCGCGCCGCTCCTCGGGGAAGAAGTTGATGATGCGGTCCAGCGCCTGGTTGGCGCTGTTGGCGTGCAGCGTGGCCATGCACAGGTGGCCGGTCTCGGCGAAGGCCACCGCGTGCTCCATGGTCTCGCGGTCGCGGATCTCGCCCATCAGGATCACGTCGGGCGCCTGGCGCAGCGTGTTCTTCAGCGCGATGCCCCAGCCGTCGGTGTCGATGCCCACCTCGCGCTGCGTGACGATGCAGTTCTTGTGCGGGTGCACGAACTCCACCGGGTCCTCGATCGTGATGATGTGGCCGTAGCTGTGCTCGTTGCGCAAGTCGACCATCGCCGCCAGCGAGGTGCTCTTGCCCGAGCCGGTGGCGCCGACGAAGATGACCAGGCCGCGCTTGGTCATCGCCACGTCCTTGAGCACG
>CAZWUR010000160.1:0-2962 GCA_964637205.1 uncultured Rubrivivax sp.
TTCATGCCCTCGGTGCCCATGGCCATGCCGTCGCTGATGGTCGGCGTGCCGAAGACCTGGGCATTCGCGCCGGCCGCCTGCAGGCCCGCCACCGCCGCGTCGGCCAGCTTCTGCAGCCCGGAGTTGCAGGGCGTGATCGTGCTGTGGCCATTGGCCACGCCGATCATCGGCTTGCCGAAGTCTTTCTCGGTGTAGCCCATGCCGTAGTACATGCTCCGGTTGGGCGCACGCGCGACGCCTTCGGTGATGTTCTTCGAGCGGCGGTTCCAGCCTGCCATGGTGGTCTCCTCGGGATGCGGGTCGGTCGAAGCCTGGAAGTATCCGCCCAGGGCGCATCGTGGTCCAATGGATTGCCAACCCACCATTGATTCGCCGAATCAATCAATGATCGAGCTCAGACCCCTGCGTCAGTTCGTCGCCCTGGCCGAAGAACTGCACTTCGGCCGCGCCGCGCAGCGCCTGCACATGACCCAGCCGGCGCTGACCCAGGCCATCCAGCAGCTCGAGCGCAAGCTCGGCGCGCTGCTGCTGCAGCGCAGCCAGCGCCGCGTGGCGCTGGCCCCGGCCGGCGCCGCGCTGCTGCCCGAGCTGCGCCGGCTGATCGCCGCCGCCGACGTGCTGCCGGCCCAGGCCCAGGCCGCGGCCGCCGGGCGGGCAGGGCGATTGCGCCTGGGTTTCGTGTCCAGCATCGCCTACGGGCCGCTGCCGGGCTGGCTGCGTGGTTTCCGCGAAACCCAGCCCGGCGTGCAGCTGGCGCTGCGCGAAGCGACGCTGGACGTGCAGCTCGACGCCTTCGCCGCCGACCAGATCGACGCCGGCTTCGTGCTGCACGCCGAAGGTGCCGTGCCGCCGGGGCTGCAGGCCGTCCGCGTGCAGTCCGAGCCGCTGGTGCTGGCGCTGCCCGAACTGCACCCGCTGGCCGCACGCAAGCGACCGGCCTGGGCGGCACTCGCGGCCGAGCCGCTGGTGATCTTTCCGCGCCGCATCGCGCCCTCGCTCTACGACGCGGTGCTCGGCCACTACCGCGCCCAGGGCGCCACGCCGGTGATCGCGCAGGAGGCGATCCAGATGCAGACCATCGTCAACCTGGTCTCGGCCGGCATCGGCATCGCCTGGGTGCCGACGTCGCTGACCCTGCTGCAGCGCCCGGGCGTGGTCTACCGGCCGACGCCCGGCGCGGCACTGCGCTGCGAGACCAGCCTGGTCTGGACCGCGGCCGCGCCACCGGTGGTGGAATCATTCGTTGCGCATGTGGCCGCGGCGGTCGACGCCGCCGAGCGGCGACAATCCGCGCGTCCCGCCATCCCCGCAGCCCGCAGGAAAACCTGATGCTCGTGCATCCGCAGTTCGACCCGGTCGCCATCGCGCTCGGCCCGATCCAGATCCACTGGTACGGCCTGACCTATCTGGTCGCCTTCGGTCTGTTCCTGTTCCTCGCCGTGCAGCGGGCCCGCAAGCCCTGGTTCGCCGAGGCCGGCTGGACGCGCCGCGACGTCGAGGACCTGCTGTTCTGGGGCGTGGTCGGCGTCATCGTCGGCGGCCGCATCGGCTACGCGCTGTTCTACAAGCCCGAGCATTACCTGTCGCATCCGCTGGAGATCCTGATGGTGTGGAAGGGCGGCATGTCCTTCCACGGCGGCTTGATCGGCGTCATCGCCGCGCTGGCGCTGTTTGCGCGCAAGCTGGGGCGGCCGTTCTGGCAGGTCGCCGATCTGGTGGCGCCCTGCGTGCCCACCGGCCTGGCCAGCGGGCGCATCGGCAACTTCATCAACGGTGAACTCTGGGGCCGTGCGGCCGACCCTTCGCTGCCCTGGGCGATGGTGTTTCCGCAGGCCGGCGACGGCATTGCCCGCCACCCGTCGCAGCTCTACCAGTTCGGTCTCGAGGGCCTGCTGCTCTTCGCCCTGCTGTGGTGGTACGGATCGAAGCGGCGTGCACCGGGCCAGGTGGCGGCCGCCTTCCTCGTCGGTTATGGCCTGTTCCGCTTCATCGCCGAATGGTTCCGCGAGCCCGACAGCTTCCTCGGCCTGCTCTCGCTGGGCCTGAGCATGGGCCAGTGGCTGTGCCTGCCGATGATCGCCGGCGGCGCGGCGCTGTGGTGGTGGTTCGGGCGCCGCGCGGCACAATGAGGCCATGCGACAGATCTTCCTCGACACCGAGACCACCGGCCTGTCGGCCGACAACGGCGACCGCCTCGTCGAGATCGGCCTCATCGAGATGGTGGACCGCCGGCTGACCGGCGAGAACCGTCACTGGTACCTGAACCCGGGGCGCAGCAGCCACCCCGACGCGCTGCGCGTGCACGGCCTGACCGACACCTTCCTGGCCGACAAGCCGAAGTTCGCCGAGGTCGCGCAGGATCTGCTGGACTTCGTCGCGGATGCCGAACTGGTGATCCACAACGCGAGTTTCGACATCGGCTTCCTGGACGCCGAACTGGCGCGCCTGGACCACCCGCCGCTGACCCGGGCCTGCGCCGGCGTCGTCGACACCTTGCTCATGGCACGCGAGATCTACCCCGGAAAGAGCAACAGCCTGGACGCGCTGTGCCGGCGACTGGAGGTGGACAACAGCTCGCGCACGCTGCACGGTGCGCTGCTCGACGCCGGGCTGCTGGCCGAGGTGTACATCCGCCTGACCCGCGGCCAGGACTCGCTGGTCATCGACGCCGGCGACGACGGCCCCGGCGTGGCCACCATCGCCTCGGTGGACCTGTCGCAGTTCAGCTTGCCGGTGCTGCGCGCCAGTGAAGCGGAGATCGCCGCCCACGAAGCGGTGCTGGCCAAACTGGACCAGGACAGCGGCGACAGGACGCTGTGGCGCCGCATCGAGCCACGCCCCGAGCCGCAGGACGATCCGCAAGTCGTGGCATAATCTTCGGCTCACCGGAACGCCGGCAACGGAATACCGGGCGGTTAGCTCAGCGGTAGAGCACTGCCTTCACACGGCAGGGGTCGCAGGT
>CAZWUR010000161.1:0-2924 GCA_964637205.1 uncultured Rubrivivax sp.
TCATCGTCCCGTAGGCCTGGTCGGTCAGGATCTCCAGCAGCATCGCGTGCGGCACCCGGCCGTCGACGATGTGCACCGCATGCACGCCGCTCTTGGCGGCGTCGATGGCGCCGGCGATCTTGGGCAGCATGCCGCCGCTGATCGTGCCGTCGGCGATCAGGTCGTCGATGTCGCGCGCGGTCAGATCGGTCAGCAGTTCACCCTGCTTGTCGAGCACGCCGCGGATGTTCGTCAGCAGCAGCAGTTTCTCGGCCTTCAGCACGGTGGCGAGCTTGCTCGCCACCATGTCGGCATTGATGTTGTAGCTCTCGTTGTGCTCGCCGAAACCGATCGGGCTGATCACGGGGATGAACTGGTCGTCCTGCAGCGCCTTCACGACGCTCGGGTCGATGCCGACGATCTCGCCGACCTGGCCCACGTCGTGCTGCACATTCGGGTCGTCCTTGTCGAGCATCTTCAGTTTCTGCGCACGGATCAGGCCGCCGTCACGCCCGGTCAGGCCCACGGCCTTGCCGCCGGCGGCATTGATCAGGCCCACGATGTCCTGCTGCACCTGCCCGGCGAGCACCCATTCGACTACCTCCATCGTTTCCTCGTCGGTGACGCGCATGCCCTGCACGAAGGTGCCCTTCTTGCCCAGGCGGGTCAGCGCCTCGTCGATCTGCGGGCCGCCGCCATGCACCACGATCGGATTCATGCCGACCAGCTTGAGCAGCACCACGTCCTCGGCAAAATCCTGCTGCAGGGCCGGGTCCGTCATCGCATTGCCGCCATACTTGATGACCAGGGTCTTGCCGTGGAAGCGACGGATATAGGGCAGGGCCTGGGCCAGGATCTCGGCCTGCTCGCGCGGCGTGATGTGGTCCAGCGACTGCTCGGGGGGGCTCGACATGGGCAGGCCTCGGTGCGGAAATGCCGATCATTGTAGAAACTGCGTCAGCGCGCACCGGCGACCCTGTCCACCCGGACAGCGCGTGGCGCGTTGTCTGTCCAGAAGGAGTGTTCCGATGAAGCGTGAGATCCTGTTCGTCACCCTGGCCCTGGCCGCCGGCCTCGCGAGCGCGCAGAGCGTGGACGCCGAAGTGCGCAAGGTCGACACCGCGCAGGGCAAGGTCACGCTCAAGCACGGCGAAATCAAGAAGCTCGACATGCCGCCGATGACGATGGTCTTCCGTGTCGCGAGCCCGAAGCTGCTCGACGGCCTGAAGACCGGCGACAAGATCAAGGTCGAGATCGACAAGATCGACGGCCAGTACGTCGTCACCGCGCTGGCGAAGTGAACCGCGGGCCCCGACGCCGGGGCCCGCGGCGCGGCAGGCTCAGAAGTGGATGCCGCGCATCATCTGCTGCATCGCCATCGCCTCCGGCGACAGCCTGGCCTTGTCGCCCTTCTCGCCCTTGGCCGCTTCGCTGTCGGGGAACATGCGGAAACTGGTGTTCATGACGATCTGCGCGATGCGCGGCGCCAGCGCGTGCAGCACTTCGCCGGTGATGCCCAGCCGGGTGGCGATGCGCACCGGCTTGGCGATGCAGGCCTGCGCGATCAGGTCGGCCGCTTCCTCGGGGGCCAGGGTCGGCACGTTGTTGTAGATCTTGGTCGGCGCGATCATCGGCGTGCGCACCAGGGGCATGTTGATGGTCGTGAAGGTGATGCCCTGGTCGGCATACTCGCTGCTCGCGCAGCGTGTCCAGGCGTCCAGCGCCGCCTTGCTCGCAACGTAGGCGCTGAAGCGCGGCGCATTCGTCAGCACGCCGATCGAGCTGATGTTCACGACATGGCCCTTGTGTTTTCTGACCATGCCGGGCAGCAGACCCATCGTCACGCGCAGGCAGCCGAAGTAGTTCAGGTCCATCGTGCGCTGGTAGTCGTGGAAGCGGTCGTAGCTCGACTCGATGGCGCGGCGGATGCTGCGCCCGGCGTTGTTGATCAGGAAGTCGACCCCGCCATGTTCGCTCTCCAGCGCCTGCATGAAGGCGGCGCAGTCGGCTTCGTTGGCGATGTCCACGCTGTAGCTGAAGACCTTGGCGTCCTTGCCGGCATGGGCCTTGATTTCCTTGACCGCCACGGCCAGCTTGTCTTCGCCGCGGGCGCAGATGATCGTGGTCGCTCCGGCCTCGGCAAACTTCATCGCCGCCGCCAGGCCGATGCCCGACGAGCCGCCGGTGACCAGCACCACCTTGCCGCCCACCGTGCCCTTCAGGCTGCGGTCGATGAAGAGGTCCGGGTCGAGGTGGCGCTCCCAGTAGTCCCACAGCCGCCAGGCGTAGTCGCGCAGGTTCGGGCATTCGATGCCGCTGCCCTTCAGCGCCGCCTCGGTCTCGCGGCAGTCGAAGCGCGTGGGGTAGTTGACGAAGGTGAGGATGTCCTCGGGCAGGCCCAGGTCCTTCATCACGGCGTGGCGGATACGGCGCACCGGGGCCAGCGTCATCAGCCCCTTCTTCACGCTCTTCGGGATGAAACCGAGCAGCGCCGCGTTGACGAAGACATTCATCTTCGGCGCGTGGGCGGCCTTGCTGAAGATGTCGAGCACGTCGCCGACGCGGTAGCCCATCGGGTCCACGAGGTGGAAACACCTGCCCTTGAGCTCGCGCTTGCCGTGGCTGATGTGGTCCAGCGCGTTGACGACGAAGTCCACCGGCACGATGTTGATGCGCCCGCCCTCGAGGCCGATCGACGGAAACCACGGCGGCAGGATCTGCCGCATGCGCTGGATCAGCTTGAAGAAGTAGTACGGGCCGTCGATCTTGTCCATCTCTCCGGTGACGGAGTCGCCGACCACCATCGCCGGCCGGTACACCGTCCACGGCACCTTGCACTCGGTGCGCACGATCTTCTCGCTCTCGTGCTTGGTGAGGAAGTAGGGGTGGTCCAGGCCCTCGGCCTCGTCGAACATGTCCTCGCGGAAGACCCCTTCGTACAGGCC
>CAZWUR010000162.1:0-2901 GCA_964637205.1 uncultured Rubrivivax sp.
TGCCGGTCCATCGCGCCAGGGCCTGTTCCGGCTGCCGGGCGTCCAGGGCAGCTTCGACGTGGACGAGGTCGCAGTCCACGCCTGGCGCCAGCGAGAGTCGGTCGCCATCGACGCGCAACGCGCCGGCGCCACCGGCCTGGCCCAGGCGCGCCAGTTCGCGCCGCAGATTGCGCCGCGCATCGCGCTCCTGCAGTTCGGGCCACAGCCAGGCCGAGAGCCGGCTGCGCGGCTGCAGACCTTCCAGCGCCAGCAGCAGCAGCAGGCCCAGGGCCTTGCGCGTGCGCAGCGGCAGCGCCTGCCCATCGGCACGCATCACCACCGGACCCAGCACGGTCAGCGCAAACATCGGCGGATTCTGACCGGTCCCGATGTCGGTCTCGGTTGTGCGCGCCGGGAAGGCTCACCGCCTGCAATCCCGCGCGGCCGATGCGCATCGATCCTCAGGGTCGTTCGGCTATCGCCGCAAACAGGGTTCTGCGCAAGGGCAGGACGCCGCGTTCGGCCTCCGCAAGGCCACAACCGCGCGCACCGTGGGTCTCCAGCCACAGGGGCGAGCTCTGGCGAGCGGCGGCCGACAAGCCTAATATGGCTCGTCAGGCGGCCAGGAGAAACCTCATGCGCATCTTTGTCTCGTCGTCCTTCGAGGACCTGCATGAGCACCGCGCCGCGGCGATCCGTGTTCTGCGCCAGCTGGGGCACGAAGTGCTGGCGATGGAGGACATGGTGGCCGGCACCGAGGCACCACTGACCAAGGTGCGCGACATGGTCGACCGCAGTGAAGCCTACGTCGGCATCTTTGCCTGGCGCTACGGCTACGTGCCACAACAGCCCGATGCCACGCGCACGCCGCAGGGGCCGCCTTCGATCACCCACAGCGAATACCTGCGGGCCAAGGAACGCGGCCTGCCGATCATGGCCTTCCTCCTCGACGCGAAGGCGCCCTGGCCACCGCCCTTCATCGACGGCCAGAGCCGCGTGCCCGGTGCGCCGAAGAACAGCGACCGCATCCGCGCCTTGCGCGACGAGTTGCAGAAGGAAAAGGTCATCTCCTGGTTCACGACGCCCTCCGATCTGGAGGCGCGCGTCGCGGCGGCCGTGACCATGGCGGGACTCAGTCGGCAGATCGACGTGCAGCCTTCGGTCGCCATCGGCGCCGGTGCCGGTTCCGCGTCGGTGATGGACTCGGGCGGCGGCAGCATCGGTTCTGCGGTCGCGCAAGCGAAAGCCGACCAGCGTGTGTTCAGGATCGATCTGGCGGACGAATGGTGGTCAACCCGGCTGTACCTGATCGCCGCGCTCGCCGAACGGTTGACACGGGTACGCCGCATCGTGGTCGTTCGCACCCGGGCATCACGCGACTCCCCGGCCTTGTCATCCTTCATCGGCCAACTCGCAACGGCCACGATCATCGCGACGCTGCGCCCGATGCATCCTGAGCTGGCCCGCTTCGAAAACTGGTTGCTGGCGCGTGCTTTGCCGATGGGTGACCTGCGGACCGAGGCCGCGGCCATCATGGCCATGGGATGGGCGCCGATGTTCGGTGGTCCCGGCACCTCACCCGATGCAGCGCAACGCGCCGAGGCGGCTGCGGCGCATACGCTCAACGCCGACCTGCTGTGCCGCTGGTTCGGCGACTCGATGCTGCAAACGCCGGTCGAGATCGCCGACCTGAAGCGGGCCTCGATCGTGGACCTGCTTCGCCTGGTCGACTACCCGAGTGCCTTCGTCCCGGTCATGAGCGGACGTGATCCCGGCTCGACCGAAGCCGTCGGACAGATCGACGTTCTCGACAAGGCGGCGCTGAACGCGCGCCTGGCGCACAGCTACCTCGTCGAATTGAAGGAGCGAGCGCGGATCGTCTGAGCCATTGCGGCCGCGTGGCTTGGCGCAGACCCGAGCCCGGTGTTGCAGGACGACGCGCTGTTCCCCGCCAAGACCGCCCTCGACAAGGTTGCCAGCGGCCCGCGCACCGAAGCGGCCTTGAACCGCGCTTCAGCGGGCCGCCCGGAGGGGAAACCAGTGCCGCGTGCGGTTGGCGAAGGCCACCAGCGACAGCATCACCGGCACTTCGACCAGCACGCCGACCACGGTGGCGAGCGCCGCCCCGGAATTCAGCCCGAACAGCGAGATCGCCACCGCCACCGCCAGCTCGAAGAAGTTGGAGGTGCCGATCATGCAGGCCGGCGCCGCGATGGCGTGCGGCAGTTTCAAACGCTGCGCGGCCAGATAGGCGATGGCGAAGATGCCGTAACTCTGCAGCACCAGCGGCACCGCGATCAGCGCGATCACGAAGGGCTGCTCGACCAGGGTGCGCGCCTGGAAGCCGAACAGCAACACCACCGTGGCGATCAGCCCGAGCACCGCCCAGGGTTTCAATGCCGCGCTGCCCTGCCCCACCCTCGCGGTACCGCCCGAGCGCAGCCAGGCACGGCGCGTGGCCACGCCTGCGATCAGCGGCAACACCACGTAGAGCAAGGTGGACAGCGCCAGCGTCTGCCAGGGCACGGCCACATCCGTCACCCCGAGCAGCAAGGCGGCCAGGGGCGCAAAGGCGAAAACCATGATCAGGTCGTTCACCGACACCTGCACCAGGGTGTAGTTCGGGTCGCCGCGGGTCATCTGGCTCCACACGAAGACCATCGCCGTGCACGGCGCCACGCCGAGCAGGATCATGCCGGCGATGTATTCGCTGGCCGTCTGCGGATCAACCCACGCGGCGAACAGATGGCGGAAAAAGAGCACCGCCAGCGCCGCCATCGTGAAAGGCTTGATCAGCCAGTTGACGACCAGGGTGAGCAGCAGACCGCGCGGGCGTTGACCGACATCGCGCACCGCGGCGACGTCGATCTGGATCATCATCGGGTAGATCATCACCCAGATGAACAGCGCCACCACCAGGTT
>CAZWUR010000163.1:0-2531 GCA_964637205.1 uncultured Rubrivivax sp.
TTAAAGGCGGCGCGGCGGGTGCGGATGGCGAGTTCTGACATTGGGGTAGGGTTAGTGGGGTGGGAGGAGTGTGCCAGAGGGTGGTGAGTCGTAGTGATACGGACGGCGCTTGGCCCTAACTCATTGCTCTAAACCAGTCTTTCACGGTTAACTGTAATCTGTCGACTTCATCAGCAGCTAAAGGGCTGCAATGGGCGATTGGGCCGCGCAATAAATTTAAGCTACTCATGATGCGCTCAACTGCGCGTTTGCTCGAAAAAACAGCGCCAAACACATCCCAGTTAAATGTAATAATTACAGAAAGCTCACCAAAATTCGTATAGTCAAGTTCTTTGTCAGACCGCTGGCTGAATCCACTATCCTTCTCTCTCTGTATTCGTTCCGCAACATCTGCCGCTATCTTCTCCGGTATTGATCCTGAAGACCACCATGATGATGAAGATTTATCGAAGAGTACCGATGTTATCAGTTCTCTAATCGATTGTTCCAAGCAGTAGAACAATTCGTATTGCGCAGCCATTTCGGCCGCCTGCGCTCTAATGGATTGGTCGAATTGGGGGTAATAGCTTGATGGTTCATTTTGCTCGGCAGGAGCGTGTCCTAACTCAATGTTGAACTTTCGTTCTATATTTCGGAGATCGTCAGTCAGCAAGTGACCAGACATTCCAAAAGAACGAAGATGATCGTCTATTTTAGACATCATCGCCAGTTAAAAGATTTTCTTTCAGGCTTTTAGAAATAGCGTTAAATACAGATATATCGCTTGTTGCAGGAAGATTTAGATTGATGTTATATCCAACATTTAATCCGATCTTCTCAGAGGGTGATCTTGCGCGCTGTCCGGTATTTTGATTTCGTACAGGCTCGATGATAATATCATTGCTCGGGTTACTATCGATCTGCGTTTCAATCTCAGCTGGTCTATTCAATTTACTGAAGTCAGCAAAATTCCGAAGGGATTTTATGCAAGATAAAATCAAGTTAGGTAAGCTAGACTCGGCTGCGGCACCGGTCTCCTCCAGAATTAATCCCTTTATTTCTTTGTCAGTTAATTCATGGAGATACTCGTTTCTCTTGTATAGCGGAGCATAGCCAAATTTGAGACTCTCGGCTGCAGCCGAACCTCGAGTAGCACCATTGCGAAATTTTTTATATATTTCCGTGGGGGTTGCGTCCGGATTCACAAATCCAACCTTTTTTAGGAAGGACGTCATCTGATCACCGGATCCGCCAGGAATTTTTAGAATGGTTTTTACAAAATTCCCGCTGACAGTGTCGGGCGTTGCCGCCGCTGCGATTGCAGTCAAAGCCTTAGCAACATTTCCCGTAGCTGTTACATAAGGCAAATTGGCCATCATTCTCCCCCTATCCCATTGCAGGATAGGCATTCTGTCTGCAAACGCAAATGATTTGGTTAAACTGGCCATATGCATATGGTTTCGAATCTAGCTAAGCATCCCATAGGCTTTTGGGCGCTGTCTGTTGGCCCGTTATAAGATTTGAAGGCGGGGCTGTTAGCCCCGCCGGAGGCCGTCTCGCGGGCAGTTCGGCGGTCGGCTCAAGCAGTTCGATCCGTGTGGAACGGACACGAAACGACATGCGCTGGCCTCCGCGATGGAGGCCAGCATGATGGTCCGTTATTCTGGGGGCGTAAGGCCTTCCCGTGATTGCCCTCAGTCGTGTTCCCGCCCGCCGGCGCCCATGTAGAGTTCGCTGCCGGTTTCCTTGAAGACCTTGCTCATCTCCCGCATGCCCGCTTCGGCGTCTTCCGCCGCGATGAAGCCGGTGCTGTCCTGGTTCTGCTTGGCGGCGAAGTCGCGGACTTCCTGCGTGATCTTCATCGAGCAGAATTTGGGGCCGCACATGCTGCAGAAATGCGCGGTCTTGGCGCCTTCCGCGGGGAGCGTCTGATCGTGATACTGTTCCGCCGTGTCGGGATCGAGCGACAGGTTGAACTGGTCGCGCCAGCGGAATTCGAAGCGGGCGCGGCTGAGGGCGTCGTCGCGCATCTTGGCGGCGGGGTGGCCCTTGGCCAGGTCTGCCGCGTGGGCGGCGAGCTTGTAGGTGACGACGCCGACCTTCACGTCGTCGCGGTCCGGCAGGCCCAGATGTTCCTTGGGCGTGACGTAGCAGAGCATCGCCGTGCCGTACCAGCCGATCATCGCCGCGCCGATGCCGCTGGTGATGTGATCATAGCCCGGCGCGATATCGGTGGTGAGCGGCCCAAGCGTGTAGAAGGGCGCTTCGCCGCACGCCTCAAGCTGCTTTTCCATGTTCACCTTGATCTTGTGCATCGGCACGTGGCCGGGGCCTTCGATCATCACCTGCACGTCCTGATCCCAGGCGCGCTTGGTGAGTTCGCCCAGCGTGTAGAGTTCGCTGAACTGAGCTTCGTCGTTCGCGTCGGCGATGGAGCCGGGGCGCAGGCCGTCACCCAGCGAATAGGCGATGTCATACGCCTTCATGATCTCCGTAATCTCGTCGAAATGCTCGTAGAGGAAGCTCTCCCGGTGGTGGGAGAGGCACCATTT
>CAZWUR010000164.1:0-2075 GCA_964637205.1 uncultured Rubrivivax sp.
CGAAGCTCGCGCGTGAGCAGCATCGCGCGGCGCTCGCCTCCGTGCTCTCGGCGATTCCGATCGTGAAGGCGCCGGCCGCGGACGAGGACGGCGTGGTCGCGCGGTGTCCGCGCTGTGGAGCGGGTTACACGCGCCAAGTGGAGAAGTGCTTCGACTGCGGCGCGGCGATGGGTGATGCCGCCAAAGCGGACGCTACTACGGCTTGATGTCCTCGACTTGGAGGGCTGCGAGAGCGGCCGTGAGATCGATGCAGAAGTTTTCGGCGCCGATCAGCGTGACGAGCCCGGCCTTCTCGAGCTTCGCGCGCACGCGCTCGTTGGCGCCGGTCACCATGACGCGCACGCCGCGGCTCTTCAGGCTGGCGACGATCTCTTCCAAGGTCGTAAGGCCGGTGGCGTCGATGAACGGCACCCAGCGTAGCCGGAAGATGACCGTTTTGGCGTTGACGTAGCGCACCGCCACCGCGCGCTCGAAGGTCTCGGCGGCGCCGAAGAAGAACGGGCCTTCGACGCGGTACACCAGCACGTCGGCGGGCAGGGGCGGTGTCGTGGCGCCCAGCTCGGCGTGCAGCTGCTGCGCGGTCTGCTGCTGCACCTCGACGCTGCTCGCCATCCGCCGGAGGAACTGCAAGATCGCGAGGATCACCCCGATGTTCACGGCGACGACCAGGTCGACGAACACCGTGAGCCCGAAGGTCACGAGCAGCACGACGACGTCCGCGAGCGGGGCGCGCCGCACCATCTTCAAGAAGTGGCGGGCCTCGCTCATGTTCCAGGCCACCACGAAGAGGACCGCCGCGAGCGCCGCCAAGGGGATGTTGGCCGCGAGCGGCGCGAGCAGCAGCACGATGAGCACCAGCGTCACCCCGTGCACGATGCCGGCCAGGGGTGAATTGCCGCCATTGCGGACATTGGTCGCCGTGCGGGCGATGGCCCCGGTCGCGGCGAAACCGCCGAACAGCGGCGCCACGATGTTGGCGATGCCCTGACCGATGAGCTCCTGGTTGGAGTCGTGGCGCGTGCCCGCCATGCCGTCGGCCACGACCGCGGACAGCAGTGACTCGATGGCGCCGAGCATCGCGATAGCGAACGCCGGACCGATCAGCTCGATGATGGTGGAGACCGAGAACGACGGTATCCGCGGTAGCGGCAGCGCCTGTGGGATGCCTCCGAAGGCAGAGCCGATGGTCGCGACGTCATCGAAGCGGAAGATCATCTGGAGCGCGGCGGCGAACACGACCCCCAAGAGCGGCCCGGGGACGCGGCGCAGCGGTGGCACGCGTGGCAGCAGGATGATCATGGCCAACGTGGCGCAGCCGATCAGCGTCGTCGTCACCTTCAGGTGCGGCAGCGCCTGCAGCATCTGCCAGAGCTTCGCGTGAAAGTGCGCGCCGGTAGGCGCCGGCAAGCCGAAGAAGCTCGGCCACTGGCCGGTCCAGATGATGACCGCGATCCCCGCGGTGAAGCCCAGGATGACCGGGTCGGGGATGAACTTGATGACCGCGCCCATGCGCGCGATGCCGAGCAGCAGCAAGATGACGCCGGCCATCAAGGTCGCGACCTGCAAGCCGGCGATCCCGTACTGCGCCGTGATGCTCGAGAGGATCACCACGAAGGCGCCCGTGGGGCCGGCGATCTGGATGCGGCTGCCGCCCAAGACCGAGACCACAAGGCCGGCGATGATGGCGGTGTACAGCCCCTGCTCGGGCTTGGCGCCGGACGCGATCGCGAAGGCCATGGCGAGCGGCAGCGCCACGACACCGACCACCACCCCCGCGGCGATGTTACGGGACCAGTGTTCGCGCGCCAGCAATCCGGCGCGCCGGGCCTCGAGCAATGCAATCACGGCTAGCTCCATGTGCCGCGCCGGGTCGTACGATGTAACTGTGCGATATCGCGTGACCTTGGTGATGGAGTCTCGGCCGCGGGTCTTTTTCCGCTGGCGGGCTCGCCGGAGCAGGTCCAAGCTCGTCGCCCGGGGGAGGCAAATCATGAGCGATCGGTGTCGCGCGTTTCGTTACGCGCTGTTGGGAGCGTGTCTCGCGGGCTGTGGCGTGCCGGAGGAGCCGGCGGAGG
>CAZWUR010000164.1:2106-2527 GCA_964637205.1 uncultured Rubrivivax sp.
ATGGCGGCCACCACGCGGATCCCGATTGGCTTCAGCATCCCACGTGAGCTCAGCCACTACACGGGGTTCGTCCCGGTGACGTTCGGCATCCCCTTCGCGGAAGGCGCGTTACCGGTCACCCACCTGCATCACTTGATCACCGCGACTGGAGACCTTCTCGACGCGGACTTCACGATCACCGCGACCTGGCCGAACAGCAGTCCTGCTTCGGTGAAGTGGCTCTTGGTCGACGCGCTGATCGGGCTCACCGATGGCGTCATTCCGAAGACGTATTTCGAGCACGGCACGCACAACTTCGCGGTGTGGCCGCCGTCGCAGCCCATCACGGTCACGAACATCACCGATGGGGTTCGCGTCGTCGCCAACGGCACGACGTACGACATCACCAAGTCCTCGCAAGACGTTGGGCATTTCGAGCTCG
>CAZWUR010000165.1:0-2425 GCA_964637205.1 uncultured Rubrivivax sp.
CGGTTAGGGGTCGCCGCCGCCGCCGGCGTCCGAGGCCGTGCCGTCGGCCGGGAGGGCCGGTGTCGGGGCGGCCGGGGCGACGACGACCGGGCTGGCCGGCAGGGTCGCCGCCGCTTCGGCCAGCGTGGGGGGCGGCGGCGCAGCGTCGGGGCGCATCGCCATGCCGATGCCCAGCACCATGACCGCGGCCGCGCCGGCGGCCAGCCAGGGCAGGACCTGCCGCCGCCGCCGGGCCTGGGCCGGATGACGTGGTTTGTCGCCCCGGCTGTCGAGCCATTAACGCAATTCGCGTGCGAGTTCGTGCGCACTCGGGTGGCGTTGCGCCGGCTCCGCGGCCATGGCGCGGCGGGCGATGTCGGACAGGGCCCGCGGCACGCCGGGGCGAACCTCATGCGCCGGCGCCGGCTGCGTGTGCAGCACGGCGTTGCTGATCTGGTCGAGCGTGTCGCCGTCGAAGGCCTTGCGGCCGCACAGCATCTCGTAGAGCACGACGCCGAGCGCGTAGACATCGACCCGCTCGTCGACCGTGCCGCCGGTCAGCTGCTCGGGTGCCAGGTAGTGCGGCGAGCCCGCCACCATGCCTTCGAGCACCGACGGCGAGGCGTCGTGGGCCGCGCGTGCGATGCCGAAGTCGAGCACCGTCGGCTTGCCGCGCGGGGACAGGAAGATGTTGGCCGGTTTGATGTCGCAATGCACGACCCCACGCTCATGTGCATAGGCCAGCGCGTCGGCGACGCGGCGCGCGATCTGCGCCGCCGCCGCCGGCGGCGGCTGCCAGCCCTGGGCCAGGGCCTGGCGCAGGTCGCGCCCGTGCAGCCGTTCCATCGCGATGTAGACGCCGTGTTCGGACAGGCCGGCGTCGTAGACGGTGACGATGTGGGCATGGTTCAGCCCCGCCACCGCGCGTGCTTCGTTCAGGAACAGGGTGTCCAGCGCCGTGCGCGAACCGTCCTCGCCGCCGAACTGCAGGGTCTTGACGGCGACCGCGCGCGACAGCATCGGATCCCAGGCTTCGTAGACCGTGCCCAGACCACCGGCTCCGAGTGGGCGCTTGAGCGCATAGCGGCCGATATGGGCCAGGGTCGGGGCCAGCTCGGTGTCCCGCGTCGGCTCGGGTGTCAGCGCCTCGTCGAATTCGGTGTCGGCGAAATCGGCTTGGGCGCCCATCGGCAAGGCCTTGGGGTCGGGATCCTGTTCCACGGTAGCCGACAGCTTACGGGCTGAACGGCGGTCTTATGAAACAAAAAGCGTGGCGAAAGCCTCCCGCTTACACCCCGGCAACGTCTGCCGGGGCCCCGAGCTCGCGCCGCAGCCGCTGCAACGCGATCTCGAGTTGGGCCGTCGAGCTGGCGAAGGACAGCCGGAAGTAGTGGTCGGCATGGGCTGGGCCGAAGTCGCGCCCAGGCGTCAGGGCGACATGGGCACGGTCCATCATCGACAGGCAGAAGTCCCAGCTGTCGGCGCCGCGGCCGCGGCAGTCGACCCAGGCGTAGAAGGCGCCGTCGGGCGTCACCGGCACCGGCAGACCCATCGCCCGCAAGGCCGGCACGACCAGATCGCGCCGGTCGCGGAACACGGCCCGGCGGCGTTCGTATTCGGCGATCGATGCCGGCTCGAAGCAGGCCAGCGCGGCATGCTGCGACAAGGTCGACGGGCAGATGTAGAGGTTTTGCGCCAGGCGCTCGACCGGCGCCACCAGCGCCGGCGGCAGCACCATCCAGCCCAGCCGCCAGCCGGTCATGCTGAAGTACTTGGAAAAGCTGTTGATCGAGATGACGTCGTCGCCGAGCTCCAGCGCGCTGTGGCCGAAGGCCTCGTCGAAGCTCAGCCCGAGGTAGATCTCGTCGACGATCGTGACGCCGCCGCGCGCGCGCACGTCGGCGACGATTTCGCGCATCGTCGCGCGTGCGATCGAGGTGCCGGTCGGGTTCGACGGCGAGGCCAGCAGCACACCGCGGGTGGACGGTCCCCAGTGCCTGCGCACCGACTCGGCATCGAGCTGGAAGCGGGCCGCGGCGTCGGCCGGCAGCAGCCGGGCGGTGGCGCCGGCGGCGGCGACGAAGTGGCGGTTGCAGGGGTAGCTCGGGTCCGGCATCAGGACCTCGTCGCCGGCCTCGAACAGCGCCAGGCAGGCCAGTTGCAGCGCGGCCGAGGCGCCGGCGGTGACGACGATGCGCTGCGGGTCGATGTCCAGGCCGAAGCGGCTGCCGTACCAGTGCGAGATGCGCTCGCGCAGGGCCGGCAGCCCGGTGGCCTGCGTGTACTGGGTGCGGCCTTCGCGCAGGCAGCGCTCGGCAGCGGCCAGCACCGGTGGCGGCGCGGTGAAGTCGGGCTCGCCGATGTTGAGGAAGATCATCGGCTCGCCGCCGGCGGCCGGGTCGCAGGCCGGGCTGCGCGCCTGGGCCTCGGCGCCCTTGGCGAACTC
>CAZWUR010000166.1:0-2266 GCA_964637205.1 uncultured Rubrivivax sp.
AAACCGGCCACCTGTGCCTGGCCACGCTGCACGCCAACAGCGCCAACCAGGCGCTCGACCGGATCATCAACTTCTTCCCCGAGGAGCGCCGCCAGCAGCTGCTGATGGACCTGAGCCTGAACCTGCGCTCGCTGGTGTCGCAGCGGCTGATGCCGCTCGAAGAAGGCCGCGGGCGCATCGCGGCGGTGGAGGTCCTGCTCAACACGCCGCTGATTGCCGACCTGATCTTCAAGGGTGAGGTGGCCGAGATCAAGGAGCTGATGAAGCGCAGCCGCGAACTCGGCATGCAGACCTTCGACCAGGCCCTGTTCGATCTCTACGAGAACGGCAGCATCAGCTACGAGGACGCGCTGCGCAACGCCGACTCGGTGAACGACCTGCGGCTGCAGATCAAGCTCAACAGCCAGCGCTCGCGCAACACCGACCTGGCCGCCGGCACCGAGCACATGAGCATCGTCGGCGCGACGCCGGAGGCCCTGGGCGAGGCCCCGAAGCGGCGCACCTCGGACCCGCGTCCGGCCTGAGGCGGCCGGGCGCGTCGCTGTGTCCCGGCCTAAGATCGGGGCATGAATGCCCCCACCCGCAGCTACGACCCCGTTCCCGCACGCCGCGTGGCCTTCCTGGGCCTGGGCGTGATGGGCCATCCGATGGCCGGCCATCTGGCGCGTGCCGGGCACGCGCTGACGGTCTACAACCGCAGCGCGGCCAAGGCCGAGGCCTGGGTGGCCGAATACGGCGGCACGCACGCACCGACGCCGGCCACCGCAGCCAAGGGCGCCGAACTCGTCTTCGCCTGCGTCGGCAACGACGCCGACCTGCGTTCGGTGACCCTGGGCGAGGCGGGCGCCTTCGCCGCCCTGGCCCCCGGCGCGGTCTTCGTCGACCACACCACCGCATCAGCACAGATCGCGCGCGAGCTGCACGCCGCGGCCCGCGCGCGCGGCGCGCATTTCGTCGACGCGCCGGTCTCCGGCGGCCAGGCCGGTGCCGTCAACGGTGCACTCACCGTGATGTGCGGCGGCGACGCCGAAGCCTTCGCGTCGATGCGGCCGGTGGCGCTGGCCTTTGCCAAGGCCGTGACGCGCATCGGCGATGCCGGCGCCGGCCAGCTCGCGAAGATGGTCAACCAGGTCTGCATCGCCGGCATGGTGCAGGGCCTGTCCGAGGCCATCGCTTTCGGCCAGCGTGCCGGGCTGGACCTGCCGCTGGTGCTCGAGGTCATCGGCAAGGGCGCGGCGCAGAGCTGGCAGATGGACAACCGCGGCCGCACCATGCTGGCCGACGAGTTCGACTTCGGCTTTGCCGTCGACTGGATGCGCAAGGACCTGTCGCTGGTGCTCGACGAGGCGCGACGCAACGGCGCGCAGCTGCCGGTGGCCGCGCTGGTGGACCAGTTCTACGCCGAGCTGCAGGCCATCGGCGGCCGCCGCTGGGACACCTCGAGCCTGATACGGCGGCTGCGCCGCTGATCGGGGCCGGGGCGGGGAGCCGCCCCGGGCCGGCTCACTTCTTGGCCGGCGGCGGGGAGATCGCGGCCAGTTCGGCCTCGGTCAAGAGCTTGAACACCCGCACCACCTTCTGCACGCCGCCAACGCGGCTGGCCAGCTGGGCCGCCTGCGAGGCCTCGCGCTCGACGACACGGCCCATCAGGTACACGGTGCCGCGTTCGGTGACGACCTTGATCGCGCTGGACTTCAGGTCCCCGGCGTCCAGCAGCGTGGCCTTGACCTTGCCCGACAGCACTGTGTCGTTGGTGCGCGCGGTCAACGAGCTGTTGCCCATCACCGCCGTTTCGTCGACCACCGAGCGCACGTTCTCGATCGCCTCCACGGCCGCCTTCAGCGCCGCACGGTCGGCTTCGGCGCCGACTTCGCCGGTCAACAGGACCATGCGGTTGTAGCTGGTCACGTTGACGTGCGCGTTCGGCCGCAACTCGCCGATGCGGTTGGCGGCCTTCAGCTCGATCGCCTGGTCCTCGAACTGGGCGCCGGCGGTACGCCGGTCGACCGCAACCATCGCGCCGCCGACCATGGCGCCGCCGACGATCAGCGGTGCGCAGCCGGCCAGCAGGCTCAGGGCCAGCGTCACGGCACCGAGTGCCTGCCAGCCGTGGGTGGGCGGCAAAAGAGTCTTGTCAGTCATGGTGGATCCTGTTCTCCCATCAGTTGCAGGTCGAGCGCATCGCACAGGGCGTGCAGCATCAGCAGTTGAAGTTCCATCACGCGGGCGGCACGCTCATGCGCGATCGCCACCGCGACATCGGTCT
>CAZWUR010000167.1:0-2073 GCA_964637205.1 uncultured Rubrivivax sp.
GGCACTCGCCTTCAAACGCCCACGCTTATCGGCTGTATGTTGTTAAAGAGCTTGCTGCTGCTTTCGCCTCAGCGCACCTTTCGGCGCGAGCCGCGATTTTGACATGTTTTTTAAACCTTGTCAAGCACTCGACTTTTACTTGTTACCGCTGGTTTGTTGGCATTGCGCGTTTGGCGCTTTGCTTTTCATCAGCAGAGCCTGTGATTATGACATCCCGATAAAGGCCTTGTCAAGCACTTGGATTTTCTGCCCTGCTCGCCGGGTTCGTTCAACTGCGCCTCGGTGCCTGCTGCGTCGCTGGCCTGCCTTGGCTCCGCTGTTCGATCAGCCGAGCTCTCGACTGTAGCACAGGGTTTTCCCGCCGCGCAAGTCCTGCTGCGCCGCGGCCTTCATGGGATGGCCGCCGGCAGGGGCCAGGAGGTCTCGAACTTGGCCCGGCGCGTCACAAAGTAGGTCTTCACGTTGCGCACGTTGGCCTGCTGCGTGAACAACTCAGCCACCACCGCCGTCCACGTCGGCATGTCGCGCGCAGTGGCCAGAAGCACGAAGTCAGGTCCGGGCGAGACGCGGTAGCACTGCTGCACGGCCGGGTGGGCGACAGCGCAGGCCTCGAAGGCCTCGGCATGCTCCTGGCCCTGCCTGTCCAGGGTGACCTCGCAGATCAGTTGCAGGCAGGGCCCGATCCGGTCTGCGTCCAGGAGGGCGACCTGCCGGCGCACGACGCCCAGGTCCAGCAGGCGGCGCACACGGCGCAGGCTGGTCGCCGGGGAGACATGGGCGCGCCGGGCCAGGTCCTGGTTCGACAGGCTGGCATCGAGCTGCAGGACTCCCAGCAGCCGCAGATCGACCGCGTCGAGTGTGATGGAGTTCGCAAGTTTTTCGTTCATTTCGACGCGGTTGGTCGATCGCTTCTTTCACACGCATCTTCGCTGACGCGATTTGACTATCTGACGCGCACAAGTTGCAAGTTTATTTCCCGGTGTCCGCCTAGGATCGCGGCATTCTTCATTCCGGCAGGTGGATTCATGTGTGGCATCGTCGGCGCGGTCAGCACGCGCAACATCGTTCCGATCCTCGTCGAGGGACTGCGCCGGCTCGAGTACCGCGGCTACGACTCCTGCGGCGTGGCGGTGCACCAGGACGGTGGCCTGAAACGGGCGCGCAGCACCTCGCGCGTGGCCGAACTGCAGGCCGAGGTGCAGGCCGACGGGATTGCCAGCGGCACCGGCATCGCGCACACACGCTGGGCCACGCATGGCGCGCCGGCCCTGCACAACGCGCACCCCCATTTTTCGGCCGGCACCGGCACCCGCAACGACATCGGCCGGATCGCCCTGGTACACAACGGCATCATCGAGAACCACGACGAACTGCGCGCCGACCTGAAGGCCCACGGTTATCACTTCGACAGCCAGACCGACACCGAGGTCATCGCCCATCTGGTGCATCTGCACTACGACGGCGATCTGCTCGAAGCCGTGCAGCATGCCCTGCCCAAGCTGCGCGGCGCCTATGCGATCGCGGTGTTCTGCCGCGATGAGCCGCACCGCGTGATCGGCGCGCGCGCCGGATCGCCGCTGGTGCTGGGCGTTGGCGACCAGGAGCATTTCCTGGCCTCCGACGCGATGGCGCTGGCCGGCGTCACCGACCGCATCGTCTACCTCGAGGAAGGTGACGTGGTCGACCTGCAGATGGGGCGGGTCTGGATCAGCGCGCAGCAGCCCGGCGGCGACTGGCGCCCGGTGCAGCGCGAGGTGCGCACCGTGCAGGCGCACAGCGGCGCGGCCGAGCTCGGACCCTACCGCCATTACATGCAAAAGGAGATCTTCGAGCAGCCGCGCGCGATCGCCGACACGCTGGACAGCGTGCCCGCGATCAGCCCGGAGCTGTTCGGCGACGGCGCCTGGCGCGTCTTCAAGCAGATCGACCGCGTGCTGATCCTGGCCTGCGGCACCAGCTTCTATGCCGGTTCCACGGCGCGCTACTGGCTGGAATCGATCGCCGGGATTCCGACCACGGTGGAGATCGCCAGCGAGTACCGCTACCGCGACAGCGTGCCCGACCCGCGCACCC
>CAZWUR010000168.1:0-1932 GCA_964637205.1 uncultured Rubrivivax sp.
TTGTGCGGCCTAACGTTCGAGCTAAGCGGGCGACGGCGGCAGGACGCCAGGCCCGCGCGGTGCAGGATAAACCACGGCGCCGCGCGGGCCTGGTGGCCTGCCGTTGGCGCTCCGCTTGAGCGAGGGGTTAGGCGGCACTCTTGCTATGAGCGATTTCAGCAGCTAGCCGGCCAAGGTTCTGCTCGTTGGCTACGGAGACAAATTCTGCCAGTTGCTTGTAGTGCTCGGCGGTGTCAAAGGTTTGGCGCCACATCACTTTCGTGCCTTCCTCGTGCGGCAGAAGCTCGAGGGTGAGCACAAAGTGATGACCATTGAGGTGCTCGATCTCGAAGAGTTGATCCTGAACAGTAATAGTCCGACGAACACCCGTCGACCGCAGCTGCGTGGATCAGACGTCGACGAGGTGACGAAGCAGTTCGAAGCCAACTCGCCACTGCTGGCCATCGCAGTCGAGCGTGGCGGTGCGTTGGTTGACGCGCACGATCAAGCCTACACGGTGCTGCAGGTTCTTGTCGGTGAACGTCACCCGGTTTCCGACGCGGAAGTCGGCACGACCTGGGACCTCTGGTGGCGGGCTCGGCCTGGTGAGTTCCATGTCTGCCGGTGCCGCAGCACTTTCAGTTGACGCATCGGCCGGCTCGGTGTGGATCGCCGCGTAGTGAACCTTGAAGGCCTTGCCGTAGGCCGGATCGAGGACTGCAACGTGGTCCCCGTGCATGCCGACGACGCGAGCCGGCCGCAGCTTCCCGTCGTTCCAGCTGAGGTATCGGATCTGCTGGCCGGTATGCAACTGCGCGCGCACCTGGACCAGGCGCCTTGGGTCGGCCAGCAGTTGCTCGATGACCCAGCTGAGCTGGTACAGCTCGGCGCTGGTTGCCATGGGCAGCTCTTCGATCAGTTTGATGCGAATGAGCACATTCTGCCGATGGCCGCCGGGCCTGCGTTCAGGCCGCCAGCGGCATGTCCTTCGCGCTGGCGTCGTCCACCCACTTCGCGGCAACCGCCCACGGCAGCAACTCGTCGATGCGGTTGCTCGGGTGATCGGCGATGCGCTCCAGGACGTGGCGCAGGTAGCGCTGCGGGTTGATCCCGTTCAGCCTGGCCGTGCCCAGCAGCGTGTACATCACCGCCGCCGTGTGGCCGCCCGCGTCCGAGCCGACGTGCAGGTAGTTCTTGCGTCCGATGGCCACACCTCTCAGGGCGCGCTCGGCCGCATTGTTGTGGGCGTCGATGCAGCCGTCTCCGACGTAGTTGGTGAGCGCCGTCCAGTGGCTCAGCGAGTAGCCGATCGCCAACGCCAGCGGCGACTTCGCCGACACCTGCGCCAAGGTCGCGCTCATCCACGACTTCAATTCCGTCAGCACCGGCACCGAACGCGTCTGGCGCATTCGTCGTCGCCGCAGTGCCGATCGGCCGTTGACCTCGGCCTCGATCCTGAACAGCTCGCCGATCCGCACCAAGGCTTGGTGCGCCAGCGTCCCGGGTTGACGCTTGTGCCGCACATGGATGTCCCAGAACTTCCGTCTTGCGTGGCTCCAGCATCCAGCTTCAAGGATCCGACCGTCCTTGTAGAGCTTGTCGTACCCGGCGAACGCGTCGGCCTGCAGGACGCCGCTGAAGTCCTTCAGGTGCCGCTGCGGGTGCTCGCCCTGGCGATCGGGCGAGTATTGGAACCACACTGCCGGCGGCGCCTTGTCACCGCTCGCGCGGTCATCGCGCACGTACACCCACAGCCGTGCCGTACGCGCCGTCTTGCCCTTGCCACCCAGCGCACGGATCGGCGTGTCATCGCCATGGACCTTGCCGGCCTTCAGCACGTAGCGCCCCAACGCATCGGCCAGCGGCGTCAGCATCAGGCCGCAGTTGCCCATCATGTCGGTGATGGTCGAGCGACTCATCTCGACCCCGTCGCGGCCGTAGATCTGGCACAGC
>CAZWUR010000169.1:0-1902 GCA_964637205.1 uncultured Rubrivivax sp.
GGCACCGTAACTCTCCCCGGCGCGGGCCCGACCCAAAGCCCGACAGCCTCCTAGGGTTTGGCCAGCAGCATCCACAGCTGCACCACGTCGGCCGTGGCGTCCGTGCCTTTCACCGCGGCCCACGAATCCAGCGCGGCGCGCTTGCGCCCAGCCTGCCACTGGGCCACGCCGAGCGTCAGGCGCGCCTCGTCGCCCAGATTGCCTTCGGCCACGGCACGCTCCATCAGCAGCAGTCCGCCATCGGTCTGCCCCAGGCTGACCAGCGCCCGGCCGGCCGACAGCAGCTTGGCCGGGCTGCCCTGCGCCGACCCGGCGGCCGTCAGTTCGCGACGGTCTTCGGCGGCCCCGCGCCGCGCAGCCTCGAGCAGCTTGAGCCGCGCCTGCGCCTGTGCACCACTGCCCGGCTGGCTGGCCGCGAAACCGGGTTCGAGCACCTTCTGGGCCTCGGCCGGCTGGCCGGCGCGCAGCGCTGAATCAGCGTAGCTGAGCAGATCTTCGGGCGCCTGCAGCACCCCGGCAGCCTGCATCAGGCGAAAGACGTCGAGCTCCAGCGCCGGACTCGCCGGCAGGGTCGACCGCGTGCGCGCGATCAGGTCGGCCCAGACGTCGGCATTGGGGTAGTTGCGCACGATGCGCATCAGCACGTTGCGGTAGCCGCGTTCGTTGCCCAGGCGCCGTTCACAGTCGGCCCACATGCGCAGGTGCACCTCGCGGCTGGTGCGCTGCTGCATCTCGTCGGCCCGGGTCAGCGCGCGCAGGGTCTCCACGGCGCCGCTGCAGTCCTGCGTCAGGTACAGCGCCGAGGCCAGCACCTGCAACGCAGCGTCGCCGTTGCCACCTTCGGCGTTGTGCCGGCGTGCCCATTTGATGGCCTGCGGGAAGTCCTTCTGCGCCAGCGCGCTGCCGGCCATGCCTTCAAGCAGCGCGAGTTGTTCGGCCTTGGGCAGGCGCCCGGATTCGATCACCCGGGCATAGGCCGCCAGCGCGCTTGACGTATCGCCCGCGCCGGCAGCGGCCGCACCGATGAAACGTTGCACGACGAAGGTCTCATAAGGACTGGGGTCCTTGACCGCCTCGGCCTGGCGCACCAGCAGCAGGGCCTCCGCGGGCTTGGCAGCACGCAGCAGTTCCTGCGCCGCCACCAGTACCTTGGCGATCTCCGGCCGCAGCCTCTCCTCGGTCTTTGCGGCCTCGGCCCACACGGTCGGGAGGCCCGCGCAAAGCGCCAGGGCAAGGCAGGCGATGCGCAGCGATCGCAAGGTCTTCATGGTGATCGGGGCCTGGGTTGCGCCAGTCGGCTAGAGGAACTGTTCATTGCCCACGAGGCCGATCTTGGTGACCCCCAGGCGCTGGGCCGAGGCCATGATCATCGCCACCGTCTCGTATTGAACGAGTTTGTTGGGTCGCAGGTGCACTTCGGGCTGATCGGGTTCGGCCGCGACCTGGGCCAGCCTGGATTCCAGCGTGGCGCGATCGGGCACGATCTCGCCGTTCCAGCCGATCTGGCCGTCGAAGTCGACGTCGATGCGGATGATCACCGGCGGCTTGGGCGGCACCGCATTCGGGTTCGGCACGGGCATGTTCATCTTCACCGCGTGCGTCTGGATCGGGATCGTGATGATGAACATGATCAGCAGCACCAGCATCACGTCGATCAGCGGCGTGGTGTTGATGTCGACCATCACTTCACCGTCGCCGGTGCCCTCACCTACATTCATTGCCATCGTGGGCTCCTGTTATCGCGTGGCCACGCCGGCCGGCGGCTCGGTGATGAAACCGACCTTGGCGATGCCGGCACGCTGACAGGCCACGACCACGCGGCCGACGGCCTCGTAGCGCACCGTCATGTCGCCGCGGATGTGCACTTCGGGCTGCGGCTCCTTGACGGCCTCGGTCTTCAGC
>CAZWUR010000170.1:0-1892 GCA_964637205.1 uncultured Rubrivivax sp.
GCGCATGGGCGACTGCAAGCGGGCCGAGCTGGAGCGTCTGCTGCTGGGCAAGCTGCCCGAGTTGCTGACGGCGGACCAGAAACGGAACAAGGTCAAGAACCTGCTGGCCGAGATGTCACGCAAGGCGCTGATCACGGCTGATGGCAAGCGCGGGCCGGGTGCCGTATGGCGGCTGCTGCCGGCGGGATTGGATAGGCTGGCGGCCGAGGCCGGGGCTTAGCCAAGAACCTATCCAATCCAGGGCGGCGAAAGAGGGCTAAGTGATTGATTAAAGAGACATTCCTGTTGGATAGGGGCGGCGGTTGAGCAGCGATTCCAGATATGGCGCGAAGCATGTCGCGCGGGAGGTCTCCGCCGGCTACGGCGAGCTGGCGCTCGTCGAGATGCCGGCGATCGACCTGCTGACCTCGCTGGGCTGGAGCTTCAAGAACCTGTACACCGAGGCATTCGGCGAACTGGGCAGCGAGGGGCGCGAGAGCGAGTCCCAGGTCATCCTGACCCGCCGCCTGCGCACCGCGCTGGAGGCGCTGAACCCCGGCTTGCCGGCCGACGCCTACGCCCAGGCCATCGAGCAGCTTGTGCAGGACCGCTCCAAGCAGATCGCCGTCAACGCCAACCGCGAGGTCTACCGGCTGCTGAAGGACGGCGTGAAGGTGAAGGTGCCCGACGAGCACGGTGGCCACAGCGTCGAGACCCTGCGCGTGATCGACTGGGCCACGCCGGCCAACAACGAGTACTTCCTGGCCTCGCAGATGTGGGTGGCCGGCGACATGTACCGCCGCCGCTGCGACCTGCTGGGTTTCGTCAACGGCCTGCCGCTGGTGTTCATCGAGCTGAAGAAGCCGGCCGTGCCGCTGAAGAGCGCCTTCGACGACAACCTGCGCGACTACCGCGGCCAGAGCGTGCCGCAGCTCTTCCACCCCAACGCCTTCATCCTGCTGAGCAACGGCTCGGACACCAAGGTCGGCACGCTGACCAGCGGCTGGGAGCACTTCTTCGACTGGAAGCGCGTGGCCGACGAGGACGAGGCCGGCAAGGTGAGCCTGGAGCGCGCGCTGCGCGGCCTGCTGGATCCGGCGCGGCTGCTGGACTACGTCGAGAACTTCACCGTCTTCGAGGAGGGCAAGGGCGGCCTCATCAAGAAGGTGGCCAAGAACCACCAGCTCCTGGGCGTCAACAAGTCGATCGCGCGGCTGGTGGAGCTGCGGGAGACGGAGAAGACCGAACGCAAGCGCCTGGGCGTGTTCTGGCACACCCAGGGCTCGGGCAAGAGCCTGTCGATGGTGTTCTTCACGCAGAAGGTGCTGCGCCGGGTGCTGGGCAGTTGCACTTTCGTGATCGTGACCGACCGCGAGGAGCTGGACGACCAGATCAGCAAGACCTTCAAGGCCACGGGCGCCACCGCGCGCGAGGACGTGCGCGCCACCAGCGGCGAGCACCTGAAGGAGCTGCTGCGCGGCAACGAACGCTACATCTTCACCCTGATCCAGAAGTTCAGGACCGAGCCGGGGCAGCCCTACCCGATGCTGTCGGACCGTTCGGACGTGATCGTCATCACCGACGAGGCGCACCGCAGCCAGTACGACATCTTTGCGCTGAACATGCGCAACGCCCTGCCCAACGCCGGCTTCATCGGCTTCACCGGCACGCCGCTGATCAAGGGCGAGGAGGAGCGCACGCGCGAGGTGTTCGGCGACTACGTCAGCGTCTACGACTTTGCGCGCTCGATCGAGGACGGCGCCACGGTGCCGCTGTACTACGAGAACCGCATCCCCGAGGTGCAGCTCACCAACCAGGAGCTGAACCGCGACCTGGAGGCGCTGCTGGAAGCAGCCGAGCTGGACGAGGACCAGGAGAAGAAGCTCGAGCGCGAGTTCGGCCGCGAGTACCAC
>CAZWUR010000171.1:0-1873 GCA_964637205.1 uncultured Rubrivivax sp.
GACGCGAAGGCGATCATGCCGTAGCGGCTGCACACGCCATAGGTCGGCTTGATGCCGGTGATGCCGGTGAAGGCGGCCGGCTGGCGGATCGAGCCGCCGGTGTCGGTCCCGGTGGCGCCGGGCACCAGGCGCGCGGCCACCGCCGCCGCCGAGCCGCCCGACGAACCGCCGGGCACACGCGAGTGGTCCCAGGGGTTGCGCACCGGGCCGAAGGCCGAATTCTCGTTGGCCGAGCCCATCGCGAACTCGTCGCAGTTGAGTTTGCCCAGCGTCACCGTGCCGGCTTCGGCCAGGCGCTGCACGACGGTCGCGTCGAAGGGGCTGGCGTAGCCGGCCAGCATCTTCGAGCCGGCGGTCGAAGGCAGGTCGCGGGTGACGAAGATGTCCTTGTGCGCCACCGGCACGCCGGTCAGCGGCCGGGCGTCGCCGCGTGCGCGGCAGGCATCGGCGGCGCGTGCCCCGGTCAGCGCCGCCTCGGCGTCGAGCGCCAGGAAAGCGCCCAGATCGGCGTATTCGGCAACTCTGGTCAGCAGATGTTGCGTCAGCTCGGCGCTGGACACGCTGCCCGCGGCCATGGCGCGCGCGGCATCGGCCACGCCCAGTTCATGCAGCGGATCGTTCATTCAATGACCCTGGGCACCAGGAACAGCCCGTCCTCGACGGCCGGTGCGCTCTTCTGGTTGGCCGCTCGCTGATCGGTCTCGGTGACGGCGTCGTCGCGCAGGCGCAGGGCCACCGCCTGCAGCGCCGACAGCGGCGTGTACAGCGGCTCCACGCCGCCGGTGTCGACCTTGCTCATCTGTTCGACGATGCGAAAGAAGTCGTCGAGCTGCGGCAGCATCGCCGCCTGTTCAGCGGGCGACAGTTCGAGCCGGGCCAGGTTGGCGATGCGGCTCACGTCCTCGGGGCTGAGGGCCATGGGTGAAGCCTGTACGGAGAGGTCGACAGCCCGTGAAAGGCCCGCACTGCGGGGGTTTCACGGGAGGGATGCAGTATTATCCCCGGTTACCCCGTCGCGCTTGTCATGGCGTTGCGGCGCGCTAGCGTCGAGCGCCATGCCACGCCAGCTTTCACTGCGACCCCGCCCGAACCGCTATCCCGGTCCCATCGCCAAGGCCCCCATGTTCGCCTCCCTGCGCCGTTATTTTTCAACGGATCTCGCCATCGACCTTGGTACCGCCAACACCTTGATCTACGTGCGTGGCAAGGGCATCGTGCTTGACGAACCCTCGGTCGTCGCCATCCGCCACGAAGGTGGACCGCATGGCAAGAAGATCATCCAGGCCGTCGGCGCCGAGGCCAAGGCCATGCTCGGCAAGGTGCCCGGCAACATCGAGGCCATCCGGCCGATGAAGGACGGCGTGATCGCCGACTTCACCGTCACTGAGCAGATGCTCAAGCAGTTCATCAAGATGGTGCATCCGCGCTCGGTGCTCAAGCCCAGCCCGCGCATCATCATCTGCGTGCCCGGCGGCAGTACCCAGGTCGAGCGTCGTGCGATCCGCGAGAGTGCGCTCGGCGCCGGCGCTTCGGACGTCTTCCTGATCGAAGAGCCCATGGCCGCGGCCATCGGTGCCGGCCTGCCGGTGTCCGAGGCCTCCGGATCGATGGTCGTCGACATCGGCGGCGGCACCACCGAGGTCGGTGTCATCAGCCTCGGCGGCATGGTCTACAAGGGCAGCATCCGGGTCGGCGGCGACAAGTTCGACGAATCGATCATCAACTACATCCGGCGCAACTACGGCATGCTGATCGGCGAGCCGACCGCCGAGGCGATCAAGAAGAACATCGGCAGCGCCTTCCCCGGCAGCGAAGTCAAGGAGATGGAGGTCAAGGGCCGCAACCTCAGCGAAGGGGTGCCGCGCAGCTTCAC
>CAZWUR010000172.1:0-1826 GCA_964637205.1 uncultured Rubrivivax sp.
GGTTCTTGAGGAACTCGACGACCTCCATCAGTTCCTCGCGCGCCTCGTCGATGCCGGCCACGTCCTTGAAGGTCACGCCGGTCTCGGTCTGCATGTAGACCCGCGCCTTGCTCTTGCCGATCTCCAGCATGCCGTGGCCCATGCCGCCGCCCATGCGCTTCATCAGGAACCACCAGATGCCGAAGAACACCAGCGCCGGCGCGACCCAGGAGATCAGCGCGCCGAGCCACTTGCTCTCGCGCACGCTGCCGTAGCGCACCTTGGCGGCATCGAGCTGGGCCACCAGGCCCGGGTCGTTGACCAGCACTGTCGCGAAGCCGTGGTCGCCGCTGGTGCGCTTGAGCGCCTCGAGCTTCTCCTTCGGCAGGATCTGCTCCAGCCCTTCGGCGCGCAGCTTGCCGGTCGCGATGCCGTCGGCGATCACCACGTCGTCGAGCTTGCCCGCCACCAGCGCCTGCTTGAACTCGCTGTAGGTCAGCGTCTGCGTGTGCCGGGGGGTGAAGAACTCCTGCATCAGGATCATGCCCACCAGCGCGGCCAGCACGTACCAGAGCGAGAACGTCTGTTTCTTGTCCATGAACACTCCTCCAAGGAATCGGGCTCAGGCGCCAGGACGCCGGCGTGATCGTCGCTCGTCAAGGGCGACCTGGATGGCACCCCACATGATCAGCACCGGGCAGACCAGCATGACCGCGGCCAGCAGCGCACTCCACCAGGCGAAGCCGAAGGACCACAGCACTGCCGCGGCGATCACCACGGCGAGGATCGGACACAACCACATCCAGCGATTGGCGAACTCGGGCCACGTCACGAATCTCATGGCACCCTCCACCGTTATTGCAGGCGCGCCCGCTTGAGCAGCGCCGAGTTGACGATCACCGACAGCGAGGACAGCGCCATGGCCGCGGCGGCGATGATCGGGTTGAGCAGCCCGAAGGCGGCGATCGGCACGCCGATCGCGTTGTAGATGAAGGCCCAGAACAGGTTGCGCTTGATCGTGCGCATCGTCGCCCGCGAGAGCCGGATGCCGGTCACGACGTCGCGCACGTCGCTGCGCACGAGGATGATGCCGCCCGTCTCCTTGGCCACGTCCGAGCCCGACCCGATTGCGATGCCGATGTCCGCGGTCGCCAGCGCCGGGGCGTCGTTGACGCCGTCGCCGACCATTGCCACCACCTTGCCGGCCTGCTGCAGTTCCTTGATCACACGCGCCTTGTCGGAGGGCAGCACGTCGGCGATCACCCGGTCGATCTCCAGCGCGCGGCCGATCGCCGCCGCGGTGCGCGCGTTGTCCCCGGTCAGCATCACCACCTCGACGCCTTCGGCGCGCAGCGACCGCACGGCCTCGCGCGCCTCGGGCTTGATCGTGTCGGCGACCGCGATCACCGCGGCAAGCTCGCCGTCGCAGGCGAGCAGCATCGCCGTCTTGCCATCCGCCTGGAAGCGCTCCATGTCCTGACCGACCGACGCGACGTCGATGCCGGCGCCCTCCATCAGCCGCCGGTTGCCGAACAGCACCTCGCGCCCCTCGACCTGGCCGCGCACACCATGGCCCGGCACGGCCTCGAAACCCTGCACCGCGCAGGGTTCGATGCCGGTCTCCCGGGCGCCGCGCAGGATGGCCTCGGCCAGCGGATGCTCCGAGCCGGCCTCCAGGCTGGCGGCGAGGCGCAACGCCAGGTCGTGGTCGCAGTGCCCGCAGGGCTGCAGATCGGTCAAGGCCGGCTCGCCGCGGGTCAACGTCCCGGTCTTGTCGAACACCACCGTGGTGAGCCGCTCGGCCTTCTCGAGGATCTCGCCGCCGCGGATCAGGATGCCGGCCTGCG
>CAZWUR010000173.1:0-1782 GCA_964637205.1 uncultured Rubrivivax sp.
GACCAGACGCGCCACAGCTTCGACCTCGCCTTCGAGGAAAAGCGCAAGAAGCTGACCCAGGGCGACGAGCTGCCCGCCGGCGTGCTGAAGATGGTCAAGGTCTATCTGGCCGTCAAGCGCCGCCTGCAGCCGGGCGACAAGATGGCCGGCCGGCATGGCAACAAGGGCGTGGTGAGCAAGATCGTCGCCGTCGAGGACATGCCCTACATGACCGACGGCACGCCCTGCGACATCGTGCTCAACCCGCTCGGCGTGCCCTCGCGCATGAACGTCGGTCAGGTGCTCGAAGTGCATCTGGGCTGGGCCGGCAAGGGCATCGGCCAGCGCATCGGCGACATGCTGCAGCAGCAGACCCGCGTGGCGGAGCTGCGCAAGTTCTTCGACGAGCTCTACAACCACAGCGGCGGCAAGACCGAGAGGATCGAATCGCTGAGCGATGACGAGGTGCTCGAGATGGCCGAGAACCTGAAGCACGGCGTGCCCTTCGCGACGCCGGTCTTCGACGGTGCGGCCGAGGTCGAGATCCGCGGCATGCTCAAGCTGGCCTTCCCGGACGACATCGCCGCCAGGAAGGGCCTGACCGCCACCCGCACCCAGGCCACGCTGCACGACGGGCGCACCGGCGACGCCTTCGAGCGTCCGGTGACGGTGGGCTATATGCACGTGCTCAAGCTGCACCACCTGGTCGATGACAAGATGCACGCGCGCTCGACCGGCCCGTACAGCCTGGTCACGCAACAACCGCTGGGCGGCAAGGCGCAGTTCGGCGGCCAGCGCTTCGGCGAAATGGAGGTCTGGGCGCTGGAAGCTTACGGCGCCGCCTACATCCTGCAGGAGATGCTGACGGTGAAGTCCGACGACGTGAACGGCCGGACCAAGGTCTACGAAAGCATCGTCAAGGGCGAACACGCGATCGAAGCCGGCATGCCGGAATCCTTCAATGTCCTGGTCAAGGAGATCCGCTCCCTTGGCATCGACATTGAACTGGAACGAAATTAAGGAGCAGATGCATGAAGGGACTACTCGACCTTTTCAAGCAATTCACCCCCGATGAGCATTTCGATGCCATCAAGATCGGCCTGGCTTCTCCTGAGAAGATCCGCAGGTGGTCGTTCGGCGAGGTGAAGAAGCCCGAGACCATCAACTACCGCACCTTCAAGCCGGAGCGCGATGGCCTGTTCTGCGCCAAGATCTTCGGCCCGATCAAGGACTACGAGTGCCTGTGCGGCAAGTACAAGCGCCTCAAGCACCGTGGCGTGATCTGCGAAAAGTGCGGCGTCGAGGTCACGCAGACCAAGGTGCGCCGCGAGCGCATGGGTCATATCGACCTGGCCGCGCCTTGCGCGCACATCTGGTTCCTGAAGTCGCTGCCGTCGCGCCTGGGCATGGTGCTCGACATGACGCTGCGCGACATCGAGCGCGTGCTGTACTTCGAGGCCTATGTCGTGGTCGACCCGGGCATGACCCCGCTGAAGAAATTCAGCATCATGTCCGAGGACGATTTCGAGGCCAAACGCGTCGAGTTCGGTGACGAATTCCAGGCCCTGATGGGCGCCGAGGGCATCAAGAAGCTGCTCGAGGAAATGGACCTCGATGTCGAGATCGACAAGATCCGCAACGACATGACCGGGTCCGAGCTGAAGATCAAGAAGAACGCCAAGCGCCTGAAGGTGATGGAGGCCTTCAAGAAGAGCGGCATCAAGCCCAACTGGATGGTGATGGAGGTCCTGCCGGTGCTGCCGCCGGACCTGCGCCCGCTCGTCCCCCTGGACGGCGGCCGCT
>CAZWUR010000174.1:0-1761 GCA_964637205.1 uncultured Rubrivivax sp.
TCGACCGAGTTGATGCCGACGAAGTCCTCGACCTCGTTGCGGTTGCAGCCCGATTCACAGGGTGCGGGGCAGACCCGGCCCATCACCGACGGCAGCGGGTTGGCCTCGGTCAGCCGCCGCCAGGCGTATTCCTGCCAGGGCATGCCGGCCGGTGGCTTCTCGATGCCGCGCACGATGTTCAGGTAGCCGCGGATGTCCTCGCCCGAGGGGCAGGAGCCCTGGCAGGGCGGCGTGCTCTGGATGTAGGTCGGGCACTTGTGCGAATGGTCGGCGTCGAAGATCTCGGCCTGCCAGCGGCGGACTTTGGTGTCGCCGTCCTTGTAGCGACGGAAGGTCAGCGGCTGGACCGCGGCGGTTTCTGAGCTGGACATGTTCTCGGACTCCTACTTGTCGGCCGGGCGCAGGACGCCCGGCGCTTTCAGCATGCAGTTCTGGCGGATCGGCTCGCCGATGTCGGCGCCCAGGATGACGATGGCTGACATGCGAATCTCCTTCTACGGCTGCTCGCCGATCCGGATCGCGGTGCTGACGAGCTGGTGCACCCCGCCGACCATCGACATGTCGAAGCCGTAGTAGGGCAGCACCTTGCTGAACTGCGCCTTGCAGATGGCGCAGATCGTGGCCATGAAATTGACGCCGTGCGCGTCGACCACGTGCTTGAGCGACTCCATGCGCGGCAGCGCGCCCTTGACGCGGATCTCCATCAGGTCGTCGGTCAGCAGCCCGCCGCCGCCGCCGCAGCAGAAGGTGGCTTCGTGGGTGCTGCCCGGCGCCATGTCGTGATAGTGGTTGGCCACCGCGCGCACGATGTCGCGCGGGATCGTGAACTGGCCGCCCGGCGTGTCGCCCATGCGCGAGCCGCGGGCCACGTTGCACGAATCGTGGAAGGTCACGATGCGGTGGTCGTTGCGCTCCTTGTCGAAGCGCAGCGCACCGCGGCCGATCAGCTCGTGGGTCAGCTCGCAGATGTGCGTCGGCTGCTTGTGGCGATGGTCGAGCTGCCTTTGCAGCATTACGGCGAACGGGTCATCAGCCCCGGCGCCGATGCCGGTGAGCGTGTTCCAGAAGCTGTAGGCCACGCGCCAGGCGTGGCCGCACTCGCCGACCACGATGCGCTTGACGCCGAGTTCCAGCGCTGCCTGGCGGATGCGCAGCGCGATGTTGCGCAACTGTTCGTAGTTGCCGATGAAGAGGCCGAAATTGCCGGCCTCGCTGGCCATGCTCGACAGCGTCCAGCTGATGCCGGCGGCGTGGAAGACCTTGGCGTAGCCGATCAGGCTGTCGACATGCGGCTCGCTGAAGAAGTCGGCCGACGGCGTGATCAGCAGCACCTCGGCACCCTTCTGGTTGAGCGGGAAGCGCACGTCGACGCCGGTTTCTTCTTTGGTGTCTTCTTCAAGCCCGAGCAGGGTGTCGGCCAGCGCCGGTTCGGGGATGCCCAGGTTGTTGCCCAGGCGGTGCAGCTTGCCGATGATCTCGTTGGCGTACTTCTGGCCCAGGCCCACCGAGTCCATGATCTCGCGCGCCGCCATCGTCACCTCGGCGGTGTCGATGCCGTAGGGGCAGAACACGCTGCAGCGGCGGCATTCGGAGCACTGGTTGTAGTAGCTCCACCAATCGTCCAGCACCTCCTTGGTGAGGTCGACGGCGCCGACCAGCTTGGGGAAATGTTTGCCGGCGAAGGTGAAGTGGCGGCGGTAGACGCGGCGCATCAGGTCCTGGCGCGCCACCGGCATGTTCTTCGGGTCGCCGGTGCCCAGG
>CAZWUR010000175.1:0-1715 GCA_964637205.1 uncultured Rubrivivax sp.
GGCCGAAGAACAGGAACAGGATGCCGACGTGGAACAGGTTGGAGCCCCAGCGCAGCTGTCCTTTGCGCAGCAACTGCGAGCTGTCGCTGGTCCAGGTGTACTGGTCGCGGTCGAAGCGCATCAGGCTGCCGGCAAAGAACACCGCCAGGCACAGATAGGGATAGATCCCGAAGAAGAAGGTGTTGAGGGCGTTCATGCGGCCGCTCCCTGCGATGTGGTTTTGCGAACGATCTGGATCGGCTGCGGCGTGCCCGGCCGGGCCTGGCCGGCGGTGCTGCAGCCGTCGAAGGCGGGGGGTTCGGCCCAGGCGTCGTCGAGCCCCGGGTCGGCCTCGATCGGCACCGCCGCCGCGGTGCCGCCGGCGAGCTCGATGATCGCGGCCAGCACCGAGGCGTAGGCGCTTTCGCGCTCGCGCAGCGCGCTGAACACGGCGTTGAGGATGTGCACCATCTCGCCGAGAAACTCGCGCGCCACCGCCGGCGGCTGCGTCGAGGCGAACTCCAGCACCACCGGCAGAAAGTCGGGCAGTTCACCTTCGCCGAGGAACAGCCCTGCCGCCTCGTAGGTCTTGAGCAGGTCCGTCATCGCCGGGCCGCGGTCGCGCGAATCGCCGTGCACATGCTCGAACAGATGCAGCGAGCTGCGCCGGCTGCGGTCGAAGGTCTCGACGTAGCCGGCTTCGGCCTCGTAGGGGTCGCCGCCCGCCAGCCGGCAGGCCAGGGCCTCGATCTCGTCGAGCCGGGATGCGGCGATCACGGCTTCGTCGCGCAGCGCCTGCATCACTTCGGGCAGCGCCGCGCGCAGGGTGGCATCGGGGTAGCGCAGCAGCGCGGCCAGTGCGCGCTGGCTGTAGCGCGCGGCCTTGGGGGTCTTGCGTGTCAACATGGTCGCGGTCTCCTTCAGACGGTGGCCTTGATCGGGATCGTGCGCGGCTTCTTGCCGCCGAACAGGCTGGTCTCGGTCTGGCCGTCGGAGCAGCCGTTGCCGAAGCTGAAGCCGCAGCCGCCGCGCAGATCGAAGGTGTCTTCGGCGTATTCGCGGTGCGTCGTCGGGATGACGAAGCGGTCCTCGTAGTTCGCGATCGCCATGATCTGGTACATCTCCTCGACCTCGGCCTGGCTCAGGCCGACCTGCTGCAGCACGGCCAGGTTCTCCACCTTGTCAACATGTTTGCCGCGCTGGTAGGCGCGCATCGCCAGCATGCGTTCAAGTGCACGCTCGACCGGCTTGACGTCGCCCGCGGTGAGCAGGTTGGCCAGGTACTGCAGCGGGATGCGCATGTCCTTCAGGTCCGGGATCTCGCCATTGGTGCCGATATGGCCGGCATTGGCGGCCGAACTGATCGGCGACAGCGGCGGCACATACCAGACCATCGGCAGGGTGCGGTACTCCGGGTGCAGGGGCAGGGCCACCTTCCACTCCATCGCCATCTTCCAGACCGGGCTCTTGCGTGCGGCCTCGAGCCAGGCCTCGGGGATGCCGTCGCGGCGCGCCTGCTCGATGACCTTCGGGTCACTGGGGTTGAGGAAGATGTCGCACTGCGCCGGATACAGGTCACGGTCGCGCTCGACCGAAGCCGCTTCCTGGATGCGGTCGGCGTCGTAGAGCATCACGCCAAGGTAGCGGATGCGCCCGACGCAGGTCTCCGAGCACACGGTGGGCTGGCCGGCCTCGATGCGCGGGTAGCAGAAGATGCACTTCTCGGCCTTGCCCGA
>CAZWUR010000176.1:0-1625 GCA_964637205.1 uncultured Rubrivivax sp.
GGTCATCGGGGCGCGCGGTGAACTCGTCTGCGCGGCACCCTTTCCGTCGATGCCGGTCGGCTTCTGGAACGACCGCGCAGGCACGCGCTACCACGACGCGTATTTTGCGCGCTTCCCCGACACCTGGCACCACGGCGACGATGCGCTCGAGACGGAGCACGGCGGCTTCGTGATCTACGGCCGTTCCGACGCGGTACTGAATCCGGGCGGCGTGCGCATCGGCACCGCCGAGATCTACCGCCAGGTCGAGCAGCTGCCCGAAGTGCTCGAATCGCTCGCGATCGGGCAGGACTGGGACGGCGACGTGCGGGTCGTGCTGTTCGTGCGCCTGCGCGCAGGCGTGCCGCTCGACGACGCGCTGCGCGACCGCATCCGCGCTGCGATCCGCCGCAATACGACGCCGCGGCACGTGCCGGCGAAAATCATCGCCGCGCCCGACCTGCCGCGAACCTTGAGCGGCAAGCTCGTCGAACTCGCCGTGCGCAACATCGTGCACGGTCGCCCGGTCGCGAATCGCGACGCACTCGCGAACCCTGCCGCGCTCGATTTCTTCCGCGACCTGCCCGAGCTCACGACCTGACGATGCCCTCGCCCGTTCTCGCGCGCGAGCTCGAGCGGCGCGGCTTCGTGCCCGACGCATCGCAGCTCGCCGCGATCGCCCGCCTCGAGAACCTGCGCTCGCGCCTCGCTGCCGCGGAACGCGCGGCACAGCAGCCGCTGACGCGCGTGCGTCGCCTGCTGCGGCGTCGCGCAAACCCGGCGCACCGGGGCATCTACCTGTGGGGCGGTGTCGGCCGCGGCAAGACGCTGCTGATGGACACCTTCTACGCGAGCCTGCCCTTCGAGGCGAAGCGCCGCCGGCATTTCTACCGCTTCATGCACGACGTGCAGGTACAGCTGAAGACCCTCGTGAATGTCGAGTCCCCGCTCCTCGTCGTTGCCGACCGGTTCGCCGCGGAGGCGCGGGTCCTCTGCCTCGACGAATTGCAAGTCACCGACATCGCCGACGCGATGATCCTCGCGCGGCTGTTCGACGCGCTGCTCGGACGCGGCGTCACGCTCGTCGTCACGTCGAACATGCCGCCGAAGGGGCTCTATCGCGACGGCCTGCAGCGCAAGCGCTTCCTGCCCGCGATCGCGCTGCTCGAGAAGTACACCGAGGTGATCGCGGTGGATGCCGGCATGGACTATCGCCTGCGGGAGCTGGCGAAGGTCTCGTTGTACCTCGACTGCGCCGCGCCCGGGACACCGGCCGGGATGACGCGCCTCTTCGAGTTCTTCGCGGGCGGCGCGGGCACCGCCGGCGGGCAGGTCACGATCGCCGACCGGCCGATCGACGTCGTACGCGACAGCGACAACGCGGCCTGGTTCGAGTTCGCGGCGCTCTGCGAAGGCCCGCGCGGCAAGGATGATTACCGGGAGATCGCCGGCGACTACCCGGCGGTGCTCGTCTCCAACGTGCCCGTGCTCGACGAAACACGCGACAACGCCGCGCGCCGCTTCATCTCGCTGATCGACGAGTTCTACGACCGCGGCGTCCACATCGCGATCAGCGCCGCCGCGCCGCCCGCGGCGCTCTATCGCGGCACACGCCTCGCGTTCGAGTTCCGGCGCACGGCGAGCCG
>CAZWUR010000177.1:0-1560 GCA_964637205.1 uncultured Rubrivivax sp.
CAGTACTGAAGAGCTACTTGTAGAAGCCTTTGCGGTCTTACTGGACCATCGTTGCAGCGTGCAAAACTCTTGAGGCTGTGCCAGAGAGAAATGAAGCCATTGCCGTCTTGGAGACTGCGGTCCGCAATCCCGAATTCTTCCCTCGCCCGGAATGTGCTGGCTCGCTTGCGAAAATTGCGGGTGGCGCGGCTGCTAGATCCATTGAAGAGGGTGTTCGGGTTAAGAGTGATGAGCAGAAACGCCACCGCTTGAAGAAAATCATTGAAGGTCTTGGATGACGGCAGTGATCAGGTTTTGCTTCTTGCCTCCAGCCGCTCGACGGCCTCCCGCGCGGTGATGATCGGGATGCCCTGGGAGCTGCCCATCGGCAGGAGATCGCGCTTGTCACCTGAGGCGATGCGATCGACTTGGCCGGTGACGGCCGCGGCGATGACGTGATCGTCATCGGGATCGGTGGGCACCACGCGCGGCACGTCGGCCGGTGACACCACGACACGACGGCCAGCCGCCGCAGGTCATCGACGATGCCCTTGGGCATCAAGCTGGCCTGCGCCAGGCGCTGCGCGAACTTCCCGCGCGACGGCACCTCGACCAACTCGGCCAGCAGCACCTCGCTCGCGCAAAGTTCGAACTCCCCGGCCTGGGCGCCATCGACCCGCCGCCGCGTTGGCCCGGCGGCGATCACGCCCGAGACCGGCAGATCCGTATCGAGTCGGCCCTGCGAAATTCGCAAGCTGTTGTTCGGCAACGACTTTCGGGTGATTTCGGATGGTCATTTCTCTCGGGAATGAATCCAATGAGCTGCAATTCCTGAGGGATTGAGGACCGCTGCCGATGGCCACCGAAGACTTCTTTCGCTCGCGCCTGGATCAAATGATCGACCTGAAGCACCCGCTGGCGGTGCTGGCCACGCGGCTGCCCTGGGCGGCGATCGAGGTGGCGGTGGCGCCGAAGTTGACGCACCAGGCCAAGCCGGCCAAGCGTATCGCCGGTGAGGACCTGGCCGGCGCGTTTGCTGGCGAATTCGGCGGCGGCATCAGCGCGGCGGGCCGCCCACGGTTGCCGGTGCGCCTGATGGCCAGCCTGCTGTACCTGAAGAACAGCTTCAACTTGAGCGACGAGGGACTCGTCGAGCGCTGGTCCGAGAACGTGCAATGGCAGTTCTTCAGCGGCATGGATTACTACGAGCCGCGTCTGCCATGCGACGCCACCCAGATCGGCCGCTTCCGGCGCCTGCTGGGTGAGGACGGCCTGGAGCAACTGCTGAAGGCCACCATCGAGTGCGCCGTCGACATCCAGGCCGTCAAACCGGTTGAGTTGGAGCGCGTGATCGTTGACTCCACCGTGCAGTCCAAGGCCATAGCGCACCCGGTGGACAGCCGCTTGCTGGAGATCGCCCGCCACAAAGTGGTCAGCGCCGCCCGGCGCTGTGGCATCGTCTTGAAGCAGACCTATGCCCAGGAGGGCAAGACCCTGCGTCGCAAGGCCGGCGGCTACGCCCATGCCTAGTCTTACTGTGTCACAAGCGAAGCCTTGCGTTTGCGCGCAGGCAGCAAGGAC